>JAEWUO010000010.1 GCA_023459335.1 Bacillota bacterium
ATAACTCACGCACCCGTCATATGTGCAATGATATATAACCAGCATCCCAGCTAATATCTGCGGCTCCAACTTCCACGTTGCACAAAGATCATCTAGCACCGTCATAGGCTCCGGCTTCTCCCGCGCCTGCTGTGCGAGGAGGAGAGATTCGATGAGGTCGGCGGCTTCGAGTGCGGTTTGCCTTTCTATTGGCGTTCCGTCCCCGCTGTCGTATCCGTATTCGCGGAGTTCGTGCGTTATGTTTCGTGCGCGCTCTATTGTCAGTTGTTCACTCATGGGCGACCTCCTTTTCTCCCGCGCTGGCTTTGGATAGTGCGCGATCTGGTTTAAAATGGTTGCTTGCTTTGTTGTGAAATTCGTTCCCGATACAGATGTCGCAAACCGTTTCCGCTATCCCGTTCTTTTCGCTTCTACGTTCGCATAGATTGCAATCCGGCATGATAACCACGCGCCCCTTTGCGTCTGCCGTTGCGAGTTCGCGGAGACGGTCAAGGTCGCACTTCTCAAGCAGTTCGATCATAGACTTGACAGACTGCTCCTGCTCCCACGTCAAATCCCAGTCGCGCTCACCGCAATACACGAGGCTTTTCAGGCTGTCGATTACAGTGTTATCACTCACCGCTCCCGCTCCTTTCCATCATGTGCGACCCGCGCTCTACAAGGATATTGATCGTATCAGCACAGACTATGCTTTGGGGAATTGATCCGAATATACGAACAAATTTACGTTGCTTGTATTGTTTCGGAAGCTCGTGCGCCATTCCTCTCCAAACTTCGTACATCGGTCTTCCCTCTTCTTCGGGATGCTCTTCGTATAAGGCGATGATTGAATTATGCGAAAAGATCACGTCTATCAGTCCGCTCACGTCCCGCACGACAGGCTCAACGTCTGCGGCGGGTTGCCAGTCAACGTACTGTTGGAAATTCAGCAACATTTCGTCGCGCGTGAAAAAGTCTTTACTATCTTTCGGCAGGTTCTTCCGTACTTTGCTCACAAACGCAATCAACGCCCCGCGCTCGATGTACTCTTTATCGGTCATGGTTTTTGCTCCTTTCTCAATCTACTACGTTAAGTTTTTCTACAATGTCGTTAAACAGGGCGTAGAGAAAGTTCTTATCTTCGTTCGCCGCCATGTGTTCCGTTTCTGCATACATTGTTCTGCCTTTATTGTCCTTGAATGTAATGTCGCATACACCGAATCCGAGTTTCTCCGCGCTCCAATAAATTCTAAACCCGTCTTGACCTCTTGCCCGATAGCGCATTACATCATCAACAGAAACATCAACAATTCCGAGTTTTTTAGTTATATACCTACTCATTTATTCCTCTCAATCTTCCGCGCTTCGCGCCTCGCCCAGCGGTTCCAACGTCGAGCGGCTTGATTAAAAGTAATTCCCGTTGCAATATTGGGATAACCACACTGGCAAAAAAACTCGTCATATGTTGAAATCGGATTTTTGTAATGCTTCGGCGCTTGCTTGCACAGCGGGCACTTCTCAACTTTCATCGGATGCCTCCTGATGTTTTCCGTTTTCGTTCAGTCCGCGCAAGGTTTCTAACATTTCGCGCAGTTCCGTATAACCGCACGAATCGCAACTTGTAAATCCGCGCAGATCATTGCTTGCAATCGCGCCGCATTTCGGGCATGTCCAAGCGTTCACTTCTCCACCTCCGCTGGCGAGTTCAGGTAGGCGGCGTTCGCGGAAATTGCTTCTGCCGCGCTTTCAAATGTTCCTTCAACAAGTAAAGAAAAAAACGTCTTAAATCCATAAATGTTTTTGCAAAACACAAATCTGCGCGCCATCGCCTCCACGTCCTCGCTCCACCGTTTCATGAGCGCGTCGCGGACGGTGGGCGGGTTAATTTCTTCTATAGATTCAACCTTGACAATCCGCGTCAACGGAGCGTGTATGAAATATCCCTTGTCTTTTTTTCTTGCGAGTTCGTCCGCTAACGCTTCCGCCTCTTCAATGGATTTCGCCTCGATCTCTTTTCTGCTCCGATATCCCGACGGATATTTCAACGTGACCAAATATTTCATTTCGCTTCTCCTTCCGTGTACGGGCAGGCGAGATATTCTTTCCAGCATTCAGAACAATCCTTTTCAAATCGACAAGTCGTGAAGTCCGCTCCGGCAATTCCTTTTACGCATACAGGCTCAAAGTGCTTCGCCTTTTCCTCGACCGTCATTTGATTGATACGCTCGTTCCACGTCAGCGGCTTCTTCTCCATCTCCGCGATCTGCGCGAGGGCTTCGTATTCTTCGTGCTGATTTCTCAAAAACGTCATTTCGAACACGGCAGTTCTCCTTTCGGCAGCGGCGCGTAGTCCGCAAAGCAGAGCGGTTCTTGGTCGTTCGGCGACAACACCGATTGCAGAAATGAAAGCGGAAGCAAAGCGAAATCAGCCTCATCCTCTTCAATAAGCCATTCGTTTCCGGCGCGTGACTTGCGCGGCTTATAGCGATAGGCAAAAATATCTAAATCGCTATCTGCTGCCGCATATTTAAATCCGCTTATCTGCAACTCTCGCATAGTCGCAAGCTGATCCTCCGTGAACGGGTTCGGCGCGGGTTCGGCGGCGATCATTCGCAAGGTGTTAATCCATGCGTTCATGTTCGTCGGTTCTTCGGTATGATATCGTTCCTCAACCAGATCAATAAACTCGTCTACCGTTCTGTCCCTCGGTGCTTTCTGGTTAATCATAATTCCCCTCCATTCGCGTTGCGCTCGTATGCCCTTATCGCTTTGCGGATCACAATCGGATCGTCCCACGGCGCGATGCACTCTAGCGCGGTCGGCGGCAACTTCACGCCGTTTCCGTCGCTGTCGTAAGCCCATAGGATGCCATTAAACCCGCGCAGTACCCGCTTCATGCCGAGCGCGTCCAGTCTGCGCAGTTCCGCATAGTCGGCGGCGTTAAACATGAACATTGGGTTCATCCTCTTTTTCATCAATCAGCTTATCCAGAAAAGCAATTGCACTGTCGTGTTGCCAAATCCAACCAAAGCGCGGGGAAGTTCCATAGTCCCCATACATGCAGACAAGGATTGACCATATTACTCGCAAAAACGTGTCTGGATCGCCTGGCAGAAATTCCGGATAACCTACTGGTTTTCTGGAATCAAGGCACTTGTTTTTCAAGATGTGACCGCGAATTTCTTTCAATCCATCTGTGTGACCGTTGTACCGTGCGATGTATTCGAGTGCTTGCATTAAGTCCATTTCCGGCTCTTCCACTGTCATTCTCCTTTCAGAATTTCCACAATGGTCTTTCCCGTGTCGCACTTCCGGCAGAACCGCCATTCCACGCCGTACCGCTCGGACATGGTTCGCATGGCTTTCATGAGGGTTTCGCTGGACGCGGGGGGGATGTTCGATTGCTTGACGCTCAACGACTTGCCTTGCTTGTGGAGCGCGTCAACCATGAACCACCGTGCGCGGCGCGGGTTCTGCCAATGCGCCACATCGTCCACGCTCTTGATCTTCTCGTCCTCGACCAGAACGA
Organism: Bacillota bacterium; assembly: GCA_023459335.1. Taxonomy (GTDB): domain Bacteria; phylum Bacillota; class Clostridia; order Christensenellales; family CAG-138; genus UBA7703. Next base: position 3,509 of record JAEWUO010000010.1, read on the forward strand.
TTAGCTTGATCTCGCAGGTCTGCGCCCTGGCGCACTCGTCGCGGAAACGCTCGTGGTCTTTGCCGATCAGGTTTTGGTAAACCTCGGAGATTGATTGCTTTACATCAACGCAAATCATGTGGTTGGTTACGAGCGAATAATCACCGCAGAACAATTTGGTGCGAATGACCTCAATCCCGTTCTCCGCAAAATAGTTCAGGATATGGTCTTTCTTGCCGCCGTGTTCGCGAGTATCTTGGATCAGCTTCATGCTGTTTCCTCCATGTACATTTCCACAATTTCGCGCAATCCGTTTGCGAGTTCGAGTGCTTGCGCCTTGTTAACTAGCGTTACGCCGCGAAGTCCCGCAATGGCGATTCGTTTGGCGTACTGCGGCTCGTAGAACACAAAAAGACCTTCGGCGGCAAACTCAATCGCGCACGTTCCTGTCGCGATTTCCAAGCGGTCTGCTTCTTTGTTGTTCATATTTCCAAACCGACCTGTTTATAGATTTCCTGCGGTGCGAATAGCGGTTGCATCGATTGTTCTCTTGCTATGCGATCTGTAGCTGTTTTGTGGTAGTACAAATACAGTTCAAATCCCCAATATTGGAATCCCATTCGATGACAGGCGATCAAACTTGATGCCGACCCCACATGAGTGTCTAGAATTTTGTCGCCTTGCTTGGCGTAGTTTTGTAACAGCCACGTGTAGAGCGCAATGGGTTTCTGCGTTGGATGTATTCTATCGATATCAGCGTTCATTGGCGACAAATAAAACGTCTTTGCGCTTGTATTAAAACTAGTCCACGCATACTCGCACATTGCAAACGAAACGCCTTGTGGTTGCTTTTTGTCCCAAATAACAAAACACCTTGTTGGCGGTAGATCGAAGTAGTTTCCGCCCCAAATTATTTGGTTCTTTGAAACTCTAAACAGTTCGTCGAAATACTCTTTATTCGGTGGATTGTTGTCTGCCTGCGCGACACTTCCATAAACGGATAATCTTCCACATGGATTCTTATCCATTCCAATTCCGTATGGCGGGTCTACTATCGCCAAATCAAAGAACTTGTCCGGAAATTCTTTCATTCCGTCCATGCAGTCCATGTTGTAGAAGCCGAAGTCGAGCATCATTTCCTCCATCAGCAGTACATTTCGATCAAGTCGGGCAGTTCCTTAAGCAGGGCGCGGACTTGCGAAATATTCAGAAATGTTTCCCCGTTGAATCCAGAAATTCCGATGCTAGTTTGTGTCCGCATAACGCGCCGTCCTAGAATGTACGACAGCCCTCGTTCGTGACTTTCAACGACGGTCAACCCTAATTCCTTCTCGATAAAGTCAGCTCTCTTGTCGTTCATGTTTCAATATCCTTGTCCAAATCCACAATCAAGTGGCTTAGTTGTTCGTCAGTCAGGTCGTGTTGCGGAATCCGCTCTTTCTGCTTCTTTGCGTTTCCGCCTCGCCCATTCCATGTAATGACTTTCTGTTTCCAGTTCAGCACTGGTTTTCCTAGCGAATCAATCCAACCCGAAGTTTCAAAGTAATCCATGAACTTCTGCGCATCTACGTTGTAGCGGCTCTCGGTGATGTACGCCTTGACTTCTTCAAGCGTCGGCGGAACAAATTGCTTCGCTGTACGCTTTGGTTTTGACGGAGGCGCGGTAGGGGTCTGCGCCGTTTGCGTGGGCGAATCTGGTGCGGGTGTGAGTTCGGGGAACAAGTACCGCTCATTCCCCCTAAACTCTGGCAAAATCCCCGTTGCGCTGTACTCCGCTATCCCTGCCAGCAACCGCCCTCGCTCTGAATCGCTCAACCGCTCCGCTTGTTTCAGCCAATCGTGATAAAAGCGAAAATAGTCTGCCATTTAAACCTCCTCAGCGCAATCCAATAGGCTTCGCTGCATAAACTCTGGATTCTTCACAGGCTCGATCATCAACCTCGTAGCTTTTTCGTAAAACGTCTTATCGATCTCAAATCCGAATGACGGTCTGCCAAGCTCAAACGCCGCTCTTAACGTTGTTGCACTTCCCGCAACTGGGTCTATCACAACGTCGCCCTCGTCCGTAAAGATCTCTATCAAGCGTTTCAATACCGCAACAGGCTTCTGCGTTGGGTGGATCTTCGGATAGTCTTTTGCGTTATCGCGTTTCCACTCAAACCAGTTGAAAACCATTTTCCCGTTGTTGTTGAATTTCGGCAGCTTGTCTCGGTAGAGCACAACGGCATGTTCGGTTGCACCGACGATTTTCATGTTTGCTTTCAGCACTTGCGCGGAATAGTTTTTGATGAAGAATATCGGATAAGCATTTTTGAAGTCGTACTTTTTCCCATACTCCATCACCATCGGTATTTGATCGAACGCACAAAACACGATCATTGCGGGTGCTTTTCCCGCTTCTTTCGGTTCTTTGATTAACAGGTTGCTGCAAAAGTGCATATATTCGGCAATGCGAAAATCATTGTCAGTGTTGAAAAACGACTTTCCCGCTTTCTCGCTTTCCCCGTTCGCGTTATCTCCGTCCTTGTACCACATCGGATTTGAGGCGTAGGCGTTTTTGCCGAGGTTGTACGGAATATCCGCTATTACGAGCTGCGCTTTCGGAATGCAATACCGTTTGAAGTTCTGGAAATGATCGCGGTAAAGCTCGATTTTAACGTCTGCCATGCGTCACCTCATTTGAACGTCGCGTCATCTACCGAAACATCCTCGAACCCTGATATGTCTACGGGCTTTTCCTCTAACTTGCTTTTCTCGATGAAGTACACGCAGTCGCCCTTTTCTCCGTCGTCCCTGTCGAAATGAGTGATGTTTACGAGGCAATACGCGCCCTGCAACTCCCAAGGCTCGAATTCCTGCCCTTTCGGGATGCCGAGCGCGAACGCGTATTTCCCGATCTTCTTCTCCGGCAACACGCCGTTTTCGTCCTCGAAAAACTTTTTGAAGATGTGGCGACCCTGCGCTTTCTGCTCAACGTCCTTGCGGATAAAAAAATCGAACTCGACGTATTTTTTTCCGCTCATTGATTCTTTGACGGAGCAGCTCTGCACAAGGCACTCGTATTCTCCTTCGGGGATCAGAGTTCTTTCCTGCTGATAGCTTTTCATTTAGTCCTCCACGCTGATTGTTATTGTCTTTTTCTCCGGCTCTGCGCCGCGCACATCTTCGATTTCGTCCACCGTCTGCAAGCCCATAAGGGCGGCTGGGCAATAGATTCTGGCAAAGAACGCGGCGGCTCGATACTGCATCATCTGTTCCGGCATGGTTTTCCACTTGCTTCCGTTCTTATCAAGCCAACCCTCGTCCTTTGCCATTTGAATCGTGATCGTTGAGCCGCGCAGGGTTTCGTTGTCAGCCTTTCGAACGCACTCGACGTAGCACCCATAGCTGGATTTGTCGCGCTCTCCAACGAACACAAACTTAAGCGGCGAAAACTGCCGCGTTCCATTTATTAAAGCAATACACGCCTGACCGCTCCACGCAGGTTTACCCTTGACCACGAAAAGGCTCTGCATCACCACAAGGGGAGAAACGCCCATGCGATTTGCCATTTCGCAAGCGACAAAGCAGTTGTCTTCGTTGTGCTGGTACTGTTCTGGCACGATCATGGAATTAGCGAACTTCTTCGCGAGTTGCGCCAAAATATTCAACGATGCCTTGTCGGTCAACTGCGTGGCAAACTGCGGCGCGGTCAGTGCTGTTTCATTCGTCTGATTCGGTTGCTGTTCCATCAACAGTTCCTTTCTTTTTTCTGGTTTTCTTCTTGAGTGCATTGTGAAGCGTCAAACACGCTTTGAATGTAGTTGCATCAATCGGTATCTGAATCAGCTTGTAAGTCTCGTCTTTCCGTAGATGAAGCACGTACAGTTCAATTACGGGCAACTCGTTTTCTTCTGCAAGAATGTCATATGCGTTTAACTGCGCTGTAACTAAAGCCGTTTCAACTTTATAGCTTGACTTAATGTCCACGATCACTGGGCATTCATCCATTACGCCATAGCGGTCGAGCGTTCCGGCGTAGCCAAACTCCTTTGAGTGCATGGCGTGTTCGATCTTGCTCCACGCTGGTTTGTGATCTTTTCGGAACTGGATGTACGCCTTGATGTACGGCTCTATCTCTGCGTTGATCTCCGCGCTCCCGAAACGGTCAAGCTGTTCGCATGCGCTGTGAACGTCATGTCCTCGGTCGGCAGCGTGGTCGAGCCGAAACTGCGTCACATCGCCGTAGACCTCGCGGGAGATAAATCGCAGAATTTCGGACACGCTCGGCACAATCTCGCCGTCTACTTGGTATTCGTGCCGATCATCGAAAAATATCAGCTTCGCCATCACCGCCGCCTTTCTTAACCAACGCATTTCACACTGCCAATTTCAAGCGGAAACAACGGTCGCGTACCCTTGTAAAACCCGCACAATATCTCTGGGATGAATTTTGAAACTGCAATTCCCATTGCGTCGATTCCGTTTTCCGCTATGGCGTAGCGGTGAAATCTTTGATTTGTGGTTTCGTTGAGTTTTTCGTCGAAATACTTGCCCGTTATGATGATCTCAAACTTTTTCATTTTATTATCCTTTCTTCTCTTTCAGCCAGTCCGCGAAGTCGTGCCAATCGTCCGACACGGTTTCAAGCGCGTACCGCTTTGCGAGGTCGGGGAAGAACTTGATCGTTTCATACGCGTGTTGTTTTATGATTTCGTCTATCTGCTCCGGCGAAAAGAACTTCACCCACAGGGCGTTCATCGTCACTGTGTTGGGTCGCTTCGCGCCGTATTCGTAAACCGTTGCGAACGTCGCGTTCTTCTCGATACAGTCCATACACACGCCCCAGAGCATTTCGTCCTCGTCGTCATATTCTCGTTCACAGATTGGACATATTTTATTGTAATCATCTTCGTCGTAGGGGGTTTCGGGACAGCCGATGTTGTGACCGATTACGGCATGGCAAACGTCACACATGGGTTACTCCGTCAGCCCAATATCATCGGGCATTTTCTTATTCCACTGACCATTCAGGATTTGTTTGCTAACCGCGTCTGATTCCTCAGCGCGGCTCGTCAAATACTGGTGGATAAGCTTCTGATAGTAAGTGATCTCGCCAACATCACCGCGAGTGACGCACCGTACAACATCGTCAGCGTCAACCCAAATGCACATCTGTTTTTTCATGCTTGACGAAATTACGATTGCGACGATGGCAAAAACGCCGATAAGAATTGCAATTATAAACAAAACCCAAATCATTGCAACTTGCTCCTTTCAGTTGTCGAACCAGAACACCAAGCGTAAATCCTTGTAATCGAAAATGCTTATGTCCATTTTCATTTCTTCAAGCTCGAACCCCATGTATCTTTCGTTGCCTTCTTTTCTAACCATTTCGCTATACTGATTTGCGAGTTTTCTATATTCCTCTCCCGAAAGCCACGACGCACTGTGATAATCGCGCTCATACATCTCGAAGTGCTTTCTGCTAATATAAGAAATATCTTCCGGAAATCCTCGCGGCTTTGAAATTGGATCAATGTGTTCGTAATTTCTTACATCTGCCATCATTGCGAATAACGTATAATTACGCCATATAAACGGAGCATGAAAATGTTCCCATTTTCCATCTATATTGACTTCAACGTGCAGATGAATGTCGCACCCCATGAGATATGCTCCTTTTCTCTGATATGCTCCTTTGTTTCCGATGGGCGGGACACTCGCGCACTGACCGTTGCCAATTCACGCCGCCCCGCCCCGCCGTGTGACCATCGCGGGGGAAAGGAGGGAACCCCGCGAAACCTAATGCCCTAAAATCTCCGCTCGTTTCGCCCTGACCGCCGCAAGTTGGCGAAGCTGTTGCCGTTCAAGTCGGCGGTCGAGTGCTTTGGATTGCGCCGTCTGCGTGGGTAGCCGCTCAAGGGCGACCCGCGCCATAATCGTCTGGACAAGCGCAAGGTCAAAGTCGTACATTCCAATCATCCCCACCCATACATCCGTTTCTTCGCCGCCATAGCGATCCGCCGCTCTTTGTCGAAGCGGTACCCTGTGTACGCGTCCAGTTCAAACCGCGCCGCCACTTCTTCGTTACGCTCCCGCTTTCGGAGTTCCAGCCCGCTCTTGATCTTCGCTACAAACTGTGCTTTGCTTTCGCTCATTACCATTCACCGTCCAACATCTGCTTTCGCAATTCTTCCGGCAACGCTTGTAATTGTTTGAAGTAATCATCCGACAAATAAGGATTATTCAATACCGTTGCGTGAATAAGCGCATAGTCATTGGGTTTTTCCGCTCCCTTGTACTTTTTTTCTACAAACCATTTTTTTAGCATTGCAAATGACGGCGCGGCGGGATTGATTGAAATTGTGTAACGCATCAGTGGTCTAGGAATCCCACAATTTTGCAAAAATGTTAGCTGGTAATCCGTCAGTTCTTGCGCTTCATCAATGCAAACTAGATCAAAATACTTTCCGGCGAACTTATGAATGTCTTCCTCGTTGTTGCAAAACCCCAAAACGATAACACTACCGTTGGGGAATCGAAACCGATGTTCCGTCTTGCACTCCTCCGCAATCCCGTTAAGTTCTAGCCGCATTGGATATAAAATAGCGAAATCCAAGCCCCAACGATCTCTCCGTACAACGAGTACCCTTGAATTGTCATGCTCCATCGCATATTTAACAGCCAACCTACGAATCGTCCACGTTTTCCCAAGTCCGCGACCGCCTCCGATTGCAACAAAACGCTGTGTCGCATCCATGAACTCCTGTTGTTTTTCGTTTGGCGTTCCGTCGAGCGGAATGAAGATACTCATGCGCTTGCTCCCTTAATGAAATTGATGAACCCGACCTTTGGGATTTTGACGCGGCTACCGATGATAGACACGGGAAACCCCAAATCCTCGCGGTTTCGGTGCGCCTGCACCCTGATGTTCTGCGGCTTCGCTCCAAAGTACGCCGCCACTTCTTCGACCGTCAGATATTCGCGGTCGATCTGCTCAATCTGCGCTAGTGTCATGCCCATGTCCCTTTCATCCCGCGTCCATCCGCGTTACAGCCGCCTACTGCTTTACATCGCCCTGTCGGGCTTCCGCGCCGCTCACAGCGTCCTACTCACTTCCTGCCGCGTTTCCGTCAGTGGTTAATCGCGCCCAACACTAGGCTTAGTAGCAAACCGACGAACAACACGCCGACCGAAAAGTATGCGAGGTATTTCCCTTGATGTCTCATGCCATTCTCTCCTTAACCATGCGAATAACGCTTGCTCCGTATGCGTTTTCAGTCAACTCAATGAACCGCGCAACTGTCATTTTGTCGTTCTCTACGTCAATTCCGTGATCTTTCACGAACGCGTCACGCCCGAACTCGCAACTGCCAGTAAGCCGATGATGCCAGTCATAGAACGCCTTTGCGGGATATTCTTTCCCTGCCTGAAACTCTGCAAGAAACGCGTCAACACGTTCTTCCTCGCTCATTTCTTCCATCAACTTTTCAATCAAGGCTTCCTGTGCGTTTCGTAAAGTCGCTCCGTGTGCAAACATGTTCTCGCCTTTGACAACAAAACAAGGAGACAGAGACAGATCGGAATTGAGCGTAAATCCTCGCGCTACGTTTCCTCGTATCTGGTCGATTTGCGTTGATACACCATCGATGGTATGAAAACATTTCCCATCGAAGGATTTTACGCCGTAGCCGTGGCCGGAGCCGTCGCCGGAGCCGTGGCCGGAGCCGTCGCCGGAGCCGTGGCCGGAGCCGTCGCCGGAGCCGTAGCCGTGGCCGTCGCCGGAGCCGTAGCCGTGGCCGTAGCCGGAGCCGTAGCCGTCGCCGTAGCCGTCGCCGGAGCCGTAGCCGTGGCCGGAGCCGGAGCCGTAGCCGTGGCCGGAGCCGTCGCCGGAGCCGTGGCCGGAGCCGTCGCCGGAGCCGTAGCCGTGGCCGTAGCCGTGGCCGTCACGCGTTTCTACGGCTAGAAATGCTCTGATTTTTTCGTCAATTAAACTTTCCATTCCGGCACCGCCTTGATATTCGCCTCGGCAGTCTCCGTGCACGGGATGATTTCGATCACGTCAAGGATTGTGATCTCGGACACCGTGACGGTGAATTTGCAACCGCGCGGATTTGATGTGCCGGAAACGGCAAGCTGCGAGATTGACGCGGCTCCCGCCCAATACCACAGCCGACGCGCATTTTCCAGCGTGACTTCGTCGCCGTTCTTCTCTTTGATCGTCCCCGCGAAAACACCCGCGCGGTTCGCCCTGATGATGCAGTACTTCCCGTTGTAGTTCATTGTTTTTTCTCCTTTTGTTTTTTTAGAATTTTGAAGTAGAATGTCCGTTAAACAGTTCCCAAAGATGTTGCTTGCCCTGCATGTTCACGAACGTCTGAACACCCGTATGCCCGTTGTGTTTGTTGTAGTAGTCCTTGACCTCGAAGTACCCGCGAAACCGCCCGTTGTACGGAAGATGATCGCCGCTCGGTGCTTTGTAGATGTACCCATGTTCGATCAGCGAAGCCATGAAGAACCGCTCCGGCACGTTGATTTCCTTTGCGGTTTCCCGCAGGTTGGTCAGGTGGTCACGCGCCACGAAATTGTCAAAGACGCTGGCTTTCGGTAGAAGTTCCTGATTGACCGTTTTCAACGCTTCAATCTGCCGATTAGCCAACTGCAACGCCCTCGCCATGATCGACGCGGGGTCGTTCCACTTCTTTTCCAGTTCAATGAAATACTGGCGGCACTCTTTGCCCTTTTCGGTTCGTTGGAGCATTGAAAGTTCTTTTGCCATGTCGATGGTGAGCTGATGATCGATCTGCGATTGCGGCATTTCTGCGCCATCCGAACGGCGTACAGAATTGTTCACCGTCAAATAGTCCGTTCCCTCAACAAATCCATACTCCGCCATGCGGGGGAACCAGATACGATACGGCGTTTCTACTTTGAGGGCCGCATGCAGATCGCGCCCAAGCACGGTGGGCGTTTCCTTTGAATAGTCAATCCTCATTAGTTCGTTCATGCGCTTTTCCCCGTGAGTAGGTAGTCGGTCGTTTCGGGTTCACCAGATAAAATCAGATCAACGTCAGGGCTTGTTTTCTTGATGATGTAAAGCACTTTCTTTCTGCGCGATACGATCATGTCCGCGTTATTCCGCTTTACCCACACATAAGCACACGCCGCGTCATTTTCTGCATCGCTCGTTTTCTCGTAGGAAAGTTGCATGTTCCCGTTGTCTGATTTCTGAAACTCAATGAGAAGATCGGTTAGTTCATATCTGCTTCTGTGTCGCTTTACCTCGATGGGGGATAGGTCAACGTTGTATTCAACATTCATGCACTTGTTTTCTCCGTTTCGTAGAACCTCGTCCAGTCAAAATTAAGAACGTCGGCAATTCGTTTTGCGGTCGAAACCGATGGATGCCGCTTGTCGTTCTCAATGTTTGCGTAAGACGGTTGTGATAAAAAACAGAGTTTTGCTGTTTCTTTCTGCGAATATCCCTTATCTGCTCTTAGCTTTTTTAACCATTCCATCTTATAATCTCCCTCGAAAATTATCCTATAGCTAATTTATCACATCGAAACACGCCTGTCAATAGCCCATAGTTAATATATGGGCATTGAATTGTATTTCTTTTTGCTATAGGATAATTACACAAAAGGAGAGTGATAACGATGGAAACGAAAGATTTCTCAAATATCGATACTATGATTCAGCAGTATGGAATGACCAGAAAAGAATTTGCGGCAGAGGTGGGGGTTTCCTTACCAACGGTTTCAGATTGGATTAATCACAAGAAAGTTCCGTCGAGCAAAAACGTTGCAAAAATAGCTAAGATTCTTGACTGTTCACCAGGGTATGTATTAGACCTTGCGCCCCTCGGATATCCACTTCCAGGGGATAACAACGTCTATCAAAATCGGGACGTTGACGATGTTATTGAATGGATGCACAAGAATCCCAAACTCGGCGTTTTGTTTTCTCGATCTACAAAACTTGATGATGATAGTCTTGACGCTGTAATTGCCATTGTTGAAAAAATCAACAAAGAGGATCGTGACTGATGAGCGAATATTTAGAGAAAGACGATGTTTGGGTAACGCAAACTAGATTACCCATGAGCGTAAGAGGGTTTTGCAAACGTGGATTGTATGACATCGTTGTACTGAATGAAGATTTAAATGAAGAAAAAAAGCGAAAAACTGCGACCCATGAGATAAATCATATTCATAGCGGCGACCTTAGGGATGAGCGAAAGGTTTCGCTTATTGAATCGCTGGAACAAAAATAAATTAACTATAGGCTATTGACGTAAGTTGTTTACTGTGATATTTTAACAATGAATTAAAGGAGCACGTAGTCAAGATGGATTATGTAATTACGACAGCAGTTATTTTGTCCATGATTTTAGTTGGCGGTCTTGTGTTTACAAGAAAAATCATTTTAACAATTGGTGATGACAACCCATATACAAACAAAACAAAAGAAAATGTCCGAGGATCGTGGTACTGTATCGGTGGGGTTATTGGAGTTCTTATTGCCGACCTGCTGTTTCCATTTGTTAAATGGATTGTTCTTGTTATTTTCGGCGGTGCGCTTTTGTGGAGTTTTTTAATAAGCTTTCTATCAACCATAATTTCAGCTGTTTTTACAAAAGGAATGAAAGACTATGAATGGCTTACGGTTTTTAGTTCGCTTGTACAGTCGATTTCAAACGCATCGGTTGTTTTGCTCGTGATGCATCGAGGGTTTGGATGGATATAGCCCTCGCGCGCGTACGCGTATAGTATATTAATATATATAACTATACATGTACCAAGATACACATTACTCATATACCGTATCTCCGTTCTCTATCTCTCTATACTCGTTCTCTATGCTCACCCTCTCTTAGTAATAGGGGGGTAAGGTAGGGTAATAAGGGGTTCTAGGGGAAAAGAGGGGAGCGGGGGAAAGAGGTATTCTCTCAATCGCAAGGAGGTGATGCACACATGAGCGGAAAAACCAAATCGCGGGGCAATGGCGAGGGGTCGGTGTTCAAGCGCGGGGATAAATGGATGGCGCAGTTCACCGTCTACGACTACGCCACCCAACGCCGGACGAAAACCAAAGGCGGGTTCGCTACCAAGCGTGAAGCCCTCGCCGCGCTGCCTGATCTCCGAAAGCAGCTACTAGGATTCTACCGCCCAAGTGATACAATCACGTTCGCCAAGTTGTACGACCGCTGGTATCCGTTCTATGAGCCGCGTGTCGGCGTAACCACGATGGGCGGTCACGAAGCTGCTTTCAAATGGTTCAGCCCAATTCATGGCAGGATCTTCACAACGATCACCGCAGAGGACTTGCAGAGGTGCGTCGATCTCTGCACGAGGGGCAAGCGGACGAAAGAAAACATGCGGAGCCTCGCGCACCAACTCTATAAATACGCCGGCTCAATCCAGATAACCGACCGCGACTACGCCCAATACATCTACTGCGGAAATGACGAGAAAGGCACTCACCCGCCGTTCAGCGCGGCAGAGGTTGATACTATCGCCCAAGCCGCCGCACAGGGCGTACCGTACGCGGATTACGTCATGGCTTTGATCTATATGGGGTATCGACCAAACGAGTTTTTAAGCCTCGCCAAGAGCCAGTACGACGCGGACAAAAAGTGCTTTATCGCGGGGAGCAAAACCGAAGCAGGGAAAAACCGCATTGTGACGATCTCACCAAAAATTCAGCCCATCATTGACCGCAGGATTGCCACAACTGGCAACCTAGTGTTCCCGCGCCTTGACGATTCCACGCAAATGGAGATATACTGGTTTCGCAGATACGCGTTTGACCCGCTCATGGACACGCTCAAAATCAAAGGCAAAGTGCCATACTCCTGCCGCCACACGTTCGCCAACCTTTTAAAGAATGTAACAGGCAGCGATACGGACAAAGCCAAGCTCATGGGTCATGCAGACGCTTCAATGACAAAATACTACCAGAGCGCAGAGTATGACAGCATACGCGCCATCACAGACAGAATATAGTATGTAATAGCGTATGTAATAGAACGGATTTTATCGGTATTTTGCGGAACTTTTATAAATGATAATCAATATGCAGTATTGATAAAAATGCTAGTCATTATACTATTTTACGACCAAGCGCGACCAACAACACGCGACCATTCTTAATGATATGGTAACAAAAAACGGAGGCTGATGGCTATGGGAAAATATGTGATCAAACAGGGCAAATCCGGACCGTATTTCGTGCTGAAAGCAGCCAACGGGGAAGTGATCGGAAAATCGGAATCCTATTCTTCCGAAGCAGCGGCGAAGAACGGAATCGAAAGCGTGAAGAAAAATGCCGTTTCCGCGAAGATAGAAGATCAGACGACCGAAGGCTGGAAGAACCTGCCCAACCCCGTATTCGAGATTTTCAAGGACAAGGCCGGAGAATTCCGCTTCCGTCTGCGCGCGAAAAACGGCGAACCCATTCTCGCATCCGAGGGGTACTCCGCGAAAGCCTCCGCGGTCAACGGCGTAGAGAGCGTAAAAAAGAACGCGGACTCGGAAGTTGTTGCGGAATAAAACCTCAAAAATCGCCTGAACCGGCAAGCGAACAAGCGAAGACAATGCGGCGGCATATGAAACAGTATGCCGTCGCATTTTGAAACTTCTTGGCCGGGAATAAATCACGGAGAAGGTGCTGCCTTCTCCGCGGAGGCAACTATGATAACGCTGCTGTCTAAATTATTGATCCGAGACTATAAGAACATCTCGTCGCCCATCGTACGCCTGCGCTACGGCGTGCTTTGCGGCGCGGTCGGGATTTGTTTCAATATTCTGCTGTTTATCGGGAAACTCACCGCGGGATCGCTCACCGGCAGCATCGGCATCACGGCCGATGCGTTCAACAACCTTTCGGACGCGGGCAGTTCGGCAATTTCGCTCGTCGGGTTTCGCCTTTCGGATGCGAAGGCCGACAAGGAGCATCCTTTCGGCCACGGAAGGTTCGAGTATATCGCCGGTCTCATCGTGTCCATGGCGATCCTTCTGATGGGGTTCGAACTCGCAAAAACCTCGATTGAAAAGATTATTACGCCGGAACCCGTGACATTTTCTTTTCTCGCGCTCGGGGTCTTGATCGCGTCGATCCTCGTAAAGCTCTACATGTTTTTCTATAACCGTTCCATCGGGAAAAAGATCGACTCCGCGACGATGCGGGCTACCGCGCTGGACAGCTTCTCGGATGTGACGGCAACCAGCGTCGTGCTTCTCTCCATGCTCGTTACAAAATGGACAGGGTGGCAGATCGACGGCTGGGCTGGTCTCGCCGTGGCGCTGTTTATTCTGTATACGGGATTTATAGCGGCAAAGGAGACAATCAGTCCGCTGCTCGGACAACCGCCGGAGCGGGAGTTCGTGGAAAAAATCGAGCGCATTGTACTCAAGCAGGAGGGCATCATCGGCGTGCACGATCTCGTGGTGCACGATTACGGCCCCGGACGCGTCATGGTTTCGCTGCACGCGGAAGTGCCCGCGGATGGAGACATGATCCACTTGCACGACAGTGTGGACAACCTCGAAAAGCAACTTCGAACGGAGTGCGGCTGCGAGGCGGTCATCCACATGGACCCCGTTGAGACGAACAACGCGGAGACGAATCGTCTCCGCGCGGAGACGGAAACGATATTGGCCGAAATCGACGCGCGGCTGAGCCTGCACGATTTTCGCGCGGTGCCGGGACCCACGCACACGAACCTCGTGTTCGACGTAGTGGTTCCGTTTGGGTTTACAATGACGGACGAGGCAGTGCGGCGGGCAGTTTCCGAGCGCGTACACGCGCTGGAGGGTATGTGCTTTGCGGTCATACAGATCGACAAATCCAGCGTGCGGGAGGAAGAACACCGCGCGCTGAATGAATGATCAGAATGGATGGGGTAAATCCGCACGGAGGTAAGTTATGCTGACCAAATGGGGCGCGTCCCTCGATCGGGAACATGTTTTGCCGGAGTATCCGCGTCCGCAGTTTCGCAGAAACAACTGCGCGATACTCAACGGTTTATGGGAATACGTATTTACCGGCAGTTCCGCGCAGACGCCGCCGGAGCGGTTCGACGGAGCGATCCTCGTGCCGTTTTCTCCCGAAAGCGAGCTTTCGGGCGTAGGCCGGACGCTTCAGCCCGGCGAGTGCCTCTGGTACCGCCGCCTGATCGAAGCGCCTCCCGGATACGACGCGAATACCGAGGACCTGATCCTGCATTTCGGCGCGATCGACCAGTTTGCCGAGGTGCGGCTCAACGGAGCGACGCTCGTGCACCACGCGGGAGGGTATCTGCCGTTTTCCGCCTCGCTGAGCGAATTCTTTCTCGCAGGCGTTCCGAACGAACTGATCGTCCGAGTACGGGACGAAACCGACGCCTCCTGCTGGTCGCGCGGGAAACAAAGCCGTAAACCAGGGGGAATCTGGTATACGCCGCAGAGCGGAATCTGGCAGACGGTCTGGCTGGAACGCGCGCCGAAACGGCGCATCGAAGCGCTGCGCATGACGCCGCGATTCGATCAGAGCGAGATCGAAGCCGTCGTCTGGACGAACTGCGGCGGCGAAGGCGCGGTTCAGCTGCTCGGCAGCGAAACGCCGTTTTTCAGCGGCGTGCCTTTCCGCCTGCCGATAGCGGGATTTACGCCCTGGAGCCCGGAAGAACCGAAGCTTTACGATATCACGTTTACGTTTGAACGCGACCGCGTGGAGAGCTATTTCGCCATGCGCAAGTATTCGGTGGAACAGGACGCGCAGGGGAAACCCCGTCTGTTCCTGAACAATGCGCCGTATTTTCACACCGGCGTACTCGATCAGGGATACTGGCCGGACGGACTCTATACCGCGCCGAGCGACGAAGCGATGGTTTTCGACATCGAACTGATGAAATCGATGGGATTCAACATGCTCCGAAAACACATTAAGATCGAACCGCTGCGGTGGTACTATCATTGCGACCGGCTTGGCATGCTGGTCTGGCAGGATATGGTCAACGGCGGCGGAAAATATAAACAAGGCGCGATTTCACTGCCGCTGGTCTTCGGAAACACACATCGCGACAGCGATTACGCTTACTTTGCGCGGGAGGAAGTGCGCGGACGGGAAGCGTACCAAAGGGAACTTCGGGAAACGGTTTCACTGCTCTATAACAGCCCGTGCGTTGCCATGTGGGTGCCGTTCAACGAAGGCTGGGGGCAGTTTGACGCAAACAAGGCCGTCGAGGCGATTCGCGAAATGGACGATACGCGCACAATCGACCACGCAAGCGGCTGGCATGACCAGAAAGGCGGGGACGTCAGAAGCCTGCACGTTTATTATAAACCGTATCGCTTCCGGCGCGATTCCATCGGGCGCGCGGTTGTGCTCAGCGAGTTCGGCGGATACAGCCGCCGAGTCGCGGATCACTCGTTCAGCGAAAAGGAGTTCGGATACCGGCGCTTTTCCTCTGCGGCGGCGCTCGAATCCGCGTTTGAGAAACTCTACGCGCGGGAGGTAATTCCCGCAAAGGCGAAGGGGCTGTCGGCTTCCGTTTATACGCAGCTGTCGGATGTGGAGCAGGAAACGAATGGATTTGTCACCTACGACCGAGAGACGGTGAAATTCGACGCCGCGCGTGTCCGCGCGGTAAACGGCCAGCTCTCGGACGCGAAAAACACTGCACCGGAAACCGAAGCGTCGCCGACGCAAGCGTAAATATCAAATATGATACGTATGAAAGCCTGTCCGCCGGACAGGTTTTACTTTATGCAGATGTTTTCTGCCTGTCAGAAAAAGGTAAAACCTGTGTTTGGCGGACTTGACTTGATCGGAGAAAAAATTCTGCTGTATAATAGAAGCGAATAGAAGCAGAAAGCGGGTGAAGATATGGAACACGCAATGCAGCGCCACAAGATGGTATTCAGTTTTCTCAAAGCGACGCTCGGAGGGATTATTTCGAGTATTTACGGATTCAAACCGGAGAAAGCGAGGCTTGGCAAAGGGCCGTATCTGATCACCGCGAACCATAACGGCGAACTGGATCCCGCGCTGATTGCGCTGAGTTTTCCGGAACACATGTATTTCGTAGCGAGCGAGCATGTCTTTCGAAAGGGTTTCGTTTCCTGGCTGCTGACGTTCTTCTTCGCGCCCATCGCGCGCGTGAAGGGGATGACGGACGCGTCGGCTGCGCTCGCCGTAATCCGCGCGATCCGCAAAAAAGCAAACGTCTGCCTCTTTGCGGAAGGGAACCGCTCCTATAACGGCGTGACGGGGCCGATTTTCCCCGCGACTGGCAAGCTCGCCAAAGCGACCGGCGCGTCGCTTGTCACCTATCGCTTCGAGGGCGGGTATCTTACCACTCCGCGCTGGAGCCACAGCACCCGGAAAGGCCGAATGCGCGGGTATGTCGTCAATATCTATTCGCCGGAGCAGCTCAGGCAGATGACGCCGGAGGAAGTCAACGACCGAATCCGTGAGGATATCATGGAGGATGCGTTTGACCGGCAGCTGACCATGCCATACCGTTATAAAGGCAAGGATCTAGCAAAAGGGCTGGAAAACGCGCTCTATTTCTGCCCGAAGTGCGGCAGGACAGGGACGCTCAAGAGCGAAGGAAACGTCTTTTGCTGCACGTGCGGACTGCGCGTGCGCTTTACGGAAACCGGATTCTTTGAAAAAGTCAATCCGGTCGATCCGGAGCCGCCGTTTAGAACCGTTCGGGACTGGGATTTCTGGCAGGATAAGCGAATCGTCGAATACGCCGACTCGCTTGGGTACGATGAACCGGTCTATTCGGACGAAAACGTAAAACTCATCGGCATTGGATCGGGACACAAAAGCCGCGTGCTGGAAATCGGCACGCTGTCAATCTCGAAGAAGGAGCTCTCCGTCGGCGGGTATCGTTTTCCGCTTTCCAGCATCAGCGGCACGGGACTGATGGGCATCTATAAGATGATGTTTTCAGCGGAGGGAAAATCGTATGAACTCCGCGCGGTGAAGACGCCGTATTGCGGAAGAAAATACTTTACGTTCTTTGAGCTGATGAAACGAAGAAACGAAATCCACTAATCGAAAGTTTCCGATCATGCGGGCGGCGCGTAGTGCCGCCCGTTTTTTATTCTGCGATCAGCTACAGACGTAAAATTACAATACCTATGCAAATATCAATACCATATCAAGTATTCAATTGTTAATTTTACAAAACCGTTCATTTCGAAGCGGGACTCTGATAAAATATAATCGATGAAATATGGGGTAGGGGGTAGGTTATGACCATTTTCAACCTGCTGTCGTTATTCGGCGGGCTGGCGCTCTTTCTTTATGGTATGCATCTGATGAGCACGTCGCTGGAAAGCATGTCCGGCGGCGTACTGGAGCGAACGCTGGAAAAATCGACCAGCAGCAAGTTAAAGGCGCTTTTGCTCGGAACGGCCGCCACGGCGATCATACAAAGTTCGTCGGCGACGACGGTGATGACGGTCGGATTTGTCAACGGCGGCATCATGACGCTGAACCAGGCGGTCGGCATCATCATGGGTGCGAATATCGGAACGACGGCTACGGCATGGATTCTGAGCCTGACCGGCCTGAAGGGCAGTTCGCTGATCGTGCAACTGCTGAAGCCGACGTCCTTTACGCCCGTGCTTGCCGTGATCGGCGTCATACTGGTCATGTTCTCAAAAAAGGACAAGCGCAGAACCATAGGCGCTGTGCTCTGCGGATTTGCCGTCCTCATGTTCGGCATGAATATGATGTCCGGGGCCGTCACGCCCCTGGCGGATATGCCGGAGTTTGTCAGGATCATGACCGCATTTTCAAATCCCGCGCTCGGTGTTCTGACCGGCGCTCTGCTTACCGGCATCATCCAGAGCTCCTCCGCTTCGGTCGGTATCCTGCAGGCGCTTTCGCTGACCGGCGGGGTCACTTACGGCATCGCGATCCCTATCATCATGGGTCAGAATATCGGCACGTGCGTCACGGCGCTCCTCTCCTGCATCGGGGCGACGAAAAACGCCAAGCGCACAGCGATGGTACATCTCTATTTCAATATCATTGGCACGATTATTTTCCTCGCGCTGTTCTATATTCTAAATAGTTTTCTGCACTTTTCTTTTCTCGACGACGTGCTGGACCCGGCGCACATCGCGATCATCCATACGTCGTTTAACGTGCTGACAACGGCGATGCTGCTTCCCGCCTCCAAACTGCTGGTCAAACTGGCGACGATTACCATACCGGAAAAAGCCGTCAAGGAAGAGGAGTGGCCGCTCGACGAACGCTTCCTTGATTTGCCCGCGTTCGCGCTGGAACAGTGCAGAAACGTCATGGAGCGCATGGCGACGCTTTCGCGCGATACGCTGCTTATGGCGCTTGGCACCATAGAGCAGTATGATGCAAAGGTGATCGCAAAGGTCATTGAAAATGAAGACGTGATCGACCGTTTCGAAGATCGGCTCGGGACCTATCTGGTACAGTTGAGCACGCGTAAACTTATGGACGAGGACAGCAACCAGATCGGCATGTTCCTGCATATGATCGGCGATTTCGAGCGGATCAGCGACCACGCGGTCAATCTGACCGAGGTCTCGCAGGAGATGCACGATAAAAAAATCGGATTTTCCGACGCGGCGAAAGCGGAGCTGAAGATATTCTCCGCCGCGCTGACGGAGATCCTCAATAACTCCATCGACGCGTTTTTAAACGACAATCTGGACGAAGCGCGGCTGATCGAACCGCTCGAAGAGGTGATCGACGCGATGCAGGCGGATATCCGCGCAAGGCATATCCTGCGCTTACGCGAAGGAACCTGCACGATTGAACTCGGCTTCGTGCTCTCCGACCTTTTAACGAATATGGAGCGCGTATCAGACCATTGCTCCAACATCGCGGCAACGCTGATCCAGACGAAGAACGAGTCGTTCGACATGCACAGCTACCTGCAGTCCGTCAAAGCGGCGGACGGGAACCAGGAGTTTGCAATGCATGTCCAAGAGTATTCCGAACGGTTTGCTTTGCCAAAAGAATAAGAAACAACGATTGATTGTCTCTTGCAAATCGGCGCGAAAGTCATTACGATAGACAAAGCGTCGATTCTTTTTATGGGAAGCGGGATACGGGAGGAGCAGCGGCGATGTCTGTGGAACGGGTCAGGGAATATTTCCAAACCTTTGGGATGGGAAAACGGGTCTGGGAGTTTGAAACGAGCTCCGCAACGGTGGAGCTTGCTGCACAGACGCTCGGCGTGCGAGCTGCGCGTATTGCAAAGACGCTTTCCTTCGCGATGGATGGAGGGTGCGTGCTCGTCGTCGCCGCAGGGGATGCGCGCGTGGACAACCGGAAATTCAAAGACCAGTTCGGAACGAAGGCGAAGATGCTTGCGCCGGACGAAGTGGCTTTATTGACCGGCAGCGAGATCGGCGGCGTCTGCCCGTTCGCTCTGCCGGAAGGCACGCCGGTCTATCTGGACGTTTCGCTCAAGCGCTTTGCCACCGTGTTTCCCGCCTGCGGAAGCGCGAACAGCGCTATCGAACTCTCCAATGACGAGCTGTTCCGCTTCAGCCGCGCGAAAGGCTGGGCGGATGTGTGCAAGGATTGGGAAGCAGGCGACGATCTTGCGATCGACGATTTGCCGAAACCCGATTTGCCGATGCCGTCCGACGGGGAGATCGCGCTGCGCGTTTCCTCCTTCTCCGGTCCGGATGAGAAAAAAGGTTATGTGCCCATGTACCGTTTCGATATCGTGCGGATTGCGGAAGGCGTCAAAGTCGGTGAAGCGGATTTGCGGCTTGGGTATGTGCGCAACACTTATTTCGGCGGGAACGTGGGGTACAGCGTACTGCCGGAACACCGCGGGCACGGCTACGCGCAGAAGGCTGTCCGCCTGATTTTCGACGTTGCGCGCGCGCATGGGATGCCGTATCTGATCATCTCCTGCCGCGCGGAAAACGAAGCGTCCCGAAAAACACTGGAAAACCTGAAAGGGACTCTGCTTGAGACCGGCGTTCCGCCGATGTACAGCGCGCTGTATCAGGACGGCGTACACGATCCGAGCTGTATCTTCCGGTTTGATCTGAATTCAGCCGAATAAATCACGAGAGACGGGCCAGACCGTCTCTTTTCGTTTTTATAAAAAAAATTATAAAAATTCCATTGAAAAAAAACATACATACTGGCATTGGGTACCCCGAAAGAGGAGAACGATGTCAGTCTTTTATTATGAACCGCGAGAGAAGTGCGTTAAGAATTACGAGACGGCGACGAAACCGATCCTGCCTGCCGTATCCTTCGGGACCGGATGCGGAAGAGGGAGAAGCTTATGCGCCTGACGCGAACGCTCAGAACCGGCAGCGCCGGAGACGACGTTTGGGCGGTGAAACAGCGGCTGCTGGAACTGGGCTGTTATGCGACGCGGATCAAGGAACTGAAAACGAACGTCTTCGGTGCCGAGACAAAAGCCGCCGTGCGCGCGTTTCAGATTCGCTGCGGTTTGGCTGCGGACGGTGTGGTCGGCCCGCTCACCGGCGGCGCGCTGTTTCCGGAAAGCGCGGAAGAAAGGTCCGTTGAATGCGCCGGAATACCTGCGCAAATCGGGGAAAGCGCCGCGCAGGAGATACAAAGCGCTCTGAATACTGTTAACGAAACGCGGTGTGCGATTGTGCTGGACGCGCTGCAGTTCGCATTCGACCCCGCTTTGCCGCGGGAATATCCCGTGAGCCTTTACATCCGCGGCGGGAACCTTTATAACACGGATTTGAAACCGAACATTATCACGCTGGAACGCATCGCGATCGGCGCAAAACGACAGCCGGAGTTTTACGACGGCGGGCGGCGGGAAATGATGGAGCGCGCGGTGGAAAAGAACCCGCAGATCACGGGTGCGGACTGCTCCGGCGGGGTGGTCGGGCTGCTGCGGCACGCGGGTGTGGTGTCTCCGAAATTCGATCTCGCGGCGGACGGGTTTTCGGCGAACCGGAACTACACGCACATCGAACGGGACGCGCTGCTTCCAGCGGACCTGCTGCACAGAGACGGGCATATCGGGCTCTATGCCGGCGGCGGATACGCGGCGGAGTGGATGGGCGGCGCTTACGGCTGCCAGCTCACCAAGCTGTCCGCGCGGCGCGGCTGGAACTTTGTCAGACAAAATCTGGACCGGTTCGGCGGCTGGACGGGATTCCTGCATCCGACCCGATATTAGGGGGGAAAAAAGATGCGGGAATGGGACGTCGTCGGCGTCATCGCCGCGCTGATCGCGCTGTTCTCCACGATGGTCGCGCCGATTGTCAAACTTACGCGCGCCATCACAAAACTGACTGCCACGATGGAAAACATGGAGAAGAGCGTGGACGAACTCACGGCGAATAATCGGAATGCACACGAGCGTATCTGGAACCACGCGCGCGAACAGGACGAAAAACTCTGCGACCATGAGACGCGCATCCGCGTGATGGAAGAAGAGCGTGCGTAAAAAAACGTAAAATACGAAAGGTGAAAAAAATGGAATTGATTTTGGACTATGGAATGCAGGTGGCGGCCACGCTGCTGATGACGCTCATCGGCGTGCTGGGAACGTATCTTACCCTGCAGCTGGGCAAAAACGCGAACTTGAAAAACATCAACGACGCGCAGAAGGAGCTCATCCGCGCGGCGAAGATCACCGTCGGCGAACTGCAGCAGACGGTGGTG
This sequence comes from Bacillota bacterium, assembly GCA_023459335.1. Lineage (GTDB taxonomy): Bacteria > Bacillota > Clostridia > Christensenellales > CAG-138 > UBA7703. The sequence goes on from JAEWUO010000010.1 coordinate 25,139, forward strand.
GAGGACCTCAAAGCCGCGAATGAAGACGGGAAACTGACGCAGCAGGAGATCGCGCAGCTGCGGACGGAATTGCTGGAAAAGACGGTAGAGAAACTTTCCGGTCCGGCATACGCCCTGCTCTCCGCCGCGTCGGTCGATCTCGAAGGACTGATCCTCGGCGCCGGAGAAAGCTGGATCGAGCGCATGAACAAAAGCGCGTCGCCGGCCGAATAACGCAAAGGCAAAAAATGCCGTCCGGAATTCCGGGCGGCATTCTTTCATATTTATCAGAATTCGCGAAGAACGACACGGCCTGCGACTTCGCTCTCCAGCGAGCAGACGCTGAGGCAATAGCCGGGGAACGCGTCGAAACATGAAAAACGGTATGCGCTCTCTCCAAGCAGGCGCGCGGAGCGCTCCCCTTCCGGCAGCACGGCAAAGCTGGCAGGAGAGACGGAGAAACCGATCCCTTCCGCCTTCAGATAACTCTCCTTGAGCGTCCAGATGCGGAAAAACTCCGCCAGCGCGTTTTGCGCCTTCTGCAAATGGGAACGCTCTTCGGGATGAAAGAAACGGTCCGCAATCTTATCCCAGTCGATCGGGCGGATTCGTTCCAGATCGACGCCGACCGATTGTTTCGACAGAGCGAGCACGGCGTAGTCGCCCGCGTGCGAGATGTTAAAAGGCATATTGCCGGTCAGCAACGGTTTTCCGTACCCGACGCGCTCATACTTTGCGTTTCTAGCGCCTTCACCGAACGCGCCGTAGAGCAAAAGCCCGGCGGCGAGGCTCAAAAGAGCGCTGCGCGATGTTCCGAGCGTGCGTACGCGAGCCTGCCGTTCTTCGTCGAGCAGACGGATGAGTTCCTGCGCTCGCGGCGCGATCTGCCGCACGTCGGCGGCGAAGAGTTCGACCAAAGCGGACTCCTTTCCGGATTCAATCAGACTGGCTCAGCGCAGAACGACCTTCGTTTTCCATTTTCCGCCGCGGTAGCGAAACGCGAAGAAAACGGAGCGGACAACCCAATCCGCCACCATACCGTACCAGACGCCGGCCACGCCAAGATGGAATTTCATGACGAGCAGGTAACTCAGGCCGAACCGGACGGCCCACATGCTGGCGGTGGAAATGATCATCGAAAACTGCACGTCTCCCGCCGCGCGGAGCGTATTGGGGAACGTAAAGGCAATCGGCCAGAACGTGATGATGAACACACAGAGAACCGGGAGCACCTGCCGGGCGGTTTCCGCCGTTTCCCGGCTGAGGGGGAACAGGCCGACGATCGCGCCCGGAAACAGCAATACGGGCAGGTTTATCGCCATCAGGGACAGGTAGGTGATCACCAGCAGTTTTTTCGTGAAATAACTCACCTGCCTGTAATCGCCCGCGCCGACGCATTGACCGGCGACGGTCAGCATTGCGAGGGACATCCCTGTACCGGGAACAATGATGATATTGAAAATGCTGCCGATGATCGCGTTCGCGGCAATGGCCGAGGTGCCGAGACCCGCGACGAGGGACTGGACAAGCAGCTTTCCGAAGTTGAACAGCCCGTTTTCGAAGCCGTTCGGTACTCCGATGGACAGAATGCTGCGAACCATCCGCCTCTCAAAACGCAGCGGGAAAAAGCCGCGCAGATAGATGGGATTGGCTCTGTTTCGAATCAGCAGCAGCATCATAAGAGCAGCAACCGCCCGTGAAACCGCCGTTGCGATGCTGACGCCGAGCACGCCCCAGTTCAGTACGTAGATCGTCAGGGCGTTGAGCGAGATATTGACGACGTTCATGATCAGGGAAACATACAGCGATATGCGGGAGTTGCCCATTGACCGGAAGAGCGCGGCGCAGGCGTTGTAAATTGCAAGAAACGGGAAAGAAATGGAGGAAAAGATCAAATACAGGCGCGCGCTTTCTGCGACGTCCGGATCGACCGCGCCGAAAATCAAGCGAATGAAAAACCGCGGAACGCAGAGGAACGATAAACCAACAATAAGGGAGAAGATCAGAGAAATATACAGAAGCTGACGCGCGGAAGCGCGCGCGTTTTCCGGTTCGCTGCGTCCAAGGTAATGCGCGCAAACGACCGCGCCGCCCGTGCAGAGCGCGGTGAGGATGCTGATGATGAGTACGTTTAAAGAATCGACGAGCGAAACGCCGGATACGGCGGATTCGCCGACTTTTACGATCATGACGACCGCCGCAAGGCCTACCGTCATCGCCAGAAACTGCTCGATGATCAGTGGAACGATGAGCTGCCGAAGCGCGGCGGATGTAAATATCGGCCGCGAAGCAGCCGGTTGTATCTCCCTGGTCAAGCTTTATTTACTCGTTTCTGCGCACGCTCTGCGCATTGCGCAGAGACGAAGCGGTTCTTCCATAGCTCCGGCTCTCACGGACCGGAACGTTCGGGAATAGAATCAGAATTTGTAGGTTTCCTGTACGTCCAGCACGAATACGGTCGCCCCGCCGATGGTGACGGACATCGGCATGGCCGCGCTGTCGATGTTGTGCGGGATCCCCGAAGCGGGGGTGGTGATCACCTGACGGCGGCTTGACTGTTCGCGAATGATCTGAAGCGCCTCTTCCAGCCGGTCCGCCTCGACGCCGATCATCAGCGTGGAGTTGCCGCCGCGCAGGAACCCGCCCGTGCTCGCAATCCGCGTTACGCTGATGCTGCGCTCGATGAGCGCGTAAGTCAGTGATTTCTGATCGTCGTTCTGCACGATGGCAAACAGCAGTTTCATATTGAACACCTCCGCTGTGTGGTCTGAATGCTGTCGGGAAATCGTTTGGTTACGCTGTTAGTATATCATATCGCGATGCAAGGCGCGAGGAGGAAACGGCGTTTGAACAACGCAAAATGCGTAACCTTGCGAATCAAATCTAATATAAAACGCGATATGCGCAAAATTTACAGCAAGTTCAACAGATATTTTCAAAGGTTTTACAGTGCGGACGGTTGAATTTCGAAACAAATTATGAGAACATAACGGTGCTGACAGTTTTATTTTAATACAGGATAGGGCGGGTATAACGCATGGCGCAGGGAATCGAGCGGTTTCTGGACGAAGAGGGCAGGCTGAAAACCTGGCCTGCCAAACGTGCGCCACGGGAAGAAGCGCTCCGTTATCTCGCGGGAAAATTCGAACTCGGCCGCGATTACACGGAACATGAAGTCAACGCCATCCTCGCGAGCTGGCATACGTTTGAGGATCTTTTTATTCTGCGGCGCGAACTGATCGAGAGCGGCTGGCTCATGCGTCTGAAAAACGGCAGCCGTTACTGGAAGAATCCGGAGAAGGAGGAGCGCGCATGACGAAGCTGCCTGCGGGTTATCGCGAGATTCGACGCGTAGACCTCCTGCAAAACCGCAGGGAAGCGGTCTTGGTCAACGGGATCGCGCTGGCGATCATGGCCGTCATGGCCGCGGTCGGGTTTTTAATCTGCCCGCCCTTTTCCGAGCTGGAGCTCAGCTTAAACAAGTTTTTGAACGTCGTGATCATGCTGATCGGTATCGCTTTATACATGGTGCTGCACGAAATCGTGCACGGCGTATTCATGATGGCGTTTTCCGGGCGGAAACCGCACTACGGCTATACGGGGTTTTACGCATACGCGGGCAGCGACGCGCTGTTCCGCCGCACGCAGTATTTGATCATCGCGTTCGCGCCTGTGGTGATTCTCGGCGCGGTGATCGCCGTGCTGAACGTCGCGTTTTACGAAACGGCGTTCTGGTATCTCTATGTCATCCAGATCGTCAACCTTTCCGGCGCGGCGGGGGATCTTTACGTCGGCGTTCTGATTGCGCGCTCCTGCAACGACGTAATGGTGCGGGACGCGGGCACGGATATGTCCTTCTACTCCGCGCGATAAATTTAAACATAAAAAATTCCGGGCAATGCCCGGAATTTTTTATGTTTATTTCTTTTCGGAGGCTGCCTGCGCGGCTTCGGCGGCGGCCATCGCGCTCTGATTTGCCTTTCGCTTGGCTTCCTGATCTGCGGCGGCCTGCTTGCGCTCGTCCTCAAACATCGCCCGAAGCTGCTTTTCCAGCTTTTGCGTCAGTTCGGGGTTGTCCTTGAGAAAAATTCTGGTGTTGTCCCGCCCCTGCGCGATGCGCATATCCCCGTAGGTATACCATGCGCCGCTTTTCTGGATGAGCTTTTTATCGACGGCGAGGTCGACGATCGCGCCCTCTTTCGAGATGCCTTCGCCATAGAGCATGTCGAATTCCGCCGATTTGAACGGCGGCGCGACCTTGTTTTTCACGACTTTGACGCGGGTGCGGTTGCCGACGATGTCCGTGCCGTTTTTCAGCGCGTCGATGCGGCGCACGTCGAGACGGACGCTCGCGTAGAATTTCAGCGCCTTGCCGCCGGGCGTGGTTTCGGGGTTGCCAAACATGACGCCGACCTTTTCGCGCAGCTGGTTGATGAAGATGACGACGGTGTTGGATTTATTGATCGCGCCGGTGAGCTTGCGAAGCGCCTGGCTCATCAGCCGCGCCTGCAGGCCGACGTGCGCGTCGCCCATGTCGCCTTCGATTTCGGCCTTCGGCACGAGCGCCGCGACGGAGTCGACCACGACCACGTCGATGGCGCCGCTTCGAACAAGCGCTTCGGTGATCTCCAGCGCCTGCTCGCCGGTGTCCGGCTGGGATACGTAAAGATCGTCCACCTTGACGCCGAGCGCTTCCGCGTAAACGGGGTCGAGCGCGTGCTCCGCGTCGATGAACGCCGCGGTGCCGCCGGTTTTCTGCGCCTCCGCGATGATATGCAGCGCGATGGTGGTCTTGCCGGAGGATTCCGGCCCGAAGATCTCCACTACCCTGCCGCGCGGGATGCCGCCGACGCCGAGCGCATAATCCAGCGGAAGACAGCCCGTCGAGATGGTGGCGACCGGCGCGCGGGCGGCCGCGTCGCCGAGCTTCATGATCGCGCCCTTGCCGAACTGTTTTTCGATTTGACCGAGGGCGATTTCCAGCGCTTTTTCTTTTTCGACCATATCCGTATTCCTTTCGTTCGCTGCAATCTATCGTGTTCTGTCTCCGGCGTCCGGCATTGGTTCAATCAGTCGGATGGAAACAAATGATCGCATCATTCTACGACATTATAGCATGGCGGGAGCGGCGCGTACAGCATTTTTTCGCACGGCTGCGCGTGCCTAGAGGCAGAGCCTGCGGCGCAGAAGATCGAACGCGTGCAGAGACGCCAGCTCGCGGATACGGGCGCGTTCGCCGAAGAGCTGGACGCGCTTGACGTTCGTGCCGCCGGCGCCCGCGAGCGCGATATACACCGTGCCGACGGGGTCCTGCTCTGTGCCGCCGTCCGGCCCGGCAAAACCGGTGGTCGCGAGAGCATAGGCCGCGCCGGAGGATTTCAGCATTCCTTCCGCCATTTCGCGCGCGCACGGTTCGCTGACCGCGCCGAAACGGTCCAGCGTTTCCTTGCTCACGCCGAGACGGCGCGTCTTCGCGTCGTCCGAATACGCGACGACTCCCTCGATCAGAAAACTTGAACAGCCGGGGATGGCGACGAATTCGCTCGCGATCATGCCGCCCGTGCAGCTCTCCGCGACGGCGAGGGTCAGCTTGTCATCCGTGAGCATCCGCGCGCAGGTCTCCGGAAGGGATTCGCCGGCGGTGGAGTAGACGATGTCGCCGAGCCTGCCGACGATTTCGTCGATCATCGGCCGCGCGAGCGCCACGCCTTCCTTTTCGCTCTGGCACAGCGCGGTCACGCGCAGCGAGACTTCGCCTGTTTTCACATAAGGCGCGACGGTGGGGTTCGTCTGGTTTTCGATGATGTCCCTCAGCTCGTACGCGACGGAGGATTCGCCTTTGCCGAAAATGCGCAGTTCGCGCGTGTAGAGCTTGTTTCCGCTGATGCGTTCGAGATACGGCATCGCGTGGTTCTGAAACATGGGAAAGAGTTCCCGCGGCGGCCCGGGCAGCAGCACCGCGGTTTTGTTTTCCGCGGTCATGATGCAGCCGGGCGCGGTGCCGAAGGCGTTCGGCAGGATTACGGCGTTCTTTGGAAAGCTTGCCTGCTTGAGGTTGTTGGGTGTAAAGTCATACCCGCGGGAAGCGAAGTGCCGCTTGAGCCGTTCCACTTCTTCTGGGATAGGTTCGACGGTGAGCCCGAGCGCGGCGGCGACAGTTTCTTTGGTCAGGTCGTCGTCGGTCGGCCCGAGCCCGCCGGTGAAGACCACCACGTCCGAACGCTCCACCGCCTGATGGACGGTCGCCGTGAGGCGTTTGACATTGTCGCCGACGGTCGTGTGATAAAAAACCTGAAAGCCGAGCGACGCGAGCCGCTGGGCGATGAACTGCGCGTCCGTGTTGACGACTTGTCCCATGAGCAACTCCGTACCGACGGAGACGATTTCCGCAACCATGTTGATTTCCTTCCTATTCCGACGCGGCAAACCCGCGAGATACGATGCGATACAAGGGTATCTGTTTGACTAATTCCAGTTGACCGCGCTTTTATTCGCGACGATATAATCCACCGCCGACCAGACGGTGAAGACCGCGGCGGTGCACATGACGCCGAAGTCGAAGGGAAAATGCCAGATCGAGAAGATCGGGTTTCCCAGCAGCGTCGCGAGGATGGCGATCACCTGCAGCGCGCTCTTGAGCTTGCCCAGCCAGTTTGCGGGAATGACCTTGCCGCTGTTTGCGGTGACCAGCCGGAATCCGGAAACGATGATTTCGCGGCCGACGAAGATGATGCATAAAACCGGGTTGAGCATGCCGTTGTAGGTCATCATGATAAACGCCGAACAGAACAGCAGCTTATCCGCGATGGGATCCATGAATTTGCCGAAGTTCGTGACCATGTTCCACTTGCGCGCGAGATACCCGTCGACGATGTCCGTCATGTCGGCAAGGAAGAAGATGCCCGCGGCGTAATAATTCCAGCCGGGCAGCCAGCCCTCGAAAGAGAACGCGGCGACCATCAGCGGCACCAGCAGCATCCGAAAGATGGTGAGTTTATTCGGAAAATTGAGTTTTTCACGCTTTTGCGGTGCAGTCCGTTCCATAACCCTAACCGTTTCTTTTTGTTTTTGATCGATCGATCCGCCGCTTACGAACGAACCAATTCGCCGATCATATCGTATTCCTCCGCGCGCGTCAGTCGTGCCGCGACGTAGCTCCCCGCGGGGAGTTCGCGCGAGCCTTCGAGACAGATTTTTCCGTCCACATCCGGCGTTTCGGCCTGGCTGCGCCCGTAAGCGCGCGTACCGTCAAACCCTTCGACCAGCACTTCGACCGCTCGTCCGACCCTGCGTTCGTTTCTTGCGCGGGACACCGCTCGTTGGGCTTCCATCAGGCGGCGCAAACGCTCCTGCCCGATTTTCTGCGGCACCTGATCCGGCAGATTCGCCGCCGCGGTCCCCTCTTCGGGAGAAAAGGCGAACGCGCCGACGCGGTCGAACGGGTGCTCCGCGACAAACCGCAGCATGCGCTCGAAGAGTTCGTCCGTTTCACCGGGAAAACCGACCATCAGCGTGGTGCGCAGCGTGAATTCCGGCGCATTTGCCGCGACATAGTCCAGCACGCGGCGGATATGCGCCTGATCGCCTCTGCGGCGCATTCGGCGGAGCATCTCGTCCTCCGTGTGCTGCAGCGGCATGTCGAGGTAAGGGACGATCTTACCGCCCGCGCGGAACCGGTCGATCAGTTCCGGCGTGACCGTGTCCGGGTAGGTATACAGCACGCGCAGCCAATGAAGGCCGTCGATTCGCTCCAAACGGTCCAGCAGTTCGGTAAGCATCGGTCTGCCGCAGAGGTCGGCGCCGTAACCCGACGTATCCTGCGCGATCAGCGTCAGTTCCGTTACTCCGCCTTCCGCGAGGCGTCGCGCTTCGGCTTCGAGCGCTTCCATGGGTTCGCTGACAAGTCCGCCGCGGATGAGCGGAATCGCGCAGTAGGCGCAGCGGTTGTCGCAGCCGTCCGCGATGCGCAGGTATGCGCTGTAAAACGGGGTCGCGAGCACGCGCGGACTGTCCGGCCCGCAGTGCGGCGCATCCGATTTTCCGCCGAGCAGGCGGGGGAGCGTTTCATATTCGCGTACGCCGAGGAGCAGATCGATCTCCGGCATGGCTTCCCGCAGTTCTTCGTGGTATCGCTCCGAGAGGCATCCGGTGACGACGAGACGGCGGCAGGCGCCAGCGGTTTTATATTGCGCCATTTCCAGAATGGTATCGATGGACTCCTGCTTCGCGCTCTCGATAAACCCGCACGTATTGACGATCAGGATTTCAGCTCCGGCGGGGTCGTTGGTAATTTGGTAACCCGCGCCTGCGAGGATGCCGAGCATGCGTTCGGTGTCCACCAGATTTTTCGCGCAGCCGAGCGAGATCACGCCGACGGTTTCCATTGAGACAGTTACTCCTTATATTCGATCGAAACCCGTGGCGGGGTTACTCGTCGTCATGATAAAAGTTCATCATGGGGTTTGGCTCGCGTTCGCGCGCGGGCGGCTCCGCGACGGGCGATCCGTCTCCGAATAGTTCTTCGAGCTGCGCGCGCTTGATCAGCACCTCGCGCGCCTTGCTGCCGTTAAAACCGGAGACGTAACCCTTCTGCTCCATGATGTCGATGAGGCGCGAGGCGCGCGCGTAACCCACGCGAAGCCTGCGCTGCACCATGCTGGTGCTCGCCTGCCCGTGCTCGAAGACCACGCGCACGGCCTCGCCCAGCAGTTCGTCGTCCTGTTTGCCTTCACCGAATGCGCCGCCGGTAGCGCCGCTTTTTTCCATTGCGGAAACGTCGTCCAGAATCTGGTCGTCGAATACCGGACGGTTTGTAACGACGCGGAAGTGGGCGACGATGCGCTCGACTTCCTCGTCCGACACAAAGGCACACTGAAGGCGCGTGGGTTTTGCCGATCCGTCCGGATGGAAGAGCATGTCGCCGTGGCCGAGCAGCTTTTCCGCGCCGCCCATGTCGAGGATGATGCGGCTGTTGGTCGCGGTGCTGACCGCGAACGCGGCGCGCGAGGGGATATTCGCCTTGATGAGGCCGGTGATGACCGTCGCGTCCGGCCGCTGTGTTGCGAGGATCAGGTGGATGCCCGCCGCGCGGCCCAGCTGCGCGATGCGGCGAATGCTGTCCTCCACTTCTTCCGGCGCGATCATCATGAGCTCGGCCAGCTCGTCGATGATGACCACGATGCGCGGCAGTTTCTCCTGCGGCTTGCCCACCCGTTCGTTGTAGCGGTCGATATTGCGCGCGTTTTCCGCGGAGAAGAGCTTGTATCGGTCGGTCATCTCCTTGACCGCCCAGCGCATAGCGCCCGCGGCCTTCTTCGGTTCGGTGACGACGGGGATCAGCAGGTGCGGCAGGGAACCGTACATCGTCATCTCGACCATCTTGGGGTCGACGAGGATGAAGCGCACGTCCTGCGGCGATGATTTATAGATCATCGAAACGATGATGTCGTTGATGCACACGCTCTTGCCGGAGCCGGTCGCGCCGGCGATCAGCATATGCGGCATGCGCGTCAGGTCGGCGACGATGATCTTTCCGCTTGCTTCCCGTCCGAGCGCCATGGTTACGGGGGAAGCGCTGTTTTTAAACTCCTTGCTTTCCAATATATCCCGGAGTACGACGAGCGTGGAGCCCTTGTTCGGAATCTCGATACCGATCGCGTTCTTGCCGGGGATCGGAGCCTCCATGCGCAGGCGGGGCGCCGCGAGCGCCATGGTAATATCGTTTTGCAGCGCCGTGATGCGCGAGATACGCGTGCCAGGCGCGGGCTGGATCTCGATGCGCGTCAGCGCGGGTCCTACGGCGATGTTGGTCACCGTCGCGCCGATGTGGAAATTCTGAAGCGTTTCGATCAATATCTGGGCCTTTTCTTCCGGCGTGTCGTTGTCTTCGTCCTTCTGCGCGCCGGGTTTATTGAGCAGATCCATCGAAGGCGCGTGGTATTTTCCGTCGCCTACGATGACCTCCGGTTTTGTTTTATGCGATTCGATGGGGATCTGCTTGACGCCGGGCTGGCGCGCGGGCATTCCCGAACGGGATGCGGACGCCGCTTTTGCGTCTGCCTTCGCGGGTTTCGAGGGCGTTTTCGCGCCGAAAAGCGAAGCGGTATCGGGCAGAGGCGCGGCGAGCCTGGGGGCGTTCGCGCCGCCTTTTTTCACCGCGAACGGAACGTCGTCCCCCGGCTCAAAGTCGTTGTCGTCCCAGATATCGCTTGTGACCTTCTGCACCGGTTTCGGCTGCGCCTTCAGGCCGCTTTTTGTATGGAACTCTCCCGACTGTTCGCCGAAGGCTTTCAGTTCCGCGTCTTTTGCGGATAATGCGTTTTTCTTTTTCGATTTCGTCGGCTTCTCAAACAGATCGATCACGGGTTCCGGCTCTGCATTCGTCCGCTTGCCTTTTGCCTTTGCGGACGACGAGGCTGCGGGCACTGTGCCGCGCTTGCCTCCTGCGGGGAGCCGAGGATTTTCGTCCTCCAGCGTGAGTGTAAACATCTGGCGATCGTCGCGGGATTCATATGCGACGTCTTTGTCGCGGGAATTTTCAACCGCGTCCACGACCTTCTGCGTAAGAAGATTGGACGCATCTTTCAGCGAAAAACCCGTGATCTTGATCACACAGACGATCAATAGCGCGATGCTGGTGATAAATGCCAGCGCCGATCCGCCGAGCTTGAGCAGCAGATAACTCAGGGCCGCGCCGATAAAGCCGCCGCCGAGGTGCGCGTTCTGGCCGACGGACAGCGCTTCGTTGATATAATCCATATAAGGCGTGATCTCCACCGACTTTCCGCGCGCGGTGGTGAAGAACGTGACCAGCGCGAAAAAACTCAGAAGCAGATACCAGCCGGACCCGTTCAGGCGCGCGTTGGTGCTGCCCTTAATATAGATGATCCCGACACCGATCAGTATGACGGGCAGCAGGTAGGCGACCAGTCCGATCATACCGAAGAGCGCTTTCCCGAGCATTTCGCCGAGATAGCCGGTGGCGGAGAAAAAGAGGTACGCGGCGGAGAGAATACCAGCGGCGATCAGTAAAACGCCGCTCGCTTCGGACGCGGCTTTATCGCGCGACGAAGCGGTATTTCTCGTGCCGGTGGATTTCCTGCCGCCGGATGTTTCGTTGCCTGCTTTGGATGCCAAAGATTATTTCAATCCTTTCTTTTTTATCAGCAAGTTCGTTTTGTGCGCCGTCTCGGAAAATTCCGCCATGGGATTGAGAAGCGGATATTTCTCCAACATAACGAATCAATTATACAACATGTTGCGGTTTCCTGCAACGCAAGGCACAGGATGCTATTTTCTTTTACAATTCAAAAAAACGGGCTTTCGTTTGCTTGTCAGAGAATTCAGAATGCGATATACTCTGAAAGAAACAAATACGCACGCCGGACGCGGTGATCCGGAAACATTTATCCGGAAACATTTATCCGGAAACATTTATTTAATATTCAAGAAGCCTCCGCCGAGCGGAGCAAACGGAGGGAAGATCGCGTTGAATCAAAGCAATTCAGTCCGCCGCAAAGCAACCCGTGTCATCATTTACCTCGCGCTTGCGCTGGCGATGATTTTTTCATTCGCGGCGTGCAAAGAGGAATCGGATATCACACCGGGCCCGACCGCAAAGCCGGTACAGCCGTCGGTGGTCGTCAATAACGAAGCCGCCGAACCGGAGCATAACATCGTGGTCGGCGGCTACGGCGAGGTAATTGCCAAGCCTGATTTTTCGACCATTACGATCGTCGTGACGGGAAAGAGCGCAACCTCCGAAGAAGCCGCCGCCAACTGCGATGCCGCAGCCCAGCAGGTAAAAGAGATTGCGACTGCGCAGAATGTGCTGGAAAAGAATATGACCGCTTCGGGCGTGACGCTCAGTTCCATCACGCGGGAGAACGACGGCGCGGTGACGGGTTATGTCGCGCGGGAAACGATCACGATTACGGAAAGCAACGTCGACCGCGTCAACGGAATCCTTTCTCCGATCATCGACGCGAAGATCATCGAAAGCTATGAGGTGACATACAGCCTGCTCGACGCGTCCAAAGCATACAACGGCGCCCTGGCGGCGGCAATGACGGATGCGCAGGAAAAGGCGCAGGCGATTGCCGATGCGGGCGGCGTTATATTAGGCCCCGTCGTCTCCGTCTCCGAAGCGCCGGTCGAAAGCCGGCTGACGGGGATTACGTTCACGAGCAGCTCCATTTCGGTCACGGCGAATCTGACCGTGACGTATCTGATCAAGGGCGTAGTGCTGCAGGAATAATCTATTTATAGTAAAAAACGACGGGGAAAACCCCGTCGCTTTTTTGATATGCGTATGAGCGCGAACGCGTCAATACGGCTCCATTACCTTTAACAATGCGTTGGACTGCGCGGCCTGATGCGACCGGTAGTCCGAAAGGGAAAACACCTTCGCTTCGCCGCCGGGGACGGCGATGACCGCGCCGGCCGAAAAACTGTAGGCGTATTCGCCACCGACAACGATATGGTCGAACAGCTGCACGCCGATGCTTTCGAGCGCGGCCCGGACGGAGGCGGTGGTTTCTTCGTCCGCACGGGACGGGGAAGGATCGCCGGATGGGTGGTTGTGAATCAGAAGGATACCGTGCGCGCGCCGCAAAAGGGCGATCTCCGCAATGTTGCGCGGATAGATCTGCGCTTCGGCGAGCGAACCGTCCTGCAGGTGTTCACAGCTTTGGACGACTTTTTTGGCGTTGAGACAGACGGCGAGCACGGTTTCATACGTGTGCAGCGAAAGCTGGGCGACCGCGTATCTCGCGGCGTCCACGGGCGAGGCGAGACGGATGGCGCCGCGCGTGTCTGCCAGGCGCCGCAGGCGAAGGCGACGAAACAGGTCGCCCTGCATCCGCAGAAAAACCGCCGCGCTCTCGCCGACGCCCTCGATCTGCATGAGCTGCGGGATCTCCGCGGTGACCACGCCCTCGAGCGATCCGAAACGCAAGAGCAGCCGGTGTGCAAGTTCGTTGGTATCCCTGCGCGGGATGGCATAGGTTAAAAGAAGCTCCAGAAACTGGTGATCCAGAAAAGCCTCCGCGCCCTGTGTTCTGTACTGTTCGCGAATGCGTTCGCGATGTCCGCTGTGAATGGAATCCGGCATAGTTCGCCTCCCGCAGATTGCGCTTCCAGTATAGAGGATAACGAAAATCATGTCAAAAGATACCGTATCGTGAATTGTTTGCAACATGTGGCTGTATTTTCGCCGTAACTCTTGTAAAACAAAATCGATACGGGTAGAATAGCACTATATTTCATTATGGAGATTTATGCGGTGATTCATGGGCCAGGGCGCTTGTTCGGTGAAAAAGAACTGGCCGCCTGCGGATGCGGCCCGGAGACGAGGGCGCTCGTCGCCTTCTCCGGCGGGGCGGATTCCACCGCGCTCCTGCTCTCAATGCGCGAGCTCTTTCTGGAGCGCAGGATCGGCGGGCTGTTCGCCGCACACCTGAACCACGGCATCCGCGGGGAAAACGCTTCTCGCGACAGCAGATTCTGCGAAGAGTTTTGCAGCGAACGGGACATCCCGCTGGCGGTCGAAACAGCGGACGTACCGGCTTATGCGAAAACGCGAGGCCAGTCGCTAGAACAGGCGGCGCGCGAGGTGCGGTATGAATTCCTGGAGCGCGCCCGATGCTCTTTTCTCGCCGATGTGATCGTTACCGCGCACCACCGGGACGATCAGGCGGAGACGGTGCTGCTGCACCTGATCCGCGGCAGCGGGACCGGCGGGCTTTCAGGCATGAAACCGCGAAACGGCCGCATCGTCCGACCTATGCTGAACGCAGGCCGCGAAGAGATACTCCGCTATCTCGCGGAACGAAACGTTTCTTATTGCGAGGACGAGACCAACGCGGAGAACGGTGCGGCGCGAAACCGAATCCGAAACGAACTGCTGCCGGTTCTTTGCGCATATAATCCGAACATCGCGGAAGCGCTTTGCAGAACCGCCGCGCTCTGCGCGGAGGACGACGCGTATCTGGCACAGCTCTCCGGGCAGGCCGAGCAGGAAATCCTGTTCGGCGAGGGTCTTGACCGGGCCGGTCTGGTCGGATTTCCGACTCCGATTGCGACCCGGATCCTGCACAGAAGGCTCTACGCGCTGAACGGGTGCGTTGCAGAATCGGATATCCGCCGTGTGCTTGCGCTGGCGCAGGCGCAAACCGGAACGAAGATCGAACTGCCCAACGGACGGCACGCGTGGACGGATGCGCGGGCGCTGTATCTGGGCGATTATCCGGAGGCGAACGCGTACGAGGTTCCGTTCGCGGCGGAAGGGAAGACCGTTACTCCGCGCGGCTTACTGAAAAGCGAGCGCGTGAACCGCTGGCAAAAGCCGCGTGACGGAAACGAAGCGTATCTTGACTGTTCCGCGCTGCCGCAGGTGCTTTGCGTTCGTTCCCGCAGGGACGGGGACCGGTTTTATCCGCTCGGTGCGCCGGGGGAGAAAAAGCTGAGCGACGTATTCATCGACCGGAAGATTCCGAAGGAACGGCGCGACGTGCCGCTGCTCTGCGCTGGAGACGATGTCTATTACGTATCGGGGATCGGATGCTCGGAACTTGCCAAGGTCAGAGACGATACGCGGGAGATTCTCCATATTATTTACAACAGGGGGGATTGGGGTTGAGTAAGCTGATCAAACACGACGATATCGCGAAGGTGCTCTTCTCCGAAGAGGAAATTAAAAAGCGCATCGCGGAACTCGGCGCGGAACTGAAAAGGGATTATTCGGATGTGGAAGGCGATATTGTGCTGATCTGCATCCTCAAAGGCGCGGTCATGTTCTTCGCGGATCTTGCCCGCACGATGGACCTGAGCCTGCAGATGGAATTTATGGGCATCTCCAGCTATGGCAACGAGCAGAGGACGAGCGGCATCGTGCGCATCACGAAGGACATCGACACGTCTATCATGGGAAAGCACGTGATCATCGCCGAGGACATTATGGACAGCGGCCTGACGCTGGCGCATCTGACAAAGCTGCTGGAGAGCCGCGAACCCGCGTCGATTAAGATCTGCTGCCTGCTGGACAAACCATCCCGCAGGGAGGCGGACATCAAGCCGGATTACTGCGGATTTACCATACCAAACGAATTCGTCGTGGGCTACGGCCTCGATTATAACGGCTTTTTTCGCAACCTGCCGTATGTCGGCGTGCTGAAGCCATCGGTATACCGGATCGAAGATTGATCCAATCGCTTGCAGGATGGAATAAAGAATAACAAGAGACGGATCGGATCGGCGTATCGCCGTCCGAATCGGGCGGCGGGACGGCAAGCGCGTCCGCTGCGGATGGAGGAAATTTCGTTGAATAAAAAAGTCATGACCGCCGTGATCTGGGTGGTGCTGTTCGCGGCTATCATCTATATGGTTTCGGGACTCAATCCTTCAGAGGATAAACTGGATACGCTCGATTACAACACCGAGTTTCTTCAGCTTGTCCGTTCTACCGAGAATACGGATACGGCGCAGAAGACGATCAAGGCCATTCAGGTCAATCAGCGCGAGGTTTACGGGCTTTACGCCGGCAGCGAATACGAAGCGAAAGACCTGCCGAAACGCGCGGAGTTTTACACCGTGATCCCGAGCGAGAGCACGTTCCGCGCGGATATGGCCGCGATCGTATACGCCGCCAACCCTGAGAAATTTTCGAGCGTGGACGAGGTTTCGAGCGCGGACTACGGCTTTGCGTATGAATCCAAAATCACGGAAGAGTCGATCTGGTCGATCATATTTCCGTATATTCTGATCTTCGGCGCGTTCGGCGTATTCTACTTCTTCATGATCCGCGCGCAGGGCGGCGGCAAACAGATGCAGAACTTCGGAAAATCGCGCGCGCGCATGACCGTCGGCGACAAGATGAACGTGACCTTTGCGGACGTCGCGGGCGCGGACGAGGAGAAGGAAGAGCTCAAGGAGATCGTGGACTTTATGCGCGCTCCCCAGCGCTTCAACGCCATCGGTGCGCGCATTCCCAAAGGCGTGCTGCTCGTCGGCCCTCCAGGCACGGGTAAAACGCTGCTGGCAAAGGCTGTCGCCGGCGAGGCGAAGGTGCCGTTTTTCTCTATCTCCGGCTCGGATTTTGTGGAGATGTTCGTTGGCGTCGGCGCGAGCCGCGTGCGCGACCTGTTCCAGACCGCCAAGCGCGCTACCCCCGCGGTCGTATTCATCGACGAGATCGACGCCGTCGGACGCCACCGCGGCGCGGGGATGGGCGGCGGACACGATGAACGCGAACAGACGCTCAACCAGCTGCTCGTCGAGATGGACGGCTTTGCCCCGAATGAAGGCATTATCGTGATCGCGGCGACGAACCGGCCGGATATCCTCGATCCCGCGCTGCTGCGCCCGGGCCGTTTCGACCGCCAGATCACGGTCAACTATCCGGACGTGAAAGGCCGCGAAGAGATTTTGAAAGTACACGCGCGCAATAAGCCGCTCGACAAGGAAGTCTCCCTTGCGACGCTTGCCAAGCGCACGCCGGGCTTTACCGGCGCGGATCTGGAAAACGTGCTGAACGAGGCGGCGATCCTCGCCGCGCGCGCAAACCTGAAAGCCATCGGTATGACCGAGCTGGAAGAAGCGATCACGCGCGTGCAGATGGGGCCGGAGAAGCGCAGCCGCGTAATTACCGAATCGGATAAACGCATCACCGCCTATCATGAGGCGGGGCACGCGATCGTCGCGCTCAAACTCGCGGGCTGCGACCCCGTGCACGAGGTTTCCATCGTACCGCGCGGCATGGCTGCGGGCTACACGATGTCCCTGCCGAAGGAAGACCAGATGCATGTGACGAAAAACAAACTGCTGGACAACATCGCGATGTCGCTGGGCGGCCGCGTTGCGGAGCAGCTGAAGTTTCACGACGTCTCCACCGGCGCGCACAGCGACCTGCAGCGCGCAAGCGAGATCGCAAAGAAGATGGTCACCGAATACGGAATGAGCGATTCGGTAGGCCCCATGTTCCTGGGCGGTCAGGAAGAGGTGTTCATCGCGAAGGATTGGGGACATCAGCGCAACTACTCCGAATCGCTTGCGGCGACGGTGGACGACGAAGTGCGCAAGATCCTCGATACGCAGTATTCGCGCGCGCGTGAAGTCATCGGCGAGAATATGGAGGGGCTGGACCGCGCCGCGGAGATGCTGATCGAGTATGAACGCGTGACGGGCGAGGAATTCGAGGCCGTGTTCAACGGTATGAATCCCGCGGACATCCTGAAAAAAGCGTCGCCGAAACGGAAGCGAAAAAAACCGGACGCCTCCGCGAACGCAGCGCCGAAGGGCGAACCGGCAGGCGAACCCGCGTAACCGGAAAACGCGACAACCAAACACACAATTTTAACGGCTTTGGCAGACTCACGATGGGGCGGCATGTCCGCCCCATCTTCATGGGGAAACGCAAGAAACGCGAAAGGGCGATATGACCCGGTTGGAAACGGAACAGAAACTGCATCAACCATTTGACCTGCACCTGCACAGCAACCGTTCGGACGGATCGGATACACCGGCGGAGGTCGTGCGGCGCGCGGCCGCGCGAGGGATTACGATGCTCGCGCTGACGGACCACGATACCGTAAACGGCGTGCCGGAAGCGATGGCGGAATCGGATCGCCTTGGCATCCGTTTGCTGCCGGCGATCGAGATGGATGCGGAATGGCCGGGCGAACTGCACATTCTGGGGCTGGATATCGATCTGTCCGAGCCGCGGATGACAGAAGCGCTGTCGACGGCGCTGGCCCGCCGCGGCACAAGAAACGAAACGATCATCGGCCGACTGCAGAACGCAGGGTACGATATCCGCTCATATTTGACAGGAGATACCGGCGCGGTCACGCGGCTCAATCTCGCTCTTGCGCTGGTGAAAGGCGGGTATGCCGTGGATACGCGGGACGCCTTCGTTCGCTTTTTAAACCGCGGCGGCCCTGGCTATTATACGGTGGAACGGTATTCACCGGAGGAGATCATGCGCCTGATCCGCGGGGCGGGAGGCGTTCCCGTGTGGGCGCATCCGCTGAAAGGACGCGCCGATGTGCATAAGCTCGCGCCGATGCTGGCTCAGCTCGGACTGATGGGGCTGGAGGCTTACCACCCTTCCCAGAGCGAAGGCGACGCCGTCGTGCTTACGAGCATCGCGCGGCAGCTGGGACTTCTCGTCACATGCGGCAGCGATTACCACGGAGAACACCGGATCGACGTCGTGCCCGGACAAACCTGGCGCGACATTCCCGCATTGAACGAGTGCAGGGCCTTCTTCGAGCGGCGGCACAAACAGATAAATTTATAAATTCTGCTGAAAGACAGCTATATTGTGTTGAGAACCCTCGCGCCGTCTGATATAATGTGGTTGCGGGAACGGTCGAACGGTAACATTTACTGATCGGGGAGAGAGAAGCATGTATTCGGGTTCGGGGATCATCAAGATATTTGCCGGAAGTACGGGTAAACCGTTCGCCAAGAGGATGTGCGCATACCTCGGCACGCAGCTTGGCGATGCGGAAACCATCAAGTTCAGCGAAGGAAATATCTTCGTTCGGGTCAACGAATCCATCCGCGACAAGGATGTATACATCGTTCAGCCCATCGGCCGGCAGCCAAACGACGAATTTGTAGAGCTTCTGTTCTGGATCGACGCGTTCAAGCGCGCCAGCGCGAACTCCGTCACCGCCATCATCCCGTATTTTTCCTATGCGAAAGGCGATAAAAAAGACGAGCCCCGCGTTTCCATCCGCGCGCGTGTCTGCGCGGACTGCATCGAGGTTGCCGGCGTAGACCGCATCATTACGATGGATCTGCACGCGCCGCAGGTGCAGGGCTTTTTCAAAAAACCCGTCGATCACCTCTACGCCAAAGAGCTTCTGTGCGAATATATCCGCAGGCAGGGGATCGTGAACGAAGATCTGGTGGTCGTTTCCCCCGACGCAGGCTCCGCAAAGCGCGCGCACGAATACGCGACCGAGCTGAACTGTTCTGTCGCCATCGGTGACAAAATGC
Source organism: Bacillota bacterium (assembly GCA_023459335.1). Lineage (GTDB taxonomy): Bacteria > Bacillota > Clostridia > Christensenellales > CAG-138 > UBA7703. The sequence goes on from JAEWUO010000010.1 coordinate 44,120, forward strand.
GGTTCGGACATGACGAGAACGCAAAAGTCCTTGAAATCATCGGCAATGTGAAGGATAAGAACTGTCTCGTCATCGACGATTTCTGCATCTCCGGCGGAACGCTTGTAGACGTCAGCTACGCGCTGACCGACAAAGGCGCGAAGAAGGTCTACGCCGCGCTGTCGCACAATGTTCTTTCCGAAGAAGGCATCCGAAAAATCGACGCGAGCCCGATCGAATTCCTCGTCTCCACCGATACGCTGGAATGTCCGTACACAGGTCTTTCGCAGAAGATTCGCTTTATCTCCGCGGCTCCCATGTTCGCGCAGGCGGTCAAGATCATCCACGACCGCGCGCCGATGAGCACGATGTTTGAGCAGCGCAGCAGCAAGCGCCTGCTCGATATGAGTTTCGCGGAACAGCAGACTCTCCTGTAAGAGCTGCAAATCGAAATATCCGGACGAAGGTTTGGCAAAACCTTCGTCTCTTCATATTAAGGGGACCGAACGGACATCTTAAGGGGACCGAACGGATCACAGCGGCGTGATTCGTCTGCGCTGAACAATCATCGAAACGCAAACTTGCTGCGCGAATTACGCGAAATATTCTGAATATTTTTATTGACAATGCCTTTACGGTATGATATTATACGAGTTTTTGTTGACAATTACACATGAAAAATGATATTATAAATAAGTATTAAAATGAGTATTTATGCGAAAGGGGCTTCGCTGGTGTTTCAGATCGGGGATATGGTCTGCTACCCGATGCACGGGGTTGGCAAGATCGAATCCGTACAGATTCAGACCGTGCTTGGCGAAACGGCGCAGTATTATGTGCTGCGTTTCGTCATGGGACGGATGACGGCGATGGTTCCCGTGTCGACGGCGGAGACGGTCGGGCTGCGCAGGCTCGTCTGCCCCGAAGAGTGCAGAAAGGTCGTGGAGTATCTCGCGGAGGACGGCTGCTCTGACGAGAGCGAAAACTGGAACCAGCGATACCGCGACAATCTCAACAAACTGCGCGGAGGAGATATCTTCGGCGTGGCGGACGTAGTCAAGTGCCTGATCCACCGGGATCACGAAAAGGGCTTATCCGCCGGAGAAAGAAAAATGTATTTAACGGCGCGGCAGGTGCTCATCGCCGAGCTGGCCGCGTCGAGTGGAAAGGAGGAGAGCGAATTCCTTCCCCTGGTAGGGGGATGAGAAACACGGGAAAACGCCAATCACTGCATGCGGAAGGTACTCAGAATCCTGCTTGCGCTGGTCGGTATCGGCGTTGGATGCGGAATCGTCGCCTGGGTGCTCTACACCATCAAATATCCGGGATTCGACTATGTGCTGCGCTATACCACCATACCCGTCGTGATGGCCGCCCTCTATGCGATCGTTGGAATCTTATTCGGAATCATTTTTTTTATTATCTCTCCAAAGATCATAGACGGTGTTCGCGGCTTTTTTCAGAGATTGGAACGCAGACTGACCGAAATGCCCGCGCTGGACATCCTGTTCGGCGTGATCGGCATCATGATCGGCCTTCTGTTTGCGTATCTGCTCAGTCTGATCGTGCGCACGATCAATGTTCCGGTTTTACCGGGGATCATCACTCTGCTGCTGTTCATTCTTTGCGGCTATTATGGCGGTTATATCGGCATCACGCGGCGTCCTGAGCTCATGGAGGGCGCGGTGCGGCGCGGTCACTCCGGCAAAGGAGCGGCTTCGCTGGACGCACGGCCGAAGGTGCTCGATACGAGCGTCATCATCGACGGACGAATCTACGATATCTGTAAAACAGGTTTTCTCGAAGGGAAGATCGTCGTTCCGGCATTTGTTCTTCGCGAGCTCAGACATATTGCGGACAGCTCGGACGCGATGAAGCGATCCCGCGGACGCCGTGGACTGGACATCCTGCACTCCATGCAGCGCGAACTTGAGCAGCGCGTAGTCGTGGAGGAGCGGGACTATGACGACGTGGACGAAGTGGATCTCAAGCTCCTGCGGCTTGCCTCGGATCTTTGCGGGATTCTCGTGACCAACGATTACAATCTCAACAAGGTCGCGGCGGTGCAGAATATGCCCGTGCTCAACATAAACGACCTGGCCAACGCCGTGCGCTCGGTGCTGCTGCCCGGCGAAGAACTGCCGCTCGCCATCGTACGGGAAGGCAAGGAATCAGGACAGGGCGTCGGTTATCTGCCGGACGGCACGATGGTGATCGTCGAGAACGGCAGGAAGCATATCGGCGAGACGCAGGACATCGTAGTGACCAGCGCGCTGCAGACATCCGCCGGAAGGCTCGTGTTTGCAAAGCTGCGCGGATGAGCGCCGATACAGGCGCAAAGAAACTCCTTGACACGGCCTGATACCGTCCTCTATAATACATAAGGTTCATAACATGCGGACGTATGCCCGTGTGTGCGATATTCGCGGGTGTCACGCCCGTACGACTCAAAACAAAGCGAGGTGTATTCGGGTGTATAGAACCTACCAGCCCAAAAAGCGGCAGCGGAGCAAAGTGCATGGATTCCGTAAACGCATGAAGACGGCCGACGGCCGCAATGTCATCAAACGCAGGCGCGCAAAAGGCCGCAGAGTTCTCAGCGCGTAACGGACTTGCTTGGATGAAAACCGTAGCAATACGCACAAGCGCTTGCGGCAGGCATTTGCTTGCCGCATGTTTGTATTTACAGACAGCTGTATTCCCTGACCGCGGTGCCGAAAAGCGCCGCCGTATATAAAAAGGATGCGGGGCCGTGAAACACAGTGACTCGCTGCGGCGGAAGAAGGAGTTTCGCTATACCTACCGCGCCGGAAAATCCTGCGGAGGGAACCTGCTGTCTCTGGTTTACGTAAAAAATCGTACGAAAGAAGCGAAAATCGGCTTTTCCGTCAGCAAAAAACTCGGGAACGCCGTCGTTCGAAACCGTGTGAAACGGCGTATGCGGGAAGCGGTAACGCCGCTGATACCCAGCGTAAAAGGCGGCAGGAACCTGATCTTCATCGCAAGGGAACCAATCCTGGACGCACCGTTTTTAAGCATTCGGGAATCGATGCTCGCGCTGTTGCTGCGCGCCGGTCTTTTGGAAGCGGAGGGAGAGGAATGAGGCGGATTCTGATCGCTATCGTCCGCGGATATAAAAAATACATATCTCCACTCGTTCCGCCCAGCTGCCGCTTCACGCCGACCTGCTCGGAATACGCCATGGAAGCCATTCAGAAACACGGTGCATGGAAAGGTTCGCTGCTCGCCGTCTGGCGCGTGCTGCGCTGCAACCCGTTCTGCAAAGGCGGTTACGATCCCGTACCGTAAAACAATTCTGCAAGATTGCCGCTTCGCGGTTTTCATATAACCGACACTGTTTCAGGCGAAACGCGCCAAATCAAACTGAAAGCCATATCCTGTAGATAGAGAGAGGAGGACACCCCCCTTGCAAGGCGATTTCTTCATTACACAGTGGGCATTCCTCGGAATGCGCTGGCTCTACGAAGCCCTGACCAATCAAAGTATCGTACTTACGATCATCGTCTCGACGCTGATCATCCGCTGCCTGACGGTATTCGGCGACATTCAGTCCAGAAAATCCTCCATGAAAATGGCAGGCATCCAGCCGCAGCTCGATAAACTTCGTAAAAAATATGAGAAGGATCCGCAGCGCCTCAACGCGGAGCAGCAGAAACTCATGCGCGCGGAAGGCGTGAGCATGTTTGGCGGGTGTCTGCCGATGCTCATCACGATGCCGCTGTTTTTCATCTTCATCGCGGCGTTCCGGCAGTGGGGCAACGAGATGATGGTGCGCCTGATCCTCACGATGCAGGATAATCAGGACAAAGGCGTCGAACTCTTCCAGAGCTTCCGGTTCTTCTGGGTGAATAACCTTTGGATGCCGGATAACGGATTCTCCCCGGTCATTATGGCCGCAAAAGAATTCTTCAGCAAAACGAACGCCTCCTTGCCGAAGCTGCTCTATTTCACGGAACACCCGGACGCGCTGCAGAAATTCGTCGACCTCGGTTTCTTTGTGAAAAACGGCGACGCGTATTCAATCGCAACGCTGACGGACGAACTAGCGGCGCGATATACCGCGCTTATGGCGCCCTGCGCCGATCTTTACAACGGGATGAACAACGGCTGGTTCATCTTCCCGATCCTCGCGGGCGGCACGACGTACCTCTCCACCTGGATCATGCAGAAAAACCAGCCCAAGAGCGACGCGACCGCGGGCACGAACAAGATCATGAACTGGCTGATGCCGGCGATGTCGTTCTTCTTCTGCCTCCAGTACAACGCGAGTTTTGCGGTATACTGGACGTTCAGCAATATCTTTTCGCTGGGCACCACGCTTCTGATCAACCGTTCGTTCGCCAAGAAAAAAGCATTGCTGACGGAGGCGGTTAATAAATGAGGAGCATGGAGTTTTCGGGTCACAGCGTCGATGAAGCGATCTTCATCGGCCTGACAGAAATGGGCGTGACCATCGACGAAGTCGAGATCGAAACCATCCAGTCCGAGAGCAAGGGCCTGTTCGGCATCGGCGCGAAGCAGGCGGTCGTCCGCCTGACCGAGCGCGAGGTGCCGCTCGTCATGGAGATGGAGCAGGTCTATCGGAAAGAAAAGGAAGCCAGCTACCAGCAGCGGCGTGATCTGCCCAGAAACGGCGGCCCGCGTCCTGAACGGCGCGAAGGCGATCGTCCCGAGCGCAGGGACGGCGGCGATCGATACGATCGCGGCCAGCGCGGGAGCGCGATGCGCGGGGGATACCGCGACGGGCAGCACGGTGGTCAAGGCCGCGAACGCGCGCCGGAACCGGTCGTGGAAGAGCATTACGACTACAGCGCCGACCTCGCGAAAGGGACCCCTTGCGCCGTGTTTTTAAGCGAACTGCTGCAGAAGATGAACACGCCAGCGCCGGTGCTCGCGGCGAACACGGATAACGGGCTGAGGCTTTGCATCGACGCGGAGAGCATGGGCCTTTTGATCGGCCGCCGCGGCGAAACGCTCGACGCGATGCAATACCTTGTCTCCCTCGTCGCCAATAAAAACCGCAAAGAGGAAGGGTATCTCCGCGTCACGCTCGATACGGAGGGATACCGTTCCCGCAGGGAAGAGACACTCAAGCGCCTCGCACGGAAAAACGCGACGCAGGTGCGTCAGACCGGCAGACCCGTCGCCATGGAGCCGATGAACCCGTACGAGCGGCGCATCCTGCACAGCGCGCTGCAGGGATTCAACGGGGTAACGACGCACAGCGAGGGCGAGGAGCCAAACCGCCACGTGGTCATCACACCGTCGAAGTAACCGGAAAATCGAGCCGCCGCAGCAAACGCGTCGGCTCGTATGCTATTTTGGCGTCGGCAACTAACCGCCAAATCGGGAGACAATATGGAAGATACCATCTTTGCTCCGTCCTCTGCGGTCGGCGGGGCGATTGCGGTCATCCGCATCTCAGGCGAAGAAGCGGCGCGCGCGCGAATTCTGCTCGACCGGGACCCGACCGCGCGGCCGCGCGAACTCGTCCACGCGCGCCTGACACAAAACGGCGAAACGATCGACGACTGCATGGCGGTCTTTTTTCCCGCGCCGGGCAGTTATACGGGCGAGCACATGATGGAACTGAACGTACACGGCGGCGCGCAGACCGTACAGCGGACGCTCGCCGCGCTGTCTTCGCTCGGCTTTCGTCCGGCGGAGGCGGGGGAGTTTACCAAGCGTGCGTTTCTGAACGGAAAGATGGATCTCTCCGCCGCGGAGGCGGTCATGGACGTGATCAACGCGGACGCGGAGCAGAGCCTGAAAGCGGCGCTTTTACAGCTGCAGGGCAGCGTAAAACGGGAAATCGAAGCGGTCGAATCGCTGCTCACGGACGCGCTGTCGGGCATCGACGCCGCGATTGACTACCCCGACGAAGCGGAAGCGGATACGCTGGACGCGCTGCCGGATTCGCTCGGCGCAGCGGTTTTGCAGATCGAGAGGCTGATTGCGGGCGCGCGCCGCGGCAGGGTGCTGCGGGACGGGCTGCGCGTCGCGATCGTCGGGCGGCCGAATGTCGGAAAATCGTCTTTGATGAACGCGCTGCTGGGCAGCGATCGCGCGATTGTGACCTCGTCGGCCGGAACTACGCGGGACGTGATCGATGAAAAGGTGAGCATCGAGGGCGTACCTGTGCGGCTCATCGACACAGCGGGGATCCGTGAAGCAGAAGGCGAGGCGGAGCGTATCGGCGTGGAACGCGCGCGCGCTGCTTTGAACGGCGCGGACGTGGTCTGCCTTGTGCTGGACGGTTCGGCGCCGTTAACCGACTCGGACGAAGCCCTGCTGCGGGAAACGGAAAACCGAACGAGGGTCGTTGTGCTGAATAAAAGCGATCTTACGATAAAATGCGTTTATGCTGGGGAGGCTGTATGCGTCAGCGCGAAGACGGGAGAGGGGCTTGACGCGCTGCAGCGCGCGATCCTCGCGCTTGCGGCGCCGGAACGAGCGGACGCTTCCGCCATTACGAACGAGCGGCATATCCGCGCGCTGGAACACGCGCTGCGCTCTCTGAACGAAGCGCGGTCCGCGGACGAGCTCGACTGCGCGGCGACGGACGTCAAAAACGCGCTGCACCATCTGGGCTCCATCACGGGAACGGACGTTGACGCCGCGGTGATCGACCGAATCTTTTCAAGATTTTGTGTAGGAAAATAAAAGAGCCGGTTTTCCGGCTCTTGTTTTCAAGTGAATGACGATTAACCGAAGATACTTCGCTTCTGAACGAACGCGGAGTCGAAGTGCTCCATCACGCCTCCATAGGCTTCTGCGGCGAGGATCGCCCTGGTCGTCAGCTCCGTAATCGTCTCCAGTTCCAGCGGACTGATGGTGTGCAGTACGACATAATAGGACGGTTCGCGTTCGGGGATGTAATCCGTCGTTCCGATCGCGAACCCGAGCGATTTTGCATTCTCGCAAAAGAGCGTACGGCCGTTTGCGCTCGGAAAATAGAAATGCAGGTTGACGCGGCGGAAGGCTTCGTTGTCGTCCCCGCGCATGCGGATGGACTCGATATACGATTCGTTGTCCACGGATTGGCGTTTGGCGTTGTCCGGAACCAGCAGTCGGTAGTAAGTCTGGCGGTTCGGTTCCTCCGCCTTGAAGCACTCCAGACGCAGGCGGTCCTCATCGGAACAGTATGCCATGAGCGGGACGAGCAGTCTCGCGTCGGACGTATAAAAATAATACCTGCGCTGCGCGGCGATGTCGATATATCCGACATAAGCGCACGCTTCGCCGAGGATTCGCATACATTCGCGGCTTACGTCGTCGAGCAGGCGGCTTTCCCGCGCGGAGAAGGACTGCGCCTCCGGTTTTTTCGGGTAACAGGAAACATAGAGCAGCGTTGTGAAATCCCCGAGCGTGTCAAATTCTTCCACGTATTTCAGATCGACGTGGAATTCCGCCGGCAAACCCTGAAGATCCCAATCGTAAACGTACCAGTCACGCATCGGTCAGCACCGCTTTGATGCGACGAACGCCCGCGCTCGACGCTTCCTCCTTTTTGATTTCGAACCGTCCCAGCTCGCCCGTGCGCGCCGCATGCGGGCCGCCGCAGATTTCGCGGCTGTATCCGGGAACGGTGTATACTTTGACTTTGGAACCGTATTTACTCTCGAAAAGACCGATCGCGCCGCTTGCTTTCGCTTCGTCGACGGTCATCTCTTCGCAGGTGACTTCGACATCCCGCAAGATGGCTTCGTTGACAAACGCTTCCACGGCGGCAAGTTCCTCCGGCGTAAGCTTTCTCGGAAAACTGAAGTCGAAACGCAGACGCTCTGCGGTGATGTTGCTGCCTTTCTGTGCGACTTCATCGGTATTCAGCACCTTTCGCAGCCCCGCCTGAAGCAGGTGCGTCGCGGTGTGCAGCCGCGCGGTCTCCGCCGTATGATCGGCGAGCCCGCCCTGGAAGCGCTGCTCCGCGCCCGCGTGAGAGAGCTCCTGATGCGCCTTGAACGCTTCGTCAAATCCTGTTTTATCGACCTTCAGGCCGCGTTCCGCGGCGAGTTCCTGCGTCAGTTCGATCGGAAAACCGAACGTATCGTAAAGATGGAACGCGCTCACTCCGTCGATGATGGTGCAGTCCAGCGTGGAGACCAGCCGCTCGAACTCGTGGATGCCTTTTTTCAGCGCGTGTTCGAAGCGCTGTTCTTCTTTCGACAATTCGTCCAGTATCTTTGCGCGGTTTTCGCTCAGTTCGCGGTAGAACTCGCCGTACTGCGCGATGACCGCTTCCGCGATTTGCGGAAGGCTTCCGTCAGGTATGCCGAGCTGCATCGCGAAACGGATCGCCCTGCGGATCAACCGGCGCAGGACATACCCCTGGTCGACGTTGCTCGGTGTAACGCCGCGCTGGTCGCCCAGCAGAAACGTTGCGCTGCGGATGTGGTCGGCTACGATACGGAACATGCGCGTGACCCCCGCGTTTTCGCCGTATTGCTTTCCGGAAAGGCTAGAGATCACGGCGATGATGCCGGCGAACGCGTCGGTGTCGTATACGCTTTTCACGCCCTGAAGCGTCGCAAGCGTACGGTCGAGGCCCATACCCGTATCGACGTTTTTCTGCGCGAGGGTCTCGAACGTTCCCTCGGCGGTTTTGTTGTATTCCATGAACACGTTGTTCCAGATTTCGAGATATTTCCCGCAGTCGCAGCCCGCCTCGCAGCTTGGCCCGCACGGCGCTTTGCCGGTGTCGAAAAAAATCTCCGTGTCGGGGCCGCAGGGACCGGTCTGTCCGGCCGGGCCCCACCAGTTGTTTTTCTTTGGCAGGTATACGATGTGCGCGGGGTCGACACCCTGACTGACCCAGCAATCGTGCGCCACGGTATCGCGCGGGGCGTTGCCGTCGCCCTCAAAACATGTAAAATACAGCAGGTTCGGATCGATGCCGAGCCAGGCTTCGCTCGTAAGAAACTCCCAGGAGTAGGCGATGGATTCTTTCTTGAAATAATCGCCGAGCGACCAGTTCCCAAGCATCTCGAAAAACGTGCAGTGCGAAGCGTCGCCGACTTCGTCGATGTCGCCGGTGCGGAGGCATTTCTGTACGTCGACAAGCCGTTTTCCTTCGGGATGAGCTGCGCCCATCAGATATGGCACAAGCGGATGCATGCCCGCCGTGGTAAACAGAACCGTCGGATCATTTTCCGGGATCAGTGAGGCGGAGGGGATGACAACATGTCCCTTGGAGACAAAGAAGTCAAGATACAGTTGCCGAAGCTCCTTGCTGGTCATGGATCTCATAGGATATCGCTGCTCCTTGCGGTACAAAATTTCTTATATAGAATACAGCACGCCGAAGCACCTTGTCAACGCGGTACGGACGCATGAGACAGACGCGGCGGCCGGCGGAAAAACTACCTATTGTGGCGCGCGCAAGAAAGCGACACAACACGGGAGAAAAAGCGCGTAAAATGTGATAAAAGCACTTGCTTTTCAATTTAGGAAGAAGTAAAATAATCGAGCATCCGAAAAATGCTAGCAATTCGAGAGAATAAAATCATACGCATTTCGAAAAAGATCGAAAAAAGCAATTGACATTACTATCTCAAATTGCTATACTAATCAAGCTGTCGCGCGGAGCGGGGCGGCGGGCGGAAGGGGCCGAGAGGTTTCAAAAGCCCAGGAGCACCTTGAAAACTATATAGTGCAGGAAACAAAAACAAGCCAGTAATTCTG
>JAEWUO010000011.1 GCA_023459335.1 Bacillota bacterium
AGCTGCTGGATTATGTTCACTGGTTCAACAACATCCGTTTACACGGAACACTTGGATACTTGTCACCAGCAGAGTTTAAGAGATCTCGTACCTTATAAAATCTGTCCGACTTACTGTTGACAATCCACTATAAGCTTCATAAGTTTCAATAATCAACGTCTCAAGCAATCGCCTAGTCATCACTGCGCAGCAGTCGTACCAACCTTTTTCGTAAGAACCGTTGATTTGATTTACCACTCGCTCTATATAGCCTCTAGTGTTGTTGAAAATTGAGCTTACTAGTACAAGGTCGCTTTTTGCTTTTTCACCTTCACTAGATGGTTTATATGTAGTTACTATATCATTTTTAATGCCGTTGCATAAATCAAAGACTCTCTGTGCTTCCTCGTACATATTTTTTACCTGTGATTATAAATATGCTTAGCCATGCTTTCGAATATTTTATCAATTTGTTCAACCGTTGCCTCAGAAGAAATGTGTATCTGTAAATTGATGTTCATTGATGGTTGGTTAGGATAAGAGCTCGGTTTCGCGTCAGCTTCAAGTTCCTTTTCCTCGCCTTTGTTACTTGACGTTTTCTTTTGCTCTTTTTTCTCGTTAACTTTTTTACTGTTTGTTGTTGCCGTTTTCGTTCCATTTTTTACTGCTGATACTTTTTTCACTGTTATCGAGTTTTTAAAAGGATCTGCCTCAACAAGCAGAAGATAGAATGAAACCATCTTAGCTATGGAGCTTGAACCAGCGCCTGTTGCTTTCGAAAACCAGCGTTTAACTGACTCTTTGTCCTTATCTTCTATTACCGCAATATCCCTCAGTTCTGGTGGGTACACTTCTTCAATAATCTCTTTGCATACTTTCGGATAATCCTGATCATCCCTCCACAAAGTAGCTCTGGACGTAGGTTTTCCATCTTGATCAATAATACCAACTTGCTTTAAATAGGGCATAATGTTATTCGTCGCTGAACGCTCTTCCATATTTAATAAACTTGCTAGTAAAGTCGGGGAAATAGCATTTGGAATTGATTGAATGAACTTTTGACGCAAATTCCACCAATTACTGGCACTTAACATAGGATATGAGTTGCTAGCCATACTTATATATGCCTCCATTCAACAATTTATTTCTTATGTTATCACAAAATATAGCAGTGTCAATGCCACGTGTTGTGCTTATAAGTTAGTACACCTGAATTAAATCTATAATATAGCAGCCTCTCCCGATCTCTCGAAAGAGGGTGCTTTTTCGCCAAAATCTCACGTTCTTTACCGTACCGAATTACTCCGCCAACGCCTAAATTTCGAATATACATTCAGGTCAGCATAAAACCCCAATTTGTATGGATTCCGATTTATATCGTGATAAGGACAAACTAAATAATTCCCCCCAAAACTCAAAAACGGAACCGGCACGCTCACCGCGCGTTCGTGTTGTTCACACCAAACTGCGAGGCAACGTGCCGGAACCAAAACGTATTATAGATCAACCGTACAAAAAAGCAAGATAAATTTTGTTATACCGCTATATACCGCGGCATATCCACCTTTGCCTTACACCACCCGCAGCGTCCAGCCCCGCGTATCCGGGATTTTTCCGGTCTGGATGCCCGTGATCGTGTCGTACAGCTTCTGGGAAAGATCGCCCACCTTGCGGTTGTTGATCGCGTACTCTTCGCCCATGTACCGAAGCACGCCCATCGGCGAAATCACCGCCGCCGTGCCGCTGGCGAAGGCTTCCTTCAGTTCGCCCTTCTTCGCCGCCTCGATTACCTCGTCGATGGAGACCTTCCGCTCGCTGTGCTTCACGCCCCACTCTTTTAAAAGCGTGAGCACGGAGTCCCGCGTGATGCCGGGCAGGATCGTGCCCGCGAGCGGCGCCGTGACGACCTCGTCCCCGATCCTGAAGAACGCGTTGGAGGAGCCGACTTCCTCAATGTATTTATGCTCGTGCGCGTCGAGCCAGAGCACGTCGTTGCAGTCGCACTCGTTCGCCTTCTGCGAGGCGCGGAGGCTGCCGGCGTAGTTGCCTCCGACCTTGGCGTAGCCCGTGCCGCCGTGCGCCGCGCGGATGTATTCGTCCTCCACGAAGATGCGCGTGGTGGAGAGCTTGCCGCGGTTGGCCGCGTAATACGGGCCGGACGGGGCGAGGATGATCATAAAGCGGTAATGGTGCGCGGCCTTGACGCCCAGCGCGGCGTCGTCCGCGATGATGAACGGACGGACGTAGAGCGAGGTAAAGGGCGCGTCCGGCACCCAGTCCGCGTCCTCTTTGACGGTCGCTTTCACCGCCGCGACGAACAGTTCCTCGTCCATCTGCGGCATGCAGATGCGCTCGTTGGTGCGGTTGAGGCGGCGCGCGTTCATCTCCGGACGGAAGAGCAGGACGTGGCCGTCCGCCGTCTTGTACGCCTTCATGCCCTCGAACATCATCTGCGCGTAGTGCAGCACGCTCGACGCGGGACTCAGCATAATGTCGCCGTAGGGGACGATGCGCCCGTCGTGCCAGCCCAGGCCGTCGTCATATTCCATCACGAACATGTGGTCGGTAAACTGCTTGCCGAATACGAGTTCGTTGGGGTCGGGTTTGGGCTTGGGATTCTGATTCCTCGTCACCGGAAAAACGTAATTCATTTCATTTCACCTCTGCTCATTCTTCTCTATTATCAACCGTTTTCCGTCCGGCGGAATTTTACCGAACGGTTCCGGCATTCGATCCTTTGCTGTTTGTTCCGCGCAAATCACCGTAGAGATCCGGCCTGCGGTCGTTCCAAACCGGGAGTTCCGCCCTGAGCCGCGGCAGATCTTCCAACTCCAGCCGCGCGCGGACGACGCATTCCCCGCCGCCCGCCTTCGCAAGCGTTTCGCCGCGCGGGGAGACGATTTCCGAGCGCCCGCCGTACTGAACGCTGCCCGCTCGCCCGCAGCCGTTGCAGAGCGCGGCGTAAAGCTGGTTTTCGATCGCGCGCGCCCTGAGCAGAACGCCGAGCTGCCCGATGCGCGGCCGCGGCCACTGCGCGGCTACGAAGAGTATGCTAAGCCCCGTCAGCGCGAGCGAGCGCGCCAGTTCGGGAAAGCGGATGTCGTAGCAGATCATCGCCGCGCAGGACACGCCGTCCAGCGGAAAGCGTACGAGCGCGTTTCCCGCCGTATACGCGGCCGCCTCGCCCATCGGGGAGAAGAGGTGCGTCTTATCGTATTCGGCGGCAAGGGCGCCCTCGCGGGAGAACACATACGCCGTGTTATACAGCGCGCCGTGTTTGCGGGTCGTGACGCTGCCGGCGAGGATGTTGACGTTCAGCTCGCGGGCGAGCGGCGCAAAGAGCGCTTTTGTGCGCGCGCCGTCTTCGTCCGCCTGCGCGGGATCGGCGCTTGCCGGCGAGAAACCGGTGTTCCAGAGCTCCGGCAGCACGACGACGTCCGTTTTTTTCCGCGCGGCCCTGCGTACGAGCGTCTCCGCGCGGGCGAAGTTCCGTTCGGGGTCGCCGGGAAGGACATTCATCTGCACACAGGAGATGACCACGCCGCGCTCCTTTCCGCCGGAGACAAAACCTCCGCGAGTCAAAAGAAAAACCGTACCTGCGGATAATAAAACACCCGTCGCAAGAAAATATCTTGAGACGGGCGATCGGTTCTCTCCCGCGGTACCACTCAACTTGCGCCGGAACCGGCGCCACTCGTCAGGCTCTATCAAGCCCTGCGCCTTGACGCGGCGTCTACGGAAAACCCTACGCGGCAGCGATATGCATACTTTTCGAATTTTCAGCTACGAAGCGATGGGATATTGAACACGCGCGCCGCCGGATTTTCACCCTCTCCGGCTCTCTGAATGCTGCCTGTCCGTCCGTCTTCGTCACAGCTTTTCTTTATGAAATTTCCTGCATGATACCAGTTTTATCAACATTTGTCAATGCATTTTTATGCTGTTTGATACTGCCCTGCCGTTTGCGCAATTCGATTGCAGTTCCCGCGCGCGTTCGCTATAATTGGGTTACACAAGTGAGGGTTACACCGCTTATGCGCCTGATCAATCAATTTGGCGAGCGGATTCGCGCTTCGCTGCTCGACGAAACCGAGCGGCGTTATTTTCTGTTCGTCTGCATCTACGCAATGCTCTCGGTGATCGCCGCCGTCATGACGGTTGCGAATATCCTGACGAAAAAAGGGCCGCTGACCATCGCGACCCTCGTTTACTCCTTATTCTGCGCGCTGATCTTCGCGCTGCTTCTGAAAAAGAGAATCAGCCTGTATTTTTCGCAGGCGGCGTTCATCGTCAGCTTCTTTCTGCTCCTGACGTTCTTCATCGTTTCCGGTATGCCGGACGGGTTCAGCATCCTCTGGGTCTGCTTCCTGCCGGCCTGCGGCCTGCTGGCGTTCGGACGAAAAACGGGCACCATCCTCTGCGCCGTTATGCTGCTGGAGCTGATGTTCCTGCTGCATACGCGGCTCGGGCTGTCCCTCGTTCATTACGACTATGGCGTTACGTTCAAAATGCGCTTTCCGCTGATCTACATCGCGTTCTGGGGCGTGTCCTTCGTGCTGGAAACCATCCGCGAGCTGACGCAGCGCAAACTGCTCGAAACGCAGGAGCGGTATCGCTATCTTTACTCGCACGATGCGCTGACGGAGGTTTATAACCGTTACGGCTTCAACGAACTGATGGACCGTTATTTTCAGGAGAAACGGAGCCCGCTCGGCCTGATTATCCTCGATATCGACCGCTTCAAATCCATCAACGACCTGTACGGGCATATGCAGGGCGACGTCGTGCTGCAGTACGCGGCGCGTCTTATCGCCAGAGGCGCCGGCCCCGACGCCAGCGTCTGCCGCTGGGGCGGCGAGGAATTCGCGGTGCTGATCCCCGGCTGCGCCGATCTCCGCTCCGTTGCCGAACGGCTTGCGGTACAGCTTCGCACCAGCGAGATTCCCCTGGAAAACGGGTGCGTTCAAATCACCGCGAGCATCGGCGCGGTGCTCGCGAGCGACACGGGCGTCTGCACCGCGGCGCAGCTTGTCACCCTTGCGGATCAGTGCCTTTACCGCGCCAAGGTGAACGGACGGGACTGTGTCGAGTGTGCCGAACGATAACGCGGCCGCCTTATCCGATCTTTTTCGACGGAACGTTCGGCCGGAGCCGTTCGATTTCATCCTCCCGATAAGCCCTCCCGAGCGCGAGGGCTTTTTGATTGGCTTCGAGCAGATGCTTTTTCTGCTCCGGCAGCGCTTTTTTCAGCGCGGCTTCGATTTCTTCCTTGCCAAATGGCAGGCGCTCGCCGAGCAGCTTTCCAAGCAGGATCATATTCGCCAACCCGTCGAGCGACGCGTCCGCCGCCATCTTTGCCGCGGGCAGAGAGAAGTATGTTACGTCCGCGCGCGTCTGCGCCGCAGGGATCAGCGAGGAATCCAGCACGATCGCGCCGCCCGGCGCAACCTTTGGTTCAAATGCCTGATAGGACGGCAGGTTCATGGCGACCAGTACGTCCGGCTCCGCGACGATCGGCGAACCGATGGGCGAGCCGCTGACGATGATGCCGCAGTTCGCGGTGCCGCCGCGCATCTCCGGCCCGTAGGAGGGCAGCCACGTCACCTGTTTCCCGCTCCCGCTTGCGGCGAGCGCGATCAGCTTGCCCAGAAAGAGTACGCCCTGCCCGCCGAACCCGGCGATCAGGATGCGGATGGTTTCATCGCGTTTTGTCATAGATTCGTCGCCTCCTTTGCGCTGCGGTCGAGAAATACGCCGAGGGGATAATACGGGATCATCGCGGTTTCGATCCAGCCGAGCGCGGCCTGCGGCGCCATGCCCCAATTGGTCGGGCAGGCGGAGAGCACCTCGACCAGCGAGAATCCGCGCCCTTCGATCTGATTGCGAAACGCACGTTCGATCTTCTTTTTTGCGTCGAGCACGTTTTTTACAGAGTTGAGCGCCGTGCGCGCGATGTACTCCGGCCCGTCGAGCTGGGAGAGCATCTCGCTGACTTTGACGGGAAACCCGCAGCTGACCGTGTCTCGGCCAAAGGGCGAGGTTTGCGTCACCTGCCCGGGCAGAGTGGTCGGCGCCATCTGACCGCCGGTCATGCCGTAGACCGCGTTGTTGACGAAGATCACCGTGATGTTTTCATTCCGTGCGGCGGCATGCACGGCTTCCGCCATGCCGATGCTCGCGAGATCCCCGTCGCCCTGATAGGAAAACACGATGCTTTCGGGGTTCGCGCGTTTGAGTCCCGTCGCGACGGCGGGCGCGCGCCCGTGCGCGGCGACGATCATGTCGCAGTCGAAATAATTGTATGCCAGCACAGCGCACCCTACGGGCGCGACGCCGACCGTGCGGCCTTGTACGCCCAGCGCGTCGATTGCCTCCGCCACGAGACGGTGGACGACGCCGTGAGTGCAGCCAGGGCAGTAGTGCGTATGCGCCTGCGTCAGTGCACGGGGCCTTTGAGATACGATCATATGCTGTTTCCTCCCGCCGCGTTTCGAATCGCCGTGAGCACCTGCTCCGGCGACGGGATGATTCCGCCGACGCGGGAAACGAGTGTAACCGGCCGCAAGCAACGCATCGCCAGCTCGATATCTTCGATCATCTGCCCCATGGACAGTTCCACCGATAAAAAGTGTTTTACGCGGTTTGCCGCGGTTTTCAGCGCCTCGGTTGGAAACGGCCAGAGCGTAATCGGGCGGATCATCCCAGCGCGGATGCCTTCCTCCCGCGCGGACGCGACCGCGTTTTTTGAGACGCGCGCCGCGATGCCGTATGCGACCACACAGACGTCCGCGTCGTCCATCCGATACGATTCATAGAGCGTTTCGCGCTCCCGAACGGTTTGATAACGCGCGAACCGGTCGAGGTTTTTCCGTTCCAATACCTCCGACTGAAGATACAGCGAGGTGATAATGTTCTTCTCCCGCGCCAAATCCGTGCCGGTGAGCGACCAGGGCTTTTCACAGGCTGCCTGTACGGGCGTTTCCCGCAGAACAGGCTCCATCATCTGCCCGATTGTTCCGTCCGCGAGGATCATCGCGGTCATGCGGTATTTGTCCGCGAGATCGAACCCTTTGATCGTCAGGTCCGCCATCTCCTGCACGGAAGCGGGCGCGAGCACGATATTGCGAAAGTCGCCGTGCCCGCCGCCGCGCGTCGCCTGAAAATAATCCGACTGCGAGGGCTGTATGCCGCCGAGACCGGGGCCGCCGCGCTGCACGTTGACTACGAGCGCGGGCAGGTCGCTTCCGGCGAGGTAGGAAAGCCCCTCGCTTTTCAGCGAGATGCCGGGGCTGCTGGAGCTGGTCATCGCGCGCTTTCCCGCCGCGGACGCGCCGTAGACCATGTGGAT
This sequence comes from Bacillota bacterium, assembly GCA_023459335.1. Taxonomy (GTDB): domain Bacteria; phylum Bacillota; class Clostridia; order Christensenellales; family CAG-138; genus UBA7703. The sequence goes on from JAEWUO010000011.1 coordinate 7,328, forward strand.
GGCCGCGATTTCGCTCTCCGCCTGTAAAAAAACGCCTCCGACAGCCGGCATGCGCTTCGCCAGATAGGCGGCAATCTCCGTCTGCGGGGTGATCGGGTATCCGAAATAATGACGGCAGCCTGCTTGTACCGCCGCCTCGGCAAGGGCTTCGTTCCCCTTCATCAATACTCTCTCCGCCATAGCCGTTACCTCTCCACCGTGATCGCGCAATCCGGGCACATCACCGCGCAGAAACCGCAGCCGATGCAGCGCGATTCGTCCGTCACCTCGGCGGGGGAGTGCCCCTTGCGGTTGATCCGCCGCGCGTCGATGCGCAATATCTGTTTCGGACAAGCGCCGGTGCAGAGCCCGCATCCTTTGCAGCGTTCCGTATCGATTGTTACTTTCGCCATTACAGCCTCTTTGAATGATTTATAGTTAGCAGTACTAACCATTTCCGCGCATTATAGGATGATTACTTCAACAATTCGTCAACTCGTTAGCAGTACTAACTATATTAGCCGGTTTCAGTATCGACGGCAACCCTTTAGTATCTATTCAAAAATGCAAAAAAAGCGGGAAACCGCTTTTTTTATATACTTGCCTGAATTCTTCCAATATGAAAACAAACAAATCATTTTCGACTAGAGAAATCAAACTAATAATTTTCGATCGCCACGCGCTCCACGCGGTCCGAGATGTCCTGCCCGAGGAACAGCGAGGCCGTCGCGGCGAAGTCCGCCGCGCTGTCGCTGGCGTAGTAGCGGCGCGTTCCCGCGTGCGATTCCGCGTTCAGCCCGCCGCTTTTGCGGAGAAGTTCCGCCGCGGAGCGGGCGGCTTCTTCCCCGGTGTCGACGAGGGCGACGCTATCTCCCATGAAGCCCGATATCACGTCCCGCAGCAGCGGATAATGTGTGCAGCCTAAAACCAGCGTGTCCACGCCCGCCGCCTTGACGGGGGAGAGGTATTCCTCCACGACGCGTTCGGTCACGATATCTCCGCGCCGCACCCGGCCGTCCTCCACGAGAGGAACGAGCAGCGGGCAGGCCCGCGCGGTCAGCTTCGCCTGCGGCAGGAGCTTGCGGATGGCCGTCTCGTACGCACCGCTGCGGATGGTCGCCTTGGTGCCGATCACACCGATGCACCCGCTTTCGCTCGCCTTAACCGCTGCCAGGGCCGCTGGCTGGACGACACCGAGGATCGGGATCTTATTTTCGCGCTCCAGCACATCCAGCGCGGTGGTGGATACCGTACCGCAGGCGATCACGATCGCCTTGAGGTCGAAGCCGCGCAGAAACGCAACGTCCTGCCGCGCGTATCGTACGATGGTCTCCGCCGAGCGTCCGCCGTAAGGCACACGCCCCGTATCGCCGAAATAGACGATGTCCTCGTTCGGCAGCAGGCGGATCATCTGGCGTACCGCCGTGAGTCCGCCCATACCGGAGTCGAATACGCCGATGGGTCTGGAATCCATTCGATTACCTCACAAATGAAATACGGACAGGCGCGGCCTGCCCGTATGCGGAATTTCGAGTCTTGCCTGTGGGTATTGTATCACATTTTCTGACAAGGCGCATACGCGGCTATGCCCGCAGCAGCGGCAGCATGCCCGTGAGACGGTTGATCTTTTTTTTATCGCCAAAGAGTGCGACGCCGTAATACAAAAGCCCGCTCTCCGGCGTTCCGGCGGTTTTTTTCGCGTAATCATCGTAAACGTTGATCTGCTGCGCCACGTTGGAAAAATCCACCGCCGTGAGGCACGCAAACTCCGGTTCGAACAGGCGGAGGCGGAGTTCCCGCAACAGAGCCGCGTCGCCTTTCAGTATCGAGACGGGATAAACGCTGATGCCGGCGTGCGTCATTCCCGAGCCGTCCGTAACGTCCTCGCCGACGATTTGGGGATGCCGCTGCCCGATGGTAATGGCGAGCATTGCCGCCGTGTTTGCGATCAGCCCCAGCGGCAGCGCGGCGTCGATGACCATGACGCACTTCACTTCCCGTTCGATCATTCTGATTGTGGTGCTCCCTTCTCTGCGAACGCCGTATCGCTTCCTTTGCTGTCCGCGGCGAACACGCGCCGGTATTGCCCCGGCGTGAGGCCGATGAACTGCTTGAATGCTTTGGAAAAATGGCTCTGATCCGAAAATCCCGCCTGCTGCGCAACAGACACCGGTGATGCGCCGCCTTTGAGCAGCGCCTTCGCGCGGTCGATGCGCAGCGTTTCCAGATAGCTGTACGGCGTGATGCCGGTCTCTTTCGTAAACGCGCGGAGCAGGTGATATTTGCTCAGGTTTGCGACCCTGCCGAGCGCGTCGAGCGAAACCGGCTCTTCCAGATGCGTCTCCAGATAGGAACACACGGCGCGTATTTCGTCGCGGCGCGTATCCTCCGGCGCAGCAAGGCCGGCCTTTGCGTAATCCCGCAACAGCTGTTCCAGCAGAAAATAAAACCGCTCCTCTTTTCGCACGCCCGATTCTCCGCGCAGGATCATGCCGTTGAGCTCGCGAAGGTCCGCGATCAGGTCGCAGTGAAACACAACCGGCTGAACAAAGACCGGCGGCGCGGAAAGCCCCGCGATCTCCCTGGCTGCCGCCGACATGACGTCCGGACCGATATTGACGCAGCGGTAGTCGAGCGGCTGCCCGTCCATGCTTTCGCAGGCGTGATTGTCGCCGGGGTTAAAGAGAAGCAGGTCTCCCGGCGCGGTGCGGTAGGTCTGCCCGTTGCAGCGCAGGCACCGGCTGCCCCGCTCGATGAACCCGATCACATAGTGCTCGTGAAAATGGTTGGGAAACGACTGCATGACACCCTGAAACTGATAAGCTTCCACCATCAGTTCCGCGTCATAGCGCGCCACGCGCAGTTCTCCCTTGTTGTTTCCCGATTTCGCCATGAGAGCAGTATACTACGATCCGGATTCATAAGATTGCACAATATTGCGGAAATTACAATAGGATTTCCCATGCAGGATCGGCGGGGCAGAGACGAAACGACGCGGCGGGTTGACGCGTAACGCATCGGCTTACTATAATGAGCATAGGAAGATCATAGTAAACGAAAGGAGAGAACAGAAGATGAAAACGATCAGTACCGAAAACGCTCCGGCGGCAATCGGCCCTTATTCGCAGGCTATTGTCAGCGGCGGGTTCGTATTTGTCTCCGGACAAATCGCGATCGATCCCGCGTGCGGCGAAATTGTCGCACCGGAAATCTTTCTCCAGACAGAACAGGTCATGAAGAACATTGGCGCCTTGCTGAAGGCTGCGGGCAGCGGGTTTGAGCGTGTGGTCAAGGCGACCTGCTATCTGGCCAATATGGAGGATTTCGACGCGTTCAACGTCGTCTACAGCAAATACATGACGAGCCGCCCCGCGCGCGCCTGCGTCGCAGTCAAACAGCTGCCGAAACACGTGCTCTGCGAGGTCGACGCCATCGCGGAAGTGTAACAGGATAAAAGCACGCAATCAATAAGTGCCGCCTTGCGCGGCATTTTTTTTGAATAATTGTGAAAATAATTCTGTACTTTAGCGCGGAGAAGTGATAACATACCAGCATTAAGCTTAAGGTGGGGTATATGGGGCTGCCGAAAAACAAACAGACCGACGAACTCTTCGCCTCCGTGCTGCTGTTGACCAGCGTAGAGGATTGCTATCGATATTTCGAGGATCTCTGTACGATCCAGGAGGTACGGGATCTGAGCCTGCGGCTTGCGATCGCAAAAGCGCTGGACGCGGGCGGAACCTATCACAGCGCGATTGAGAAAACCGGCGTGAGCGCGGCGACCATCGGGCGCGTGAAGCGGTGCCTTGACCACGGCGCGGGCGGCTACCGCCTGATACTCGACCGAATCAAGGAAAAGGGGGAAACGGTATGAATCCCGCCGTGCTGACCACGCAGGAACGAATCGTATTTGAGCTGCGGGAGCTGTATCTGTGCTACGGCTACCGCCCTTATAAGGTCGGAAAATTCGAGGAATACGACCTGTATATGCGCAACAAAAAGTTTCTCGCCAGCGAGCAGGTACTCACCTTCAGCGACACGAACGGCAGGCTTAAGGCGCTCAAACCGGATGTAACGCTCTCTATCGTAAAAAACATGAAGGACGACGGACGCACGCAGAAGCTCTGTTACACGGAGACCGTCTACCGCGTGCCGAGAAACGCGCAGGGCTTCCGGGAGATCATGCAGACGGGGCTGGAGTGCGTCGGCCGCGTGGACGATTATGCCGCGGGCGAGGTGCTCATGCTCGCGTCGAGGAGCCTTAGCCGAATCGGCGAGCGGTACGCGCTGGATGTTTCGGACGTCGGCGTGCTCTCCGGCGTGCTCGCGGAGGAACCCATCGGGGATGCGGAATGCGCAAAACTGCTTGCCGCCGCCGGGGAGAAGAACCGGCACGATCTGGCGTCTCTCTGCGCGGCATACTCCCTCTCCGGGAACACGGCGGCTTTGCTCGATTCGCTCGTCGCCGCCTGCGGCCCGCTGAAAGAGACGCTGGACGCGGTGGAGCGATTGCCCCTGCCGGAAAGCAGCCGCGCCGCTCTGGACGGACTGAGGCGTTTAAGCGGCATGCTCGAAGCGTACGGCGTGAAAAACGTGAATCTCGATTTTTCGGTGGTCAACGACATGGACTATTACAACGGTCTGGTCTTTCGCGGGTTCGTCGAGGGCGTTCCCGCCGGCGTGCTCTCCGGCGGACGGTACGATAACCTGCTTGCCCGCATGGGAAAGAGCGGCGAGGCGATCGGCTTTGCGGTGTACCTCGACCAGCTGGAGCGGCTTTCGGAGCAGAAACCCGCGCAGGAAACGGACACGCTCGTGCTCTACGATGATGAGACCGATCCGCTCGCGATCGTCTGCGCGTCGGAGTCGCTGCGCGCAAAAGGGCTCTGCGTCCGCGTGCAGCGCGGAGAAGACGCCGATTCGCCCTGCCGCGAAATTGTGCGCCTGACGAAGGGAGCGAACGCATGAAACAGACGATCAGCGTCGCCCTGCCGAAAGGACGGCTTGGAGACAAAGCCTACGCGCTCTTTGCGCAGGCGGGGTACGAGTGCCCCGAACTGCTCGAGGAAAACCGTAAACTCACATTTGAAAACGAAGCGGCGGGCGTGCGGTATTTCTGGGTGAAACCCTCGGACGTGGCGATTTATGTCGAGCGCGGCGCTGCGGATATCGGCGTCGCAGGCAGAGATATCCTGCTGGAATACGCGCCGGACGTCTACGAACTGCTCGATCTGAACATCGGCAAATGCCGCATGTGCGTCGCCGGGCCGAAGGAGTTTACAGACTCGCACACGGGCATCCTCAGAGTGGCGACGAAATTTCCAAACATCGCGCGCCGCCATTACGCCGCGCAGAGCCGCGAGATCGACGTGATCCGCCTCAACGGTTCCATCGAACTCGCGCCGATCCTGGGGCTTTCGGACGTGATCGTGGACATCGTGGAGACGGGCAAAACGCTCAAGGAAAACGGACTTGCCGTTCTGGACGAAATCGAACCCGTCAGCGCGCGGCTGATCGCCAACAAGGCGAATTATAAATTTAAGGGCGCTCAAATCGATTTGCTGCGCCAGAATCTCCTGGAGGCGATGAAGGCATGAGAATATTGAATTTCAGCCAGATCGACAGGCGCACGCTCCTGATGCGCGCGCCGGAGGACGGCGGCGTGGAGGAAACGGTGCGCGGAATCATCCGCGACGTGGCGCAGAACGGAAATCGCGCGTTGTTTGCTTATGCAAAAAAATTCGACCGCGCGGAGCTAAATTCGCTGGAGGTTGCGCCGGAGGAACTGGAAGCCGCGCTTGCGGAAATTCCGCCGGAGCTTCTTGCCGCCATGCAGACCGCGGCGGAGAACATCCGCGCGTTCCACAGCATGCAGCTGCGGGAGGGGTTTCGAATAGAACGCGAAAACGGCGTGTACATGGGGCAGAAGATCACGCCTGTCGAGAAAGTCGGGCTGTACATCCCCGGCGGAACGGCGAGTTATCCTTCCACGGTGTTCATGAACGCCATCCCCGCGAAGCTCGCGGGCTGTCCGTTGATCGTCATGGCCTCTCCGCCGAACGCGGAGGGAAAAATCGCCTCGCCCATCCTAGCCGCGGCGAAGCTCGCCGGCGTCAACCGCGTGTTCAAGGCGGGCGGAGCACAGGCAGTCGCCGCGCTGGCGTACGGCACCGAAACCGTTCCGAAGGTGGATAAGATCGTCGGCCCCGGTAACGCTTATGTCGCGGAAGCGAAGCGGCAGGTGTTCGGCCGGGTCGCCATCGATATGATCGCGGGACCGAGCGAAATCCTCGTCGTCGCGGACGAGACCGCAAACGCGGCGTTCGTCGCGGCGGATCTGTTAAGTCAGGCGGAGCATGACAATCTTGCTTCCGCGGTGTTGATTACCGACTGCCGCGCGCTTGCGGAAGCGGCCGAGATCGAAGTCGAACGGCAACTAACATCCCTCCCGCGCGAAGAAATCGCTCGCGCTTCGATTGAGCGAAACGGAAAAATCATCGTGACGGACGACCTCATGGGCGCGCTGGAGCTTGCCAACGAACTCGCGCCGGAGCATCTTGAGCTCTGTGTGCGCGAGCCGGAACGGTATTTGGCGTATGTGAAAAACGCCGGGTCGGTGTTTCTCGGCAACTACTGTCCGGAGTCGCTGGGGGATTATCTCGCGGGACCAAATCACACGCTGCCGACGAGCGGCACGGCGCGTTTTTCCAGCCCGCTCGGGGTGGATGATTTTGTGAAAAAAACGCAGTATACGTATTTTTCACGGGAGGCGCTGGCGGGCCTGAGCGGACAAATCGCGGTGTTTGCCCGCGCGGAGGGGCTGGAGGCGCACGCGCGCGCGGCGCTGATCCGCGGCGGGGAGGCGGGCAGATGAGTCGTTTTTTAAGCGAGAAGTACGCGAACCTGAAACCGTATACCCCCGGCGAACAGCCGCGGGATCAAAAATACGTGAAGCTAAATACCAACGAATCCCCGTTTCCGCCGTCTCCGGCGGTGATCGCCGCCGTATCGCGCGAGGCGGGGCGGCTAAACCTCTACAGCGACCCCGAATGCACGTTACTAAAAGCGGCGGCGGCGGAGCTGTACGGCGTCCAGCCGGAGAACGTTCTGCCCGTCAACGGGTCGGACGAGATTCTGTATTTCACGTTCCTCGCCTACGGCGATCAGAAAAACGCGTTCGCGTTTCCGGACGTCAGCTACGGGTTTTACCCGGTCTACGCGGAATTCTGCAGCGTGCCGAAGCGCGAGATCCCGCTGAAGGAGGATTTTTCGATCGACTATCGCGATTATCTGGATGTCAAGGAACATGTTCTGATCGCAAACCCGAACGCGCCGACGGGAATCTGCCTGCCGGTGGATCAAATCGAGAAGATCGTGCGCGCGAATCCGGATCGCCTGGTGGTCGTCGACGAGGCGTACGTCGACTTCGGCGGGGAGAGCTGCGTGCCGCTGATCCACAGCTGCGACAACCTGCTCGTGATTCAGACGTTCTCCAAGAGCCGCTCGCTCGCGGGGGCGCGGCTGGGGTTCGGCATCGGCTGTGCGGACTTAATCCGCGATCTGAATATGGTGAAATACTCCATTAACCCTTATAACGTCAACCGCATGACGCAGGCGGCGGGGGTTGCGGCGATTCAGGACGACGCGTATTATAAAGAAAACGCGCGGAAGACCAAAGCGGTGCGGGAGGAAACGGCTGCGCGCCTGCGGGAGCTTGGTTTTACGGTGCTGCCCTCCGCGGCGAACTTCGTCTTTGCCGCGAGTGACCGCATCGACGGGGAAACGCTCTACCGGGAGCTGAAAGCGCGCGGCGTGCTGGTGCGGCACTTTACGAAAGAACGCATCAAAAACTTCTGCCGGATCACGATCGGAACGCCGGAGCAGATGGATATTTTACTGACGAATCTACGGGCTTTACTGGACGGGAAAGGAAACTGAACGATATGAGACTTGCAATCTGCAACCGAAAAACCGCGGAAACGGATCTCTCCCTTTCGCTCAACCTCGACGGAACCGGAACGGGCGCGATCGAAACCGGCGTGGGCTTTCTCGACCACATGCTTACGCTCTTTTCCAAACACGCGCGCTTCGACCTGAGCGTCCGCTGCGCCGGGGATACGAATGTGGACGACCACCACAGCGTGGAGGACGTCGGCATCGCGCTCGGAGAGGCGCTCAGGGAAGCGCTTGGCGACAAGCGCGGCGTCGTCCGCTACGGAAGCCAGCTGCTGCCGATGGACGAGGCGCTGGTTCTCGTCGCGCTCGATCTCTCCGGCAGGGCGTGCCTGCGTTACGACGCGGAGATTCCCACGGAGAAGATCGGGGCGTTCGATACCGAACTCGTGCAGGAATTTTTCCTCGCGCTGGTCCGCACGGCTGGGATCACGCTGCATGTCAGACAGCTGGACGGCGAGAATTCGCACCACATTGCAGAGGCGATGTTCAAGGCGCTGGGCCGCGCGATGCGGCAGGCGGCCGCGATTGATCCGGCGTTCGCGGACGAGATTCCCTCCACGAAGGGCGTACTGTGATATGATCGCGATCGTCGACTACGGGGTAGGCAATCTGTTTTCGCTCAAAAGCTCGCTTTCGATGATCGGCGCAAAAGCGCAGGTTACCTCAAGCGCTGAGGAACTTCGCGCGGCGGACAAGATCATCCTGCCGGGGGTCGGCGCCTTTGAGGACGCGGTAAAGAAGCTCCGCGCGACGGGGCTGGATTCGGTCGTCGTCGAGCAGGCGAAGGCGGGAAAACCCCTGTTGGGCATCTGCCTCGGCATGCAGATGCTGCTAGAACGCAGCTTTGAGTATGGCGAACACAAGGGCCTCGGCCTGATTAAAGGGGACGTGGTGGATCTGCACGGACGCATTCCGCGGGAACTGAAGATACCGCACATCGGCTGGAACGCGCTGAAACTGACCAACCCCGGCCACGCGCTGTTTCGTTATGTGAAGGACGGCGACTGCGTGTATTTTGTGCACAGCTTTTACGCCTCGAACTGCGACGAGGCGACGCTCGCCACGGCGGAATACGGAATCGACCTGACCGCGGCGGTCGGCAGTAAAAATGTGCTCGGCTGTCAGTTCCATCCGGAGAAGAGCGGCAGGGTGGGGCTGAACATCCTCCGCGCGTTCTGCGAACAGGAATTTTAGAATCAGGAATTAATATAAGAAATGATCGTATTACCGGCAATCGATTTATATGAACAAAAGGCGGTGCGCCTCTATAAAGGCGAATACGCAAAGATGACCGTATACAGCGACGACCCCCCGAAACTCGCGGCGGCGTTTCGCGAAGCGGGAGCGAGCTGGCTGCACATGGTCGACCTCGAAGGCGCAAAATGCGGCGGCACGCCTAACTTCGACATCGCGGCGAAGATCGTCCGCACGAGCGGGCTTTCCGTGGAACTCGGCGGCGGAATCCGCGACGAAGAGACGATTCTGCGCTATCTGGACGCAGGCGTCGACCGGGTGATCCTCGGCACCGCGGCGGCGAACAACCTGAATTTCGTTTCGGAGATGGCAGGAAAGTACGGCTCCGCCATCGCGGTCGGGGTCGATCTGCGGGACGGCATGGTCGCGGTCAAAGGCTGGACGGAGACGAGCGGGCTGAGCGGTACGGACTTCTGCAGGAGCCTGCAGGAGATCGGCGTTCAAACCGTGATCTGCACCGATATCGCGCGGGACGGCGCCATGGAGGGCGCAAACCGCGCGCTCTACGGCGAACTGCGGGCGGCGTTTACGATGGATTTTATCGCGTCCGGCGGAGTCAGTTCGCTCGACGACATCCGCGCGCTCCGGGAGCTGGGCTTATATGGCGCAATCGTCGGAAAGGCGTACTACACGGGTGCGGTCGATCTCGCAGAAGCGATTGGAGAAGCGGGCAAATGATTACAAAGCGTATCATTCCATGTCTGGACGTAAAGAACGGGCGCGTGGTCAAGGGCGTCAATTTCCTCGGCCTCAACGACGTGTCCGACCCCGTGAAGCTCGCGCAGTATTACAGCGAAAGCGGGGCGGACGAGCTGGTGTTTTACGACATCACGGCTTCCGCCGAGGGGCGTTCCCTCTTTACGGATATTCTTACGCGCGTGGCGGAGACGATTTTCATCCCGCTCACGGTCGGCGGCGGCATCAATACGCTGAACGATTTCGACCGCGTGCTCAAGTGCGGCGCGGATAAGGTGAGCGTCAACAGCGGGGCGATCAAAACCCCCGCGCTGATCGGCGAGGCGGCAAAGCGATACGGCGATCAGTGCGTGGTGCTCTCGATGGACTGCAAAAGAGTCGGCGGACAGTTTCGTGTGTTCGCCAAAGGCGGGCGGGAGGACACCGGTTTGGACGCGCTGGAGTGGATCCGGCGCGGCGTGGAGAGCGGCGCGGGCGAGATCGTACTAAATTCCATCGACACCGACGGGGTAAAAAAGGGTTTTGATCTTCCTATGCTCGCGGCGGTGTGCGAACTCGTGAGCGTGCCGGTCATCGCCTCCGGCGGCGCGGGCGGAATTGCGGATTTTGTAACGCTCTTTCGGGAGATACCTAAGGTGGACGCGGGACTTGCCGCCTCTATCTTCCACTTTGGCGAAGTTTCGATTCCGGATCTCAAGCAGGCGCTGTTTGAGGCGGGCGTTACGATACGGAGGTAAGGTATGCTGGATATCGGTCAAATCAAATTCAACGCGGACGGGCTCGTCCCCGCGATCGTGGTCGACACGGAGACGAAGGACGTGCTCATGCTCGCGTACATGAACGCGGAAAGCCTGCGCGTTTCGATCGAAGAAGGACGGACGTGCTTCTGGTCCCGCTCGCGAAAGGAGCTCTGGCGCAAAGGCGAGACGAGCGGAAATGTGCAGAAGATCGTCTCCATCACGGCGGACTGCGATGCGGACACACTGCTGGTCGAAGTCAGAAAGAGCGGCCCCGCCTGCCACACGGGCGCGGAGAGCTGCTTCTTTCAACCGGTGTTCGAGGGCAAAGAAGCGCCCGCATTCCGGTATGAAGACCTCTTCACGATGCTGCGCGGCAGGAAGGAACAGCCGAAAGAAGGGTCTTATACGACCTATCTGTTCGAAAAGGGCGTCGATAAAATTTTGAAGAAGATCGGCGAGGAGACGACGGAGGTCATCATCTCCGCCAAAGACGGCGATAAAGCGAATACCGTTTATGAAATCGGCGATCTGATGTATCATGTAATGGTGCTCATGATCGAACAGGGTATTTCCCTGGACGATATCAGGCGGGAAATGGCGTCCCGCCACGTGGTCGACCGAAAGGTGAAACAGGAGAAGATGGTCGAGTAACGCCAAAATCGGGCAAATAGAACGAGGGAGAACACGAAACGGATGATCCGGCAGAACCTGCACACGCACAGCACATTCGACGACGGGCAGAACACCATGGAGGAAATGGTGCGCGCGGCGATTTCCGCGGGGTTTTCCTCGCTTGGGTTCAGCGTGCATACGCCGATGCCGTTTCCGGCGTGCTGGACGATCGAGGAATCGCGGCTGCCGGACTATGTCGCCGAGGCGCGGCGGCTCCGGCGGGCGTACGCAGGGCAGATCGATGTTTTTTGCGGTGCGGAGTGGGATATGCTTTCCCAAGTGCCGCTGGACGGATTCGGCTATGTGATCGGTTCGGCGCACCACATTCCGGCAGGCAGCGGGCGGTACTGCGTGGACCATAAACCGGAGGAGACGGAGCGGTATCTGAAAGAATATTTCGAGAACGACGCGGACGCCGCGGCGGAGGCGTATTTTGAATTTACCGCGCGGCTTGCGTCTTTTCCGCGGGTTGATATCATTGGACACTTCGACATTCTGACGAAGTTCGACGATATGCGCGAGTTTTATCGCCCCGATTCGCCGCGGTACCGCGCGGCGGCGCTCGCCGCTATGGACGCGCTGGTCGCCGCGGGCAAGATCTTCGAGATCAATACCGGGGCGGTTGCGCGCGGATACCGCAAAACGCCGTATCCTTCCCGCGACCTGCTGCAGGAATTACATAAGCGCGGCGCGCGCGTGACGGTCAGCTCGGACGCGCATACGGCGGGCGAGATCGCGTTCGGGTTTGCGGAGGCGGAACGTCTCGCGCACGAATGCGGTTTTACGGAATACTGGATCTACGATGGAAGCGCGTTTGCGCCCGTCCCGTTCGGGGGCGCGTAAGGCCGGAGGCGGCGTATGGATGCGATCGAATCGATCCTTGAAGAAAACAGGTATCCCGGGAGCGGTATCCTCGCCGGAAGCCTGGGCGGGCGTTCCGTGATTGCCTGCTTCGTCACGGCGCGCGAGGAAAACGGCCGCGACTCGTTTTTTCAGGAACAAGAAGATGCTCTGGCGATTTGTGTTAATGGCTCAAACGCGGCGCGGGATCGGGGAACGATTCTCTATTACCCTCTCCGCGTCTGCGCGGGAAGCATTGTCGCGGCAAACGGCGATCATGCGGACACGGTCTGCGCGAGTTTGGACGCGGGGCATTCGTTTCAGTATGCGATGAGCGCGCGCTGCTACGAACCCGACGCGCCGGTATTCACGCCGCGCATCGCGTGCCTCGTGCTGCCGACGGGGCGGTACACGTTGGGCATCGTGAAAAAAGCGGACGATTCTGCGGACTGCCGCCGGAAATACTGGAGCTGCGATCCTCTGGAGGGAACGGCGCATCTGATCTGTACGTATGACGGCGGGGGTGAACCGCCGCGTTCTTTTTCCGGCGAACCGCTTGCCTGCGGAATTTCCGGCTCGCCAGTGGACCTTACGGAGCGGATCTGGCGCGGGCTCGACGCGGAGAAACGCGTGTCGCTCTACGTGCGGGTTACCGACCTGTATGGCGGACGCTTTGAAAGCGCAATGAAAAACGCGAGATTTGGAGACTGACTCGGACAGATGCTAAGCGGCCGCCGGAAGCTTCCGGCGGCCGCTCTTTCCCGTCTGCTAGAGCGAGTAGGATTCGTAGATACGCCGGAGCTCCTCCGAGCAATTGAAAAACGCGTCGCACAGCGCGTGGCTGAAATGCGTTCCGCATTCGCGGCGGATTTCGGCGAGGCTCGTTTCGTGCGTATAAGGAGGTTTATACGTGCGCGTGGAACGCAGCGAGTCGTAGACGTCGCAGATGGCTACGATCTGCGCGGCGAGCGGGATCTGATTGCCCTTCAGTCCTTCGGGGTATCCCTTTCCGTCCCAGCGCTCGTGATGGGAGGCGGCGATTTCGACCGCCATTTTGAAAATGCTGTTTTCCTGATAACGGGGACAGGCTTCCGTCAGCGTCTGCGCGCCGATGGTCGTGTGCTTCTTCATCTGCTCGAATTCTTCGCGCGTGAGCTTGCCGGATTTGAGCAGGATACTGTCGGGGATGCCGACCTTGCCGATATCGTGCAGCATGCTCGCCTGCTGGATGTTGACGATGAACTCATAGTTAATCTGCTCGCTGTACACGCTGCTGAAGGAAAGGACGCTTGCAACCACGCGGCAGGATTCGGATAGACGGCGCAGGTGGCCGCCCGTGATGTCGTCCCGCGTCTCCGCGAGGCGCACGAGCGAATTGATCGTACCCCACAGCGCGTCCGCGATGTCCTGCACTTTATCGGAAACCAGCTCTTCCAGATTTTCGTTGTACCGCTTAAGCTCCTGTTCCATCTTCTTGCGTTCGGTGATGTCCAGCATGCTGACGACTTCGCAGGACTGCACGCCGATGTGAATCGGATTTACGCTGATGATGACGGTATGCTTCGCGCCGCTTTTATCCTGAATCTCCACCTCCTGACGGATGAACGGGATCTTCTCGGCGATCGTTTTCTGTGCCAGCAAGGTGAACACCGGGGAAGCGGGGATATTCAGTTCGATCGGCGTTTTCCCGATGATTTCATCGCGCATGTAGCCGAGCGTCCGGCAGTACAGGTCGTTGACTTCGATATGCGCGCCGGTTTCCGTATCGACGATTGCCATCATCAAAGAGCTGTTCTCAAACGCTCTGGAGAACTTTTCAGCCGTGAATTCCAGCATGGTCGTGTCTTTCGTCACGCCGAAATATGCCGGCCGCCCGTCCCATTCGCCTTTGCAGACGCGTGTTTCAACCGGAAATTGTTCGCCGCTTTTTGTCTGGACGGGAATATGACAGTACTGCTCCGTACCGTTTATGATTCGTTCGATCACCGCGCTGGCCTCCGCCGTCCGGTTGGATGCGTGCAGCATGGTGATGCTCTGGCCGATTAATTCCTCCTGAGAATATCCGGTTTTCCGTTTCAGCGTTTCATTTACATGCAGGTAACGCCCGGACTTGTCGAAGATGCACAGCAGATCGTCGATCGTGTTGAAGAAATTATCGAAATTTTTCCTGCTTTGCTCCGCTTCGTTTTCCAACTGCGTCTTCTGAATCGATTTTGACACCAGTTCCACGAATGTCTGAAGGAGCGCGATTTCTTCTTCCGTCCAGCTGCGTTCCCTGACGCAGGAATCAAACCCGACAAATCCCATAAACGCGCCGTTGACCATAACCGGCAGAACGAGGATGGATTGGATTTGCTGCGAAGCGAGAATCGCGCGGGTGTTCTCGTTTACGATATCTCTTACATGAGCGATATACGGGTTACCCTTGACTAAAGCTTCCACAAAATCGAGAAACTCGCTTAACGGTACGTTTTGCAGGAGCTGATTATCGATCTGCGCCTCGATACCTTCCGCGCACCATTCATATGTCTGACTGGTCAGCCAGATGTTCGCTTCCTTGTCAAAGCGGTTGTTCCAATAATACACGCGGTCGACCTGAACCGCCTCGCCAAGCGTTCGAAGACTCTGCTCCAACGCATCGGTAGCATTGGAAAAAAGCTCGCGCGAAAAACGGGCGATGGCGTTCAGAATTTTCTGTTTGATCAGGTTTTGTTCGGCAAGAGAATGCTGCTCGGTGATATCCTCCGCAACGCAGCTCAGATAGGATACATTTCCGTCCCGATCCAGTTTCGGCGTTTTCACGATACGCAGCAGCCGCTTGTTTCCCTGCGCGTCCAGCGCCCACTCTTCGCTGACGACCGCTTTTCTGGTCTTATATACCTGTCTGTTATTCATGATACAGAGTTCGGCGACAAAAGCCGGCAGCAGGCTCCCGATATCCTGATACTCAACTTCTTCGCGCGGCCTGCCTAAAAACGCCGCATGGGCGGCGTTCGCATAAGCATAGGTGCGCTCGTCTGTCATCCCCCATACCTGTACCTGGAGGGTGTCCAGAAGTTCTCCCGGCGCGATGATAGGATTCTTATTATATTCGTTCATTACAGAACTTGAGTGTTACACCGAAATTTTTCTTTCTCCGCCTGAGGGCGCGGTGTGCTCGCCGTCAGAATGTACTTTGGAAAGAAAATGAACAAATCTTATAACCCGGGACTGCTTGTAAAACAATAATAGTTAAAAATTACATTAATGTCAACAAATAAGCAATTATAATGTAACATGAAATGCAAAAACCCTGCATTTGTCATACGGCATATGAAACACAACGGGCCGCAATCCTGTCAAATGCGCAGACTTAAAAGAGTTGTGTGTTTATCACAGATAATCTGCGTGATCGGATGTAGTGTTTCTCCGTATCGGCGATGCTTCCTGCGTATCGGGGGCCGGATACCGCAAAACGGCTGGAAACGGGCTTTTTGCGGTGCGGATAAAGGTGTCATTGACACACCGAAGGGGAAAAATTAAAATATAACCAGAATGAAACGCAATTCACTGGGGAACATTACCTTACGTGCAGAAATATTGAATCGCACGTTGCGCAATCGGGAACATCGACGGAATGGAGGGAAAAATCATGGGCAAATTGTTTCAAAACAAACGATTTCAGAATACCATGTTCTTTTTTGCTACGCTGACATCCGTCATCTATCTGCTCTGGCGCGCGATCTTTACGCTTCCGCTGAAAGAGGGTGTGATCGCCCTGATCTTCGGCGTCATGCTGCTGGTCAGCGAAATCACGTCTGCGCTCGGCACATACGAACTCTATTGGCGGAAGAACCGCTCGAACAAAATCGATCTGCAGCTGCCGGAGATTCCGGCAGGCTGGTATCCTGACGTTGACGTATTCGTAGCGACGCATAACGAACCAGCCGACCTTCTGTATAAAACGCTTAACGCGCTGACGCATATGGACTATCCGGACAAGAGCAAGGTGCATATCTATCTCGCGGACGACGGAAACCGCCCGGAGATGGGACGGCTCGCGGAACAGTTCTGCGTAGGGTATTTTCCGCTGGCGAACAACAAGCATGCCAAGAGCGGAAACCTGAACAACGCGCTGCGTCAGACAAAATCCCCGTTGGTCGCTACATTCGACGCGGACATGATCGCACGGCGCGAGTTTCTGATGCAGACGGCTCCGTATTTCTTCCTGCCGCGCATGCGCAGGCGGGAGGACGGCGAATGGGTGGTCCGCGAACCGAAGGACATCGACGAAAAATACAGGATCGGCTTTATCCAAACCCCTCAGAGCTTCTATAACCCGGACCTGTTTCAATTTAACCTCTATGCGGAACAGAACATCCCGAATGAGCAGGATTTCTTCTCGCGCGAGATCAACGTGATGCGCAACAGCACCAACGCCGTCGCGTACACGGGCAGTAACACGGTCATTTCCCGGCAGGCGCTGGAAGAGATCGGCGGCTTTCCGACGGATACGATTACGGAGGACTTCGAGACCGGCATCAAGATCCAGTCCAAAGGGTACACCACCTACTCCACGCTTGAACCGCTCGCGAGCGGCCTTGCGCCGACGAGCATCAAGAGCATGGTCACCCAGCGCGTTCGCTGGGCGCGCGGCGTCATCCAGTCCATCCGAAATACGCATTTATTGAGGAATAAAGGGCTGACTCTGAGCGCGCGAATCAGCTATTTGGTGTCCTACTCTTACTGGTGGTCGTTCGGCCGCAGACTGGTGTTTACCTTCGCGCCGATTATGTTCGCGCTGTTCGACCTGCAGGTGGTGAACACCACGTTCTGGCAGATCATGGCGATCTGGGGTCCGCAGTATATCTTCTACAGTCTTGCGGTGCGCAGCCTTTCCAGCGACACGCGAAACCAGCGCTGGAACCAGATCATCGACACGATCCTCGCGCCGTTTCTTGTGATTCCGGTGCTGCTGGAGACGCTGGGGATCAAGCAGCACAAGTTCAAGGTGACGGATAAGAGCACCAGCAAACCGCAGGATTCGAACCTCGTATACATCATCCCGCAGCTGGTCATGCTCGCCATGTCCGTCGCGGGCCTGATCCGTTACCTCGGCGGCAAATACGGAACGGCGCTCTTTTACAGCAGCTTCATCGCGTTCTGGCTGATTTTAAACATCACAAACCTGCTATACGCGGTTTACTTCATGATGGGGCGCAAAGCTTACCGCGCGAGCGAGCGTTTCGTGGCGGATATCCCCGTTCGCCTGACCTACCATGGGAAACCCTTTTCCGCGGTGACGAAAAACATCTCCGAGGGCGGGTTCCTGTTCATGCTGGAGCATCCCGCATTTCTGCCGGACGACGAGACGCTGGATTTCACGCTCCGGAGCGACAGATACCGCGCGGACGTGAAAGGACGGATCGTCTACATCAACAGTTCCGGCAATCAATGGCTCTATCATGTGAAGCTGGAACCGGGCATGAGCGACGAAAACCACAGGGAATACCTCCAGCTGGTCTACGACCGCCAGCACTCGCTGCCGAAATCGATGAACGTCTGGGTGACCGCGTTCGACGATATCGTCAACAACGCAAGCATGCGGCTTGAAAAACAACATTCAGAAATGCGCGCCTTACCGCGCATTCAACTCGAACGGTTCGTGCGCTTTGAGGAGGGCGTCAGCGGCACGCTGGTGGACTTCAACTTTAAATTCATGCTTGTCCGCGGCCTCAGCGAACGCGCCGACCAGCTTACGCTGGTGCCTCGCGGCGGAATCCGCATTCTGCTGGAAAACACCAAAAAACCCATGACAACGCCGGGCGTCGCGCTGTATCGCGTGGCCAACTGGGAGGAGCTCGCCGCAAGCCGCGCGTTCCAGACCCTGCTGGAAGACTGGATCTTCGAGTATAATCAGGGCACAAAACGGCCGAGACGCGCGAAAAGGCAGCAAGTTGCGTGATTTGACGCGCATCTTGCCGTAAACGCCGAACACGAGGACAATTCCTGCGCCGGCGCGCGGGCGTTATAAAAAGGAGCGTAGGACCGCATGGAGATGGTTTATACCGTTTTACGGCTGATCGCGTTTCTTCTTTCCTCGCTGGGATATGTCGCAGCCGCGCGTGCGTTCTGGAAAATTCCTGCGCGCGCCAGCTATATCTTCGTATTCTCCGGCCAGGCCCTGCTCGTTTATTTCGCGGGGCTGGCCGGAGCATTGCTTTACGCGGCGTATACGCTGTTCGCGCTGGGATTCGTCTTGCTGATTCTGGTGGCGATTCGGAAAAAACTCAAACTTGCGTTCAACATCTCATCGCTCAGCGCGCTCAACATCGCGTTTGTCGTCATGTTCGGCCTGATCACGACGTCGCTGATCAATACGCGCTTCGTCCATTACGATAACTTTTCCCATTGGGCGGTGGTGGTGAAGTATATGCTCACTACCGACCGTATTCCGGACGCGGCCAGCGCGATCATCGATTTCAAGAGCTATCCGCTCGGCAGTTCTTCGTTCCTGTATTATGTCGGACGGATCGTCGGAAACGGCGAGGGCGTGATGCTCACGGGGCAGGCGATGCTGCTGTTTTCGAGCTTCTCTGCGCTGTTCGGCGCAATCCGGGACCAGAAGCGGTTCCTGCTCGCGGCGATGCTGGGCTTCGGCTGCTCCATCATGGCGTATTTCAACATCAGCATCCGCATCAACAACCTGCTCGTGGATTTTCTGCTGCCTTCCCTTGCCCTCGCCGCGGTCGGGGTCATGCTCTCCGAGCGGGATAATTTCCTGCGTGCCTGTTTCGCGAGCCTGCCGGTGCTGGGCCTGCTCGTCATCGTGAAAAACACGGGCATCTTCTTCGCGCTGCTCGCATATGCGTTCCTGCTTTACCGCTCGGTGATGGCGCAGCGCGCGGATGCGAAACTGCGCCCCTATTTCTGGGCCGCGCTGGCCGCGATCGCTCTTTCGCTCGTGCCGCTCATTCTCTGGAACGTGCATACTTCTCTCGCCTTTCCGGCGAATTCATCCAAGTTCAGCTACGATTTTCAGACGCTTTCGTCTTTCTCGATCGACAAAACGCCGGAACAGATCCGCACGATTTTGCAGCTGTTTATCAAAACCGTCTCCGATGTAAAGCAGTTGACCACTCTCGGATTTCTGCTCTTTAACGGCGTCTCGCTCGCGGCGTATCTCATCGCGAGGTTCGTGTTTCATAAACATTGGAGGCTTCTTAAAACGCTGCTGATTCTGGATCTCGCCGTCGTGCTCTATTACTGCGGCATCCTCGGCATGTACATCCTCTCCATGCCTCCGGACGAGGCGCTTCGCCTCGCGGGGTTCGAACGGTACGCGTCGAGCATGATCCTGTTTCTGCTCGGCGCGCTCTCCATCCGGCTGACGATGGATATGGAGAACTCGTTTTACCGCCAGCAGGGCGAGCATCGGGACTACCGCGCGTTTTACAGCCTGACGACAAAAAGCATCTATCAAATTGCGACCGTGGCGTTCACGCTCGCCGCGTCGCTGATTCTGCTCTCCGAACTCAACGGTATGAACAGCATCAAGCAGGCGTATTCCGGCACGCTCCCCGCGAAAGTGGAAGCCATGGCGGGGGACAACTGGCACGCACCGGACAACGACACGCGCTATCTCTTTTACGCCACGGACGACGGCCAGCAGGTGTCAAGCTATTATCTGCCGTATGTCGCGCGGTATTTCCTCTTTGCTTCGCAGGCGGACGCTGTCAGCGAGTTCACCGACGAGGCGTTTCCGGGGCAGATCCAAACCTACGACAAGTTCGTAATCCTAGAGAGCACGCCCGCCATCCGCGCCTACATGCAGGCGCACGCGAACCTTCCGGGAGATCCGGGCGTCTACGACGTGCGTTCGACGTTTCCCGAGACCATGATTCCGGCGCAGTAAACGCGATCCGGCAAATCCTGATTGATTTGATATATGATATATTTTTCTTACGAAACACTTGCATTTTGCCTGCAAACATGATAAATTGTCTGCAATCGCGAAAGCGAAACCGCAAAGGAACCAAAACCATGACCCGTACCGCGCGCACAGCCGAATACCGCTACTTTTACTTTACCGGCTTTTATTTCGGTAAGGTCTCGTTCGGTTTGGCTGAAAACGAAGGGTCGCGCTGACAGGGTCATAGAAGGATCGAAACGCAACCGCAGCCAAACAGGCTGCGGTTTTTTTACAGCCGGAGGGAGAAAACCATGATTGTTATCTTAAAGCCAAACCCGAATCCCGATCAGCTCGAGAGCCTGAAGAGCTGGCTTCTGGGCAAGGGAATCCAGATCCACATGAGCATCGGAACGAGCCACGTGATCCTGGGACTCGTCGGTGACACGTCCGCGCTGGATATCGACCTCATCAGCGCGCTGGATATCGTCGAGGATGTCAAGCGCGTGCAGGAGCCGTATAAAAATGCGAACCGTAAATTCCACCCGGAAGACACCGTCATTCCGGTGGGGAATACGCAGATCGGCGGCGGTTCACTGACCATCATGGCGGGTCCCTGTTCGGTGGAGTCGGAGGAGCAGATCATCGCTGTGGCAAAGGCGGTCAAGGCCAGCGGAGCCACCATGCTGCGCGGCGGCGCGTTCAAACCGCGCACCTCGCCGTATTCGTTTCAGGGCATGGGCGCGGAGGGGCTGGAGCTGCTCAAACGCGCGCGCGCGGAGACGGGGCTTCCCATCGTGAGCGAGATCATGGACACCTCTCAGCTGCCGCTCTTCGACGACGTGGACGTCATCCAGGTCGGCGCGCGCAATATGCAGAACTTTAACCTGCTCAAGCTCCTGGGCTCCCAGCCGAAACCCGTCATGATCAAGCGCGGGCTTTCCTCGACCTATGAGGAATGGCTCATGAGCGCGGAATACGTCATGGCAAACGGCAACGAACAGGTGATCCTATGCGAGCGCGGCATCCGCACGTTCGAGACCTACACGCGAAACACGCTCGATCTCTCCGCCATTCCGGTGCTGCGGCACTTAACGCACCTGCCGGTGATCGTCGATCCCAGCCACGCGACGGGGAAATACGCGCTGGTTGCGCCGCTTGCGATGGGTGCGGTCGCGGCAGGCTGTGACGGGCTGCTGATCGAAGTGCACAACGACCCCGCGCACGCGCTCTCCGACGGGCCGCAGAGCCTAAATCCGGAGGCATTCGACAAGCTCAATAAAAAACTTCTTGCGCTCCACTTGTTTTTACAGGAAAGGGAGGCATAACGCATGAACGTCGGCATCGTCGGCCTCGGCCTCATCGGCGGCTCGATGGCAAAGAGCATCAAGGCGCGCACGGCGCATACGGTCTGGGGCGTCGACCTGGACGCGGAGACCATGACGCTCGCGCGGCTCAGCGGGGCGATCGACGGTTTGCTGAATGACGAAGCGCTGGCAAAAAGCGATCTCGTGCTCGTCGCCATCCGGCCCGCCGCCGCGGTGGAGTGGGTAAAGCGTAACGCGGAAAAGATCGCAAAAACGGCAATTCTCGTCGATCTCTGCGGGGTCAAGCGCGGCGTCTGCGCGGCGATCGCACCGGTTGCGAGGGAGTACGGTTTCGCCTATATCGGCGGACATCCCATGGCGGGGCGCGAGCGCGGCGGGTTTGTCAACTCTGGCGTGGATCTTTTCACAGGCGCTTCGATGATTCTGACTCCGGACGCGAACACCGACATGCGTATGCTTGAAACGCTCAAATCGTTCTTTACGGACGCGGGCTTCGCGGGGCTGACATTCTCCACGCCGGACGAGCACGACCGCATCGTCGCCTATACGTCGCAGCTCGCGCATATCGTGTCCAGCGCGTATGTCAAGTCGCCGGAGGCGCAGCGGCGGCGCGGATTCTCCGCGGGCAGCTTTAAGGATATGACGCGCGTGGCGCACCTCGACGAGGCAATGTGGACGGAACTCTTTTTAGACGATTCCGACTATCTGACCGAACAGCTTGAACTATTCATCCGGCATCTGAACGAATACCGCGACGCGCTGGAAGAGAAAGATGCGGCGCGGTTGCAGGCGCTCTTGAAAGACGGGCGCGAAAAGAAAGCTACGGCGGGAGGGAACTAGCCTATGGATCGACGCGTGATTCCCGTGCGCGTGCGGGACGGGTACGACGTCGTCATCGGAAGCGGCCTGCTCGCGGAAAGCGGGGAACGAATCCGCGCCGCGGCGGGAGAGTGCCGTCTCGCGGTCGTGACCGACAGCAACGTTGAAAAGCTCTGTCTGAAACCGCTGCAGAACAACCTCTTGACAGCGGGATACGACGTTTGCTCGTTTGTTTTTCCCGCGGGCGAGCAGAGCAAGCGGATGGATACGCTTGCCGGAATACTGGAATTTTTCGCTTCGGAGCGGCTGACTCGAAAGGACTGCGTCGTCGCGCTCGGCGGTGGGGTAACCGGAGATATCGCGGGATTCGCGGCGGGATGCTATCTGCGCGGCGTCCGGTATATCCAGATGCCGACCACTTTGCTCGCGGCGGTGGATTCCTCCGTCGGCGGCAAGACGGCGGTCGATCTCGCGGCGGGGAAGAACCTCGCGGGGCTGTTCCATCAGCCTTCGCTCGTGCTTTGCGATATTGACTGTTTCGATACGCTCCTGCCGGAGGATTTCGCAAACGGCTCGGCGGAGGCGATCAAAACCGGCATCCTGAGCGACGAGGCGCTCTTTACCCTGTTTGAGAGCGGCGAAGCGAAGCGCCATATCGCAGAGATCGTTTCACGCTGCGTCGCGTTTAAGGCCGGGGTGGTAGAGCGGGACGAGAAGGAATCCGGCTTGCGGAAAACGCTGAATCTTGGGCATACGGCCGGCCACGCGATCGAGCTTTGCAGCGGGTATACGGTCCCGCACGGATTCGCCGTCGCAATCGGCCTCGCGGTGATCGCACGTGCGTCGGAGAAGCTGGGCTGGGCGGCGGAACCGATCGCCGGGCGCATCGAATCCGCGCTCGTGAAAAACGGCCTGCCGATCACAACAGAGGCTGCGCCGGAAGCGCTGGCAAACGCCGCGCTCACGGACAAGAAACGCGCGGGAGGCGGCATTACGCTGGTCGTGCCGCGCAGGATCGGCGAATGCGTTTTATCGGAGCTGCCGGTTGAAGAGCTGGTAAACGTATTTCGCGCCGGATTGGAGGCTAATGTATGAATCTAACGATCAAACCGGCGAAACTCTGCGGCGCGATTGCGGCGATTCCTTCCAAGTCCGACGCGCACCGGCTTTTAATCCTCGCGGCGCTGAGCGGAGGCGAAACGCGCCTCATCATGCCGCAGCGTTCGGAGGACATCGACGCGACGATCCGCTGCCTGCGCGCGCTCGGCGCAACGATCGAACTCGTGCCGGACGGCGTACGGGTGCGCGGGATCACGAAACCCGCGGAAGACCCGCTGCTGGACTGCGGGGAGAGCGGTTCCACATTCCGCTTTCTGCTGCCTGTTGCGGCGGCGCTGTGCGAACGTGTGCGCTTTACCGGCACAGGCCGCCTGCCGGAGCGGCCGGTCGGCGAACTCATACAGGCGATGCGGGAGCACGGCGTTTCGTTTTCCTCCGATCGTCTTCCGTTTTCCATGGAAGGGCGGCTCGAGGGAGGAGATTTTACGCTGCCGGGAGACGTCAGTTCGCAGTATCTGACGGGACTGCTGCTCGCGCTGCCGATGCTGCGGGAACCTGGGGCTATTACGCTGACCACACGGCTGGAATCCGCCGCGTACGTCGATATCACGATGTATGCGCTCCGCCGGTTCGGCGTGGAGATCGCGCCGAAAGGCGGAACCTATCGGCTTAAGGAGAAGCGGCGGCCGAAGTCGCCGGGCGAGCTGCGTGTGGAAGGGGACTGGTCGAACGCGGCGTTCTTCCTTGCGGCGGGCGCGCTCGGCGCTCCCGTGTGCGTGCGGGGGCTCAATCCCGATTCGCCGCAGGGGGATAAGGCAATTTTGCGTTACCTCGCCGAATTCGGCGCGAAGGTCACGCCCTCGGCGGACGCGATCTGGGTCTCACCCGCGCCGCTGAGGGGCTGCGAGATCGACGTTTCCGAAACGCCCGATCTGCTGCCGGCGCTCGCTGTATTGGGCGTGTGCGCGAGCGGTGAGACCAGACTTGTTAACGCCTCCCGCCTGCGGCTGAAAGAGAGCGACCGGCTTTCTTCCGTCGCCGCGATGCTGCGCACGCTCGGCGGCGAAGTGACGGAACAGGCGGACGCGCTCATCATCCGAGGAGGAGAACTGACAGGCGGCGAAGTCGACTGCTGCCGCGACCACCGCGTCGCCATGGCTGCGGCCGCGGCGTCCGTCCGCTGCAGGGTAGAGTTACGCGTTCTGGGCGCGGATGCGGCGAACAAATCGTATCCCGCGTTCTTTACCGATTTTAACCGGCTGGGAGGGCACGCGCATGTCGTCTGAATTTGGGTCCATCCTGCGTGTCGGTATCTTCGGCGAGTCCCACGGGCGCGCCGTCGGCGTGACGATGCAGGGCTTGCCAGCGGGCGAGGCGGTCGATCTGATCGAGCTGGAGGCATTTCTGGAACGCCGCCGTCCGGGTAAAAACGCGCTCTCCACCGCACGCGTGGAGCCGGACAAACCGATGTTCCTCTCCGGCTTATTGGATGGAAAGACAACGGGAAGCCCCCTGACCGCGATCATCGAAAACCTCGACGCGCGCTCGAGCGATTATTCGGAACTGCTCGATAAACCCCGCCCCGGACACGCGGACTACACGGCATACGTCAAGTGGGGCGGAAAAGCGGATCCGCGCGGGGGCGGGCATTTCTCCGGCCGGCTGACCGCGCCGCTCTGCATCGCGGGCGGCATCGCGAAACAAATCCTCGCTCGGCGTAACGTGTTCGTCGGCGCGCACCTGTTTTCGGTCGCTGGAATCGCGGACGAACCGTTTCCGCTCCTGCCGACGCAGACGCTCTTTGACGCTGTCGCGCAAAAAGAGTTTCCCGTTCTGGACGACGCGCGGGGCCGTTCCATGCAGGAGGCGATCCTTGCCGCTTTGCGCGAAGGCGACTCCGTCGGCGGCGTCGTCGAGTGCGCGGCAATCGGATTACCCGCGGGTCTTGGCGGGCCGATGTTCGACGGGGTGGAGAGCAGGCTTTCCGCCGCGCTGTTCGGTATCCCCGCCGTCAAGGGCGTGGAGTTCGGCGCAGGGTTTCGTGCGGCTGCCATGCGCGGCAGCGAGCATAACGACCCCTTCCGCATCGGGGCCGACGGAAAGGTAACCACAGAGACGAACCATGCCGGCGGAATATTGGGCGGAATCACGAGCGGGCAGCCCGTCGTGCTGCGCCTCGCCGTCAAACCCACGCCGTCCATCGCGAAACCGCAGCGGACGGTCAGCCTGTCCAAACACGAGAACGCGGAACTGAGTGTAAAAGGCCGTCATGACCCCTGCGTCGCGCACCGCGCGGAGCCGGTGGCGGAAGCGGTCACGGCGCTGGTCCTGCTGGATATGATACTGGAGGAAAAACAGGAATGGATTTAAACACGATTCGCGAACAGATCGACGCGGTGGACGACCGGATGCTCAAGCTCTTTCTGGAGCGGATGCATTTAGGCGAGCAGATCGCCGCCTACAAGCACGAAAACGCCCTGCCGGTGCTCAATAAAGCGCGGGAGAGGGAAATACTCGCGCGCGTGCAGGCGGAGTCGGGGGACTTGGAATCCTACGCCTATCAGCTCTTTACGATGCTGATGGAGTTGAGCAAAGCGCGGCAGACGGAGCTGTATTCGCCGCCCTCGCGGGTGCGCCCGCTCATCGAGAGCGCGCTCGCCGCGCCGGAAGAGACGTTCCCGCGCACAGGAACGGTCGCCTGTCAGGGCGTGGAAGGCGCGAATTCGCAGGCCGCCTGCGATAAACTGCTGCCGCGCGGCAATATCATGTACGTAAAAAGCTTCGAGGCGGTGTTCGACGCGGTCGAATCCGGCTTATGCAAGTTCGGCGTACTGCCGATCGAAAACAGCGCGAACGGCTCCGTGCGCTCGGTTTACGACCTGCTGCAGCGGAAGCGCTTTTCCATCGTCCGCGGCACAACGCTGCATATCCGCAACGAACTGCTGGCAAAGGCCGGCACGAAGCTTGCCGACATCACGGAGATCTATTCGCACGAGCAGGCGATCGGCCAGTGCAGCCGGTATTTAAACAGCCTTAACGGCAGGGTAAAGGTGATTCCCTGCGCAAATACCGCGATGGCGGCGAAGATGGTCGCCGAGGGGATCAATCCGCATGCGGCGGCAATCAGCTCGCACGCCTGCGCTGACCTGTACGGCCTGAACGTAATCAAGGACGACCTGCAGGACAGCGAAAACAACTACACGCGCTTCATCTGCATCGCGAAAAATCCGGTCATCTACGCAGGCTCGA
Organism: Bacillota bacterium; assembly: GCA_023459335.1. GTDB lineage: Bacteria > Bacillota > Clostridia > Christensenellales > CAG-138 > UBA7703. The sequence goes on from JAEWUO010000011.1 coordinate 33,808, forward strand.
ACAAGATCAGCCTGATCCTGGACTGTAAAAACGAACCGGGCGCGCTGAACGCGATTCTGGCCAAGATCTCCGCGTACGGCGTGAACACCAGCAAACTGGAAAGCTGCCCGGTGACTGGGCGCAATTTCGAATTCATCTTCTTCTTCGACCTCGACGCGTCCGTTCGCGAGCCGGGCGTTCTGCCCATGCTGGAGGAGCTGGAGCGCATAAGCGAGAGCTTTACCTTCCTCGGCAACTATTCGGTGGTTTGAGCGATGGCGGGGCGCATCTACGGGCTTATCGGGCGCAAGCTGGGGCACAGTTATTCCGTGCCCATCCACCGCGCGCTCGGAAACGGAAGTTTTGCGCTCTATGAACTCGAGCCGGAGGCGCTTGGCGCGTTTCTCTTGCGCGACGATATCGGCGGTCTGAACGTCACGATCCCTTACAAACGGGACGTGATTCCCTTCTGCGCGGAACTGGACGAAACGGCGCGCCGGATCGGCAGCGTGAATACGATCGTGCGGCGCGCGGACGGAACGCTGAAAGGCTATAACACCGACGCGCACGGGCTCCGGTACATGGCCGCGCGCGCGGGCGTCTCGTTCGCGGGGAGAAAAGTGGCCGTTTTCGGCAGCGGCGGCGCGTCGCTGACCGTGCGGCATGTTGCGGCGCGGGATGGCGCGCGGGAGATCGCCGTGATTTCCCGGAGCGGCGCGGATAATTATGAGAATCTCGACCGCCATTCGGACGCGGAAGTGCTGGTCAACGCAACGCCCGTCGGGATGTACCCGAATACAGGCGAACTGCCCGCCGACCCCGCGCTGTTTCCGGCCTGCAAAGGCGTGCTGGACCTCGTCTACAACCCCCGCAGAACCGCGCTGCTGCTTCGCGCGGAGGAGCTGGGGATTTCCTGCGCGGACGGGCTGAGCATGCTCGTCGCGCAGGCGAAAGCCGCGGAAGAGCTGTTTTTCGGGCGCGAGATCGACAAGAGCGAAAACGAACGCGTCCTGCGTCTTCTGAGCCAGGCATCGCAGAATATCGTTCTGATCGGGATGCCGGGCAGCGGTAAAAGCACGGTAGGCGCGGCGCTGGCTTGTCTGACCGGACGCCGACTGGTCGATCTGGATGACGAGATTGTTCTCACATCCGGACGTACAATTTCCGAAATCTTCAAAACGGGCGGAGAAGCGGCGTTTCGCGCGCTGGAGCGGGAAACGGCGCAGCGCTGGGGAAAGGAAAACGGCCTGATTCTCACGACGGGCGGCGGCGTCGTCAAGGACGAGCGAAACTACGCGCCGCTGAAACAGAACGGCCGCATCTATCAGATCGAGCGCGCTCTGCCGCTGCTCGCGCGCGAAGACAGGCCGCTCTCGACCGGCGCGGATCTTTGGCAGATGCTGCGCGAGCGCGCGCCGCTTTACGCGCGATTCCGCGACGCGACGGTCGCAAACGATACGGCACCGGAGGACGCGGCAAAGTGCATCTGGGAAGATTTCTGCGCGAATGTGGACTGAACGGAGGATACCATGAAAAAGATACTCGTGATCAACGGCCCGAATCTGAACCTGCTCGGTCTGCGGGAGCCGGAAATCTACGGAAAACGCACCTACGCGGATCTTATCGAAATGATTCGCGCGGAGGCTGCCCTGCTCGGCGTTTTTGTGGAGTTTATTCAGAGCAACCACGAAGGCGCGCTCGTGGACGCGATTCAGGGCGCATACGGCACGATGGACGGTATCGTGATCAATCCCGGGGCGTATACGCACACGAGCGTCGCGCTGCTAGACGCGGTCAAGGCGGTCGGCGTTCCGACCGTTGAGGTGCATATCTCCGACCCCGACACGCGGGAGGAATTCCGGCGCGTCTCCTATATCCGCGCCGCTTGCATCGCGAGCATCAGGGGCCGCGGGCTGGAAGGGTATCTCGAAGCGCTCCGCCTGCTGGCGCAATAGGTTTTCACTCAAAAACGCTTCCGGATTCAGATCCGGAAGCGTTTTGTGTTAGAGCGTTATTTCGAGGATTCGTAAAGAATCGGGTCTTTTGCCGTAACGCGCTTGACGAAGAGCAGAAACACCATGCCGACCACGAGGAAGAGCAGAATTGAACCGATGGCCCAGTAGAGCCCGTAATGCTCGGAGAGCACTTTGTCCACGCCGTGGTTGAAGTACCAGTTATTCATGCGGTAGGACAGCGTGCCGAATACCAGCGGGCCGACGAACGTGGAGGTGCGCCCTGCGACAGAAAGGAATCCGTAAAACTCCGTCGTCTTGGATGCGGGGGCAAGCTGGCTGACCATCGAGCGGCTGACCGCCTGCGCACCGGAGAGCGAGAACCCCGCGAAGAAACCGACAACGAAGAAGAGCACGAGCCTGTCCACGAAGAACAGCGCCGTGATGCATGCAATCAGCAGCAGCAGCGAAATGAGGATGGATTCCTTGCCGCTGAGCCGGTCGGAGATCTTGCCGAACAGCAGCGCGCCCGCTGCACCGGAAATCTGGATGATGATGACGAACAGGATCAGCTGGATCTGTGTCATGCCGAAGAGCGTCGCGCCGATGATGGCGGCAAAGTCCATCAGCATCATGATGCCGTCGTTATAAATGAGGAACGCGACAGTGTATTTGATGAATTCCTTATAACTTTTGATGGAGCGGAACGTATGTGCCAGACGTTCGAATGCGATCCGTATATTGCCCGCTTCCGGCTTTTCGCCGGATTTCTCATCGATCTCTTTGACCCAGAGCAAGGTCGGGACGGAGGAGAGCAGATAGAATACCGCAGTAATGAGAAACGCGTACGGAATGACCGAATTACCGATGAGCTGAATGGGTACGAGCACGATCAAAAGCGCCGCAATTCCGCCGAGCATGCCGATCGCCCAGCCCTTGCCGGAGACCGTTCCGATGTTTTCCGGCGTGGAGACGGAAGTCAACAGCGCGTCGTAGAATACCTGTGCGCCGCGGTAGCCGATTTCGGCGAGAATGAAGAACAGCATTCCGGTGAATACGTCGCCTTTGCGAACAAAAAAGAGCAGTGCGGTGAAGACGATGGAAAAGCCTGTGAACGCCAGCAGAAACGTTTTTTTCGCCTTGGAATAATCCGCAATGGTGCCGAGAATAGGGGAAGCGATGGCGACCAGCACCGCCGCGATGCCGACGGAGAGACCCCAGAGGCGCGTGCCTTCCGCGCCGCCGACAACCGCGTTTTTAAAGTAAGCCGAGTAGACCGCAAGGAGGATGACGGACGCGTACGCCGAATTGCCGAAGTCGTAAAAATACCAGGACCAGCGAGGACGCCTGGTTGCGTCTTTTTGTTTCTTGTCCATATGCTTTCTCCTAAATCAATACGATAAAGTGCGGGTTGGGATGCGGGAGGGCATCATCCCGAATAATAGGAAAGACGATCTATTGCTTCTCCCGAAAGGGCTTTTGCGGGATGCGGGAAGGCGTTCATCCCTGTATGCGAATGGATTATAGAAACTCCCCTGATTACTGTCATTGTACTCCATTGCCGGCTCGCGGGCAATGCGGATATCCCCGAAATTGCGGCGAAAATCCGTTCATCCGGCCGATTTATCATAGAAGCACAAAAAAGTCCTCCGAATGATACGGAGGACAACATATCGAATGGGTTTGTAAAGAAAAGGCACCGGTGCGTTATTCTTTCGGTGCGCCGCTATCCTTCTTTTCGAATGCGTCGACAACCGCGTCCTTCGCGCCGATCACCGCGTTCTTTGCTTTTTCGGCGTATTCCGGCGCTTTCTCCTTGACGGTTTCCGCCGCGTCGCCGACGGCGTCCTTGACTTTTTCAACATATTCCGGCGCTTTTTCCTTGACGGTTTCCGCTGCGCTGGTGACCGCTTCCTTTACGCCGTGCGCCGCTTCCTGCGCCTTTTGCGTGAACTGGGGCGCTTTTTCCTTGACCGTTGCGGCCGCGTCCTGATACACTTCCACGGCGGCTTTCTTTACTTCTTCGAAATAGTCCTTTACGTCCACCTTACCGTCTCCGTTGACGTCCTGTACGCCGTCGGGGTTATTCTCCTTTACTTTCTCTCCGACCTTCACCGCCGCTACGGTGGTGCCTGCGACGACGCCGATGCCTAACAGCTTTTTAATAAAACCCATAAAGGAAGCCTCCTTATTTTTTTACTATTATAGACGATCAATACAGAGAATTCAACACGAACGGTTATCGTGCAATCATGCATGAAAAACAAAAACCGCGCCTGCCGGCGCGGTTTGAATCGATAAATTCTATTTCCCAAACAGGGCAAGGAGAACGCCGGCCGCGACTGCGGAACCGATGACGCCGGCGACGTTCGGGCCGATGGCGTGCATGAGCAGGAAGTTCGCCGGGTTGGCTCTCTGGCCTTCCAGATGCGATACGCGCGCCGCCATCGGAACGGCGGAAACGCCCGCGGAACCGATGAGCGGATTGACCTTCCCGCCGGTGAGCACATACATGAGCTTGCCGAGCAGCAGGCCGCCGACCGTACTGAACATAAACGCCACCAGGCCGAGGCCGATGATCATCAGCGTTTCGGGACGGAGGAACGTTTCCGCGGAAGCGGTCGCGCCGACGGTCACGCCGAGGAAGATGGTAACGATGTTGATCAGCGAATTCTGCGCCGTATCCGAGAGGCGCTCCACAACGCCGCACTCACGGAAGAGGTTGCCCAGCATGAGCATGCCGATCAGCGGGGCGACGGCGGGCAGCAGCAGGATGCAGAAAATGGAGACGATGATCGGGAAACAAACCTTCTCCAACTTGGAGACCGGCCGCAGCTGAACCATAACGGTTTGGCGTTCCTTCTTCGTCGTCATAAGCCGCATAATCGGCGGCTGGATGATCGGGATCAGCGCCATATAGGAATATGCCGCGATGGCGATGGCCGGAAGAAGATCCGGCGCGAGGCGTGTGGTAAGGTAGATGGCGGTCGGGCCGTCCGCACCGCCGATGATGCCGATGGAGGACGCTTCCGCGGGCGTGAAACCGAGTGCGTTGGCGATGACGAACGCGGCCGCGATGCCGAACTGCGCGCCGGCGCCGAGGAAGAGGCTGCTGGGGCTCGCGATCAAGGGCCCGAAATCGGTCATGGCGCCGATGCCGAGGAAGATCAGAGACGGGTAGATGCCGAGTTTAACGCCCTGGTAGAGATAATACAAGAGTCCGCCGGGTTCCGATTCGGTGGCGTGACCCATCAGACCCGTCATGGGAAGGTTAGCCAGCAGCATGCCGAACGCGATCGGCAGGAGCAGCAAAGGCTCAAATTTGCGCACGATAGCGAGGTATATGAGTACCAGAGAAACCGCGATCATGACCAGTTGCTGCCAGGTCAGCGCGGCGAAACCTGCAGTACCCCATAGTTTATTTAACGCATCGATTAACATCGTATTCTCCTTTTTCGTTACGCCTGATCCCGTTACCGGGCGGCTTTCTTGTGTTTTCCCGCGTGCTCCGCCGTCTCGGTGATCAGAGAGAACGCCGTGACAATCAGGTACAGCGCGAACAAACCGACGAATACGATGGACATGAGAAACAGAGCGATCAAGAGACTTTCGCTGAATGACATTGGAAGAACCTCCCTATTCAATGAAAAACCGATGCGAATCGCACCGGTTTTCCCAAATTTCAGTTTAAAACATGTAGAACGCCGCCGCCCAGACGGGACGTGAACCTGCGTAAACTCGGATGAAAAACGTAGTGTGCGAAAATCAAAATTCAGGGAGAATCATATATCAAACGTGAAATTTTGTCAATCCGTCGCCGATGCCAAAATCGATATGGCTTTTTGACTGGAAACATATGACGGCGTCGGGCGGCGGTCTGCTGCGGCGATCCCCAAACAACCGAACAGGTTATTCTTTGCTCTTCGCAGAGAGGTAGTACAGCGGAACCGAGAGCAGCTGCGCGCCGACGGAAACGGCGATCATGGCGGGGATGCTGACGTCGTAGAGCGCGCCTAAAAGCCAGCTGCCAAGGAACCAGAATACGCCGAACACGCACTCGAATATACCGTATCCCGTCGCTCTGCTGGCTTTCGGGACGATGCCCGCGACCGCCGCCTTGAGGATGGACTCCTGCGCGCCCATGCCGATGCCCCACATGGCGATGCCGGCGAGCAGCGCGGCGTTGCTCTTTGCCCCGAAGATCAGTAACGCAAACGGGGCGGATAACGCGGTGGAGAGAATCAGCGCGCGGACGCCCTTCTTGTCGTACATGAGTCCGAACACCATCGCGGAGGCGGCGTCAACAAGCATCGCGCCCGCATACAGCAGCGGCAGCGTGCCGCTGTTGACGAGCGAGGAGGTTTCGCTCAATCCCGCGGCCACGCCGGAAAACGAACGCGTCACGTGCATGATCACGAGCGAATAGTCGATGAAGCCGAACGCGAAGAGACTGATACCGGCAAGATACAGGAGGAATTTGCGGTTGATTTTAAAAGGGATATATTGTTTCGGTTCCGGTTCGAACTGCTCCGGGTTGGGGAATTTTCGTTTGGTAACGAAAAGCATCGCGAGGGTAGCCAGCGCAGGGAGGAGCAGCACGGCAAAGCAGAAGGAATACCGCTGCAGATCCGTGCCGTCCGTTTTAAAAAGCAATATCAGATAGAGCATCACGGGGCCTAAAAACGCGCCGATCTGATCCAGCAGTTCCTGGATGGCGAAACTCTTGCCGATGCCTTCCTGTGTCGCGGCAAACGAAAGCAGCGTACTTTTGGCGGGTTTTTTAATCGCCTTGCCGACGCGCTGGACGACTAATAGGCCGCCGGCGAACATCCAGCCGTGCTCGCCGACCAACGCGAGCGCGGGTACGGCCAGTACGTCGATGACGTAACCAACGATCGTAATGAGCCAGTAGCGTTTGGTTTTATCCGCAAAAACTCCAAAGACGAACCGCAGCGAATAACCCACGAGTTCTCCCAGACCGGAGAGGAAACCGATGGTCGCCGCGGATGCGCCAAGCAGCGTCAGGTACGCGCCGCGGATGCTGGAAGCTCCTTCGTGTGTCATGTCCGAGAGCAGACTGACGATGCTGAAGAGCAGGATAAACGCCATTGCGGGAGTCAGGGAGCGCAGTTTCTGTTTCATATCAGGAGGATCCCTTTTCGCTGTCACCGCTGAACGCGGCTTCTTCCTATTTTAACCAGATATCGAAACAGCGTCAATTCCTCAGCGCGGAAGCACGCAAAAGGCAAAGCCCGCGCTCAGAAATGCGCGGGCTTTTGTCCGTTGCTCGAATCGCGAGATTATTCGACGTCCTGCAGCGCGTCGTAGCCTTCTTCGCCCGTGCGCACTTTGATGACATTCTCCACGTCGTAAACGAAGATTTTGCCGTCGCCGATGTGGCCGGTATAGAGCACTTTCTTGGCGGTCTCGATGACCGTACGGACCGGCACCTTCGTGACCACGATTTCGACCTGCACCTTCGGCAGCAGGTTGACCTCGGTTTCGACGCCGCGGTAAAACTCCGTCTTACCCTTCTGCATGCCGCAGCCGAGCACCTGGGTGACCGTCATGCCTGTGACGCCGATCTCGTTCATCGCGGCTTTGAGCGCTTCAAAGCGACTCTGCTTGGTGATGATCTCAACCTTTGTGAATTTCGGCGAGCCGGATGCCTTGGCGGGTTTCTCAGCCGGAGGCGTAATCAGATCTGGCAGAGGCATTGCCGGTACGGTCTGAGGAACGAACGGCGTATAGTTGAAGCGCCTGAGCTGCTTGATCGGGGCGTTGTCGTCCGAATCGAAGTCAAGCTCGCTTCTGACCAGCTGGTTGTCCGGATAGGCGAGTACGCCCATCTCGGGGATGTCGAGGCCTTCCAGCTCCGCTTCCGGCGCAATGCGGATACCCCAGACTTTGTCGAGGATCTTGAAGAAAACGAACGATACGCCGAAACCCCAGACGATCAGCACCGCAAGCGCGACGAGCTGCGCGTAGAGCTGCGTCGCGTCGCCGTAAAACAGGCCGCGCACCGCGCCGGATACGCCGTTGAAGCCGTCGCCGTATTTGCCGTCCGCAAACAGCCCAAGCGCGAGGATGCCCCAGAAGCCGTTGACGCCGTGGACGGAGATCGCGCCGACGGGGTCGTCGAGTTTCAGCTTGCTCTCGATGAACTGCACGGATACGCAGACGAGGATGCCCGCGATCAGACCGATGATAAACGACGCGATGCCGTCGACGAAGGCGCAGGGCGCCGTGATGGCGACAAGGCCGGCGAGCGTGCCGTTGGCGGTCATCGAAGGATCGGGTTTGCCGAACTTGACCCACATATAAAACATCGCGACGAGGCCGCCGATCGCGCCGGCGATCATAGTATTCGTGGCTACGACCGAAAGCCGGAAGTCGGTGGAGTTTAAGGTGGAGCCCGCGTTAAACGAGAACCAGCAGAAGAATAGGATGATCGTACCGATGATGGCCATCGGGATATCGTGACCGGGGAAAGCGCGCGCCGTGCCGTCCTTCTTGAACTTGCCGATGCGCGGTCCGATGACGATCGCGCCGGAAAGCGCGATCATGCCGCCCATGGAGTGCACGACGCCGCTGCCGGCGAAGTCCACGACGCCGTGGCCGAGACCGAAGTTCACACCGAGCGTGGAGAGCCAGCCGCAGCCCCAGACCCAGTTGGCAAACAGCGGGTAGAGCACCATGGAGATGAAGAACGACGTGATGACGACGGCGGAATACTTGACGCGTTCCGCCATCGCGCCCGTGGGAATCGTGACCGTGGTGTCCATGAACACCATCTGGAAGAAGAAGAGCGCGTAGACGCCCGCGTCATAAGTGCCGTTGAGCATGAATCCTTTATAACCGAGGATACCGCCCAATCCCGGGATCGTCAGCAGGGAATCCAGCGATGCGCCGCCGCTGCCGAGGCCCGCCGCACCGCCGCTGCCGCCCATCTGGAGCGCAAAGCCGACGAGAAAGTAACCGATTGCGCCGACGAGGAAAACCATGAAATTCATGGTGATCGTGTGCGCCGCGTTCTTGCCGCGCGTAAAGCCCGTTTCCACCATTGCAAAGCCGCACTGGAAGAAGAAAACCATAAACGCCGCGATCATGACCCAGGTGTAATTCGCGCCGAAATAGGCTTTATTCGCCGTCGCGGCGACGTCGTTGAGCGTCTCCGTCCCGGTGGTTGCGACATATCCCGCGCCTGTGGGATCCGCGGCGGCGGACTGCATCGGGAAGAGGAGCAGTACGATTCCTGCCGCCAGAGCGATCAGGACAACGATGATAAAGACAGACTTTTTCATATTAATATGCCTCCATTTTAATTCTGACCCATTGCATGCCGCAGCAAGCTTTGACTGCCGGCGTGACCGGCACGGTTACGCTTTACCGCTCTTTTCCTTCCGGAAATTGTTCCAGGAAAATCCGGCCGATTGATAGACCTCGTCCTTGAGCTTGGTCATGGAGAAGAAATACCGGATTCCAAGGAACAGAATGACCAGCCCGAATACCGCGCCGGGTATACTGGTCGAAAGGATCATAAACTTTACGCCGTGAAGCATGCTGTAGATGCTGAATCCCGCGCCGAGCAAAATAATGGCGACGGACAGCGCGTACAGCACGGTGATCAGGAATACTCTCCCTTTCACATTGGACCGGGTCTGCAGGGATGCGCGCATAATGTCGATTACCTCCTGACAACAGATTTCAACTTAATTTCTCTGACGAAGATACGGTTTTTGTTCAAAAATCGCCGCCGGAAACGTCTTTGTTCGGCGACTTTTTTGAAAAAATAAATAGCAAAGGCGCTGCGGGTAGCCCTGCAGCGCCTTTGCTATTTGCACTATTAAGCATCAAATTATATATTTTGTCAATATCTATTTTTTAATAACGGTATACAGATTCGTCCATGCCCGTTTTTTACCGGATGACGGACAGTTTTTCTATGGAAATAAGCGGAAGGCCAATCTATAACGTGTGATGCTTTCCGAAAATCTGCCGCTGGAAAAAGCTGCTGTTCAGCCGTCCGGGTTCGGCTTTGCTCCGCCGCCGGGATTTCCCTGCCGGGGATACCGGGGGGTCGGGCTGAGCTGCGGCTGAGGTCCGCCGCTTTGCGAGGGCTGCCCGTCCGGCTGCGCGGAAGCGCCGGGCTGCGCGCTCGGGGTCGGCGCAGGCAAGCCGGAAGGAGCGTTCTGTTCCGGCTGGGTGCCGGCAGTGCTGCCGAACCGGGCCTGTTCCTCCTGCGTTTTTTGCAGGATCTCGCGAACCGGCCGCTCGAGCCAGCCTTCGGTATCGAACGGCGTTTCGCCGCCAGACGACGCCCGCAGCCGCTCGACCAGATAAAGTTTGCCCGCGCTGGCGCCGAGCGCGTGCGCAGCCGCCACCTCGACTTTGGAAACGGACACGGAAATGACGCTCAGATCCGCCTGTTTCGCCGTTCGCTCCTCCAGCCGCTGTGCCAGACGCTCCGCGTGCGGTTCGCTGTAGGACGACACGGAGAGTATAACGTCGTTTTCCGTCTCCACGGGGAAATATCCGCTTCCGCGAAGCGCCTCGATCGTCTGCTCGACCGCCGTATCGACCGGCCGGAACAGCAGAGCGTTTTCGTCGAGCTGGCCCACAATTGCCTGCGCGTCCTCGTTGACGGCCGTGATATCCAGCACGCGGTCGAAGCAGTTGATCGTATACTCGATAGAGGGGTTGACGTCCAGACTCACCACGCCGGCAGGCGCGCGGTAACCTGCGAACCCGCCGAGCGTCAACATGAGGAAACCAGCCGCAACGGAAGCGAACGCCGCCATATTGAAGCGCCGCTTTGCGGGCGTCGCCCGGCGTTCCGGCTGCTCGAGCTGAACGCGCTGCCCGATTTCATAGCCCTTGTTCCGGATGCGCTCAAACTGCCCGTCCTCGGTCAGAACCGCGGCGAAGCGTCCGTGCAGATCGACGATCAATGCGTTTTTTTGCTTTTCCATAATCTTATTCCCCCCGCCCGGCGCCGCGGATGTAACCCGCCAGAATCGGATAGTCGCCGGTCAGGATGACGACCGACGCAATGATGTATTTTCTATAACGTTCCAGAATTTTCGGCGAAACGCCTTCCGCCTGCATGAGCCGACGCGCGGGTAACTGCCCCGTGCGGAGCATGCGCCGGAGTTCTTCCGGACTTCCGGCGACGGCACGCGCGGCGGCGGAGCACGCGGCGCGTGTTTCCGCGCGGCTGGGCGAACAGCCGGTCAGATCGTAGAATCCGAATCCAAACGGACGGAGCGCCGCGCCCGCCGACAGGATTTCCTCCCGCAGTGCGGTATCCGCAGCCCGAACGCTTTTTTCAACCACAGCGTACAGCACCGGCGACGGCGCGCCGTCCTCAACCGAACCGTCGAACGCCTCCGGCGCGACGGAGATCTCCGGCGCATGCCTTGCTTCCATGCGGTGCGCGTCGACAAGGCTGTTGCGGATCAACCGCTCCGCGTAGGGCAGAAAGCCGCCCCGTTCCGGATTATAGGTGTCGATCGCGCGGGAAAAAGCGCACAGAGCAACCGACCATTCGTCGTCGCTCTTTGTCACAAAGCGGCGCTTTGCGCGGGAAGCGATTTTCAGAATGTTCTTTTCCTGCCTGCGTATGAGCTCTTCCCTTGCGCGTTCGTCGTGCACAGCGCGGAGAGCCTGCGTCGATTCGTCCTGACCCATGCCGTTTCGAAGTTCCGTTTCTGCGTTCGCCCGCCTCGTTTTTGGAACGGCGGCGGTGCTTTGCCGGTTTGCGCATCGTTGCCGGTTTTCGGCCGAACGCTGCGGCAGGCTTGCCGCAGCGTTCGGTAGATTACACTTCGGCTGCGGAACACGGCTGCAACCTGATTGTATCATGATTCCGGCTGTTGGTGTTTTTTATTGAAAGAGACCGTTCAGCCATTGGAAAAACGAAGTGAAGAGATTGCTCGTGCCGGTTTCGCCGTCGGTTTCCTCGGAAATGACGGTAATGCGATATTGATTCTCGGCGCCCGTATCCGGCTGGTTTTGCGCGATCTGCTGCTGATTCTGCGCGCGGATCGGTTCTTCGGCAATCCCCGCGTTTTTCAGCGCCTGCTCCAGCGCCTGCTCCGCCTTGTTCGCCGCATTCTTGAGCGCGTCGATTTCCTCTTGCGTCTTGCCGGAGACATCCGCGCCGTTTTGCGCCTGCAGCGCGTCTTCATATGCTTTCAGCAATGCGGCCAGTTCCGATTTATTCCCGTTTGTGTCGTCCAGCGCGTCGATCGCCGCCGCGATTCCGGCGGTGTCCATAACGGGACGGTTCTCCATGCGGCCCGTGCCGTCCTGCGCCAGCTCCGGCACGCCGTAGAGGTCGTCCGTGGAAATACCGGCGGTTTCCAGCGCCTCGTCGAGAGCGGTTTTGGCGGCTGCAACCGCGCTGTTCAGGCTGCTCAGATCGGCGGTGTCCTTGGCTTCAACGGCGGCCTGCCGTTCGTCGATCGCCGATTCGTACGCATCCAGCAGCGCGGTCAGGCTTTCCTTCACGGTTTCGTCCGTCAGCGCGGCGATGGCTTCCGCAATCTTATCGGTATTCATGTTGTTCATTTCCACGTTGCGCGCGCCGTTGGGCTGGCCGTTCTGACTGCCCTGACCGTCGTAATCCGGATCCGGCGTTCCCTGCGGCATGCGCCCCTGCTGCTCGTTCTGACGGGGCAGGCCGCCATGACCCGCGCCGCTGTCCGCCAGCGCAGTTGCGCTGAGAGTCAGGGTGAGAAGCAAAGCGACGATCGCCGCAAGATACCGCTTTGTACGGCGGGAAGGCCTGCCGACCTTCGGCATATGCTGGAAAAACTTCTTCAATGAAATCAACTCCTTATCGCGATGATTGTGCCGGACGATGCCGGACATTATTTATCTACGTTTTTTTACTCGCCTAACAGGGGGTCAAACGTAAAAAAACGAAATCCGTTTCCGTTTCTTCACATTTAAACGCTGGAGCGAAGCGCAGAGGGCAAGGGAGAGTGAGGACGCGCCCCGATGCGTTATGTGATACAGTCGCTTGACAAACCATGGGAATATGCTACGTTTGTGGTAGCTTTTCGATGCGCCCGATAAAGAGAAAGGGCGAAAAATAAGAATGAAAGTTGAGGTAAGATAGATGAACCGGCAGGTTATTTCCAAGATCATGGCGCGGGAGATACTGGATTCGCGCGGGAATCCAACGGTTGAGGCGGAGGTTACCACGAACGGCGGCGTGACCGGCTGGGCCGCGGTGCCGTCCGGCGCGTCGACGGGCGCGTATGAGGCGCTCGAACTGCGCGACGGCGACAAGGACCGCTATATGGGAAAGGGCGTGCAGAAAGCGGTGCAAAACGTCCGCACACTGCTCGCGCCGAAACTTCTCGGCATGGACGTGACCGGCCAGCGGGAGATCGATTTCGCGATGCTCGCCGCCGACGGTACGCCGGACAAGAGCAATGCCGGCGCAAACGGCATCCTCGCGGTATCGCTCGCGGCGGCAAACGCGGCAGCAAAGACGCTGGAACTGCCTCTGTACCGCTATATCGGCGGGGTGAACGCGCACGTGCTGCCCGTACCGATGATGAACGTGATCAACGGCGGCAAGCACGCGGACAACAACATCTCCAGCCAGGAGTTCATGATTATGCCGGTCGGCGCGCCGACATTCGCGGAGGGTCTGCGATGGGGCGCGGAGGTGTTCCACACGCTCAAGGGAATTCTGCACAGGAAAGGGCTGAGCACGTCCGTCGGGGACGAGGGCGGCTTCGCGCCGAACCTCTCCGGCGAGGAGGAAGCGCTGGAGATGCTGCTGGAGGCGATCACGAAAGCGGGGCGCGTACCGGGCAAGGACTTCATGCTGGCCATGGACGCCGCGTCGACCGAGATGTTCGACGAGGCGAAGAAGGCGGGCAAGGAAGGCGGCTATCTCTTCTGGAAGACGGGGGTTTTCAAGAGCCGCGAGCAGATGATCGCCTATTGGGCGGATCTGGCGGCGAAATACCCGATCATTTCGCTTGAGGACGGCCTCGCGGAGGAGGACTGGGACGGCTGGCACATGCTCAACCGCGAACTGGGCGGCAAGATCCAGCTTGTCGGGGACGACCTTCTGGTGACGAACACGAAGCGCCTCGCCCGCTGCATTGCGGAAGAGGACGCAAACTCGATCCTGATCAAGGTCAACCAGATCGGATCGCTGACCGAGACGCTGGACGCCATCGAGATGGCGCAGCGCGCGGGGTACACGACGGTGACCTCGCATCGCTCCGGCGAGACGGAGGATACGACCATCGCGGACATCGCGGTCGCGACCAATTCCGGCCAGATCAAGACGGGCGCGCCTTCGCGTACGGACCGAGTGGCGAAATACAACCGTCTGCTGCGCATCGAGGACGAACTCGGCGCCGCTGCGGTCTACGCCGGCAGGAACGCGTTCGGCAAAATCGGGAAACGGATTCCATAATCGGATCGGTTACACGCATATTCTAGTAACAAACGGTCCCCGGGTTTTTGCGAATTCCGGGGGCCGTTTTTCTCGGATGATTCGGCAGCGCTTTCGCTTAACCTGCGCACCGCAAGAAGAGCCGTGCGGCATCGATGCAAAACTGTATGCCTTTTTCCGGGTTTCGCGCGACAATCTCGTTTCCGCGTGTTTGCCGCCGTGACTGCCGCGGCATAATGTCCCCTGCCTTCTGGACTTCATATCGGAATCAAGGTAGAATGAAAACAAGGCCGTCTCCGGCGGCTGATTCCAGGAACGGCGCGGGCAACCGCTGCGATGACCGTTCGCAACGGATAATTTTCGGCTTGAATCAAAAAGAATGCGATCCATTCGGGAAGGATAAACGAATGTATAATTTGCTGATTGGAGGCGCCGCCGGGCAGGGGATCGAAACGACGGCGGCGATTCTGGAAAAGTTTTTAAAACGATCCGGCTATTATGTGCTGACGATACGGGACTTCATGTCCCGCGTGCGCGGCGGTCATAATTTTTCGCTCATCCGCTTCGGGACGGAACCGGTTACCTCGCACAGCAACGTTCTCGACGGCATCGTCGCCATGGACGATGAGACGATCCTGGAGCACCGGGACCAGCTGCGCGAAGGCGGGTTTATCCTCGGCGATCGGAAGCTCGCCGAGGAGGATGCGCGCCTGATCCGATACGATATGGAGGGCATGGCAAAGACGCTCGGCAATCCGCGCGTCACGGGCGTCATCGCGGTTGGCATCCTGCTCGGGATGTTCGGCGAAACGCGCGACGGCGCGGAAGACGTTCTGCGCGGCTTTGTCAAAGAGCAGTATCTTGAGGTCAACGTTCGGGCGCTGGAGGAGGGGTACAGAATTGCCGAAACACGCTATCCGCACCTGAACGGCGCCTACGGCGGCTGGATGCAGATTTCCGGCAGCCACGCCGTCGCGCTTGGCGCCGTTGCCGCGGGGCTGCGGTTTTATACCGCCTACCCGATGTCGCCCTCCACGTCGATCATGGAGAAAATCGCGTCGCTTGGCGACGACGCGGGAATCGTGGTTGAGCAGGCGGAGGATGAAATCGCCGCGATCAACATGGCCATCGGCGCGTCCTACGCGGGCGCTCGCGCGATGACCGGCACGTCCGGCGGCGGGTTTTCCCTGATGGTGGAGGCGCTGGGGCTCTCCGGCATGGCGGAGATTCCGCTGGTTGTCGTCGACGTGCAGCGCCCCGGGCCTGTCACCGGACTGCCGACGCGCACCGAGCAAAGCGACTTAAAGTTCGTGATCTCCGCTTCACAGGGAGAATTCCCGCGGGTGGTGATCGCGCTGAAAAATCAGGAGGACGCGTTTTATCAGACCATGCGCGCGTTCGATCTCGCGGAAAAATACCAGATTCCGGTGATTCTGCTGAGCGATCAGTATATCGGCGATGGAACCGCGACGGTAAAACCGTTCGATCCGGATCGGATTTTAGTGGCGAACCCTGCGGCGGATTACGATGGGGAAGGCGAATACCTGCGATACCGCTATACCGAGGACGGCGTCAGCCCGCGGCTGATCCCCGGAAAAACGAAGCATTTGGTTGCGATCGACAGTGACGAGCACGACGAGCGCGGCTGGATCACGGAGTCCGCCGAGGTGCGCGCCAATATGGCGGACAAGCGTATGAAGAAACTCGAAGGCATCCGGCGCGAACTGCAGGAACCGGAATTCATCGGCCCCGAAACATTCGACACGCTCCTTGTGGGCTGGGGTTCGACATGGGGCCCGGTCGCGGAAGCCGTCGGCCTTTTAAACGCGGAAGGGCGCGGAAAATACGCCGCGCTGGTGTTCGGGGACGTTTACCCGCTGCCGACCCGGCTCCTCGCGCAGCAGACGGCCAGGGCGAAGCGCCTGATCAACATTGAACAGAACGCGACAGGCCAGCTCGCCGGGCTGATTCGCGAGGCAACGGGAATCGCCTGTACGGGCAGCATATTAAAATACGACGGCAGGCAGATCTCCGCGGAAGAAATCGCGGAGCGGATTCGAAAGGAGGGATTCTGATGAGCGCGGAATCGTTTTGCACCTTTGAAACGGCATGGTGCCCCGGCTGCGGGAACTTCGTGATTTTGGAGTGCCTGAAAGCCGCGCTGGAACAGTTGGGGAAACAGCCGTCCGAGGTGCTCGTCGCGGCCGGAATCGGGCAGGCGGCGAAGACGCCGCAGTATATCGGCGCCAACGCGTTCTGCGGGCTGCACGGACGGTCTCTTCCCGCGGCGATCGCGGCCAAGATCGCCAACGAATCGCTGACGGTTGTCGTCGATACGGGCGACGGGGATTCCTATGGCGAGGGCGGCAACCATTTTATCCACAACATCCGCCGGAACGTCGACATCACGCACTTCGTGCACGACAACCAGATCTACGGCCTCACGAAAGGGCAGGCCTCGCCGACGTCCATGATGGGTCTCGTCACGGGCGTGCAGACGGACGGAAACATCAACGAACCGCTCAATCCGGTGCTGCTCGCGATTGCCTGCGGCGCGGGATTTGTTGCGCGGGGCTTTACGGGGCACAGGGAGCAGCTTATTTCGCTGATGAAATCGGCGATTTCTTACAGAGGATACGCGCTGGTCGACATCCTGCAGCCCTGCGTCAGCTTCAATAAAACGAACACGTTCGGCTGGTACAGGGAGCGCGTCTATGATCTGGACGAATCCTACGACAGCGGCGATAAAACAAAGGCGATGGCAAAAGCCATGGAGTTCGGCGAAAAGATACCGCTCGGAATACTGTATCGGGAGGAAAAATGCACGTTCCACCAGAAAAACGAAGTGCTTCTCTCCGGCGGGGCGCTGATCGACCGCACGACGCCTCCGGAAACGATTCGGCAGGCCATCCGGTCGTATCAATAACGGAATCCGGTCTCGAAACGAGCCGGACACAGCATTTCATAACCGGAATGAATTGGGAAACGGCATTTGTTTTCTCAGGCTTTTCCGGCATACGGATGCTAAAGGCATAGAATATTAGGGGATTGACCAGCTCCCCGAAAAAGTAGTCCGCTCAGAAAGAGAAGAATAGGAATGGTCAAGAAAAAGTGGACGAGGAAATAAAGAAGAGCAATTACACGGAGGAGCAGATCGCCTTTGCATTGAAGAAGGCGGAGTTGGGCACGCCGGTATCGGAGGTGTGCCGAAAGCTCGGGATTGCGGAGCGGACGTTTGCTGCAGAAAAAGCATATACGGCGGGATGCTGCCGAGCGATAGGAAGCGTCTCCGACAGCTGGAAGAAAAAAATGCCAAGCTGAAGAAGCTGGCGGCTGATCCGATTCTGGACAAGCTGATACTGCAAGATATGCCGATGAAATGCTGAAGCCAGCCCGCGGGCTGCCTCAACGGATCAAGGTCGATAACGGACCTGTGTTCATCTCCCGGGCACCGGATGCTTGGGCGTACTTCAACAAGGTCAAGCGGGACTACTCCCGCCCCTATACACTAACGGACAATCCGCATATCGAATAATACATTGCCATTTTCCGGGACGAATGCCTGAACATGAACCGGTTCATGTCTCTGGAAGACGCCAGAGACTAAGTTGAGCGCTGGCGAAGGGCCTACAACGAATTCCGTCCGTACAGCGATGCTTTATATCTGAAACCGGCCGAATTCGCCCAGAAATTGGGCTCTGAGGCCGTTTAGGCATCGATTTTTCCTCATTCAAAGTGAACCACTCTTTGGGGGACACCTGATGAGTACTGGTAACCATCATTAAACTTTGCGCTTAAAAAATTCAACAGCACACACCTTATGCTACACCCGAATGCGATAAAAAAATGGATTTGACAGTAAAAAAACCAGGGTATAGTATATGATATAGATAGTAAATTTAGTTAATCTCCTTCATTCTTTTCAATGGCAGCAACATATGATCCAAGAACCAGTATTATAAGTTGACGAATGATCTTAATTAATTTCAATCTTAAAACAGCTGAAATATTCATTTCTTTGCTTTTCGAACGTGTATTGTGACAAGCCATTATAATTCTACATGAATATTTTCTGGAGGTGATTCTATTGGACGAGGTCTCCGCGAAAATATTATATGAGTCTCCTTTTAAAGTAACGAACAATCTTTTTGGCACAGATGGAATTCTCGATATTGAAATGATCTGCCCCCGTTTTATGGTCCAGGAGCAATGTTAGTAAATTCGGAGTCTAGGCAGCGATTGGAACCACGGTTTGAGGGGCGGGCGGCCGCCCGCCGAGGCTCGAATGCGGCCTGACCTGATTGTAGTAGCGTACCCATCGCTGCGTCAACACTTGTGCCTCATACATGGTGTCAAATAACTCGCCATTC
>JAEWUO010000012.1 GCA_023459335.1 Bacillota bacterium
AGACTTTCCAGCAATTCAAAGGGTTTTCGACATACATTTCTGTATGAAGGGACTATTTCGTTAGTTTTGTAAAATTGCCAAAGCAATCTATGGCGAAACGCACATATTAAAACTAACTTCTAATCCAATATTTCTCTCTATCATCTAAATCTTTATTTTCAACCTCTTCTATTGGCTCAAAAATAAAATTTTCAACTCCGTATTTTTTAAAAGCCTTGTATAAAACAATTTGAGAAAAATATTCTTTATTATAGTTTAATAAATGCTGACGAAATCTAATCTTAAAGTCTTTAATAGTTTGCCCAACGTAAGATTTTCCATTAATTTTATTTGTAATTTTATAAATATATCCCATAATATCTCCTCCATATTTTAATTATTAAATATTATGAGAGCTTTTGCACTTCGGATAGAAAATATATCCTACTCTACTTAGATTAATAATATTATTATTATCTTTTCGATAGTCGATGCACCTTCAACCTCTATATTAAATGTAGAGGAAGCTTGGCACAGGATTGTCTCTTATAATAAGATAAGAGATTTCCCTGTTAGCTAATTCACTATTCATCATTTCCTATGAATCCTTGCGTTGAATTAACACCTTAAATTAATAAGTTCACAAAATTGTTTTCTTTTATATCGCTATAAAAGGGAGACTTTTAATCCAAATCTCCAATAAGGCAGCCTATATTTAATTGGGTCTAATTGAGTTATTCCTAATAAATAATCACTTAAAAATCCAACACTACTTCCTCGCCCCGGCTCTATAATAGAACCACACGCAAGAATAGTTTTAAAAATTTCCCTTAGTGTATTAAAATAAGAAACCAAAGTTACGTTTAATTTATCCGAAATAAATAATATTACCTCAGCTTCAGTTTCCAATCTCTTTAAATATTCTTCATTATTTAATCCCTTTTTATTTAATTGAATTAAACAATTATTAACCCAATAACGTTCTTGAGGATTATCACTTTGAATTAATTTTTCTAAGGCGTGATAAGAACCAATAACCATATAATCACTAAGATTAGCTTTTGGATAGTCTTCGACATCTCTAGTTGGTATATTTTGAGGCTTACTTAATGAGTAGTTTTCTATTTTCTCATATATCTCCATTGAATTATTACAAAACTCAATAAATTCTTCTTCTGTAAATAGATTTTTAAAATAGGTATTGTAGCACTCTTCGTTATCCATTAGGTAAGTAGAAGAATAAAAATCATCAACTTCTCTTTCACCATCTTTGGAGTTTAAATAAGCTTTATGAATAGGCTTATCTTCTTTTGTTGCATAATGAGCGTCAGTTCCAATAACGATTTTTAAGTTTCGACTTTTCGCATATCTAAAGGCGGCTTTATTATATTCTATTTGATCTTTTGTATTGCCAGGAGCAATCTCTATGTAAAAATCTTCTCCAAACAATTTTACAAAGAAACTAATCCTCTCATCAATTTCTTTTAGTTTTAATTCTTTTTCTTCTACTTTATTTTCTCTTACTAATTTTATATACTCTAATAATAATTGAGAAAAGACAGAACCTAAACAAGCTGATGTGCAAATTAAAGAACCCTTATATTCTTCTACAACAGCCTCTAGTTCAGAGTACAGAGTTGGTACTCTTCTCATTTTTCCTCTTGAGGCATTATAACTTAGAAGCCAAGCAATAGAGCTAAGTTTTTTCAAAGCCTCGTAACCATCGGCATTTTTAGCAATAAGAATTAAGTGATAATATTTAATACTCTCTCTGGTTCTCTTTTCAATACAGTAAATTTCATTTCCTATTGCACACTTGAAATCTTCTGAAATTTCACCTTTTTTCTTTAATTCTTTTTCATTTTTCTTAAAGACTACGCTCCCGGATAGGCATTCATGATTTGTTAAACAACAACCGCTTAGTCCTAATTTATAAGCGGTTGCAATTAACTTTTTACTAGTATTTATAGAGTCTAATAGTCTAATATTTGAATATTCATCATGCATATGAATTTCAAATCTTTTAATTTTATTTAAATCCATCAGAACCCCTCTTTCGTTTTTATTGATATATTCTAACTACCTTTACAGCATACCACTCCTCAACTATTTCACCCTTCTGTTTCTTTTGTTTCTTTGTAGATTGATATGAGCCAACAATATATTCTTTTGATTTCTTTTCTTCCTCAATCAAAGCTTTTGCTTGCTCCTCTGTATCAACAATATATTCCATTGTTGATTTTAGTAATTCTGCTCCCATTATCATGTTACATTCTCCTTTAATAATTATTTTTACTTTCTATATTAATTATACCATAGCTTTCAACTAAAGTCAACTAAAAACTATCGCTAATAAACTCAAAAAATTCTACTTCTTTCATTAAAATTTGCGGCGAAAATACACCCATAAAATTATTAATACTACAAGTACCTATAATTGAAATTTTCACTTGTTCAAACTTACAAATTTCATCATATTCTTCTTCAGAAAAGAATTTTATAAAGTCAACAGAATTATGTTTAAAAATATATGTTCCTTTTGATCTTAATTTTATTTCTTTTGGATTTATTATAATATCTTTTATATGAATTATTGGCTCTGGATTTCCTTGTCCCCATAAGAGACTATGTTCGCATATATTAAAAATTATATTAAATAAATTATCTTCATTGTTAAAAGAAAAATCAACTTCATAGAAATTCGTTTTAAAATCAATATCTTTTAATTTTTCATTTGCATATTTGGTGAGTTTTTCCAAATTTGATGTTTTTATGGAAAAACCCGCAGCGGCGGCGTGCCCCTCAACATATTCCATTAGTTTGCTATCTAACAAAAATTCTCTAAAGTTTTTTAATTCATTGTTATCACAATTTCTAATAGAGCCACTTAATACTCCATTATTTTCTCTACCTAATAATGTTGGAATTCTAGTTTCCGCACAAATTCCCATTGCACATAATCCCGTTATTGAGCGAGGGCAAGATAATTCATTTCCATTGAGTATTAAAATTTTATTCTCGTCAAGACAATTTTCTACAATTTGTATTTTTAGTTGCTCTATGGCTTTCTCTTTTTCTCTATTTTGCTTATTTTTACAGTTAATGCAATTTCTGGCATTTTGCTCACCAACCGTTTCTACTTCATCTTCAGCTGCGCCTCTTTTATTGCTAATAATACTTTCCTCACCATTAATAAAGGCTTGCAACAAAAAATCTTTTTGTTCCATAGTTCCAACTCTAATTAATCCATTTATTAGAGGTGTGATATAAAAAGCAATTGTTAATGGGGTTAGATTTCCCTTAGTTGAAAATTCTTGAGCTTTCAACAGGGCCGCAAAACCACTGTTGCGAATATGTTTTAAACCGTATTTAATAATATAAGCGTTCTCTGGAACCACAATTTGCATCATATCAGAGATTATTGAAAGTGCCGCCAAGTCTATAAACTCTCCAGCATTGACAGAGAGTTCTTCATAATCTAGAGCCTGAATAAATTTTAATACAACGCCGCCGCCGCTAAGATGAGGATTTTCATATTGCCCATCAGTACAATTTACAATAACAGCATCTTCATATTGTTCTATATCTGGAATTAATTTATCATTTATGATATGATGGTCTAAAACTAATATATCTATTCCGTGCTCTTTTAAGATTTTATGATATTTTATATCATTACTTCCAGCGTCTGGAAGTATAACCAAATTAAATTGTTCATCAATTATTTCTAAATAGTGACTCTCTAATCCATGGGCTTTACTTTCGTGAATTTTATAAGAAACCTCTCTGTCATAAAAATTTTTTATAAGATTAATCATCATTGCGGCCGAACATAATCCGTCGGCATCACTATCTTTAATTACAACAATTTTAGAATTATTTTCGATATGTTTTTTAAATAAATTAACTGCTCTTTTCATATTTTTCATTGTAAAGGGATCTGGACAACATTCAACTCTATCTTGAGGATTGTTTACTAATTCGTATTCACCTAAGTCTTTTATTAAACCTCTAGCCTTCATTAAGTTGAAGGATATATTGTTTTCCTTATTTTTGATTATTTGCTCATTTTCTTCTTGGGTATATTTTACTTTTACTTTCATCGAAGTCACCTTATCCTTTTTTCTAATAATTTTTTAAATACATCTCCGCCTTGATCTATTGGAGAGTCTTTTTCTTTTGTTAGGTCGCAAAAATCAAAAATAAAACTAGTTGGAATAATACTATCTAACTTGTTTTTCATAAGAGTCATTTTTTTAAAATACTCTTCTCTCTTTTTACTGCCACCATTTGGATACTCTTTGTCAAAAGCTATCACTATTTCCATCGGATTACAATGTTTTTTTATTAGTCTTATCTGCGGAATACTAATAGATGAGCCGCAAACAGCAACTGAATTATCTATTCCATAACTTTGAGCCTTTAAAGTACTCTTTTCCCCTTCAAAGATAATACAATATTTTCTATTTTTTATGTTTTCTTTATTTATATTTAAACCATAACAATTTAAACCCAATGGATGTGCACACTCTATGGAATTTATCTTTGTTGGCAGATATTTTCCAATTTTATCTGATAACTCTTTATTTATTACTCTTTTCCTTATTCCGATTAGTCGTCCATTAACATCATAGTGTGGAATTATTATGTCACCAGAAATTTGTTCTAGTTTTATGTTGAATTCTTCAATAACCTTATCTGAAATTCCTTCCTGTCGCCATTCAAAATTATCATATTTTACATAACCAGAAAGTAATTTTTCATTAAGTTCAGATAAAGTCTTTTGAATATATTGGTCTCTATATTCTGGAAAAGATTTTTTGAAGTAATTTTCATTTTCAAAATCACTTTTCCTAAAAGTTTTTCCATTCAATATAACCTTCATCATATCTGAAAAAACAAATTCTTTCCCTAGTAAATTCATTCTTTTTTCAAATAAATCAAAAATATCATAAGACTTAGAACAATCAGTATAACATACAAATTTTTGATTTTCTTCATAATAATAAAGCTTAAAAGAACCATTATCAGCCTCTACATTATGACATATTGTTTTGAAAACTAAAAACCCTTTAAATTCATTTCTTTGGTATTCCTTAGCACCTAAAAAATCCATAACTCTAATTATATCATTAATCGTTAAGCTTTCTTTTATTTTTTCATATTCCAACAAATTCGTAGTTCCTTTCTGCTTTACTTTCCAAAGATTTTTCAACCATTTTATCAATAACTCTGGTATGATCTACTAAACATTCTTTTTTGCAAATTGTATTTATTACATTATTAATATAAATACTATCGCTTTCTAATAATTCTCTTTCTATTAGTGCAATATTATCAACAGGATTATAATTAGCGTCTGTTACAATTATATCCTCTCTTCTGCAAGTCCCTAAATCTGAAAAGGACCAAATTCTAATATCTTTAAATTGTCCCCTTCTATTTTTATAAATATCTAAAACTTGATTTGGCATTTCAGAAAAACCGTTAGTAAGTAACCCAGACAACATTTCCTTGTCTTTATCAGTAACCTTAGAAAGAATACCGCCTATATCAGCCTTGTCTACGATTGATTTTGAACCTCTGATATATCGGTAGTCTTTTATTCCTTCACTCTTGTCTGGCTCGCCGCTTATCTGAGTACCTGTTTCGACGAAACAATCGAGTTCTACGGCTAAATCTTTTAGTGCCGTAGATAACAGCATTAAAGCAACGTCTTCCCTTATCTTAATATCTCTGAATTCTGTTAAAAGATTTGGAGATGAAAAAATATAATCAAAAATAATATTTCCGATATTTTCTTTAATTACTGTGCGGCGGCACAGGCTTTTAATTAAAGAAACTGATGGATCTGACATTTTTGTAATTATAAAATTATCTTTAAATTTTTCGACTATATTAATTGCAATATTAAGCCTTTCTTTTTCTTCTTCAGTTAAAAATTTTAATTTCAATAAAAGCTTTTCTTCATTAATGTCTGATAAATAAGCCAAAATTAAGGTTTGAATTTCGGAAATGTCTTGCTCTGTGGCTATATAAAAAACTTTTTCATTTGAACCTTCTTGAACCCAAGTTTTTAAACTAGAATTATATCTTATTGGGAATGCCATATAACAAGCATCTCCAACCAAATTACGAGTATTATGTGTTACAATAAAGTCATTCATTTGAAATAGGTGCTCTTTATTATCAACATAAAAACATCTCATTTTTGTTTTTATATTGGTTTTTTCAATTTTTAGAATTTCGTTAAAATCTCTATAAATATCTATATACACATGATAATTAGCACTATGGTAATCATAATAATTTTTTACATAATACCCGAAGGCTCTTGCTATTAACGTAATTTTATAAACATCATCTTCCTCACAAGAAATTGTTGTAGAGCAATTGAGATACTTTAGGTCGTTTATAAATAGTTCGTAGCTACTATCTAATTCTAAAAAGTCTAACATCTCTTGGGTGTCAAAGTTTTTATAAATCCCGTTTCCAATTGGGATTTTATAAAATTTAAAGCTATCAATATCTTCTGAGGCTTTAAAAATGTCTTCTATGGTTGCAGTAGAAAGTTGTTTATTTCTACCGTAATAGAATGACCATAAATGTTCACCACAGCATTCAGCTATTCTGCCATCAGAGAAAAATATCCTATAAATAGTTTTCTCATTTTTTTGTGGATAAACACCAAGAACTTCGGTTAATTCTCCTTGTCTGTCGAATAGGTATTCACCTATAACTATTTCGTCAGCCCTTTTAAATCCTTCAGCTGTAGGTATTAGTGTATTATCTGGTATAGCTTTTCCAATACCTGAGCCACCAGACTTTATATACATTTTCCCTTTGCGGCCGCCCCTAGTAACAGCATTAAAAAATTGTCCTTGTAATGGTGAACCAACCTCTGGATTTAATTTCAATTCTTCTACTAAATCTGTTAATCCTTCAAATATAGAGACAGGTTCAAGAGACTCATTTTGAAGATTACTATATTTACTTTCTAGTGAAACTAAATCATTTTTGTAGATTTTCATTATATCCTCTATTTTGTAATCATCAAATCTACTATTAATCTCTAATGAATTATCAGCAGTTAAATCTTCACAATAAATATTATTAGTATTGAACCCCATAGATTTTAAATCTTGAATTAATTTAATCTTTTTAAATTTTTCATATGCTGAATTGAAACTAGTTTCGGATGCATACTCAAAAATTTCATTAAGAATAGCTACACCATTTTGCTTTTCAAAAGAACCTTTAATTCTTTCATCAAGAACTATTTGATTTATTACTTGAGGTACAGCAATCTTTTCAGCACCTTCAATATAAGCATTATATAGTGCGGCGAAGATTTTTTTATGTACTATATTTGAAAATTCTGTATGACATAAGCAAACCTTACTTGAATCAAAGATCTTTAGATTTAACATTAAAGCACCTAATATGCTCATGGCCGCTTGGTTCTCTAATAATAGCATTTATTTCATTACTCCATTTCTGATATTTTTATTTTCTTCTTATTCCTTTTTGAAGAATAGGCATAATGTAAAGAAGGATTTGTTTTTATAATTTCTCTCTTTTTCTCAACATATTCAGCAATTTCTTTTTCTATATTTATTTTTTTATATTCATTAGAACTATAATGTCTTTTTGCCTCTTCATATACATATGGAATTATACCTATTGTCCCATTAGCTTTTTCTTTATTTCCTTTTTTGATTTCATAAAAATATTTTAAAGTTAAATACATTCCACGATATGTATAACCTTTAGCTATCAGTTTATTTGCTTGAAAAAAGCAGGCTTCTAATACAGGAATTCCAAATAAATCCGCAACATAGTAAAAAAACAAATCTTTATCAGCACCCATTTTTTCACTTAACTCTCTTATTTCTTTTGCAGTTTTATTATCAAAAATCTTTTCACCATTCTCAATAATCTTATTTAAACTACCTAAGCTAATTTCAAAATTCCTGACTGTTGCAGCTTTATTCCTGGTTTCTCTATAGAAGAGAAGAATTCTCTTCTTCTCTTCATCTGTAAAATTTTTTGACATAATAATAATTCAACCCCTTTCTTATATTATAATTATATCATATTTTGCGAAAAAAGTCAATTATATTTCATCAAGGTATTCCGCCGCAGTTGCAGTAAATGAGCGTTCACCTTGTTTTAGTTGAATTTTTCCAAATATTTTGGAATATTCATTTGATTTTGATAATTGATTTAATAATTTCAAACCAGAGCGATTTCTAAATAGTTGAGAGTCAGCCTGCTTAATATCTCCGTCAAATATAATTTTACTCCCCTCGCCGCAACGTCCAAGAAGTAATTTCATATGCTCTTCGGTTATATTTTGAGCTTCATTTATTAAAATCGTTGAATTATTAAACGAACGCCCTCTAACCGAAGAAATAGGGACAATCTCTAAAGACTCTTCTGAAATTAATCTATTTATATGGTCAATTCCAACTATATCTACTAAAGGTCCAGCTTGACCTATTAATTTCGATATTATATCCATTTATCCTATAGATTTCTAAATAGGATAGACTATATCTTATTTGCTTTATTTAGATTTAGATTTAAGATTTTTATAAAATAAGTTTTTTCTATCTAAAAAGATTGTAGCATCACTATATAAATACTCTAATATTTTTAAACAAATTATATTACCCTTCCATCTACAGAAATAAGCGTTTGCTTTAAAAATGCTATTTGTACTATTTTTAGAAATAGCTTTATCAATTTCATTTTGAAAACTTTTTACGAAAAGTTCATTATATCCAGTAAAAGAAACCACAACACTATTACTGCTCTTGTCAATATAAATAGAGCCATCTCCATCTAACAAACCTCTTAAATAATGTCTACGTAAATGCTCTGGAATAAGGTTTATTTGAATGTCTTCTAAAGAGTAAGTTTTATTTGGAATAATTTCATATTTCCTTAAATCTTCACACATTTTTCTACTATAAACGGCAAATTGATATGAATGCTTTTTATCTCTTTTATCATAGGTTAATTTATTATCACTACCAACAATTTTTTGTATTTTTTCTAATAATTCTCTATCTGATTCTTTTAAACAAATCCCCCAACAGGCTAAAGCGTTCCCATTTTTATTATTTTTCACATAACCATCAGTTTTTAACAGTCCCACAATATAAGCTTGTTCTTCTGTTGTTATTTCATTAAAAAAATCTTCTTTCAAGTAATGGTTAATTTTTTTACTTTTTGTTTTTTCTATATTGAGTTCTTTCATAATTCTTCTTACTGTATTTTGATGACAGTTTATTTTTTCACCTATTTTTTTAAATGAATAGAATTCATTGTTCATTTTTATAACTATTTCCAATTCTTCTTGAGTTAAAACTCTTTTCTTCATTTTAATAATCACCTCCTTTTAATAAAATTTACTTATATAAATCTAAATCTAAGTATTAAAACAAATCTTTGCACTTCGGATTTAAAAAATCCTACTCTACTATTATAATTACCTATAATTTCGATAGTCGTTGAACCTTGCTCTTTATTTTTAAAGAACCTCGGCTGCGGATTGAACAATCTTTTGATTTTTTACTATACCTTAATAATTAGTTAAGCCACAATAATATCGCTATTATTGTTTAGTATCAAAAGCTCTAAGCTCTTCCCCGTCAATTCACAAAGTTTTAACCCAGCCATTTAATATCTAACCGGGTAAGAAGCCTAGCTCCATAGCATTTTCCGTATATGCATTATTAGGAATATAAATAATCTTTTTCCCTTTCTTTTCATATTCTTGTAAAGCATAGTTTAAAGAAATAAATGATTTTCCTTTTCCAAAGCCGCCGCTTACACTAATTATTGTGATGTCTTCATCACTTAATAAATCAAAATAAAATAATTGTTCTAGAGATTTTGGCTTTACCGTATTACAAAATGAATTTTTTATAAAATTTTTATAATTTTTAGAATTAATTGTTATAGGTTCACCATTTTTTATTTTAAAAACACTATGTTCAACGCCTTCGGCTTTTAGAATTAGAAATTCATTATTGTAAATTTCTAAATCTCTTGGGATTTCCCCTTTCATAAGATCACCATATAGAGTATCACATTCTTCCATAGGACCATTAAATTCAACAACTCCAGAGTGGATTTCATTAAAAGAGAATTTTCCAGTTTTTATACCAAAAATATTAGCCTTCAAAGACAAACATAAATCGTTTGTTATAATAATTGAGTTGTTGATATCTGCTTTTGCAATTTCAATTATTTCATTATCTACGGTTCTTGTAGACTCGAAAAATTCTAAATCGCCAAAACTAATTTCTGTGCGATATTTTTCTATTTGTGTCGCAGCACGTCTAGCTGACATTGCCACCTCTCTATTTTGACTATCTTTTAATTTTTCTAATTCGTGAATTACCCCGTATGGAATAACTATTGTAGATAAATCTTTTTGTCTTGTAAAAAAAGATGGATAATCTAATAATACATTTGTATCTATTACTTTTACTGTCATTTTTAAACTCCTTTGTTTAATTATAAAATAAAACCCCTAGTTTGTAGACTAGGGGTTTATAGTTATACTATCCCCTTTATTTTAATAAGGGTCTCTTTTAGTTTATCTTTATCGCTCTCAACTAAGTGAGAAAATTTTATGTCTTCTTTTTGGAATACTTCTCTCAATATGTTTGTAAATTGCTCTGTAATTTCCTTGTCACTAGAATATTTGACAAAAAGACTTTTCGCCTCAGTCAACATTGAATCAAAACTCTGTTCAGAATAAAAATTACTATTACTCTCTTCAGCGATACCGCCACCGCCGGCCGCAATTTGAGCATCCACAGCATCATTAACTGCAGTTAAAAAATTCTCATAAGAAAATTCTATACCCTTTTTAATGTAGTGATATCTTGAGCCAGCCCAGAATGTTGGTGTCTCCCTAAAGAACAACAATGGTTTTTCGTTTGGACGCCTGTGAATATAGCATATGTTATCTACTAACTTATTTACGATATCAAATGGTTTATCTTGCAATGACGGTTTTATCTGGTATATCGGTTCGACTGTTTCTTTTGAGCCATTTTGTTCAGCTTTGGCTTGAGCCGCCGCTGTTGCTTCTTTATTTATTTTTGTCTGACTGTGTGTAACAAAATTAATACCATATCCAGCATTAGCTAAGTCTGAAAGTGTTGATCTAAACTCTTCTTCAGACAAAGAATAGCCTTGTCCATATGGAATATCACCTATTTTTGTGACAGAATGATCGTTCATTACTTTTGCCAATACATACTTCCAAAGAATATCTACTGTATCTATGGCAATAGTTGCATACTTCTCCTTCAGTTCTGGCATAAGACACAACTGTTTTTTGATTGATATAAAATCCTCCCAATTGTGAATAGGAACAACCATTATATTATCAAGAGCATTATAGCCGGGTTCACACGCAAGTAATAAACTCTTTGGAAATTTTGTTACTAGGGTTGTCTTTCCTATTTTTGGCAGACCATAAAATAGATTGTATTTTCCCTCGGTAGTTTTAGTTATTCGTCTTGGTGTTAATTCTTTTAAATTTACAAATGCCATTAATCTAAACTCCTCCTTATTAAATAATGTTAAAATTAGTCGAACCTACAATTTTATAGGTTCGACTTTGAATTAGATTTTAGAAGCCCAAATCTAAATCATTATCATCAATTTTAACATTCTTTGGAGTTTCGACTGTTTTTGTTTTAGATTTTTGAGACATTTTATTTTTCTGTTCCTCTATATCTTTTATTCTTTCTTTTAATCCTTGCTCTAACTCTGTTGGATCATAAGATAATGAAGGTTCTAACCCAATAGCTGAACCAGATGTGATTATTAATTCTTGAATAAATTCTCTTTTTGTTTTCACAATTGGCTCACCGAAACCAACTTCTTCTTTTGTAGTTGTCACGGTTTCATTACAATTTATTAGACCTTTGGAAACTTTTACTGTATCATATTTCTTCCAAGATTGTTTTACGTGAGCGACTTTTTGAGGGGCTATTAAATACATCGTGAATACGCTTACCTTACCACTATATCCAACCGATGCCATTTTTAATTTTAATCTGCCAGTTAATGTTATTCCATCCTCTTTTACCTCTTCAGCGGTTGATGGATCATTTAAAATAATAAACACACCTTCAAAATAAGCTTCAGATTCATCATTTTCTCTCATTGGGTTCATGAAATTCATTTCGATAGTAAATTCACCATCTTTTTTTGTTGATAAAGCTTGTTCTTTTAGTATCGTTCTGTTCGACCAAAATGATACCATGTCGCCTCGACCATCTGGTTTTATAGACGCCACTCTAGGAATAAAAGTTTCTTTGTATTTTTGAATTTTTTCAAATACTTGACTTATATTTTTATCCTTCGTATATTTCATTGAGAACATTCTGACTGGAACGAGTTGTTTCTCAACTTTACCTTCGACATCTTGTATAACTTCTATTTTTGCAAGACCAGAAATATATTCTCTTCCATCTGTGGTTTTCTTTTCTTCTATTATTAATTCCACTAATTCGCCTTGAATCCTCCCTTCTTGAATAGATTCATTTCCGATACCTTTTTCATTTTTTAATTTTAACATATAATACATACTCCTTCATTCAATTTAATTTAATTTTAACTAATAAGACAAAAAAAGAAAACTATAAGAGGAGCTATGAGCTCCTCTTTATTTTCTAAAAACTTGGTTTAAACTACAGGCTTAAATTCCATACCAGCAGAATTCAAAGCGAAAGTCTTGAACTCTTTATCTTTGCCGTCAATATTCACTGTTTTTACGCCTTTTTCAATTAAGCCTCTTTTGTTAAGACCTTGTACAGACCCTGTTACAGCCGCCGCTGATACACCCGCCGCTGACGCTAATTCAGCTGTTGTCATTGGTTCAGTTGTTGCTTTTAGAGTCGCTAAGACTTTTTGAGCATTTTCGCTCATTGGTTTAGTTGCTGTTGCTTTTGGTGTTGTGTTTTCCATAATTAATTACCTTCCTTTTCGCCACTATGGGCGTTATTTTATTTTTTTGTTAAGTAGTTATGCTACTCAACTAAGCTAATACTTGGAATCGAACCAAGAACCAATGCTTACAAGGCATTTGTTTTACCACTAAACTATATTAGCATTTTACTATAATATAATTATATCATATATTTTGAAAAAAGTCAATCTAAAGAGCTTTTCTTTTGTTCTCTTTCTTTTGTTCTCTTTCTTTTGTTCTCTTTCTTTTCTTCACTATAATAATTATATCATATATTTTGAAAAAAGTCAATACTATAAATAAAATGGGTATATTATAATTGTTTCGTCTTTTTTCTTTAAAAAACAACCATGAATAGAATTTGCAAATGGGCTTTCTTCATTTTCTACTATTGGAAAAAAACAAAAACACTCGTTTTCAATTTTATAAGCAATTAATTCTATTATTGGTAATTCTTCTTCTGACTGCTCATTTTCAAATTCATCGCCACTAATAAAATCTTCTTGTTTAACAAGAAAATCATTTAACTGCTGAACATCTTCGTCTATTTGGGCGACAATGTTCTTAATACTTTCATTATTTGATAAGGATATTTTTTGATATTCTTCAGCATTAATATTAATTATACAATTAACAGCCATAAATCTACTAGCACTATCCCATAGATTATTCTTTTCTACTATATTTTGAATATGATATCCGATAAATTTACCAAATTCCTCCATTTCACAGGTTTGAATATTAACAAATCCATCTCTCTGTAGAACAAATTCTTTTATATAATCTAACATTGCTGGTAATATAACTACATTACTCATTTTTACTTCCTTTCTTTAGAAGAAATCATTTGTTTTTTTTGGAACAAAAAATTTCTCATTCATACATACGAACAGTTGTTTTCTCGCTCTCGTCGCCGCCACATAAGAAACATTTCGCTCCTCAGTATTATAATTTTTCATTCCAATCATTATGACATTATCGACTTCTAGTCCCTTCGCCGCATGGGCGGTCAAAACCTTAACTTTATCACTATTTGTTAACTGTTCTATTTCAGATAAAGTTAAATCTTTCTTCTTAAAAGTCACATTTGGAATGCCCGCACGTCTTAATAAATCAACAGTTTTATCTATTAATTTATTAGTTCTACAAATAAAAAACCAATCTTTAAAATTTCCGTTTTTAGAAATAATTTCAATCGAGTCGCTTGGTTCTATCTTATAGACTTCACCTTTATCTTTTGAACATATTTCTGTATTTTTTGGTATTCTATTATCTCTATTCGATAACAAACTCTTTGCAAAAGAAAGGATTTCTTCCCCATTACGATAATTTTCATTTAAAAAATATTTTTCAAAATAATAATCATCATACATACTGAGAATTATTTTTGTATTACCGCCTTTAAATCCATATATAGCTTGGTCATCATCACCAACTACGAATAAATTCTTTGGCTGTAGTTTTTCAATAAATTTATATTCATTGTCGCATACATCTTGTGCCTCGTCTAGCAACAAGTGTTCGACATCTGGGAGCAACGTATAGCCAAGTTTCATTACCTCAGATAATAACCAATCGAAATCTTCATCATTAATTTTATCATCAGTTTTAATACCTACTGATTTACAAATTGAATTAGCCAAAGAGTGAATTGTTCCTATAAATAAAGACCCCGGAACAGCATCTAGTCTTTTCTTCATTTCTTCAGCAGCTAAGTTCGTGAAGGTTATACATTTGATTTTCGATGGGTCAACACCGATACTTAATAAATATCTTACCCTTTCTGTTATTACTGTGGTATTATGAGTAACAACAAAGTCATTTACTAAAAATAGATTCTCTTCATTATCTACTTCAAAACAAATCATTTCTTCTTTATAATTAAGAGGTTTAATCTCAATTATTTCTAATTTATCGTTTTCCCATTTGTCTATCATTGTTTCTTTTGCTATTGAGGCTATATTTTTTTTACAATGAATTGAAAAAATTTGTTCTATTCTGTCTTTTTTAACATACAGTTGGATTACAGTCGAATTTAACTTCACACTATAATTATTATCAATAGAAATAACTTCTTCTATTGGATGAGCTGTTGCTTTTATCCCAATAGACTTACATAATTTTGAAATCATTAATTCCACTTCGGTATCATATGTCTCTAATGATACTGTAAAATCAATTGGGTCAATATTACCAATAGCGTCTGCAATGCCTTTTAAAACAAGACTTCTATTTTGAAAAGTATTTGCTACGCACAATTTTTTTCTCAATAAATGCAATTTATTTTTAAAGACATCAGCAACTTTAATAATTTTATTATCTTTATCTTTAAAATATATATACCCTAATTGGTCAATTTCCCAAACTTCGGAATTAATTAATGGTTTTAAAATTTCAGCCATTTCTGGTTTATTATAAATATGAAAATAATTACTTTTATCTTCTTCTGGAAACAATGAAGAAATTGGAGCACCTATCGCTAAATAAACCCCAAATACATATGGATTTACATCACCAAAATAGTCTTCTTCATATTCTAGTTCTGTTGCTCCTATTGGTAAAAAGAATTTATTTCTTCTAAAATTATTAATTAAATATCTAGTATTTGACGTATTTAGAACATCTTCGTCTCTATTGTAATAACTCCAGAGATGTTCTTCGCAACATTTTACTGTTGCATTATTTGCAAGTGTTAGTTGTATTACTTGCTTTTTCTCACTTTGAGGATAAACTCCTAGAACTTTTGTTGGCTTTCCTATTCTATCGAAAATAAAATCACCAACTTTAATATTTTTTGCTAAAACTACACCATTTGGTGTTGGAATATTGGTTTCCATAGGAATAGCCTTACCAGAACCAGCACCAGCTACAACTAACACCCTATTTTTGTCGGTTTCTACCGCCAACTTTTGATTTCTGTTCATTTGCTTATTTTTTAATATTTGATCCATTCTTTTACCCCTCTTCTTATTTACCATAATATAATTATAACATATTTTTTTAAAAAAGTCAACAATATCAACTTATATTCATGTGAAATAATAACTAACTAACTTACTAATCTTCTATATTAATTATATCCTAAGAAAAGAAAAAAGTCAAGCATTTTAACACTTGACTTTTTGAAATTAAAAATCACTTAGTAATTTGGGGAAGTAAGGTGGTGCATTTTCACCATCAATAAACATTCCACCAATACCTAATTGTCCTCTGGATTTTTGATATACTGAACCATCATCTTTATTTCCAATTATACAGTAATTATAAAAATATCCCATTTGCAAATTTCCAGTTTCTATAACAAAGCTATATTTATCACTAAATGAATGATTACTCCATTTATTTATTGGTTGACTATTATAATAATTTGTATCGGCCTCATCTATTGTCGCCGCTGATATATTGTTTTTTGTTGATGTTGATAAAAAAGGTCCATCACCTGTATCACCTACATCATTATTAAATCTTTTTATTCCTTCGGCGACAGACTGTGTAATTGTTGAATCTAATGTGCCGCCGCCTATTATACCAACAACTTTTAGAGAGGAGAAACATCTACTTCTTTCATCTGTGGAAGTTAAGATAATATTATTAATCTTCATACCCTTTTGAGCATATCTCGCCGGCTCACCACCAAAAATAACCATCATAGGTAATTCGGCTTCGCCAACACTTAATTGCCAATCTCCACTAACTGTTCTAGCCGCTTCAATTTTTTGAATATAAGAGAATGGTGTTATCTGTGGTAATGAACTAGACACATTTTCAAAATAATATGGAGAATTTGTACTACTTGGGTCTATAAAGTCAGTAAACCATTTTCCAGAACCGACCCCACTAGTTTTACATATGTGGGTTTCTTGATTATTTTGATTAAATAATCCATAACCTTCTAAAACTGGTTTACCCTCACTATTTGTTAATGGATAAGGGGTAGAAATATACGCCATTCTTGTCCCGCTTTGTGATGAATTTTTTACAGATAGATCTCCTGTTAATAAATTACCAGTAGATAATACAGTAGTTGAAATATCACTACTATTGAAGGTTGAAAAAAATACATCTATTGGAATTATATCTTGAAAATACTGCTCTGTTAATTCACTTGACTGTGGTCTAAAAATTTCAACCAATATATTATTTCTTGGTGTTGATACTATTTCTCTTATTATTTTTCCGTCAGTTGAGGATATTTTTTGAGATGTGTTTAATTGATTTGTTTTCTTAAATACTATTAAATTTGGATATTTACTCCAAGTGTCCTCATATAATTGATAATTTTGCTGAATACCTAAGCCTTTGTAATCAGGATCTTTATTTATTGTCGTAGTATTTTCTTTAATATTATAAAGAACATTTGCACCCATGTGGTTATAAGTTGCGTCATTTTCTCCTAAGTGAACAAACATTAATTCGCCGCCAATTAACAATTGAGATGGAATAAAAACTAATTTTGGTAAAATATCGTCATAATTGCCGCCATAGAGGTTTTCAAGAACTTCACTATTTTCACCATATAATATTCCTCCAGAGTAGTCGTAATATCGTTCATCAAAAAAGACGTAAATATTTTCATTACTTTTATCTGCTGTTGTTATAACATCACCATTGTTTTTAATAAGTGTCGAAATATTAATATCACTAAGGGAAATTGATCTAGAACCATGAACACCATTAATTTTAATTTTTACGTTTTTTAAACTTACAGGCTCTTTTATAGAGAATGTTGGAGCTTCTATTTCAAACCCTACTGTTGAGCCGCCGGTCACTTGTCCAACTAAAGTAGAAACTTCACTTTTTAATTGTGAATATCCATCCCAAATATTCCAAATATTTTGCCATAAATCTCCAATTTCATTAAGCGTATCTGAAAAAATATTCATAATACCATTTGAATTCCATAATGAATTGGTTACAGCATCAAGAACATTTGCGATTACCCAAAAGTTTTTATTTAAATCTTCTATCTCTACTCTTCTTGAATACTGCGGCATTAATAAATTAATTCCATTTGTTTCAAAAAACCAACCATTTGCATAAAGAGCATCTATCAACTCATCATATGTTAAATATGGTTTTGAAATGGATTCAATTCTATTTAAAATAAATATATATAACTGAAGAATTCTGTTTTCAAATTCTTCAGGAATTTTTGCTAAAAATTCATTTTGAAAATTGGTATATGTAGCATTTTCTATTGATTCCACGGCTTGTTGAGTGTATTTTCCAGAGTATATAATTAAATTTCCATTAAAGTCTCTAACGAAATCGACTTCATTATTTACATATTCTATCCCATAGTATTGCGAATTAATTAAAACTGGGGTTCTAAGAGGATATGCTTCATCAGAGTTAATTCTTAGCACTTCCACATACTCATTTTTTAATTCAAACGTTTCAAATCCCGTTCCCAACATTGAATTTGTATAGTAATTTAATAAAATACAAGCATCATCAATACCAACAACGCCGTCTCCATTAAAATCACATATCCCAACCGCTTTTAAGTCAAGTCGCCTTTGGGCATCAAGTTCAGATGCAATTATATTTGTATAATCCATATTCAATAAGTTCATATCTTTTTCATCTGTTCTTGCGGCCGTATACTCTTGTCCAGATTTATTACTTAATGGCTTTGGATTTAAATAATTACCACTAATTGTTCCTCTAGCGTCAGCTTTCAGAAGTTCATTTATCGAAATTTGTGGATTTGTACCTTTTGAATTTTTTATTTCATTATATTTAGTTTTAAGAGTTGCTAAAGATATATTCCACGAAATTGCTTTATTTAAAACAGAACTTATTGGGTCTCCAAACTGTTTATTTTCAGCTGGTATTTGTTGCAATAAGGCTCTTACATCAGCTATTGTCATTGTTACCTCCTATAAAGAGTAGAGAGACTAAACTCTCTCTACTCTTATTTGTATACGATCAATTACCTTTGTAAATACGCCGGCATATCCATCGCCATTTATCTCATTATAATTTTGTACAAATGGTAAATAAGGTCCATTTAACGTAGAAACCCTATATACAATTTTATAATTCTTATCTATTGAATCTATTTGAATTGCATCTATCGGAGATCCATTTATACCAGCATATCCATTATTAAAATCATTAATGTTATACCCGTTAACCCAAGGTAACCATCGACCTTGTGTTCTAACTCTATATCTAATTTCAATAGGTGATTTAATTCTTATTAAACTTATTGGTTGCCCTATTATGCCGGCATATCCGTTATCATTATCATTTTGCATATCTGTAATTTCACCAAGCCACCTATTTTGACTATTTACTTGATAAGTTATTGATGGAATTGGACTAAAAGAGTTTTGGATATTTTCTGTTAACTTCTCTCCTTTAGAATTGAATACATAATGTTCATTAGTTGCGGCGGCTTTTACTGCATTTGAGAAGTTAGCAAAAGCTCCAATTTGAGACCTTTCATTATTCCACGACTTTCTAACTCTAAATAATTCATCATTCTCTGGTTGAGTGGACTTAGTAACTACAACCTCACTATAAAGATTCATATATGACTTAACTTTATTTTTAAAATTGTTCCAATGTGGTAATATATATAATGGACACATTTTATATGGGTGCCTCATTTGATTTAGAGTATCAGTATTACCAACTTTACCATCTCTTACATTTAGCCAATGAGTGTGTGTATACAATTCGTTTATTGTTAAGTTATTGCTCACAAGTAGAGCTGCCGCCAACTTAGCCGTCAAATCTTCAGATTTTAAACTTTGAACGTCAACACTATTTCTCATAATACATTCAATTGAGATGGTCTCCATATTTCCTCTTCCATTACCGTCAGTGGCGTGCCAGCTACTTAATTCTAGTGGTAGGTTTTGCCATATAGAAACATCATCAACATAGAAATGAACCCTAACATCTCCCATATTACCATTTACAGTAGCTCTCGTATACTGTTCGGCAGGGGTTGTTGTTGTCGCCACATTTATCCAATCAGTATTATGAATAGTTATGCCGCTTAATCTTCTTAATCCTCGACTTGGCAATTCTATATTGTTTGGATTTGATACTGTTAATAAATACTGATTTATTTTTAAATCTTTTAATAAATATTCTTTTTGTGGTATTAACATATTAATGTCCCCCTCCATTATGCATGGAATTAATTCGACACTCACTCTCTATACTTTCAACACGAGAATTTAAAGTGCAAATCTTTTCTTCAATTGATTTATTCTTTTGAATAATTAATTCTAACTCCATTTTTGAAACTGAATTTTTTTCAAGTTTATCTAAACTTTTAGACATCGCCTGTAGATTAGATAACAATTCTTGATCTTTCTTACCTTCCTGTTATGTTATTCAATTATTCGTTAGATAATTAAAGAACTGCTTATTTAATAAGCTATAAAGGTTAACAGAATCCTCTTGAGACTATATTGCGAGCCGCATTAATGTCTCGATCTAATTCCAAACTACAACTACACTTGTAAACTCTATCTTTTAATGTCAATTCAAGGTTTCTCTTTCCACATCTTGAACAATCCATTGAAGTATATGCTGGATTAACTTTAATGAAAATTCTTCCAAATTTCTTACATTTCCACTCTAAGGCTATTATAAACATACCTAGTGGAGCAATAATTCTTAATCTTCGACGATTTTTATTTGACATTAAAATTTTACCATTTGTTAAATCTTCAATAGCAATATTATTTTCTATTGCTAATTGAGTAGTTGTTTGTTCTATAAAATCTTTCTTTAAATTTTCTAATCTAAAATAAGCTTTGTCAAGTTTTTCTTTCAATTTCTGATAATTGTTTGAACCTTTGGTTTTCTTGCTTAATTTAGACTTTAAAGAATTAATTCTATAAAATTGTCTAAGAACAGTTCTTGGATAGTTTATTTTAATTCCATTTGATGTCGTCATGAAATCTTTTATTCCCCAATCAAGACCTAATTGATTTTCTGTTTTTTCTAATGGTTCAATATTTACTTCACAAGAACCGCTAATATACCATTTTCCATAGGAGCAAGTATATCTTGGCTCTGTTATTGTTTTAATATTGTATTTGTTTAGAAATGTCATATCAATTGGACACTTTCTTCCTTTTTTAACACCAGAAAGATTAATTGTATTGTCATCATTTATTTTAATTGTTTGACTAGCAATACAGAATGATTGTTTATTTGGATTATATTTGTGAAATTTTGGCGGTCTCCCGTTCTTGTTGTAAACTCTTTTCCAAGTTTGAGAATATTTCTTTGCAATATCATTATATATTCTTTTTGGAATATCTTCTCTAATGAATTCCTTCATTAAATCTTGAGGAGAAGAACCTTTGATGCTATATGTTCCACATATAATTTTTTCTCCAGAGTTTTTATATTTTTCAACAACATAATTCCACATTTCATGAGAACACTTACAGAAGTAAAATAATTTTTCTTCTTGTTCTTTGTTTGGATAGATTCTGACTTTGAATCCTATTTTCATTTATATCACCTCCTTTTAATTAATTATACCACAAAATTAATTAAAAGTCAATAGGTGAATGTTCTCTTAACCTCTCGGCTAAGCACAGGTCATATCACAATCTTTCTTTTAGTAATTAAAAGTTAAGATTCCCTCCGCTACCTAGACTACTAGGATACATGACCGTCGAACTTTACTCATATTACCTAAGATAACTTAGAGTCTTAGCTGCTGATTATCTCTACCTAATAATTTTTAAACATTCACACTTGAAATTTCTTTCTATGTTGTAGTTTATTAGTCTAATAAGATTTTCCAGCAATTCAAAGGGTTTTCGACATACATTTCTGTATGAAGTGACTATTTCCTTAATTATATTAAAATATATTAATGCAGTCTATAGCGAAACGCATATATGATAATTAAGTTCTAATCATAAGATTTTTTGCCAAGTGCATTTTTGACATTGAATATTGTAACCAGCATACCTATTAAAGTTGCTGATGTAGAAATTATTAAAGTTAGTAAATTAGTAGACATTAGACATTTTAACCTCCAATTTTCTTTTTTATATTGGATAAAGTTTCTTTAAGTTTTATTTGTGCTAATTTTAGTTTAGCAAGAAAATCATTCATTATCAATCACTCTCCCCTTCCTTATCGTCTACAGCAGTAGTTGTTTTTATTGTTGGATTATCTATAACTATTGTATCCGTTTTATAAAAAATAAAGAATAGTAGAAAAATTACAATAATTGTTATACAAATCGTTCTACACATTGTTATTTTGAATTTTTCCACACTCCTTGTATTTTTTTCACTTAAATTGTCTTTAGTAATTTCAATTAAAGTATTATTGATTTTACATAAAGTTTCCAATGTTTCTTGGGCTAATTGGAGTTCTTTTTCAGTTGCCATAAACTCACCCCCCTCTTTAAATAATGTAATTATTTGGATAGAGGTTTGTTTATTTTTTGTCTAAGTTTATTTAGTCTTCTTTATCTAGATTTTTAGTATTTTTTAGTACAATGTCTTTTAATTTTCCCAATGCTTGGGTTGCATAAAAAATACTAGTTGTACCAAACAATCCAGCAATAACCTTATTTGTTATTTCAATTTCTATATTTAAGTCTAATCTTTCTAATATTATTGGGAATAAATAAGATGCAACCGACAGACAAGTTAACCCAACAATAAAAGAAATTAGCTTTAGTACTGTGTTTTTTAGTTTTGTCTTACTGATTTTTTCATATAATACTTTAGTATTATAATATAATCCAAATGAAAAGTTTGAAATATAGCACAAAACAAATATAACGATTGATATCAATAAAATATACATTGTATCACCTACTTAAGTTATATCTTTAGTTAAATCTACAAATTGTTTTTTGTAGATTGTTGTTGGCTGACTAGTAGACTGTGTCCAAATTGTATTGTTTTTATCGCCAACTATATATCCGCTTGTTGTCGTAGTCTCGTAAAAATCCCACATTTTTATATAGTTCAAATCTAAATCATACAACATTATTTTTGATGTATTGGTTTGTAATAATATGTAATTATCGTCGATTAACACAATGTTGCGGATAATCGCTGCCTCAGAAATTTGTGTTTCTGCTGCTATTGTGTTTGTTGATATTTGGTATTTCACCAAAACTCCGCCATCATTGCCAACATATAGATAGTCATCTTTATAAAATCCATTTCTAAAAAGGTTAGCGGATAATGTTGTTTGTGGAAATGTTTGTATAATGTTCAAATCCCAATCTAAAAACTCTACTCGTCGATATTTGATATCACTACTTAACATAGTGTTGATACCAGCAACAAAAAAACCGTTTTCGTGCTCTATTATATTTAATGGGGTATTCCAAACAATTTCGGAAACAGAAGAAAAATCTTCTTTTTTGATTTTTCGTATTTTGTGAAATTCTCCTACCGTCTGCATAATCTGGATACACGCTAAATATAGATATTCTCCGTTTTCTGTTATCCCAAAGATATTGGAAGAGTTTGTAGTGGATGCTCCACTTACCCCCGTGTATAAAATGGGGCTTTCTGACACCAAATCTAGAGTACATCTATCGTATTTACGTACGTATACATCTCTATATTTTTTATCAGTTATTGTTTCCACACATTTTGTAATATATATATGATTATTGTCAAAACATATACCTACAGTTGAAACATTTGCACCATCATTTATGGTTTTTAAAAGAGCATTAGTTTGATAATCTCTAACTTCTATCGTTCCAGCACTTGTAGTGTTTGGTAATACAAATAATTTACCATCGATTATTACCATTTTATAGATAGATATAGTATCTGTAATTGTTGATAAATCTTTAATCAGATAAGGTCCTTCACCTTGTTCATACGTTATACTGCTAGGCACCATAGAGGGTATATTATTATATAAAGAATTCGTTAGGGTTACGCCAGACTTAATCACTATCTCTATTTTGTAATATAGATAATCGTCATTAGCAGCTATAAATACTTTAAAATCGCCAGCTTCTTTTTCAATAATTTTGTTTAGACCACTACCGTCTGGATTTTGGTATTGGGTTAGTCTTATAAATACAGTCGATAAACTGTCTGTTGACTTTACGCCATTTAATATATATGACTTGTTCGGTGTTAGTTTATTATTTGCACCAGGTACAGCTAACACAAACTCACTATCAGCCGTTGTTGTACCTGTAAATGATAATTGTCTTAAATAACCATTTTCCAACGTGTTACAAGTCATACTCATACCATTTAGTGTGTAAACGGTGTCTACCCATGTTCCTGACGTATTTAAACTGATTAAGTCTGTCGTTTTTATAACTGTTGTTGATGTACTGTTTTGTAAATTGTCTATTATCTGATATTTTGCAATAGTACCATCATCCATTGCATTACGATATAATATTTGATTACTCTCATCAACCTCTAAGACAAAGTTTATGGACTTTGTTGTTTGTAACTTAGCTAACAAATTCCCAGTTTCGGACACTCTATATATAGTACCAAAATAATCACCGACCCAAAAATTATTTAAAGCTTTTTTAAAAGTATAAATTGCAATATTAGTACCAGTTGTAAAAAAATCGCTTACATAGCTCAAATCAGCTAACGACCATTTTTTTACAACGCCTCCAGTAGATACTGTATATAAATAATCACCATCTATCAGTAATCTTGTCGACTCTATGTTGTTGTTTGCTGTTGCTACAACCGTGCTTATATCAGTCGTGGATACTTTTATAATATTGCCTAAATTTGGGGAATTACCTAAGCCCGTGATATATATATATCCGTCTTGACACAACAAATGAGATGGTTGGTTATAAACCGATGGCCCCGTTGCCTGTTTTGTTATTGTCTCTTTGTCTATCTTATATATTTTCCCTGCTATGTCAACTGTATACAGGTAATCATCATCCATGCACATTCCTCGTGTGCCGCCTATTGTCAATTGTTTAGATATTAAGACCTCCCCTGTTTCCAGTAACCCTTTAACTACCCATCCACCACTCGTTGACGTTAAATAATAATGCGTATCATCGCTTATTATTATTTGTATATTCGCAGAGCCAACATACAAAAACACCTGCTTGACAATTTCCATGGTATTTATGTCAATGATTACTAAACCACAACCAGTGTTATGTACACCACCCACGTACAACCAATTTTTGTAC
Source organism: Bacillota bacterium (assembly GCA_023459335.1). Classification (GTDB taxonomy): domain Bacteria; phylum Bacillota; class Clostridia; order Christensenellales; family CAG-138; genus UBA7703. The sequence continues at coordinate 25,146 of JAEWUO010000012.1, forward strand.
AGTAAAGTAGGTCTCGTTGACGATATTGGCAGTGTGCCAGTTTCACCTACTTTTTTAAATGTATATCTACTATCTGTTATTTTGTCAACTATTGTAGATAGTCTACTATCACTGGGTATAATATTTAAATTATCCTCAAGAGCTTTTCTAATCTTATTTAAATTAGCTGGCTTGTTTTCAAAAATTACTGCCATTTTTTCACCACCTCCAAAGTTATGTTTAAATTAACCGTAGGTTTATATTCAAAACACGTTATTTTCAACACGTTTGTAGCCGATATTTCACCCTTACTAAAGTAAGAGTATGCTTCTTGTTCTTGCCTAGCAATGTTTATATCACTAGATAATACAAGAGATACTTTTATATCGTGAGTTATGTTTGTTATTTGTTCTCCTTCTATTACCACAGGTATGGTATCCTCATATGGTCCCGTACCAGTCCAGTCGGTGGATAATATAACCGCTGGTAATTCACCTATTATAGACTTTGATGTATTATTTAAAAGAGTTCTTTGTATATCATTAACAAATCTTTTATTTTCACTATCTGTTATATTAGCGGTTGTTGTTGTGTCAACATTAACCACATTACTCAAGCCTACTTGCGATTTAGTGACACCATGTGGATTGCTAGTGTTACTTGTATGTGTTGTCAAATCTAAGTTATCAGCCTTAAGATTTAAAGCTGTTTGTGTTAAAGTTGAAATAGGTTTGTTTAAGTCACTGGTGTTATCTACATTACTCAAGCCCACATCAGCTTTATCAATAACAACAATCCCAGTTTTGCCATTAACTGAAACAACATCATCACTATTATCGGACTTTTCCGCCACGCCATCGGCATCATATATTAACCAATCTCCAGCTTTCCAAGTAATTCCAAACTGTGTGCCATCATGAGATACAACATACACATGACTTACTTTAGTTAAGTCTGTAGCGGTTAAGCTGGGTGTATTTGTTTCGGCATTCCAAGTACCAATATATTTTAATAAAGTCGAGGGTAGATTTTGTAGCGGAACTTTACCACCACTATCTAAGCCGCAGTATCCATTATTAACATCTTTATTTAAGGTATTTTCTGGCGTATACCCTATTTTACTAATAATGGTTGTGTTTGTCTCATCTCCTGTATTAGTTCCAGATGTATTGGATAAGGTCGTTAAGTTTGTGTCAGTTACAAACCTTTTATTTTCGCTGTCAACAATATTTGATGTAGTTGTTGTGTCTACATTTACAACATCGCTTAAACCTACTTGGGCTTTAGTTACAGAATGCGGATTGTCGACTCTAAGTGTATGTGAACTTATTGCGGCTCTTGCTATTCCATCAATAGTACCACCGCCGCCAGAGCCGCCAAATATATCATATGCCATTTTATATCACCTCCTAGATAATATAATAAATATTTTGTGATGAAATTCCATTGGGAAAATATAAGCTATATATTTTTAGATAAAAATCTCCTTCAAATGGCGTTACGAATCGTCCACTTTGTGGTATCTCTATTAACTCCCCGTTTATTTTCATCTCTGTTCCCGCAGTCGCTTCTATAGCTAGATATTTTAAATAGAATGGATTATTTCTATTTTTTTCTCTAGCTTTAAAAACATCAACCAGATTGGTTGTTCCATTAGCTGTAACATTTTTGCCATTCTCAATTCCATTATACAACCTCCTCTTCTTTTAGAATAGATATTATTATATCAATATTATCTATATTCGATACTATGGAAACTTTGTCATTGTACTTTAAATCTAAGGACAAAGTTCCTACTAATGATTGTAAATTAGCCTTCCTATCGTCTTTTATTAAATAATAGGAATATTTTAATTCTCTTATCTTTTCTACTATTTGAGCCGCGGCTCTACCTTTTAAATCTTTTCTTAGAATTATTTCTTTTTTAAACATTCTATTTTCTCCTCTCTTTTAATGAATTTAAGTTTGAAGGACTTTTTCATTCATTAATATAATTATATCATATAATCGAAGTAAAGTCAATATAATTAATTTAACCTAGAATACGAATTGCTACATATTGACTTTTTTAATATTATAGTACATAATAATATTATTGTTTTAATAATTTGGCTACCACAATCTATTTCTAACGAAATAGGTAAATCCTTACTCGCTACGCTCGAAAAGATTTACAATAAGTTGTTAATATTAAATAGTTGTTAATATTGACTATAGTTTCTATGTTTGATATAATTATATTATGGGGTTGGGGCGATAAATAAGTCTTTAATAAGTCTTTAATATTACTTTAATATTACTTTAATATTTCTTTAATATTTAAATTTATTAACTATTTATATAATATAATATAAAGTAACTTATATTATATTACTCCGCAACTTAATTATATTGACTTATTTCATTAAGTGTGATATAATTATATTATAGTTTGAAGGACTAGCATACGTACATACTTATATATAAGAAAGGGAGAAAACAATGAATTATTATTCTACAACATTTCTTACAAAAGAAAATCTTCATATATTATTAAAATCTTTATATGAAATAAAATTAACTACTATTTCTAATTTCATAAAAAAAGGAGGTATAAAAACCTTTTATTTTTATAAAACCAAAAGTATAGAATATTATTTAATAAAGAGATTACTTTATGAAGTAAAGAGCTTGTATCCAGAAATACAAGTAGTAGAAATCACAACAAGAGCATTTATTAAAAACAAAAAAAGTTCAATACTAATAAAAGAACTTTCCTCTACAATAAATGTAAAAAAGAGTACCTTTATTGATAGAAAAAAAATCTATAAAGAAAATATCCTTTTTGAAGATGTAAATATTAAAACAATTAAAGAGCTATTTTCTTGGGTAGCAGATTTAAACAAAGTTAACAAAAAGAAATATAAAACAGATAAATTAGATCTACTTTATTCCGAAAGAGAGCACTCAAAATTTACAAATCAAAATATTGATAAAGAAAAATTAGTTGTACCGAAGGAAGAAAAAGAATTTGAAGAATTTTTTAATAAATTGTTTTATTTAGCTGAAAATGGACAATCTTTTAAATTAGACATCTCTCAAATTACTATGCAAGACTATATTGAATTTAAAAATAAATATTTGTCGGCTTTTATTTATATTAATGCTGACTATATATTATAGGAGGGACTAATGTTACCCATAGTACAAATAATTGTTTCTAGTTGTATTTTAGTAGTAAATATAATGCAACTTATAGTTCAAATAAAAAGTAAAAAAGGGGGAAAATAAAATGAGACAAAAACCAATATTAATTAATCTTTATGGTGGCCCGGGTAGTGGAAAATCATCAGCGATGTATGAAATAACTGGTAGATTAAAAACTATGGGTGTGGCAGCGGAGATGTCACCAGAGTTTGTAAAGACAAAGGTCTATAGTAAAGACAAGAAAACTTTTGAAAATCAATTATATATATTTGGAAATCAATCATTTCGACAAAGCATACTAATAGGGGAGGTTGATGTTATTATAACAGATGCCCCACTTCTATTGAATGCCTTCTATGGTAAAAATGAAGATTATGCTAGAGAAATGTTATTAATAGCTAAAAAATTCAATAGCTCTTTCCAAGAGTTTCATTTCTTCCTTAGGAGAGTAAAACCGTTTTGCCAAAACGGGCGTATTCATAATGAAGAACAATCTAGAGAGATTGATAAAGAATTATTTTCTTTATTAACAACCAATGTTGGTAAGGATGATTTTGATATTGTTAATGGAGATAGTAGCGGGACCGAAGAAATAATCAAATTTATATTAAAGGAGCTCAAAAATGGTAGATAAAGTTTTTAATACATTAGGTGCATCAAATCATAGTGATAAAGATAGAGAGGTTAATAACTACTACTCAACCCCTCCAATAGTTGTAAAACCTCTATTTAATAAAGTTCCAGAATTAATGTTATGTAATGATATATTGGAACCTTGTTGCGGCGAGGGGCATATAGCTAAAGAAGTAAGTCGATTAACTGAAAAGACTGTAAAATCTGTTGATTTAATTGACAGAGGATTTGGTGAAGTTGGGAATATTTTTCAATCAGATTATAAAAATAAATATGATTTAATTATAACAAATCCACCATATGATAGGTATAGTAAAAAAAATCCAGAGAATATGGTAAATATGATAATTAAAATGTTAGACGATGTAAAGTGCGGCGGCTATGTGTGTCTCTTTCTTAAAACTGTAGCTTTGGAAAGCGAGGCTAGATATGAATTGCTTTTCAAAAATATGAGACCAGAAAAAGTCTTAGTATCAGTAGATAGAGTCTCTTGTCTAAAGAGCGGCGACATTAAGAATGATGGTGGAGCTATTTCTTATTGCTGGTATGTGTGGCATAAAGATAAAGATGGTAATTTTTCCAAAGAAACAATTTTAGATTGGTTTAGGGTTAAATAGACTGGTTGACTTGCGGCCGCAAATCTGATATAATAATAATATAATAAAAAATTGAGAGGAAGTTAAAAATGATAGATAAAAACTTTATAGAGCAGCCGGCTGAGAAATATTGGTCTTTTCCATCAAATTACCCTAAAGAAAAAAGAAAAGAAGAGGTTTCATTCTTAATAAAGAATGAAATTACTATGGGGGCAATAAAAAAAGATGGGCACTATTTCCGTTTTTCAAAAACAGATGATGGGGAAATGTCCCTAACGTCTAGGGACAAATCAACAGTAACAAAAGAATTCATAAACAAGATTAATTGGGTGCCACATCTATATGATTTCTTTAATTCCTTACCAAATGGAACAGTTTTACTAGGAGAAATATATTTCCCAAATAAAGCTGGTTCAAAAGAAATTACTAAAATTATGGGTTGTTTACAACCCAAAGCTGTAGAAAGACAAAAGGAAGACAGTAATAAAGTATATTATTATATATTTGATGCTTGGGCGTTTAATGGAAAATCATTGATGAACACTAGGGCTGAAGAAAGATTTAATTTATTAAAAGAGATTGACACAAAAGGTTGTCAATTTGTTGAAGTTGCTGAATATAAGCAAGGATTAGAGTTATGGGCTCTATTATGGACTTCATTGGAAGCCGGCGAAGAGGGTATTGTTATAACAAATAAAGATTCAACACCAGCTCCGGGCAAAAAGACTGCCCGAAAAACACTAAAAATAAAAAAAGAACTAACGGATACAATAGATGTCTTTTTTACAGGAAGATACAAACAAAGTAAAAAAGACTACAAGGGAAAAGAAATCGAAACACATAAATATTGGTTAAACTCAAAAACTAATCAACTTGTTCAAGGCGAGTATTATGATAAGTTTATTGATGGCGGCACGTATGAACCGGTTACTAAAGGATTTTTCATGGGATTTGCGGGGTCTCTTGAATATGCTGTGGTGGATAAAGAAGGAAAAATTGTCCCCATTGGATGGCTCTCTTCTCTTACTGAGGAAATTAAAATTGCTGTAAGAGAAAATCCAGAGAAAATAAAAAATAAGGTTATTGAAATTAATGCTATGGAATATGAAGATACGGGCGGCTTTAGGCATTGTAAAATGGTGCAATTTAGACAAGATAAGAATTGGAAGGATTGTAGTATAGATCAAATAAAATAGAGAATTCAATATATTTAAAAGAATGGAGGACTAAAATGTTAAATTATGTATTAACACCCATTGCCGGCGAGCCAGTAAAACCATTAGATAAATTACAGGTAAAATGCTTTACTTGTAGTCATTTCACAATATGTAATCTAAGGTTGGGTTATTTAAAAATAGCAAAATTAATTCACAATATGTTTCAGCCGGCGGAGCAGTATTTAATTGCTCCATTAAAACCATTTGGAGATTTTAATAGTGGAACTTTAGTAGACCCAGAATTAGTTCCAGAAACGATTAAAAAAAGTACTGGTGAAGTCGGGCGGCTATATCAAGCTAGATTTTTTGAAGATACAGATACATTGAAATTAATTTACTTATTTAATGGCGTAGAATTTTTAATGTGCGAGTATTCCTATATTAATGATATTGTTTCACAATTGAATAATCAAGAGGGCAACAATGAAACCACAATGGAATTAAGCTCAGAACAAAATATTATTGCTATGGCTATTGAGAATGCTGATGAAATCGAAATTCCTTTTGAGTTAACAAATTCTACTGGAGAATATGTTAATTCGACATATTTTTCCGCCGCATTAAATTGTAGTTTTTATGCTCAAGTAAGAGGAATAACATATTCAGAAGCAATAAATAAATTGTTGGCTTCATATCCAAATGGAATACCTATGGAAAATGGCGAATACTACAATCTTGCAACTTATACATACACACCAGAAGGAGAAGGATTATATAATCCTATGGCGGGTGTACCTGTATTAGCACCATTTCCATTGCCAAAGTTTCCTAGGGAGTTATAATGAGTAGTAGCTATGAAGATAAAATCAATGATATTTTTATTTCCGAAAAAGTGAGTTTTAAGAGAGAAGTGGAATTTAATAATCTTCGTGGAGTAAGAACTACTCCACTAAGGTTTGATTTTGTTGTTTTTAAGCAAGGGCGAATTGATTACATTGTTGAGGTTGATGGGGAACAACATTTTGTTTTTAATAAATTTTTCCATAGGAATAATAAAATCATGTTCCGCCGGCAAAGAGAGTATGATAGACGGAAAAATTCATATTGTTTAAAAAACAACTATATTTTATATAGAATACCGTATTGGGAAATTGAGAACATCAACAACTTAGGTAATATATTTAACTCAAGGTTCTTGGTGGTTGATAAGTTCCACAATGACAATATTATTAATGATAAATTTTCATAAAAGTCGTATCATGGACTCTATTTCTTTGAGATAGAGTTCATATTATTGACTTTTTTCGGGAAATATGATATAATTATAATATGGTAAAATTACCAAATATGTAAAAAGAGGTGTTTTAATTGATACTATATACAACAGAAACTTGTCCAAAATGTAAAGCTTTAAAATTTTTATTAGATAATAAAAATTGTAAGTATGAGGTTGTCACAGACCAAAAAATATTACAAGAAAAAGAATTTACTGTTGTCCCAATGCTTGAAATGGATGATGGTAGAGTTTTGAATTATGCGGCGGCGGCAATAGAAATAGGAGGTATTAAATAGTGCATATTAATTTTAAATTAAACAAAAACTTTGCAACCACATTTAACAAACTCTGTGAAAAATATGGTGAAGAATTTGAATATCTAAATGGTGTTCATAAAACACAATTAGATGACACAGAGTTTATTGATCACTTTACGGCTGACAACAAGAATATTTCCGATAATACGGTTGACCCAAATGCTAACCAAAAGTTCAAAGATATAGTTTCCCTAAGGGCTGAAAAGGGAAAGAGTAGAGATAAACTTCTAGCAATGAACAAAATATTTTATGAAGTTCAAAAAGAATATGGATTCCAGACAGCTAAGGAATTTTTGGAAGATGAGTGGAATGGTGCTACCTATTTGAATGATTTTGTGACAGCGTCATTCATCCCTTACTGCTTTAGTTATGATCTAACTAGATTATGTACTGAGGGATTGTTTATGCTTGGGGATAATTACAATAACTTGCCGCCAAAACACCTAGACACATTTAATGATGATGTGGTGGAATATGTCTCATGGAACGCAAACAGGACCTCGGGTAGAAATATGCTGTGCCCTTTTATTTCTTTTCCACTAACCAGTGGTGTTGCTTATGCAGCTAACGGGGAAAACTAAGTATATGAATAATATATATGTCAATCCCGTGGGAATTATTAAAAAGAGTATTTATATTATAACAAATAGTTTAAACAATAAAGTTTATATAGGACAATCAACCGAACCCGAGAGAAGATTTAAAGAACATTGTCGCAAGGGAGAGAGTTTGATTTCAAAAGCTATTAAAAAATATGGAGTTGAAAATTTTTCTTTAAATATATTAGATTGTGAAATTCTTAATTATAATGAAAGAGAAAAATATTGGATAAAATATTATGATAGTAAAGTACCATTTGGATATAATATTTTAGAAGGTGGCAATTGCCCTCCTAACTATAGCGGAGATGAACATCCAAATGTAAAACTTACAGAACAAATTGTTCTTTGTTTAAAAAATGACTTACTAAAAACAACTATTTCATTATCTCAATTAGCAGAAAAATACAATATCTCAAAAAGACAAGTAATTAGAATTAATAACGGAAGCAGTAGAGCGAAATTAAATGAAGAGTACCCCATTAGGAGAGTTCCAAATAATAATGGTAAGTTAACAACAGAAGATATAGATATTATTATCGAATTGTTAAAATACTCCTATAGAGCTAATGGCGATATAGCTAAAGAATACGGGGTTGAAGTTCATACAATTTCTAAAATAAATAATGGAACTTGTCATAAGAGAGATAATATCCAATATCCAATAAGAAAATGGAAAAGTTGTGGAGTAACGCTTTTTACTTATGAAAATATTACAGAAATTATAGATTTATTACTAAATTCCGAAGAATCAATTCGTAATATAGCAAAAAAGTATAGTGTGAGTCATTCAACTATTAACAATATAAATAAAGGAGTATCAAAAAGATATTATCGAGAGGGAGTAATTTACCCTTTAAGAACTCTTTAATAAAGCCTGTATCGACTATCCTCGCTAAGAGGAGTACAATTGCTATTTGGTATGTAATTGGAAAGAGAAATCCTACAGTAAATACTGTAGTAAAAGATAGTCAGTCTTAATGGAAACATTAAGAGCCTACGGCAGTAGGATTAGCAGATTACATTATATGGTCTTATTATTTTTGGAAGAATGATAAGGCAAGTGGATTATTTTGGAAAAAAGAAGATGGTGAGTTTATTGACATCTCTGAAAAAGCACTAAGACAAAGTTTTCAGAAGATTTGTTATAGACTGAACCAGCCCTTCCTACGCATTGATCAATCAGCATTTACCAATTTTTCTGTTTTTGATAGGTCTTACTTAGTAGAATTATTTGGTACAAAGGTGTTTCCAAATGGAGAACTCGGCATCACAATGATAGAAGGGTTTTTAGAACACCAAAAAATATTTTTAGAAGAGTTTTCTAGAATTAAAGGTGAAAATCTCTTTGGTTTTCCAGTTGTAACAATTTCATTGTTATATCAAGATGGGAAATTTGTTGACGAAGATTTTTCCAGATGGGCTTGTGAACACAATAGAAAATGGAATGATAGTAATCTATTTATTTCTGGTGAACTTGGGATTTTGAGTTCTTGTCCTTTAGATGGTGATACGGAGATCGTCTATTGGGGAGATAGACTAAAAAGATTTTTCTTGTCATCAATAGAAGACGTTTATAATAATCATAGTAGAGATGGTAAAATACCGTTAATAAAAACTTTTTCAAATGGACAAATTATAAACTGTAGAATAAACAAATTTGATATCGCTCCAGAATATGAAATTACTTTAGCAAATAACGCAAAAATTAGAACCACTGCAGATCATTTAAATAAAGTTTATGGAAGAGATTATGTTAGAACAAAAGAATTAACAACTGATGATTTTCTTCCTTATGGATTAAATAAATATATTGGTAGCGATAGTTTATCTTACGAAGAAGGTAAAATTGTTGGGGCTTTTCTAGGGGATGGCTCTTTTATAGAAAATGGGATTGTTCTAAGTCTAAATTCAAATACAGATAGAGATTTTATGGATTGGTTACATGACTATGTTCCAAAATATTTTGGAGGAAAATGTATAGAGGATGAAAAAACCTCAACTATTAGTGGGGAAAAAAGTTGTATTAATTTTAGAATTATTTCAAAATATTTAAAAGGATTAATAGAACAATGTGTTTTAGGAAAAAACGCTTTAACAAAGGAAATCAACTTGATAGTATTAAATTATTCCGAACAATTTAGACAAGGATTAATAGATGGATGGCAAACTGCTGATGGTGGAAACAATAATAGAATTTATTCTTCCTCTAAAAAACTTATAGATACAATGGTTGTTGTTTTTACTAGTTTAGGAATTGTAACTAGGATTGATGAAGATAATAGAGAAAGTAGACTTGGGAAAAATACTTGTTACACTTTACGATTTTACACTCCAAATAAAAAGAAAATAAAAGATCTTTATATAGCAGAAGAAGATGTTCTGTGGATAAAAATTAAATCTATCACAAGATGTAGTAGTAAAAAAAGAAAATCTTATTGTTTAGAAGTATTGGATGATGTGGAGCCAGTATTTACACTAGGGAATGGTATTATTACACATAATTGCCGCGTCACTAACGATACCAAGCAAATGCCGGCGTTCATTAACTCAATAGGAGGAACAGCATTATCAATTGGTTCTGTAAAAGTTAATACTATTAACCTAAAGAGAATTGCCATAGAAAGCGGCGGCGATAAGGATAAATTTATGGAAATTCTTGAGAAAAGAATGATATTAGTGATGAAAGTTCTCAAAATTGTAAGAAGAATTATAACTAGAAATATAGAAAAAGGGCTTTTAACTAACTATGTTGATGGTTGTATTGATATGGAGAAACAGTTTTGTACAATAGGTATTAATGCAATGTACGAAGCTATAAATTATTTTAAACTAATCAAAACCGATGAATTTGGTTATAAATCTTATTCTGATGAAGGACTAGTTTTTGCGGCAAATATTTTAGATAAAATGAACAAATTGAAAGATGAATTTCCAGTAGATTATCAACAAAATATAGAATGTATCCCTAAAAGAACTGGGGCGTAGTAGTGTAAGCTACTAATGAAAACTTTCTCTGATTGACTTGGAAAACCTGAGTGGTTGACAGGGCGGAAGGATATATTATAGTCCACCGTGAACGACTAAGTGAGAAAGCGTCTTAAAAAGATGATGCGATAGTCTGAACTCTACTGTAACATCAAAGTAGAGAGTAAAGTTTAACGACTTTACCGCCATATGTAAATATAATTATAGGAGAAATAGATTATTATTAATAATATAAAAAATTCCAGCAGTAAAATAATTGGTGAGGTTATAAATAAATATAATATTGAATTTAATCAACCAGAACGTATGGTCATAAAGTAACAGATTGGGTGAAACCTGTGCAAAAATATTTTGTAAGAAAGATTTTCTACTCTATGGAGAAGAGAATAGTGTTCCTGTGTATTCAAACCAATGGATACCACTAGTGGAACGCTGCTCAATAAAAGAAAAGTTAAGACTTGGAGCACTTTTAGATAAGAAGTGCGGTGGTGGTTTAAGATAATTTGGCTACCATAGTAAATTTAGTGAACGCTACCAAGCGGTGTCTTTATTAATTTGAAGGCTAACGGGGGACGTTATTTACCAATCCCGTGCTGAGCTCCATAGAATAAGTTCTAAGGAGAAAGTGTAACGACTATCGGTGATGAGTGTAACCGAGTACAAGTAGAGATAAGTACTATTTGGAAGTGCGTAACTAGAGGGTGGAGTTTTCTACTGTCTAGAAGATATAGTCTAATTAAAGGAGAATTTTGAATGAACTGTAAACAATGTGGAAAAGAAATTCCAAAAACAAATCAATTTAATATTAATTATAATGGAGAAAAAATTGTTGTGTGTGGTAAACACTATGCACAATATCTAAAATATAATCATTTTTTAGATAGTAATCAAAAAACTTGTTTTGATAGAAATGAGTATGAGATTACTGAAGACGGGGTATGGATATATACTTTTAATAGAAATCAAGAGGTGTCTGGTAAATTCTTGATTGATGAAGAAGATTTAGAAAGAGTTATTATTCATAAGTGGAGATTTTGGAAAAATACCTTTTATACTGGGACATATAATCCAGTTTCAATCCATAAATTTTTACTAAATACGCCGGCGGATAAAGTAGTTGATCATATAAATGGAAATAGAAGCGATAATCGTAAAGAGAATTTACGAATTTGTTCTCAACACCAAAACGCAATAAACAGGAGTTTATTAAATAAAAATAAGAGCGGCGTTGCTGGTGTGTATTTTGACAAAATAAGAAGTAAATGGTTAGCTGAAATAAAATTTAATTATGTTAAATGTTTCTTAGGGCGTTTTTCTGAATTTGCTGATGCTGTTTTTGTTAGATATTATGCTGAACAAAAGCTCTTTGGAGAGTTTAGAAATACAAGAAATGATTGTAACATTATCCAAATTGTAAATGATTGTAAAAATAAAGAAGATTTGAAAAGTAAAATTGATTTGAAATTACAGGAAAAATTTAAAATTCAAGATTAAGCAAATTACTCACATAAACATAGATAAACCATTCTCAACACCAGAGCAAGCATGGAGAATGCTCAATACTGTGGCTGAAAGCGGAGTTATTTACTTTGCATTTAATACAGTAATGAGTGAATGCAAAAACAAGCACGTATACTATGGCGATATTTGTCCAGAGTGTGGTTGTCCAACATTAGAGCAATATACTAGAATTGTTGGATTTATAACACCAATAAGAACATGGAGCAAAGAGAGAAGAGAAGAGTTCCCAAAAAGGAATTTCTTTGTGAGTGAAAATCTATAGGAAGAAGGAAAATAATGAAAGTAAGCGGCATAATTATAGAAGATTTTGTAAATTATAGGAAGCCATCTTTATTCATAGGTTTTTCAATGTGTGACTTTAAGTGCCAAAAAGAATTTGGAGTAGTGTGTCAAAACGCTACTCTTATTCAACAAAGTCAAAATGTTGATTTAAAAACCTTGATTCAAGTATATAAAGACAATCCAATAACTCAAGCTATTGTTTGCGGCGGCATGGAGCCATTCTATAACCCTAAGGAATTATTGGAATTAGTTCAAGCATTTAGAGAAATAACCGAAGATGAAATCGTAATTTATTCTGGATATAATGAAGATGAAATTAAAGAAACCATAGAAGTCTTGAAAAAATATCCTAATATTATTGTTAAATTTGGTCGTTTTAGCGGCCGCAAAGATAAGAATTATGATGAAGTCTTAGGTGTAGAATTATTTGGCGAACAATATGCTAAAAAAATAAGTTAAGGAGATTGAAATGAAATTTAAAATAAACGATGAAGACAAAGAGCTTGTTGAAGATGTTAAGAAAGGCTTGAAAGAAAATAAGAAAAAGTTTGGTAAGCCTTACTGTCCATGTATACCAGAGTATGCTTATACAGCAGCAAATGATGGTGATCTAATTTGTCCCTGTTTAGAATTTAGAATTGACGCTGGTGTTGGGGAAAAATGTCATTGTGGGCTTTATATAAAAACAGAATTGTAATCCCACTCCAGCTCATGGATAAATTCGATAAATTGTTCCAAAGAAAAAAGAAAAAGGTAATTAAAAATAAAATATTATTCACAGCTCACACAGACTTTTTTGTTTATGTGAGCTTTCCTTTTTTAAAACCTAGTTAAAATTATATTTCACAATAATTAGCACTAATCTGACATTGGGTTGTATTGACTTGCGGCCGCAAATATAGTATAATAATATTATAATAAAATTTAAAGGAGTTAAAAAAAATGAAGATAATACAAGCTGATATTTTAGAAATAGAAAAGGGAATTATCGCTCACCAAGTAAATCAACTTGGAGTTATGAGCGGTGGGTTAGCACTTCAAATTAGAAAAAAGTACAAAAATCTTTTTGATTTATATAATGAGATGTGTAGAAATCTTGGTAGTCAGTTATATGGGAGCGTTCAACCATATCCTGTTAATAATGATTTAATTATTTGTAATCTGTTCTGTCAAAGAGGTGTAAGTAGATACAACACTACTACAGATTATGAACTTATGTATCTAGCATTAATTGGAATGGTGAAAACGTATGGAACAGAGAAAAATTATTATTTACCATATAAAATTGGATGTGGGATGGCAAATGGAGATTGGAAGGAAGTTTCTAGAATTATAGAAACTGTGGAAAAAGAGTTGAATATAGAATTTTATATTTGTAAAAGAGAAGCTGATTAAGTTATATTGACTTGCGGCCGAAAATATGGTATAATAATATTATGATAAAATTAAGGAGGAAAATGAAATGAAAACTGAAATAAAAAAGAAAAAAAAAGAACCACAGCGTTCTCTTAGGAATATCGTAAAACTAAAAGTCAAAGATGGACAAAGAGCTATGGATTATGATTTTACAGTTAAATTTTGGAATAAATTGTTGAGAGAAGGAAAGCTATCAACTAAAAATAAGAAATGTACTGATGTTTCTTTAAGAGCAGCTATTAACAGAAACTGGGAAGTGTTAAATGCGGCCGCAAATAGTGGTGAAGTGGATGAAGAAACTCTGGGTTTGATACTGAGAAAGATTGAGTTATTAAAACCGTTTATGACAAATGAATGGAAATCTTTCTATAAAAATTATGCTCAGGAGAGGTTGGCGGCAACGACACCGGCAAACCAAGAAAAGCAAAGAAATGCTGAAAAAAGAAAATTGGAAAAACAAGCGTTAAGAAAACAACAATCTCAAAAATTATCTTAAGAATGGAGGACTAATTTTGAATTATAATCATGATAGTATAGTTTCTTTGGGGGCAGGTAGAGCCTTTAGAGAAAAGTTAGGAATGTATCTCTCAGCAGATAAACAAGAAGCTATCAATCTTGGATTAAGGGAATTAATAGTAAATGTCCAAGATGAATTTGAGGTATATAAACCAAAAGATCCCACTCTAAAGATTTCTTTAAATACAAATTTAAGAGAAATCATCGTAGAAGATAACATGAGAGGAATTCCGTGTGGCGTTAGAACCGATGGAATGAACTCTCTTACTGCGGCGTTTATGATACCACATAGCGGAGGCAAACATTCCGAGGGGGCTTATTCAAGTGCCATAGGAATCAACGGTTAGAGTATCCTGAGCCGTTGTAAAAGGACTTTAATTGCTGGAAGAATCTTAGAGCCTAATAAACTACAACATAAAGAGCGATCTTAAGTGTGAACGTTTGAAAATTATTAGGATTGACTAATCAGCATCGAAGCATCTAATAAATTTCCATTGATAAAAAAAGGGGGAAAGTAAAATGACCTGAATTTTATCTTGTGGAGCAGAAATTTTAATAGATACTGAAGATTTTAATAAAATTGATAAAAAAGGTTGGTATTTATCTCAAGGAACTCATGATAACAACAATAGAAGAAAAACTAAATATGTCCTACATGATGATTATGGCAGATTACATAGGCATATTTTAGGGCTAAATCTAAATGAACGAAAAGATTTAGTTGTTGATCATATTGATAGAAATGGGTTGAATAACCAAAAAAATAATCTACGAATAGTAGATACATCAATAAATAAAAAAAATCAAAGTACAATAAAAAATAACCAATTAAATTTTAATGGCATAAGCTTAGAGTATAATAAAAAAGCTGATTATTTTAGATTTAAAGTTTCATATAATGAGATTAAGTACAAACCAAAAACTAAAACTTTCTCTTTTGGAAGTTACGATAATCCTCAAGAAGCTTTAAAGGCAGCTATTTTATTTAGAATAGAAAAAATGAAAGAAAATGGTTATTTATTAGATGAACGTTCAACGACTATTGAAAATGAATTAATTAATAATGTCAATATTAATATAGAGCAGATATTAAATATTGATTTAAAAAAATTAATCATGAGTAAAGTAGGCTCAAGCGAGTCGAAATGGGTCTTAGAAAAGATATAGTCTAAACTCTATAGAATATATAGAGCAGCACGTAATGGTGCGGGATTGGAGTAGCGAACCAATTTGAAATGTTTGGAAGGAGCAAAAATTGTCAATCACACAGCGAAGTGGTTAGAAGTTCAAGTTAAAAGAGAAGGAAAAATTCATTTCCAAAGATTTGAATCTAATGACGAGGGAGCATTCTCAGTTACCGAAGTTGAAATAAAGGGGAATACAAACGAAACGGGAACAATGATTAAATACGTACCAGACTCTAAGGTTTATGGCGATGCTTTTATAAACATTGAAACCTTAAAAGAGATGTTGAAAGAGATGTCTTATTTTACCAAAGGATTAAAAATAATCCTAAGTGTGGATGAAGAATATGTTATAACTTTCTATTCTAAGAATGGATTAATTGATGGTTTATCTGGACAAAACCCTCTTTCAAAACCATTCCATTTTCTTTATGAAACTGAAGATTGTAAAGTTGAATTAGCCTTACAATGGGTTGCAAAGGGCGGGCAAATCAAAGGCTATGCCAATGGACTTCATATGAGAGATGGCGGTGCTTTTATGTCTGGGTTTAAATCTTCTTTAACTAGAAGCTTTAACTCTTTAATGAAAAAGAAATTTGGTGGCGACCAAATTAGAAGTATGTTAGATGGATTTGTTTCAGTTAAGGTTAGAATGGGGGAATTCTCAAATCAAGCTAAAACTGCTTTAGCAAATGCTGAGGCTAGAACAGCAACCTCAGCGGCAATATCTCAATTATTAAAAGAATACTATGAATCTAATCAAGGTGTTTTAAATACGGTTGCTGAAATATTAACAAAATATGAAAAAGCAGAAAAGGCGGCCGAAAAAGCCAGAGAAGAAGTTCTTAATATTAATAAGGAAATCACCAAAAAAAGAAAGCAGAAAATTGTTGCTTCTGATAAATTAAAAGATGCTGAGGTTCTTGGGCAAGATTCAATTTTATTGGTTGTGGAAGGTGATTCGGCGGGTCAAGCCGCTTTATTAGCAAGAGATACTAAAAAGTATGGTGTCTTAATGGCACAAGGAAAGTTTCTTAACTCTTGTGAAAAAGAAGAAGAAAAGGTTTTAAAAAATAAAATTGTTGAAAGATTAATCCTAGCATTAGGACTAAATGTTGGGAATTATAATCCAAAAACCCTAAGGTATGGAAAAGTTGGAATTTTTGTTGACGCAGATGAATAACATTGTCTGGAAATGCTTTTGCTCTATTTGGAGCGGTCTATTTTAAAATAGGCTAACGGTATCAGAGAAATAAGACCTCCTATTGGAACTACAAGAGATAATAGGAATAATCTAAGGACGAATAATCTGACTAAGAAACCCTAAACCTGAAAATGGTGAGATAAAGGGAATACCGTACCAATCGTAAATTATTCCTCTTTAAAAGAGGTGATAAATATTTTCAAAGTATATTGTATAACCAATTTAATTAATAATCATAAATATATAGGAATAACTTCACGTTCATTAGAAATAAGATTTTCAGAACATTGTTGCCATCCTCGTACTTTAATTTATTATGCAGTTAAAAAGTATGGAAAAGAAAATTTTATAATAGAACTAATTGAAGATAATGTGCCTAATGATTTAATAGATGAAAAAGAAAGATATTATATTAATAAATATAATACCTTAAAACCCAATGGATACAATTTATCAACAGGCGGGATTAGTAATAAAGGTGTTAATGAAGAAACAAGACAACATCTTAAAGAAATTAATTTAGGTATTAATAATCCTCGTTGTAATAAATATATTTTACAATACGATTTAAGTAATAATTTTATTGCAAAATATGGCTCAGCAAGAGAAGCTGGACGTGCATTGGGTAATGAAAATAAACGTGGAGCAATCTTAAATTGCTTAAATAAAAAAACAAAAACTTCACAAGGTTATATTTGGAAATATGAGGAATAATTAAGCGAAGGGTGTATCGACTATCCTCGTGAAGGGGAGTACCTATACTATTAATATGTATTGGGAAAGAGCATTCTCTCATTAGAGAGTAAAATATAGTCAGACCCAAGTTGAAAAATTGGATAAGTCGGATGATGGAAGCCATATCGCACTTTTAATAATCGCAGCGATTTTCAGAATTTGTCCAGAGCTAATAAAGGAAAATCGTTTAATGTGGTTGAAAGCTCCACTTTTTTCAAAGTTATCTAAGGGAAAGAAGAAGTACTTTTATACACAGGAAGAGTTAGATGCCGATGATAGTGTCGGAACAATCCTTCGTTATAAAGGAATTGGTTCTATGAATTCTGAAGATATGGAAGCCTCAATGTTTTCACCAGAATTTCAGAGAATTGAAACATTAGAATATAATGAAGAATTCGACGAATTATTTAATTCTTTAATGGGAAAAGATGTTGCTTTTAGAAAAGAATATGTTTCTGAAAATATTGACTTTTCTGAATAGTAGTGCTATAATTATAATAGATTAGAATTGAATAAAAGGAGAATTTGTAATGAATATAATAGATACAGTAAAAAAATCGTTTGAAACATATGCCAAAGCTACTATTAAAGATAGAGCTTTGGTTGATGCAAGAGATTTTTTAAAACCATCCGCTAGAATGTGTTTATGGGCACAGTTTGAAGAAAAGATAACTCACAATAAGCCATTTGTGAGTTCTCAATCTAGTGTTGGTGCGGCACTAAAGCATTACTATACTCACGGTGATGCTTCATGTTACGCTCTACTTACAAGATTTTCAAAACCTTTTGTGACACGGTATTGTCTAGAAGATTTTGATGGGAATAATGGAAGTATATCTATGCAGAACTCTGAAGCGGCCGCAAGATATACAAAAATGAGATTATCTAAACTTGCATCTTTATTATTTAAAGGAATAGAAAAAGATGGAATTGAGAAGTGGATTGATAATTACGATAACACGGTAAAATTGCCTTCAGTATTTCCATCTCTAGGATATTATAATATAGTTAATGGCACTACGGGGATTGCTACAGCTGTTAGTAGTAGTATTCCACCTTTTAATCTAAAAGAGGTAAATCATGCAATGATTAAACTTCTTCATAATCCAGACATTGATTTTGAAGAAATTTATTGTGCACCAGATTTTCCTAGCAATGGGATTATCTTAAACGGTGATGAAGTTAAACAAAGTCTTAAAAATGGTACTGGAAAAAGTATCAGAATAAGAGGTAAAATCGAGTATAATGAAAAAGAGCATTGTCTATTTATAAAAGAAATTCCATTTCAAGTTTATGTTGAAACTATCTGTAAAGAGATAGAAAAATGGGTAAATAGCGATCCTACGTCTGGAATAAGCGGGATGTTAGATGTATCTAAGGCTACACCAAATGTTAAAGTGTTTTTAGAAAAAGGGAATAAAAATATTGAAGGTACCATTAGACAATTAATGAAAAACACTTCAATCCAAAGTTTTTTCCCAATTCAACTAAGAATGTTGGATGGTGGAGCTAAACCAAGAATTTTCACTTGGCGAGAGGCTCTACAGGCTCACATCGACCACGAGGTTGAGGTGAGAACTAGAATTCATAAGTTTGAAATAGAAAAAATCCTTAAAAGAATACATATAATTGAAGGATTTTTAATAGCTATAGCGAATATGGAAGAAGTAATTAAGATTATTAAATCTTCCTCTTCAATTGCGGCGGCAAAAGAAAAGCTTTCTGAACGCTTCGGATTTAGCGGACTTCAAGCTACCGAAGTTGTTAATCTGAAGCTAGGAAAACTAGTTAAGCTAGAAATTCAGTCATTTCAAGAGGAAATGGAAAAACTGAATATTAATAAAAAATATCATGAGAATGTATTAAGCACTCGCTCTTTATTAAATAAAGAGATAGAGACCGATATGTTGGCAGTTGCTCAAGAATTTGGTGACGAAAGGAAAACAGAGGTTCTAAATCTTTGTAGTGAAGATAGTGAGATTGAGGACATAGTTGAGGAAGAAAAACTAATAATCTCTGTAACCAACAGACACAATATATATACAGAGAAGGAGACAACTCTTGTTGCAAAAAATCGCCGCAATAAAGGCAATATCATCAAGCTCAAAGATGAGTTCCTCATAAAAACCTTTGTTGAAAGTAATCATAGTGACATGATTATAATCACCTCAGAAGGTAGAGCAAGAACTATTAGAATTGTTGATATTGAAAATGGCTCAAATTTAAAATCATTTATTGACCTAAATCTAAATGAAACAATTGTAGATGTAATTGTTATAGATAAAACAATTCCGTATACTGTATTAGTTACAAAGAATGGGATATTAAAAAAGATTGAGACCAAGGAGTTGTTTTCCAAAAGAAAAGCACCCATAGTAATTATGAAAATAAAAGAGGGTGACTGTATTGTCGCCGCTTGTCAAGTAAGTACTGAGGAATTGGGAATTTTAGCAAGTAGTGGGCACTTTATAAGGTTTGCATCTTTAGATATAAACCCAATTGGCAGAGCAGCGATGGGAGTTGCGGGAATGAAACTCGACAATAACTCATTCATAAAAACCATTAGACCAATTGGAAAAGACTCTAAGTATATCATCTCCTTAACTAAAAAAGGAAAAATAAAGAAAACCGAAAGCAGTGAGTTTAGCGTTTCAAACAGAAACACTAAGGGTGCAAAAATATGTAAAATAGAAGATGGAGATGAAATTGTCGATTTTATTGCGATAAAAGATGAAGAATTAATATTGTCAACAAATAAAACAAATAAAAAAATAGTTTCTACAGACATTAATACCACAAGTAGAAACTCAATAGGAGTTGGATTAGGAGATGAAAGCCTCCAATACAATTCCATAAATATATCACTTTAATAATAATAATCCCCTAAGCTTTCATTAGCTTAGGGGAAATTTTATAATATAAAGGAGAAAAAAATGAAAAAAACAATAGGAATAATTTTATTTATTATGATTTTAACTACGGGGGTTTTTTATGCCTGTAGTAAAACAGAGAAAGCAATACTTGATGAGGCTATAACTTCAGAGATTACTGAAAAAGAAGTGACAACTAGTCTCCTCACCACGATTAAGACCACTAAAACAACTACAACAAGTAAAACTACTACAGGTGAAATTACTACAAGTGAAATTACTACAAGTGATGGTATCACAGAAATAACAAGCGACTCCACTAAGGATATTGTTGAAACCCATAGTGCCCCGCCGGCTTTAAGTTCGCCAGTTATTGAGGTAGAAATCGTTCCAATAACAACACAGATTAAAGTAATTGAGACTAGCACAGCAACAAATCCACCAGAAACTCAAACAATCAAAGTTATAGAGGCGGTTGGATATAGACCTATAGACAAACTTGCAATAGAATTGCAAAACCACATTTATAATTTATGCGTTGAGAATAGTATAGAATTTTCCATAGTGATGGCAATAATAGAAAAAGAAAGCGGTTTCAATCCTAGTGCTAGTAATGGGGTTTGTATAGGACTAATGCAACTTCATTCTAGTTATAACGCCGGCGACTTATACGATCCGTATCACAATACCACTTTGGGTATTCAACTAATAGGGCGATTAGTCTCTAGCTATGGGCTATCGCAAGGTTTGGTATATTATAATTGTGGCGAGTATAGTGGAGTTTGTGCTCCGACTTCATACTCAAATAGTATAATTGCGGCGGCGGAAAAATATAAATAATATTATTAAGGGTAACTATTAAATGTAGTTACCCTTGACTTATTTTTATATTTTTGTTATAATTATTTTATAATATTTTTACAAAAGGTTCTATAAGCACTAAAGTATGTGAGAATACAATATAGTATATTTTACCAACTATGGGAAAACATTTCTTATTGTTGACTTTTATCACTAAATGTGATATAATTATATTATAGTAAAAGAGGGAGAGGTGAGAACTATTGAACGATTTGCAGTAGCAAATACTGATTTCTTTAATCAAAAAGTTTCTAATAAAAGGAAATTAACAATTGAAGAAAATAACACAATCATAATTGAGAACTGGAATAAAATAGTCTCAAATGAGGATACAGTATTTCATCTCGGTGGAGTATCATCAAATGTTGGAATAGAAAAAATAAAGCAAATTATTAACCAATTAAATGGTAAAAAAGTTTTAATTTACTCTGAAAGAGATAGATTTCTTTCAGCAGAAAGATGGTTAAAATTAGGATTTAACGAGGTTGTAAAGTATAATCTTTTCTTTGGTGAGGATGGATTGTACTTGTGCAATAAGATAGAAGGTGTCTATGGAAAACTTAAATTTATAGATGCTGATAAAAACAACTATAAAAAACATGAAGGTAGAGTAGTTAGTGCTAATATAGATTATTGGGATTTATACCCAGTAAACTTCACCACATTACTCGAGGAGTTTAAATGAAAGAAAAAGACAAAGAAAAAGCTTATAAGCATAAAGGTTTAGGTTTCTTATCTACGACTAGATTTCCTTTTTTCCTAATTCCATCATTGGTTTTAGATTTCAATGGAAATAAAATACTATTTTTGAAAGTATTACTATGTTTTGCACTTTTGTCAGTACTTTTAGTTCATGAATATAAAAGATATATTTATGAAGAAAAGTATGATATTATTCAAAGCCTAATCTTCTTATATATATGTGGATTGTCGGCTCTACAAATTCATGGTGGTATTATTCCCATAGCTATTGGCTTTGGAATACAGTTAATATTCTTTTTCATAAGATTAAAAATCGAAGATAATATTTTCTATAAAATTGAAAGAGAAAGTGAGGAAGAGAATAATGAAAAGTAAAATTAGAGATTATATTATGGAAATGGAGATAGAGACAAAAAGAGAAAACTACAACCCTCTAGATAACATAGATTATAGCTTCATAAATTTCTTATTAGTTGAAGGTTTTAATCAGGATATTTTCCTCGACAAGGAGTTTGAATTCCTTTATAAATTAAGTGCTGAAGACAAACTATTAGAGAATAATTATGAGAAAAAGTTAATTGAAATAATTAATAAATATTGTCTTTTAGAAACTTTAGATTATAAAATAGTTAAAAAATGGGTGAAAAAATATGTGCAAATGTTCTATAAAGAATATATAGTATCTGAAAAAATCTATATTAAAGAAGAGATAAAAGAGCAAATAGTAAAGCTCTTACTAGAATGCGATAAAGTCCAAAAATCTAAAACTGAGAAAATTAGATTTATAAGTTGTTTTGTTCCAGTCCTAAAGAATCTGTGGATATAATTGACTTATTTTTAGATATGTGATATAATAATAATATAATAAAAATTAAATTGGATTGAAGGAGAATAATTATGATAAAGAAAACTGAAAATGGAGCTATTGCATTTGAAGGTCTATGTTCAAAAGTAACAACATTATTCGGGTCGATAGGAGCATCTAGAAACATAGATGAAGAAATTATTGTTGATAGAATTAAAGAGGCTTATAATGAATCGGTAGACTTAACTCGTCGTATGTGTCTATATGCCAGAGATATTCGTTGTGGCGGACTAGGAGAGAGAAAAGTAGGAAGAATATTCATAGAAACTATGTATAAACTTGATACTGATTTTATATTACAAAATTTAGATAAGCTAGTATTATATGGACGCTGGGACGACATTACTGATTTGTTTGTAAAAACAAAAGATGAAAAAATTTTAAAATTCATATACAAACAACTACAAGATGATTTTGTTTCAAAAACCCCAAGTCTTTTGGCTAAATGGATGCCAAGCGAAAATACGTCTTCAAACAAGACTAGGGCGGCCGCAAAGACAATTAGAAAATCTTTAGAGATGAGTTCTAAGGAGTATAGAAAGATGCTATCTGGAATAAGAAAGAAGTTAAATTTAGTAGAAACAAAGTTAACTAATAAGTCTTATGATGAAATTGAATACTCAGGCGTACCTTCTGTTGCTATGAATATGTATAAGAAGACTTTTATTGAAAAAGACGGAGAAAGATTCGAGGAATTTATTTCCAAAGTGGAAAATGGTGAAGATACTATTAATGCCGGTGTATTATTTCCTTACAATATAATAGAAAGTTTCAATAGACGCTACTTAACTAGCGACGAGCTAAGGGTGGTAGAGCAACAATGGAAGGCACTACCAGACTATGTTGATTTCTCGGAAGATGTGCTCGTCATGGCGGACGTATCTGGATCAATGGAAGGGCGTCCAATGGCAACTTCAATAGGTATGGCTCTATATTTTGCAGAAAGAAATACTGGTGTATTTAAAAATCAATTTGTTACTTTTACAGATATCCCTAGATTATTTCATTTAGATCCAACGCTATCTCTTGAGGATAGATATAGATTAGTTTCAAAGGAAGTTGGATACAATACTAACTTAGATGGAGCATTGGGGGCTATTGTTAAATCAAATGGTTCTCCTAAAGCTTTGCTTGTAATATCCGATTGTGAGATAGATTGTTTCGTTGGTGATGGTAAAAGAGTTCAGACAATAGTTGCTAAATATAAGTCGATATTTAAAGCGGCGGGAAAAACTATGCCCAAAATAATATTCTGGAATGTTGAGGGCGGAAAGAGCTTTCTATCTCTTGAGAATGAGAATGTTGCATTTACCTCTGGGTATTCCGCATCAATCTTTAATCAATTGGAGAGTTTAATAAAGAAGGGATCAATAGAGGCGATAATAGAAATATTATCTAAATATGAATATAATACTGAGGAGGATATGCAATGGTAATGACATTTGTTGAATTATTAGCAGAGCAGCCAAATGATCCGAAGGTGGATCAAAGTATAAAAATATTGATGGATGTATTGGGAGGAAAAAAAGAAAAGAAAGAGGATGTAAATATGGATAATATCTTAGAAAATGTGATTGATGAGATTGTTGCAAATATCGATAGTTTAGATTCGTTAGCATATACAATTACTGTTGATAATAAGGGGAATATTAACATAAAAGAAGGTTTGATACTTCCTTCAAAAGAACCAGTAACAGAAGAGCTTGAAGAGCTTAAAGAGACAGAAGAAAGCATAGGAAGTTACGGCTTCTTGGTGCGAGAATATCGAAATGAATTAACAAAGGTAAATAATGACATTGAGGTGTTATTGGAAGAATATAAAAAAGCCTCAATGCAAAAAATAAAATTAACCGAAGAAATTGATAATGCAACAGAAGATTTAGAAGGACTCTCTCTTGAAGCAGTAAGAGCTTTCTATATGTGCACTAATGAGCCATCTAATAGAAATACTCTAGCAGAAAAATTAGTAGAGATTAAGTATAAAGAAAATTCTATAAATGATTTAGAGATGGAACTTCACTCTGAAAATGAAATATTAAATTCTATTCCAGAAATTATGGAAGAGAAATATTGTACAGTAGAAGAGATCGAAGAAATTTTAGAGAACCTCAACGCATCTTTACAGGAAATCGATTCGTCTTTTTATATCTAAACATCTTATAACATATGTGCGGCGGCTATATCGAACCCAAGAATAATATTAAGCCGCCGCATTTATTGATTTTATTTTTACTTTGTGTTATAATTAATATAGAAAGTAAAATAAGGAAAGAAAGAAGGTATAGTTATGGGAATAAAAGCACTACAAGAAATTATGAAAACGAATAAAGATTGGAGAAATGTCTTCAAAAATGATTTTAACTTAATTGTTAATGAAGATGACGATTATATATTAATATATTACACCAATTCTACCCCTAGAGAATATGAATTTCTTCATTGGACTAGAGGAGTAATATTTTCAAAAGTGGATTGTTCTATTGTTGCTGCACCTTTTAAAAGGTTCTTCAACTATGGAGAACCATATGCTTCCAAACTATATGGAAAATTAAGATTTTTCGAGAAAATAGATGGTTCTTTAATAAAAATGTGGTTTCATAATGATGAATGGCACATTTCCACTCAAAAAAATATTGACGCAGGCAATGCCTTAGTCGATTTATCAATATTTTCTTTCAAAGATTTATTTATGGATGGACTAAAGGCTCAAGGTTTTTCTTTTTATAAGTTAGATAAGGGAGTAACTTATCTATTTGAATTGGTGTCACCATATAATCAAGTGGTCGTAGCTCACGAAAGATGTCAAGTGTATCACTTAGCTTCTAGAGAAAATTCTTCTCTTAAAGAAATAGAGGTTGATATTGGAATACAAAAACCTCGAGAATATGGGTTTTTAAATATAGAAGAGGCTTGCGAGTTTGCTGATAAGTTTGATAACCTATCAATTGAAGGGTTTGTTGTAGTTGATGAGCTCTATAATAGAGTAAAATTAAAAACAAAAAAATATATAATGGCTCATCATATGAGAACTAATAGCAAATCCTTAAAATCTTTTTTAAGTATCATTGTTAATGGTGAAGCTTCGGAGTTTAGAGCTTATTTCCCAAAAGAAGGGGAGATTTTATTATTTTTAGAAAAAACTATTCAACATTTAGAGGATACTGTTTTTCTAAAAACTAAATATTATAAATCTATATCTAATGGGAAAAAAGATTTTGTCCAAAAAATACAAGAAGAAGATGGTTATATTAAGTCTCTACTGTTAATATCCTATGACAAACCTAGAGTCAATCTAAAAGAGAGAGCTAACTATAAAGGTCTAGAGGACTTGATGAAATTATTAACTCTTTTTGATCCTGATTTGAAAGAAAAAATGAAAGAAATATTATTATGTTCATATAATTGACTTTCTTCTCATTCTATGATATAATTATATCATAGAGTGAGGGAAGGTGAGTATTTATTATGGAAAAGCAATTCAAATCATATGAAAAAATGTCAAAAAGAGAAAAAAAAAGATTATAATAATCGCCAAAGAAAAACTTGGGGTACATTATCTCCGATTACTCGAAAGCCCCAAAGAAATATACATAAGGTAAAAAAACAAAAAGAAATCATTGAATCGTATAATCAATAGAGAAGAAAGTTGGTGAGCACTTGGAAGAAGTTAGATTGCTATTGGAAGAAATCTTGAATGAAAATAATGTAAAAAAAATAATTACACTTATTCACAATAAACGTTTCTCTAAATGTGTAGCAAGAGCGTCTGTGGAAAGAACATCAAATACCGAAGAATTTTCTAATAAGATTGAGGTCTCCTCTTTCTTTTTGGCAATGTCTAGAGAAAACCAAAGAGAGGTCCTAATCCACGAATTGACTCACATATTACTGATGCCTAAAAACTGCTCTCATAATAAAGAGTTCAAAGAAAAGT
This sequence comes from Bacillota bacterium, assembly GCA_023459335.1. GTDB lineage: Bacteria > Bacillota > Clostridia > Christensenellales > CAG-138 > UBA7703. The sequence continues at coordinate 51,967 of JAEWUO010000012.1, forward strand.
GTATAGAGTTGGGCGGCAAAGAGATTATGTTTAAAGTTTCTGAAGAGATTAATAAAGTTACTAATTTCCCAATGCGATATATATTGAGATGTAATAAATGCGGCGGCATCTGCTACCAATCTATGAAAAAAACAAAAGTTATTAAAGAGTTTGTTAACTTTAAATCCATGTGTTGCAGAGAAAAATTAAACTTGGAAAGTTCTTAATATTGACTTTTTCCTCATTCTATGGTATAATTATATTATAGTAAAAAAGAGAAAAGAGGTTTCTATATGAAAATAACAAATGACATAATCATAAAAATAAATGAGCTTTACTTAGAACTAGGGGTAAAAACAAAGGTGGCAAAAGCTATTGGTTGTTCCCCTTCAACAGTAACAAAATATTTAATTAAAGACTTTGTTCCTATAAAAGATATTAATGCAAAAGAGACCAAAACAATTGTATTACCTCCAAAAACTACAATAGATTGGGATAATATTTCTTGTGAACTAACAGAACAAGAAATTTTAGATTTAGATGATATAAAAAAGAAAATAGTTCTATAGATTGACTTTTAGTAAAAAGTATGGTATAATTATATTATAGTAAAAAGACATTACAGCAAATAATAATTAAAACAATATTTGAATTGATTTATTTATAATGTCTTGGTACTGAGAAGCTCTCTAGATTGACTTTTAGTAAAAAGTATGTTATAATTATATTATAGTAAAAAGAAAGTAGTGATTAAATGTTCTTTTTAGAACAATTTGAAGGAAAATACAGAATTTATTATGATGGTAAATTTATTATTAAAACCTCTGGCTCATACAATATTTTAGGAGCAAGAATTTTAGGATTATCGTATGGAGATTACCTAAGGTTCTTGGTTCAGAACGGTGCAACGATAATTGGAAAGAAAAGTAAATATGTATCTTTCTTTTTTGAAAAGAAGGAAAATGCTATAAAAATACAAAAACTTCTAAATTCTTATTTAGTTTGAGTTTTATTACTAGGGTATCATCGCAAGGATGTAAGTTTCGATACTGAATACCCTATAGACACCCCAAGTCCCAGACATGACTATCCGTAAACTGTCTAACCTCTTTCTGGAGTTGTAGTCTAATGGTAGGACGCTCGCTTTGGGAGCGAGAAGGTCACAGTTCAAGTCTGTGCAATTCCATACAGTTAACATAAGACATTTCAGCAACATTTGAACTTTTCTGTTAAAAAAGTATTCAAATGTCTAGCACAACTAACTGTAACCCATTGTTAGCCTAATCGCAGTTACGCTAACATAACTTGAAACATCAGATAAAAAATTAAGTTAGAATTAAAGCTTAAAAACAACATTTAGACACATCAGCTACTTAAAAACAAGTTAAAGTTTAACTATTAAGTATGGTAAAAGGAAATTAAAGAGAGTGTCTAGAGTAAAAACCTTCAATTTTCCTTTTCTTAGTAGTTATTCGATTAATACTCTTCTTTACACCCAAAGAAAGTATTCCTTAATGGTTTCTAGGTTAAAACGACACGCCGTAAGGTTTTTACCATGGTTAGTCGTCCAATAATCGGAGTTAGGCTCAAATCCTAGAGTAAAATGGTTAGTCTTGCAACTAAACCGGGCTTGGCACTTTCTCGAAAAGAGAAAGCCTAACAAAAAAGACACGTCAGCCAGTTAAAAAACAAATTATGAATTATTTCTAGTGAGCACTATTTGTAAAACCTTAGTGTCTTGGAATATTAAGTTTTACGTGCAAGATTTAGTGTTTGCTAAGAAATATAGAAACATAGTTCAGTTGGTTAGAGCACACGTCTGATAAGCGTGAGGTCGATGGTTCGAGTCCATCTGTTTCTACTTATATGGAGTAATAAGCCTAACGGTAAGGCGGGCGGTTGCTAACCGTTATTAGCCACAAGATCGTGGTGTGTAGGTTCAAGTCCTACTTACTCCGCCAAATGCGATTATCGTATAATGGTAGTACTCCCGTTTTCCAAACTGGTAGTCTGGGTTCAAATCCCAGTAGTCGCTTAATCACTTTATTGTGATAACCTCCTAAGACAATATACATAAAGGCACATCAGCAATCTTAATTCTTTTAATTGAAAAGAATATAATTACAACTTGCGGTACGATAAGCTTGCGTGCCTAGAATCGCTTATCTACAAGGGCTGTCAAGATTGTAATTATATTTGGGGAAATAGCTCAGCTGGTAGAGCACTTGGTTTGCAACCAAGCGGTCGAGAGTTCAATTCTCTCTTTCTCCACTTATACTGCGGCGTAGAGAAACGGTATCTCATCAGACTCATTATCTGAAAATAGTTGGTTCGACTCCAGCCGCCGCAATAAATTTGAGGATTAGTCTATACATTGTAATGTGTTGCAATTGCTGTAAGTAAAGCAGCTAATTTGCGATCGTTGGCTATTGCTCAAATTAAAAGACCCCTTAGTCAAGCGGTTAAGACGACGCACTTTCTATGCGTAAACAGGAGTTCGACTCTCCTAGGGGTTATATGCTACTATGATTGAATTGGCGGACCTAAAGTTCGCTGAACACTATTGTCCGTATCAGTTCAAGTCTGATTAGTAGCACCAAATCATTTTATAGCTTAATTAAGGCTATATAAAATGTATTAATAGAATCTTACGCACCTCTTAACAATGTGTCCCAGTAAGAACATTTATTATTTATTATATTGAGTTTTTGTTCGTCAGTTAAACTAGGTGAAAAAGCTATTCACTACTAAGAAGTTTCTTTTGTTGAAGAACACCAGAATAATACGACTGGTATAAAGAGGAACAAAGTAAAACTAAGAAAACAGGAGTTTCTCAATATAATATTTATATTCACTCTTAGCTCAGACGGTAGAGCGTGTGGCTGTTTACCTGACCTCAGATTGTGTTTCTTATGGATACAAAGAGAAAAGGTAACATAACTGAAATGGAAACTATGCTTGCGTTTATGAAACTCGGTTATAATGTTCTTACTCCGTATGGAGACTGTGAGCGTTATGATTTCGTAGTTGATATAGGCAATAAGTTTATAAGAGTACAGAGTAAGACAGCATCAACAGAAAACAACGGAGCATCATTTAAGATTAGCACTTCAAGTTCTAATCGAAAAGATGGTGGCGTTGTTCATCACACTTACACAAAAGAAGATATTGACTATTTTACAACGGTTTTTGACGGCATTGTTTATTTATTCCCTGTTGAAATATGCGGCGGAAGAGATAAGCAATTCAGAATAGAACCAACAAAGAATGGACAAGTGAGAGGAATCACTTGGGCGAAAGATTATGTTTTATCAGAGGTGATTAAAACAATCTGAGCTGATGTGTAAGCAACCACAGGGTCGTTGGTTCGAGTCCAACAGGGTGAGCTAGATTAAAGCAAAAGCTTTGTGTTGGTGGTATTACGATATTGCCAACGCAAAAGCTTTGTGTTGGTGGTATTACGATATTGCCAACATTAGACTGTTCACCTGCTGTGCGGGGTTGTGGCGGCCGCTACAATAGCTCATCTACCACGTGTAGAAAGAGATTCTGAAGACGTTACGCTTAGTGCGTAGCGTTTTTTGCTTTCTATATAATTGACTAGCGGTGAAAAATGTGCTATAATTATTGTAGAAAGTAAAATAGAAAGGGTGATTTTTTGGAAGTATATATTAAAGTTTTTAATGGTTTTTTGTTTATAAGTAGAGTAAAAACTTCACAAACAAATGTTAAAATTGTTACACCGTCAACAATCTACATAAATAGAAAAAGGGAAATTGTTGATGAAAAAGAAGGGTTGCCAGTTTTTATCCCATATGACGAAAACCTTACTTATGGAATAATAGAAATCCCACAGATGCAAGATACAGAGGAAGAGTTCTAAGTATTGATTTATGATAATAATTATGATATAATTATTATAGTAAATAATTCACATTCATTCATTAAAAATATTGAGTTAAGTTGAATTATTTGACTTTGGTTCACAAGTGTGATATAATATTATTATAGTAAAAATAAAATTTAAAAATTAAAGGAGTTTTGAAAGATGAAAAAGATAACAGGAAAAAACACAAATGAAACTAGAGAGATATTAAAAAGCGACATTGTTGAAGGAATAGGCGGTATATTTGAATTAACTCAAATAGGTTCTAGTGAATATGCTATAGCCGTTGACACAGATATGGGTGTACGTTATGTTAAATTAAACATAACCGTTGCCGACATGAAAGGAACAAAAACAACGAAACCTTTCAACTTAGAAGAAAAAGTTGCTGAATATAATGAGAAACTAGAAGCAGCTATAACAAAGAAGTTAACTCAAAAAGCTAATAAGAATTAAGAATTAAGTGAAAGGTGGCGGCTTATGTATTTAGTAAAAGAATTAATCAGAGAAATAAAAAACAATATAAAATATTCACCACGCAAAGGTGGATATATTGGGAATGACTTAACCTACAATATAAAAGCCGCCGCCGATGATTTTAATTTGGATTACGACTTTGGTTTTGCCAAAGGTGTAATAAATATGGGTAATGGATATGTTCTTAAATATGGAATGAAAGGGTATCAAATTAGTATTAATGATGTGATCAATATTCCCGAGGAAATTGAAGATATGATGGATAATTCCCCTTACGTAACAGAGGTAGAAAGATATCTCACTTGTCGCACATGGAAAGAATTATTTTATGGGTTTAAATATGATGATTATGTTGAAAAAGAAATTGCAATTTATAATTCTTTACCAAAGAAATATCGACACCTTTTCGCAAAAAATATTAAGGTTAAAAATGAAAAACATTTCTATATTCAACTCGCCGCAAAGACAGGCGGCTTAGAAACGGTTTCAGATGAAGAAATTCAGCAATTTATAGAAGAAAACCAACAAATTGTTAATGAACTATACACCAGAAGTGAAAGGCGTATACCAATATTTTCTAAATGGTTGGGATTGGTACTCTATTACTGGAACAGAGAGGAAATCTTGGATATCTTTAAGTTCCTTATAAAATTGTGTGATAAATATCACCTATATCCAGACCTATTCGCTGATAGACAGATGGGATTAATTAATGGAAAACTGGTTTTTATTGATTACTCAGGACTTTTTGGTGGGTTAACTAGAAAAGTTACTGATTATAAAGAACACGAACAATATATAGAAGATAATTTTTTAGTGCCATTAGAAGAAAGTGAGAGTGAAAATAATGACTGATTTAGAAATTGTTTTAGCCGTAGTCGTATTCATTCTAGGGTGCGGCGGCTTTGGACTACTAGAGGAAAATCGCTCACTAAGGGCGGAAAATAAGAAAATGAAGGCAAAATTGAGGCGTTTTGTCGCATCAGTAGCTGATGAATATGGAAGAGGTGATGTGAATGACCGTAAAATTAGATGATATAAAAAATGGAGACTATATATTAAAAACTATTGATAATGATGGAGAAATTTTTGAATATGGTTCATTCTCAGAGTGCCTGTTTAATCTCCTTAAAAATGGAGAATTCTCAGATCTACTAATGCAACTAAAAACTTGCACCTTTTTAGTTGATGGAGTTATCGCTCTAAGAAATTGTGAAGTAATTGGGGAAGTATACATTGATATTCCTGACATTATCACAATAAAGATGGAGCATGGCTCATTGACAATAAATATTCCTAAGGGAGATATAGATATTTTATATGGTAAAGATGATGAACAACCCCTTATCTTAAAATATAAGAGTTTTGATCAAAGTTTTCTTGTAGGAGGGATAAATCAACTCTTTCCGCAAGAACACTCGTTTATTACTATTATTAAAATGCTATTATTATCTTCTTGGGAAAAAAAATTAATAAAGGAGGATTATTAACATTGGAAGTAAAGCTAAGGAGCATAACAGGGCTAAAAAATGCCTTGGAAAGCCTATTTATCTCAAATAGAAACGAGGCGAAATTTGAAGATATAAGTAAGCTATGGGATAAAGAGAATAAAACAAAACAAGAATTAGAAGAGCTTGACGGCTATATGAGAACTCTTTTTAAGTGGGGATTAAAACACCCTACAATGCTAAGGTTTATAAATATTACATTTAAAATAGACGGACTACATCGTGGAGCCCAAGACGACTTAGATGCCCACGCATATAGAATGCATAACAAAATTATTCGCTCTTCAACTAGAACGAATAAGTTTGATGTTGAAGTATCAGATTGGTATAAAGACAAAATTTTGTTTCCAGAGCAGGTTTTAGACTTGCCAGAAAATGTAACCTTCAACAGTAAAGATTATGTTAAGACACCGTATGGTTACGTTTTAAAAGAGCTTGCAAATAACAGAGATGTTTTGCGAGGTCTTTATCCCTTAGGAATTCCATCAAATTGTCTTTTTGAAATGTGTTTACCAGAGTTTGCACATATATACTCACAAAGATACGAATTGACAGCGGCGGCACCAGAGCTGCAAGCCGCCGTAGAAATGATGTTAAAACTAATAAATGAAAAACTACCCCTAGTAGATAGGGAATATCTATTGGAATTAAATAAATACTAAGGAGGTTTTTACAATAGAAACAAATGATATTATAATAAGTGATTTTACAAATGGTGGAACAGTTACTATGATTGGAGTCGCTTTCAAAGACTCTTCAACTGGAGTTATGCAAGTGCGATTTCCAAACTATCAAACATTTGCGGCCGCAGATGTAACTGGTTTAACTACTATATGTAGATTAAAAACCAGTTTAGCTGAAACGGCTTATAGAGATTTATTGGTGAAGCTATGGTTAACACCACCAGTTGTTAACGATATAAATGATATAAGTGCTGGTGCACAGGGAGCTCGAGCAGTCTGGAAAAACAAGTGGCTCGATCCAAATATTACAGACATCATTGGAGATGTTAATCATACAATAACTGTATTTTAAAAATAGCCTGCAAATTACAACAATTTGCAGGCTATTGATTTTTTCTAAGAAGTGTGATATAATTATATTATAGTAAAAAAGGAGATGAGAAGATGAATAGATTATTTATAACTGGAGACTTACATTGTCCACTAGATATAGAGAAGTTAGAGATTTTTAATAATAACAATGAACTTGATGAAACTGACATTCTTATTATCTTTGGCGATGCCGGCTTGCTATGGGATGATAATGATGAGAGAAAAGAATGGATTAAAAAAATTGAAAACTATCCATTCACAACTTTTGTAGTTGCTGGTAATCATGAAAATTACGATATGATTGAAAGGTTACCAAAAGTCTTGAAATATGGGGCGGCCGCAAGAAAAGTTCACTCAAAACTGTTTTATGATGTTAGGGGTTCAGTTTATAATTTCAATGGAAGAAAATGCCTAACAGTCTCTGGTGGAAACTCAATTGACAAAGAGAGACGCACAATAGGAGTTAGTTGGTGGCCGCAAGAACAAATAACTCTTAATGATGTAGATATGGCAAAAAGAAGCCTTGGTCTTTATAATAATAAAGTTGACTATATTCTCACTCATGTTGGAACAAGAAATGTTGTTGAGAGCTTTGGATTTACTCCAGATAGTTGTGTTCTTGCTATGGATGAAATTCTTCGTGATGTTATTTATAAGCATCATTACTTTGGACACTATCACTTAGATGAGAATGTTTCAAAGAAACAAACCATTTTATACGATAATTTTGTTGAATTAAATTGACTTCAATCAAATTATATGGTATAATTATATTATAGTAAAAGAAAGGAAGTATATTAAATGAGAATTGACAGTTCATTTATAAAAAGAGTTTCATATAAAAAAGGAAAAAGATTGTTAAAACTGGAGATGATTAGTGGCACTTATGAATACTCTGAAGTGCCAAAGAGAATATTTAAGGATTTTTTAAAAGCGTCTTCGGCGGGAAAGTTCTATAATTCCTTTATAAAAGGAGAATTTCTAAGCCAGAGAATTCAATAGATAGAATAGGAGAACACTTATGTATTTTAAAGAATTAGAGACAAAATCAATAGTAAAACTAGACAAAAAACTGCCAGTTGTTGTTAGATTGGATGGAAAATCTTTTAGTAGCTTTACAAAAAATTTCAAAAAGCCTTTTTGTGAAGTGTTCTATCTATCAATGCTAGATACAACAAGATTGCTCTTAAAAAGTGATGTCCAAGGTATTGTCGGTGCTATAGTAGCATCAGATGAAATATCTATTTTTCTACGGTCTTTTTATGATAGAAAAGGAAATAGGAGTGGATATTTTGATTTCAATGTTCAAAAACTAGCTTCAACTTTAGCTAGTAGGGTTACGAGAATATTTAATACGTGTTTTAGAAAAAATGTTGAAATATTCTCTGAAAATAGTTATGATGATATAGAAAGAGTAAAAGCATTGACAGCTGCAATAGATATGGCTGAATTCGACTGTAGAAGTTTTTCCTTAGATTCAACTGGCGAAATATATGACTACTTACTAAATAGACAATCAGACTTTAGCAGAAATGCTATCAATATGGCCGCCAGAGAGGAATTTTCTCATAGTGAACTAGTCGGAGTTCCTAGTGCAGTTGTTGAAAACAGCCTTAATCACTTAGGTAAATTTGTTGAAGATAAATACAAGTTTGGAGCAATATTTATAAAAAGTGGCGGTGAAGTTTTTGAACTTCCATCTAAAAAAGTTTCAAAATTAAAGCAGAAAATAGGAATAATAAGTAAAGAATTTGAATATTGGGGTGAGTAAATAATGTATTATCAAATAAGAAGAGGAACATTTGAAACCAATAGTAGCTCAGTTCATTCACTCACTTTGTGTAGTAAGTCTGATTATGAACGCTGGTCCTATGGAGAGTTATTTTATGAACCATATGGTAGAGGATTCGTGACATTAGAAGAGGTTGTAAATTCAGAAGAATTTGAAAAGACGGAAGTGTCTAAACATATTAAAGATAATCTTTCTCTATTTAAAGAAATGGCTTATGCTTATGAAGAGCTATCTTATGATGATGATTATATGAGAATAATTAACAAAAGAAGCGAAGAGTTAAATAATACCATCAAAGACGAGATTAGAGACATGGAAGTTTATTCTATAGATTCTTTTTTTGCAAGAAATGATTATGAAACTTTTATTGAATCGAAAAATATAGATAGTGTTAATGTAGTTGCATTTGGCTATTTTGGACGTGATTAGAAAGGAAAGAGATTATTGATGATAGGAAAGTACAAAAATGGTAATTATAAAGTGGCAATTATGCCAGATGGAACAAAAATACGAGCAATTCAAGATGGAACAATTCCAAATCCAGATTTCCCAGAAAATATGGATGTAAAAATAACCAACTATTGTGATATTGGATGTAGTTTTTGCTATGAAAATTCTACAATAAATGGGTGTCATGGAGCAATATTAAATCTACCATTTATTAAATCATTGAAACCTTTTACTGAAATGGCTATTGGCGGTGGCGATCCAATGAGTCACCCACAGTTGAAAGAATTTTTAATTGAACTAAAAGAACAGAAAGTTATCGCAAATATAACTGTAAATCAAAAAACATTTGAGAATAAGTATTCTCAAATTAAGGAATTAATTAATAAAGGATTAATCTATGGCGTTGGTATTTCACTAGTTAATCCTTCTTATAACTTCATTAATTTGGTAAAAACTATTCCTAATGCTGTTATCCATGTAATTAATGGATTAATTACAAAAGAGCAACTAGCGAAGTTATCAAATCATAACTTAAAAATATTAGTTCTTGGATATAAATCTAAAGGAAGGGGTTATAAATTCATCGTAGAAGAAAACGAATTTATATCAAAAAATCAGCATTATTTAAAAAATAATTTAACTAAAATTTCTAAACAATTTAGTGTTTTTAGTTTTGATAATTTGGGAATTGAGCAGTTGGATGCTTTAGCTCTCATTCCTAAAGAAGAAATTCCAAAGTATTATATGGGTGATGACGGTAAGTTCACAATGTATATAGATCTTGTGAAAAAAGAATATGCAAAAAACTCAATTTCAGAAGAGCGATATGATTTGAGCGATTTATCAACAGTAGAAGAAATTTTTGCTAAAATAAAAGAATTATAATATAAGTCGCCGCATTATATAATTATGCGGCTGCTTATATTGATTTTAATTGTTTTTTATAGTATAATTAATATAGAAAGAAAAAAGGGGTTGGAAGAATGAGAAATGTTGGGTAATTAAACTTAGAAAAGTCGGATTTATTATTGGGAGATTTATGCCATTACATAATGGACATATAGAAATGATCAATTCGGCGGCAAAGCAAGTAGATGAGCTTATTGTGTTAGTTGGATCTATGGGTGCTCCCGTTGGAGAAAGAAACCCATACTCAATACAAGAAAGATTAAAATGGTTAAATGAATGTAATGATTTTTGGGAAAAAGATAAAATTACTTTTATTCCAATATTTGATTTGACAAATGAGAATGACTCTAGTTTAGAATGGGGCAACTACTTATATAATACAGTTACAAAAATTACAAATTGCGAACTTTTAACATACTTCACAAGCGAAAGTGAAGAGAAAATGATAGAGTGGTTTAGCAATAATAAAAAACTCAATATTATTTATTTTGAACGATTTTCTAACATTAGTGCTACCAAGATTAGGGAATCGATAAATGGAGATGGACGATATTTCCTAAATAATTGTACAGAAAATGTTATTAAATATATTTTAAAAGAGGCTTGGTAGTAATGGGGCATATGAGAAGTTATTGATTTTTTTCAAACTATATGTTATAATTATAATATAATAAAAAGAAAGAAGTGGTTTTATGCTAAATAAAAAAGTAATGTATCTCCAAAGTAAAATAATGAAAATAAAGTTAATAATTGAAGAGTTAAAAACAACAAAAACTCTTTCACTAACCAAAGAAAATATATTAAAAGAAAATTTGCTACTGCTATTAAACCAAAGTTTAGACTTCTCAAATAGGTTGTATTCAAGTCCGTTATTTATTATGCTTAGAATAACAAAGGCTAAATTCAATTTAGCTCAAGACTTTAGGGTTGATGTTAGATTTGCATTTATTGACAGCATCAATAAAATTTTATCTTATTCAGCGGCAGGAATAAGACTAAATAGAACGCATTTAATCTCAATGATTGAAACTAATATTTTATTAGCTGAAAAAGTATTGACTAAAATATATAGTATGTAGTAATTGACTTTGATTCAATTGTATGTTATAATTATAATATAATAAAAGAAAGAAGTGATTTTAAATGGGCGTTAATATAAGTGCTAAAAATTTAGTTGAATTAAATGAGATTTATTATAGACAGCAGTTAAATCTCCTCTTAGGGTGGCAAGACAAAGACGTAGTTGAAGAAATGTTTTTTCAACTACAAGACGCCGCAAGAGCTGGGAACAATACTGCAACAGTTTTCATAACAAGTTCCATAGGAAGCCAAGAAATTGGCTATAATGATATGTGCAAAGTGGCAGAATGCGTTGAACGTATTTTCATTAATGGTGGTATAAAAGTTTTCAAAGAATATTCTAAAAATTATTATTGGGAGGAAAAGCCAATAATAAAACTGAATTGCTCTTGGTCTTAATATCATGATAAATAAATATTATATAAGAGTTTGTTCAGAGCCGACATTATTTGAGTCTTTGGCGGCCGCCTTAATAAGGATATCGGGGACTGGGCGGCCGCAAATAATACCAGTAATTACAGATACTGTAGAAGCTTTAAAACTAAAAAAAGAAGATTGTTATATAGAACTCTCATCCTCTGGTGTAAATTATAAAAATATATTTACAATAAAAACAATATTATCAGAAGTATATTCGATAATGTTAGATTTAGGTTCTGATATAAATTATAATATCTTAAATATAATTCAAAAAGTAGAGGAGAAAAAATTAGAAGGACTTGAAACAAGGTTTAAAAATTTTTGTAAATGCAAAAGAATGAGAACTCGTGATTTCGATGTATTTTTTAATCAATTAATTGATTTTGGAGAATGTATTCTACTAGAGCAATTAGAATTGTGTGTCCTAACTGATTGTTTTAAGGAGAAGATTAGTAAAGAGATAGAGAAAAACCTAGATGAGAATTACGTTTTTTTTGATACATATATATCATTAGAATTAATAACTGAGGAATTAAAGAGATTTTCTAATTCTCTTATTCGATTTATTATTCTAAAAGTTGAGAATGGTTATAGTAAAGTATTGAAAAAAACAATTTATGAAATAGTTGAAATCGATAGCCAAATGGATATGCGACTAAGAATTTCACAAGATGAGAATTTTGAATATAAGATTACTCAGAACAATACTCTGGTAACTTATAGTTTAGAAAGTGCACTTAAAATCATAAACTCTTTCAAAGAAGAGCAAGATATCTATGATTTTTTATAAAATAAAAGGAGAAGATTATATGAAAATAATGTCTATAGACGCCGAAACTAACGGGTTGTGGGGAGAGGCTTTTTCCATTGCCGCAACATTACACAAACATTGGGAAGGAACAGAAACAAAATATTTCATAGGGAGATGTCCCATTAAAGGCGAAGTTGACTCTTGGGTGGAGGAAAATGTCCTTCCACAAATACAGGGATTAGAAGTTACTCATAATTCTTATGAGGAGTTGTTGAAAGACTTTATCGCTTTCTATATGGAAAATAAAGAAAACGCCGATGTTATTGTGCATATGGGTCTACCAGTAGAGTCCAAATTATTTTTAGATGCCCACACTATGGGTTTTCTTGGGGATTGGGATGCCCCATATCCACTTATAGACATTTGCAGTTTCCCGGAGATACATACAAGTGTTGATGGATACTGTGAAAAGAATGAAATTAAAGTGAAAAAGACTATTGGTGGGATACATAATCCACTTTATGATTGTCGTGCGGCCGCTGAAGCTTATATGCATTATTTAGAAAATTATAAAGGAGAGATATAGAATGAATTTCGATTGTTTAATAGATATTGTTCTCTATCTTATAGATTAAAAGAAAGGAAGAAAATGTAGATAATGACTAAAGAAAAATCAAAGTTTAAAGCATATGTTGTAACAGACACATACGAAATTGGAATTGCAACACTTTGCTGTTGCGAACGTTGTAAAGATAGAGGTTCTCCAGAAATTTTAATAAATTCTTTGGCTACTGAAACAGAGACTGGACGAACACTTTTCTCTCTAACACTCAAGAATTTTTCGAAGGACAAGGTGTAAAATGTAAAGCTTTTACTCTTGAAGAAATTTCTGATTTTTTCAAGAGAGAAATGTCTGATAGGGATAGAAACGATATTCTGAAAGATATCTTTCTTGAAGAATATAGAACACATATTATTTAAACAGTCGGCGGCTTATATATCGTACCTAAGGTGATACTAAGTCGCCTCTTCTATTGAGTTTAGTCGTTTCCTATAGTATAATTATTATAGAAAATAAAAGAAAGAAGGTATTTCATTGAGAAAATTAGCAACTATTAGAAAGGTTTTAGAACTACGCCCAATTGAAGGTGCCGACTTAATTGAAGTTGCTGTCATTGATGGATGGCAATGTATAGTAAAAAAAGGTGAATTTAAAGTAGGAGAGTCTGTTATCTATATTGAAATTGATAGCGTAGTTCCAGATCAAGAAAAATTTGAATTTCTAAGAAAAAGAAATTTTAGAGTTAGAACGATAAAGTTAAGAGGACAAATATCTCAAGGTTTAGTTTTACCTTTAAGTTTCCTACCTGATAAAAAATACAATCTTGGCGATGATGTTACAGATATTTTGGGTATCACTAAGTACGATCCTGAAAGACAGGAAGAGCTAGATGGTTTGTTAAAAAAGAAGAAAAATCCCATCATTAAGTTTCTAATGAGATTTAAATGGTTCAGAAGAATATATAAATCTAAAAAAGATAGTGGCGGTTTTCCAGATTGGATAGCGAAGACCGATGAGCCTAGAATTCAAAATTTAGTTAATCTATTTAAAAGAGAGAGGGATTTAGGAACAAAATTTATCGCCACGGAAAAGATTGACGGACAATCAGCAACATATTTTCTAAAAAAAGTAGGTAAAAAGCACCAATTCGGGGTTTGCTCTAGAAGAGAAAATATAAGTAATGACCCTAATCATGGTGGGTCATATTGGAAGATAGCGAATAAATTAAATATTAAAAGTGTTTTGAGTAATCTAATTGGAGATGAAGAATTTGTTGTTCTCCAAGGTGAAAACTTTGGAAAAAATATTCAAGGAAATAAATATAAATTAGATGATTTAGATTTTAGAGCATTTAATTTAATTTTCCCAAGTGGAAAAGTCCCTACACCAAAAATGAAAGAATTATTAGAACCGTTAGGGATTAAAGTTGTAGATATTATTACTGAGGATTATTCATTACCAGAGACAATTGAAGAAGTTATAGAATTTTCTAAAGGAAATTCTCTATTACTACCAGCTCAAAAAAGAGAAGGACTGGTATTTAGAAACTTTGAAAAAGGAATCTCTTTCAAAGCTATAAATCCTGAATTCCTCTTAAATGAGAAAGATTAGGAGGTGAATATTTGTTATTTCTTGTTCTATTAATAGCTGTTGCTATTATATGTTTTGTAACATCTAAAAATACTGATGATGATTCATTCTCATTCGGCGTTGGATTTATGCTAAGTGCTGGAATAGTGGTGTCAATATTTTCAATTCTTATATGCAATACAAAAACACATATCATCAATGAAAGATATGAATTGCAAAACCTATCTAATTCAATAAATACTCAAATAAACTACTACAAAAATACTGGTATTTTGCCAGAGAATTTATTGTGGGATATAAAAGAGTATAATGAAGATGTAAATTATGGAAAATTACATCAAAAAAATATTTGGGTTGGAGCTTTTATTCCAAATATTTATGATGATTTTGAACTGATTGAATTTGAAATTAAGGAAATTAAATAAAGTTCGGCGGCGGCTTATATATCGAACCTAAGGGTGATATTAAGTCGCCCTTTCTATTGATTTTGATTGGTTTCTGTAGTATAATAAATATAGAAAGTAAAAATAAAAAAATATTGAAAGAGGTATTATAAATGAAATATGATAGATTTGAAAATAAAACTTATACTATACAAGAAATAGAAGGAAAAATGAAAAGTTTAGTTTTGAAAAAACTATCTGAAATTGGAGAAGGTGCAAAAACGCACATCAAAAGAAAATATACAATAGAAATTGACAATAATGAAATATATCTCTTGTCAGATAGATATATAACATTCTTTACAAAAGGCTATGAATGCCCTTGTTGTGGGTTGAAGGCTACGCATTTTGCTTTAGAAAAAAGCGGTAAAGCAAAAAGATATCATTTAAATTTATATGGCTCTTTTGAAGGTAAGGAAATTCTCTTTACTAAAGATCATATCATACCTAAATCTAAGGGTGGTAAAGATGAATTATCTAATTACCAAACAATGTGTCTAAAATGTAATAATAAGAAGGGAGCTAGTATAGAGATGAGTCCTTTAGAAAAAGATTTAGCTCTTGCTAAAGAAATAGCAAAAAAGGTTGATGAGAAGGGCGGGTACACCTATTTTGTAGGTGGATACGTTCGAGATAAAATGCTAGGACTAGAAAACAAAGATATTGACATAGAGGTTCACGATATTTCCATAGATGATTTAAGAGACATTTTGAAATCCTTAGGAACTCTAAAAGAGTTTGGAAAATCATTTGGTGTTTTTCAATTGGATGGATATGGTTTAGATATCTCTTTACCTAGAACTGAAATCTCTATTGGAGATAAACACACAGATTTTGCAGTAGAGATAAATCCAAGAATTGGTTTAGAATCAGCGGCGAGTCGAAGAGACTTTACAATTAATGCTATGATGGAAGATGTGTTGACTGGATTTGTACTTGATTTCTTTGGCGGGATTAAAGATATTGAAGAAAAAGTAATCCGTCATGTTAGTTCAAAGACCTTCATAGAAGATCCTTTGAGGGTTCTTAGGGCTTGTCAATTTGCGGCGAGGTTTGGGTTTTATATAGCCCCTCAAACTAGGGGTTTGTGCAGCTGTATGAACCTAAAATCTCTACCAAAAGAAAGGGTTTTTGAAGAGTTAAAAAAAGCTCTATTAAAATCGAAAAAGCCTTCTATTTTCTTTAGAGAATACTTAGCTATAACTCGTTCTAGGGAAAATTACTGGTTTAAATTTTTAGACACTTTTCAAAAAAATGGCACTTTTAGTGAGTTTAGTGCTACTCTTGATAATGCCGCTCAGAATATTAAAAGTGTTGAAAACCCATTAGAGTTCATGTTAACAGCCTCAATGATGAAACTAGTGAACTCACCTATGGATGAACTCAATTTAGTTGAGAAATCCTTAAAAAAGGTAACAAACGACAACAAAATAATAAAATACGTGCTCCGTCAAGTCAAAGCTTTATCGTGGCTGGATGAAATGGAGCTATATAAAGCTACTTTTTATGAAATAAATGAGATGCTTTCTAAATCACCATGTAAAAAAGACTTTGCTCTTTTGAAGTGTTGTGATTCTGAAAATAGAGTTTCTTTTAAAGACAATCTAAACTATTTAGAAGGAAAGATTGCTATTTTTGACGAACTGATGAAGAAACCTTATGTGACTGGTGATGATCTAATTGCGGCGGGCTTACAACCAAGTAAGAATTTTTCAAGTTTTTTAAAATCTGCTCATTACTTTAGAATGGGTGGTTATAGTAAAGAACAAACCTTAGAGATAATATTAAAGAAGTTCTCGGCGGCCAATAATGGTACTAATCTAAGAAAATCTAAATGAAGTAAAAAATATTATATGTTGAGTTAATTAGAGTGCGGCGGTTTATATATTGAACTTAAAGATAGTATTAAGTCGCTGTAGTTATTGATTTCTATTGCTCTCTATGGTATAATTATTATAGAAAGTAAAAAAGAAAGAAGGTTTTTACATGAGAAATCCAGAGAGATTAGATATATTCTACGACAAATTAAAAGATATTCACAAAGAAAGGTTTCCAGATATAAGATTTGGACAACTAATGGTTCACATTGAAAATTTATTAGCGTCAAATGGAAAAGATTGGTTCTATTTGGAAGAAAATGAATTAATTGAAAAAATTGAAAAAAATACTTAAATAAGAATGGAGAGTGTGATATGGAAGAATTAATTAAAAACATTATAGAGAGTGGCTTAAAGACTACAACAGAAGAAACTGTGAAAAAGATGTGCGAAGAAAGACTTGATACAATAGTTAATGAAGACACAATAATTGAAAATCTTTATTGTGTTGTGGAGAACAAGCTAGAGGCTCTTTCAGATGATTTCTTGGGAGATAATTTCGTTAAGGCGATTAAGGAAAAATTTGAATTAAAGAATTATTTATATTCAATGGATATAAACGAAATAGTGAGAGAAGCAATAGTCCTTAAACTACAAGAAATGGACATCGGAGATTTAGTTAAGTTATTAGGGGGGAAATAAGAAGTAATGATAGTTAACTTTTATTTAGATGCTTATGAAGATAGCTCAGATGACCTCTATATTCGGATTTTTGATGGTGAAGATATTAATTTATTAATAAATGAATTTTTATCGTTTAATAAAAATTACATCTCACAATTTAAATACTCATTGAAGCGATGCTTAGAAGCACATGGTAGTGTTGTTGTTAAAATTAGTGTGAGTATTGATGGTGATGATATAGTAATGTATCATCCGGATTATAATTTAGGAAAATTATTGTCAATTGATAATTTTCAATCATTTTTAGAAGTAATTGATAATCATTCTCATTCTAGAGCATTTAGTAGTAGAAAATCAAAAATTATAGAAATGTTATTAAATGGCTCACTATCTGAATATTATTTTGTCCCAGAGGAGCAAGAAAAAGAAAAAGAATTTACAGAAAAAAAAGAAGAAAAAATTAATAATAATAATGAAAGAGGTAGTGTTATGAAAACTAATAATTTATTTGGAAATATAATAGGAAAATTAAAATTTGGAAAAATTCAAACGGATGAAATTGCCTATTCTATGCAAGGAATAGCATATAAAACGAAAGATGGAGATTATGTCTGTTATAATACCGAAACAGAAGAGTTATTAAACGTAAGTCAAATGATATTCAATATGCCGATTGTAGTTATGCCGTTATCAAAGAAAGACCTAAAAGTTGGCGATATAATTCAACACAATAATCAATTCGTAATTGTTAAAGAAATTTCGGATAAGGATAAAGGTATAAAAATTATCAAGCCAAATGAACAAGAAACAGCGGTAATAATTCCAATGAAGTCAATATTTGGTTTTGATTTCTACTCCAAAGTTATAAATATTTTTGAGAATGTTTCAATAGAGGCCGACCAAAATAATCCATTTGGAAATATGTTGCCACTATTAATGATGGGTAATAAGGAAAATAATGATTCACTATTGCCAATAATGATGATGATGAATAATGGTAATAAAGATATTAATTCGATGTTACCGCTATTAATGATGAGCGATAAGGAAAATACAGATTCATTACTACCAATGATGATGATGATGAACAATAATAAAGATATGAATTCGATGTTACCATTATTAATGATGGGTGGAGAAAAAGATATGACCTCAATATTAATGATGATGATGTTAAATAAGTAGAATTTATTGAAGTTCCACTAACGCTATAAGCTAGTGGAACTTCATAAATATAAAGGAGAATTATGAATAATAAATAAAAATCATCTAATACAACAGAGTTAAACACAGTTCCTTTTAATGTTATTAACTACATAGAGTTTAAAAATATTAAGGGTTCCTAAAGAAAGAAAGAGATTTAGAAAAAGGTGAGGACATTTGTGTATTGACACCAAAAGGTTGGAAAAATTAATAATAGTTCCAAATGAGTTATAATAAACATAACAATTAATAAAACGAAAGGGTGTACTTAAAGATGATTAAAAATATTTATGCAAAAGAATTAGAGATATATGTGCCATGCCATAGTAGGGAAGATTTAATCATAATAAAGGAGATTATAGATTGCCGACATACGGTTCGTATGGAAGAAATTGAGAGATTGGATTATTGGATATTTGAAAATCAAAATAAAGAGTGTTTTGTAAAAATATCCAATATAAAAGATCTTACTCCAAATAAAGCAGAAAATAAAGTAATAGGTCGTGGTATATTTATAGATATATTGCCGCTATCTTTGGATATTGTTTCTAATGCAGTAAAAACAAAATTCGTAATTGATGATTTTAAAGAGCACTGCAACACAGAATCTATGTTTGAAAAGACTAGAGAGTTGGTAAAAATTTTATCTAGGGGATTTTATCTTCAAGAGCAGAATAAATTCTCAACATATAATGAATTAAAGGACCTAAAAGAGCAATTAAAGTTACATATTTCTGTTCAAGAAAGACAAAATTATTCTCTTCTTCAAAAAATAGAGAAAATAGAGGAGTCTTTAAAACCAGAGCAAAAGAAAGAAGATGAAGAAAAGAAATTAGATAGATATAAACCTATTTATAAAGGATACAATAAAGATGGATGTGATTACGAATGCCCAGTCTGCAAAGGAAGTCTCAATATATATCAATTCTTCAACTCAAAGAAGTTGGACTATTGTTGTCCATACTGTGAAACATTATTTGTTCCAGATTAATAATATAATAGTGCGGCGGCTTATATATCGAACCTAAGGGTTATATTAAGTCGCTGTAGTTATTGATTTCTATTGCTTTCTATGGTATAATTATTATAGAAAGTAAAAAAGAAAGAAAGAAAGAAGGGTTTTCTAAAGATGGTTAATATTAAAGGAGTAGAGGTTATAGAAACAATTAAGCAGAGTAGTGGCGACAATATCGTTAAACTTATAATTACGCTGACTTTAATTTTTCTTTTTGTCAATCTTATAGGTATTGTCTTTGGGTGTCTTATTGAAATGCCAAAAACAGGTCTTATTACAGGTTTTATAATGTCATTTGTATTTATAATTCCGATAGCATTAATTAGTTTGCCTAAATTAAAAAGTGAGGATATAATTCAATATAAGGTATTATTAACTGATGAAGTAAATATGGAAGAATTTCTAGCGAAATTTGAAATAATTCAACAAGAGGGGAGAACATTAACAATTGAACCTGTTAATGAGAGTGAATAATCATGATTAAAGAAAAATACGGAATATATGATGATGATGGAAATAGATATGGAAAAATATTTGATAATTACGAAGATGCCGAATGGTATATGAAGGAGCATCAAAATATTGGTTTAATTCCTGAGGATTGTGGTGTAGAAGAGTACTATGATGAAAGTAAATAATTAATAACTTAATTCTTAATTAACTAGAAGATATGAGGGAGAAAGAAAATGATTTATACAACTTATTTTGCAAAATTAAAAAAATTACCTAAAAATGTTATACCTATATCAATTTGTGCTAAAGCTCCAAGTTGGTATAGTGGGGCAGAGTATAAGCAACTCGCCCCAACATACGAACTTCTTATGAGATGGAAGGAAACACACGATAAAGATTATTACACCAAATGTTTTACATCAGAAATTCTAGGTCGAAAAGATGCTGTTAATGTAATAAGAGAATTACAGGCTCTTCTTCCATTTGAAGTTATAGAAGTTATAAATTATCCAATCTGTTTTAGCAAGGATTATCATATCGTGTTGGTTTGTTATGAGAAGTCTAGTGATTTTTGCCATAGACACTTAGTTTCTGAGTGGCTTAAAGAAAAAGGAATAAAGTGTAGTGAATATAATTTCAATTAAAGAGGAGAAAAATGATGATAAGTGCTGAAGAAGTAAGAAAAAAAGCTCGTGAGTTTATCAAAACTCAAACAGAAATGCAACTAAAAAGAGAAGAAATGCAGCTAAACAAAATCCAAGAAGAAATAATGAAAACTATAGAGAGAGATTCTACCATAACAACTATATTAACAACGGATTTATATAAAAATAATTTAGAGAAACTTGAAGAATTAGGTTTCTCTTGTAAGGAAAAAGATAACCTTTTAGACTGTATTGGCTATCAAATTTCTTGGTAAATAAATTAATACATAATGAAAGTGGTGATATTATTAGTAAAGATGTAAATTTTGAAGGTAAGATTGCTTTATGTGGTCGCCCTTCTACTATATTAACTACTTTAAAAGAGCATTTGGAAAACTATTCACAAGTCCAAGATATTAAGACTCTTAATCTAGAAGGGTTGAACTCTGTTTCTTATAATTCAGAAAGTATGGAGACTGAATGTATTTTTCGTAAAAAGAAACTTTTACAAAACTTTACCAAAGAAAAAAGGAAAAAGAAGTTAGCAAGGAAAATGCGGAGGAAGGGGTGTTAAACATTTTTACTCATATAGATGAAATTCTATTATTTGAATTTGTGATAGGCATTACTGAACATTTTAATTGCCTAGTGGTTTTAGATTGGAAGGAGTTAATGATTGAATTGGATTTCAAGAATTTCTCCATAATGATATCTTTTGAATCAATAAATAAAATTTATTTAGAAAAAAACAATAAATTGGAACTTTTTGAATCAATAATTGACATTATAAAAACAGAATTTATTAAAAAAACAAACCTTTTTAGTGCCCAAGCTCAATAATTAAAATGTATTGTGCAAATATGTAACTCTAATTGTGTTTTAGATAAAGTGCGGCGGCTTATATATCGTACCTAAGGGTAATATTAAGTCGCCGTAGTTATTGATTCTTATTAATAGTTATAGTATAATAAATATAGAAAGTAAAAAAGAAAGAAGAGTGTTTATGTATATTAACAAAAGTAGTGTTAAAGCGGGCAATGAAAAACTAAAAAGCAACAATAAATTTATAATCTCCGTAACTGGAAGAATGAACAACGGAAATTATATATCAACTTTTGATGTGCTCAATAAAGAACAAGGTATTAAAGCAATTGAGGAGTTATGCAAATTACATGAATGGCAGCTTGCCTCTCAAGATGAAAATGGAGAGATTCCAAATTTCAACTTATGTCCTGTAAACTTTGAGTTTTTAGAGATACCGTATAACGAGTTTGGGGATTATTGCCATAAGATAGTTGACTCTAGTGTTTATAGGATTGATGAAGATGGGAAAATCTATAGTGTTGAGATAGGCGAGGTTTTTGATGAAGATTAAGTAGCGTAGCTTAAATGAGATAAGGTGCGGCGGCGGCGGCGGCTTATATATCGTACCTAAGGTTAATGTTAAATAGCTGTAATTATTGATTTTGATTACTTTCTATGGTATAATTATTATAGAAAATAGAAGAAAGAAGGTAGATTTAAAATGGAATTTAAAGTAAATCCTAAAAAGATTTGTTTCAAAGCTTTTGCAATAATGGCAAATGGAGAAGAAGAAATTAAAATTAATAATAAGGAACATTATGGAAAATGGATAAAAGGAGATTTATCACATTATTTGGAGTATTACTATATTGAAAATTATATAATAATACCAGAAACACTAGGGCAATTCACAGGATATACTCTTGTAGATGGAAGTAAAATATTTGAAAATGACATTATTAAAATTACACTACATACAGGAAAGGAGGCTTATTATTTAGTATGGTTTGATAGAGAAGGTTGTGAAACTATTGTAATCAATATTGAAGATGTTAAATTTGATGGGATTAATTTTAATCCTATAGGGTGTACTTCATATACTATTGGAGATTTTCATATAATGTTATCAGATGTTTATGGAATGGTTAAAAAAATCTCAAGTGACTGGAAATTTATTTGATTTAAATAGTTTTTATAATCAAGAAAAATACGAAATAAGCTAACAATTAAAAATAGATTATTTTTAAAGAAATTAAAGTAGGAATCCACTAGGTCTTTAGCTTAGTAGTAGTTCACAAAACACTTGACATTGAACTTTTACTATACTATAGTAAGTATAATAAAAAGCTTTTTAATATGAGAATTTATAGTTAGCTAATAAAAAGAATTGAATATCCGTTGATTGCGGCCGCCTATATATCGTACCTAAGGGTAATATTAAGTCGCCGTAGTTATTGATTCTTATTAATAGTTATAGTATAATAAATATAGAAAGTAAAAAAGAAAGAAGAGTGTTATATGTATATTAATAAATGTGGTGTTAAAGTTCGTAACGAAGAAGCTATAAAAGGCGAAGTTAAGTTTATAATATCTTTAACTGGCAATATAAATAATAGAGTCTACTCATCAACTTTGCAACTCCTCAATGAGGAAGATGGTATTAAAGCTATAGAGGAATTATATAAACTTGGCGAGTGGAGTTTTGATCTTCAGAAGAAAATAAAAGAAATTCCAAATCTTTTCTTCTGTCGTATAGATTTTAAATCGTTGGAAATACCACGCAATGAATTTAGTGGCTATTGTAATACAATAACCGACATAAATATATATAAAATTGATTCATATGGAAAAATCTACACAATCACTAGACAAAGCCGAAGAAGATAATTAAGTTATATAAGAAAATTGTTTTCAAGAGGTAATGAATTTTTAATAGTTTAGATACAGTGGAAAAATGCGGCGGCGGCTTATATATCGAATCTAAGGTTACTATTAAGTCGCTGAAGTTATTGATTTTGATCGGGTTATATGATATAATAAATATAGAAAAAAATTAAAAATTAAGAAAGAAGAGTGTTATATGTATATTAATAAATTTAGCCTTAAAACTTGTAGTGAAAAATTGATGAGTGGTGATACCAGTTTTATAATCTCTTTAACTGGTGATATGAATGATGGAGATTATACATCAACGTTCCAATTGATAGATAAAGAAGATGGAATTAAAGCCATAGAAGAATTATGTATGTTGCACGAGTGGGAACTTACCTCCCAAGATGAAAGTGGAAGAATTCCAAATTTTAACTCATGTCCAATAAAGTTTAAATTTTTAGAGATACCACGCAATGAAACTAATGACTACTGTCATACAATAACAGATTCAAATGTATATAGAATTGATGAAGATGGGAAAATATATAGTGTTGAGATAGGCGAGGATTTTGATGAGGATGAGGATTAAGTAGTTTAGATGAGATAAAGTGCGGCGGCGGCGGCTATATATCGAACCTAAGGTTAATATTAAATTACCGTTTCTACTGATTTTAATTGCTTTCTATGATATAATTATTATAGAAAGTAAAAAAGAAAGAAGGTAGTTTTAAAATGTTGATGGAAAATAAAAAACATTGTTGGGAATTAAATTCTAAGGGGGGGGTGTTAATGAGTTTGCCTTCTCAGAGGGGTATCATAACGGTCCTGTTTGTGTTAAATGTAACCAACACTTCTGTATACACTGCGAAGGAAAGGCTATGGATAAAGACTGTGATGTAATTGATTATTTCTGTTCTACGTGTAGATATGTTGTAGCGGAGAAGAATGAGTTTTGTCCAGAATGTGGCGTTAATCACGTAGAAGGGGGAGTATAAAATGGACGATAAAATTTTAAAGATAATTGAAAAATATTATCAACTTAGAGCGTTTGTAATAGAAAATTATGATAAAAAGAATTCAGATTTAATGCCAGAAGATACTGATGATAGTGCTGAGGCTTTCGACCGTGGCTATCTTTGCGGTCTATCTAATGCGGCGGAAATAATAGGTAATGTTTTAGAGATGGAATTCAAAACAAATGATTTTTCAGAATTAATATAAAATATAACTAAATATCAACATAAATTACAATATTGGTTCAATTTACAGATTAAATCTAAAAGTAAAGATAATTTAATTTATCTTTACTTTTTTTTATGTAAAGTTCTTGTGGTCTACAAAATTTCTATAAATTATCTGCTCCAAAGATACCCTATCCAAAAAAGGGTCAAATAAATTTGCGAGTTTTTTTTCAATATCGCATTTTATCCTTAGTGTTAAGTGTGGGAGATTTATTAAAAATTTTTACCTTATTGAGTTTTTATCGGGGTGGTGGAAAAGTTGACCTATCCGATAAATTTTTTATACGGTTCATATTTTATGTTTTCTATAGAAATTTTAAGCACGCCAGCTATATATTTGTAATTTTCCAACAAATATTTTTTTTCAATAAAATCGTGTGCTCTTCGCTACCCTTTAAATGATTCATTACGGGAAATTTATTTTCCGTAATGAATCATTTAAGAAAAAAATTTTTTTTCAAAAATTTTTGTCTTAAAGCTTCATTACAATTTTTCTTTTTTTTCTTTAAAAAAAAAATCCTTAGAAAAAAATCCTTAGAAAAAAATCCCCTCTTTACCCCCAAAAAAAATCCCCCCTTTTAGGGGGGACCCCAAAACCTCTTTCTCAGCTGAGTGAGTAATGAATTGCCCGTAGGGCAAATTTATTACTAGCTTAGGTGAGAAAAGGACTTTTGGGAATAAGGGGGGTAAAAGAAAAATATTTACGAGCGTAGCGAGTAAATAATTTTTCCTTTTCTCAATGTGAGCGTAGCGAACATTGAGAAAAGGAACGGGTAGAGGAGGACCATAGAGGAGGACCATAGAGGAGGACCACAACAATAAAGAGAAGGACCATAGAGATAAAGAAAAGGGAAAATTTGTTAAAAAATTTTAATTTTAATTTTTTTAATAATTGAGCATTTTTAACGAATTTTCATTTTTAATAATTGAGCATTTTTAACAAATTTTAGTAATTTTTTTTAAAAGAAGATAGTAAAAAAATCTTTACGAGCGTAGCGAGTAAGGATTTTTACTATATCCAATGTGAGCGTAGCGAACATTGGATATAGGACGGACGAACCTAACGAGTAATAAAGGGGGTGGGAAAATTTGTTAAATTACGACCCTTTACACAATGGAGTTGTGTATATGAGGAGTTGTGTATATGAGGAGTTGTTGCCGGCGGGCTTAGTCCCACAACCAATTTAAATACAATAAGAAATAACTAACTTAACTACAGCGGCCGCTGAAACAGGTAACTAATCCTAGTTAACTTTACTACTTGACTATGGTCGGCCGCTGAAACAGGTAACTAACCTTAGCTATTTAACTACGTCTGGCTAATGGAACACTAAAATGAGCACTTTAGTTAACTTTACTACTTGACTGTGGTTTGGCTGCTGAAATAACCAATTGATCTTATTGATATCGCTGCTGAAACAGGTAATCTAACTAAGCTACTCTTATTACAGCGGGCCGCTATAACCCAACTCACAACCTTGACTTTGATTGGGACATAAGTCTAGTTCAAAAGTTCTTCCTGTGGGGAAAACTCATTCTATGGAAATACAAACAAACTATGAGAAAAAAGTCAATAGAGACAGCGGCACACTAAATCCTTAAATTAAAACTATATTATATAGGTGCGGCCGCTGTATATCGAAACTTAAATTGTAACCTATATTTAATAAATGGACAACTTTAAAGACCTCAAAACTTTAATCTTATTGACTTTTATCTTTAGGAGAGCCGCTGAAACAAGCAATTCTTTAGTTTGACAGCGGAATAAAACCTCTTTGCCGGCGGGCAATACGAACATAACTACAGTAACTTAACTCCTTATCTGTGGAATTATCTTACTAGGGGTGGCCGCTATAACCCAGCTCACAATCTTGACTTTGGGTAAAAAGTGAGTCCAGCTCAAAAAGTCCTTCCTATGGAAAAAGTCCTTCCTATGGAAAAAGTCCTTCCTATGGAAAAAGTCCTTCCTATGGAAAAAGTCCAGCTCACGAACAAAACCCAGCTCACGGGAACACCTCTATATAAAAAGTCCACCCTATGGAAAAAGTCCACTCTATGGAAAAAGTCCATTCTTTGACAGTCGAACTTTTCCAGTTTTTACTATGGAAATGTGTGAGAATTAAAGGAAAAGTGTTGTAAATAAGTAAAATTTTAGTGTTTGCACGCCCTTTTAGTGGGAATTTTGGAGATTTTTAGTAGAAAAGGTGGGATTTTGTGGTGCACTTTGGGTATTTTAAGAGTTTTTTGGTGATTTTTAAGATACTTTGGAGTATTTTGGTGCACTTTGGTACACTTTGGTACACTTTGGGTTGGATTTCTGGTATTTTTATGTAAGTGTGGTCATCCTTATTGAAGGAAAAATTACCCAAAGATTACAATATAAGCCGCCCCGCCACTGGATATAATAACCTAAGAAAAACTTTTTCAAAAATTTTTAAAAACTCTTGACAAACAATAGAATATGTGCTATAATTAAAGAGTAATAAGAACACAAATAAATGAAAAGAGGTTTTTAAAATGAAAATTATTGACAAAAGAAATTACAAAAATTTTATAGAAGGGGGAATTTTAAAAATTCAAAGTTTTACAAGAGTAGAACTAGCGGGAGTCGATTACCTGACAATAAATGCCAGTAATGATAATGAAATTATTGTTGGTGATAATTGTTCAATTTATTGTAATGATAATAACCATATTAATGTAAAACATAGATGTATGATTGTGGCGAAAAATAATTGTATAATTAATGGTGGAGATTATAATGAAATAGGAGTAGATCAAAATTGTAAAATTACAGTAGATGATTTAAATACCGTAATAGCAAGGGGTTATAATACGATTCGAGGCGGACACTTCAATACAATAACTGTTGAAGATAATAGTGATATCATTATAAACAATGAAGGAATAGTTACAATAAAAGGAAGAAATATAAATCTAAAAATATTAGATGAAGGAGCTATGTCGACAATAAATAATTTAGCCACTAGTAGCGTTATTTTAACATATAATGCAATGGGAACAATGAAGATTTACAAAACTAGTAAATTAAAGCAGAATGAAATTTCTGTATCAAATGGAAAAATATCCAAAGAATTCAATATAAGTATGAAATAAAACAAAAACTACCATAGTA
>JAEWUO010000013.1 GCA_023459335.1 Bacillota bacterium
AATAGATTCAGATACTTCACTCGAATGGAGGGAACCAGTTATTTGAGTATATTGACACACAAGCTTAAAGAGGTCTCGTTAGCAGTTCTTCCTATCACCGTGCTAGTCTTGCTGATAAACTTCGCAATTACACCACTGGGATTTTCATTATTAGCTCGATTCATGATCGGTGCAATTCTGGTAATTATTGGGTTGGCTGTTTTTCTGTTCGGAATCGATATTGGCATAACACCGATAGGAATCCAAATGGGATCGTCTCTCATAAAAACGAAAAAATTATGGGTAATAACCCTTGTAAGTTTCGTGGCAGCGCTGTTTATTTGTGTCGCCGAACCTGACCTGCATATCCTTGCAGGTCAGGTGAATGAAGTAACCTCTGGATTGATATCCAAGACGAGCCTCGTAATTGTTGTATCTGCCGGTATAGCAGTATTGTTCTCTTGCGGATTATTTCGGATCATAAGGAACATACCTCTATATCTCATGTTAACCGCATTGTATGGCATTGTTTTTGTATTATCTTTGTTTACACCTCATGAATTCATTGGTATTGCGTTTGACGCTTCAGGCGCAACAACCGGCGCACTTACAGTGCCGTTTATTCTCGCTATGGCAATCGGTGTCTCGACGCTAAAAAAAGACAGTAAAATGTCAGAAAAAGATAGCTTCGGATTGGTAGCAATCACATCTGTTGGCGCAATCATTTCCGTTCTTGTGATGGGTATGATTCAAGGGAAGCCACCAATGCATGCACTTGTTACTAATGTTGCTTCTGACTCAGAGTCAATATTGCAGCCATTTTTTCATAAACTTCCGATTGTTGCATTAGAATCATTGCTTGCGCTGCTTCCTTTGCTGGTCATTTATATTGCATCAAATTTCCTAATGTTTAAATTACCGAAGCGAGCATTCGTTAAGATTTTGGTTGGCCTTCTTTACACATATATCGGGTTGGTGATTTTCATGACCGGTGTTAACGCAGGTTTTATGGACATCGGAAAGCTTATCGGCTATAAGGTTGCTTCATTGGAGAATAAAGCTGTCTTCATATTCACCGGTTTTTTATTAGGTTCCTTAACCATACTCGCAGAACCTGCCGTCCATATCCTCACGAAAAGTGTAGAGAAGGTGACGAGCGGATACATTAAACGCAAAGCCGTTTTAATTTCGTTATCCATCGGAATCGGTATAGCTGTGTCCCTCTCTGCGATCCGAATCCTTACCCCGGGAATGCAGCTTTGGCACGTTTTATTGCCTGGTTACTTGATATCAATTGGTTTGGCATATATCTCGCCAAAGATTTTCGTGGGTATTGCTTTTGACTCGGGTGGAGTTGCATCCGGGCCAATGACAGCTACTTTTATACTTGCTTTCACCCAAGGTGCTGCTGAGGCAGTCGAAACAGCCAGCGTCTTAACTGATGGCTTCGGCATGATTGCTATGGTTGCTTTGTTGCCATTGATCGCACTACAAATCCTTGGTATCATTTATAAAACGAAATCAAAAAAGGGAGGGCTCAAAGATGCAACAAAGTAACCGAGATAGCAGCTTACTCGAGCTCTTGACTATAATAGTCAACAATGGCGTTGGAACAAAAATACTGCGAGCTGCAAGAAAATGCGGAGTTTGTGGAGGTACAGTTTTACTAGGAAGAGGAACAGTGGAAAACAGTTTCCTTAAATTAATCGAACTGTATGAAGAAGAAAAAGAAATTGTTCTAATTGTTGCAGGCAAATCAGCCGCATTTAATCTGCTCGAATACCTTGATAAGGAATTTAACTTCAGTAGACCGCACCACGGCATAGCCTTTTGTACACCAGTAAAAACCGTGGTTGGAAGCAAGGGCTGTAAGACTGATATTCATGATGAAAGCGAAGGTGCAAAGTCAATCATGTATAATGCAATCTATGTTATTGTTGAAAAAGGAAAAGCGGAGGCCGTTATCGATGCGGCGACAGCAGTCGGCGCTACGGGCGGAACCATAATGAACGCAAGAGGTTCGGGTATTCATGAAACGAGCAAGCTTTTCTCCATGGAAATCGAACCGGAGAAAGAAGTCGTGCTGATCATTTCTGAAGTTGCCAAAACTGAAGAGATCACAGCTTCAATAAACAACACTCTTAATCTGGATGAGCCGGGGAATGGCATTATGTTTGTACAGGAAGTATCTAAGGCCCTTGGTTTGAGGAGTGTACTAAGCTGACCAGTGATCTGATATCCGCTTGCCTTTAAGTGGTTGAAAGCCGTATTTGCTGCGACACGCTCCTGATTAAGATGTTGATGCTCTGATCATGCGAGCGGATAAGAATCTTAATTTAGCGAAACAAAAGCGCAATACCGTTTTTTAGACAGTAACATCATATTTATTATGACTTACACGAAAACAATACAATAAAAAGGAGAATAAAAGCAATGGTTGAAGAGGTGTTTCAGCTATCAAGAGGCGATGAGAAAGCGATCGAGAGAGTGGTTCAAGATGAAAACATACATTACCTGCATATGGTATTTCGGCAAAACGAAGGACTTCCGGAGCACTGTTCCAATTCAAATGTATATATGACTATCCTGCGGGGTCAACTATCAATTCAACTCAACGATCAGAATGTTCACATGTACGGCGCCGGGAGTCTCCTCAAGATTCCATATCAGACGAAAATGAATGTGAAGAATTTGCACACAGATACTTTGGAGCTCATCATCGTGAAAGCACCCGCCCCAACGAACTAAGGACGTCGGATGATAGCAGTAATAAACAAGGAGGTAACGGTATGGGTAAAGCGACTCAAGATCTCCGGAATGAGCATGACGCTATTTTATTCGTTCTGCAAATTCTTGATAAAATGTTGCAATCGAAAGAAAAAAGCAGAGAAGCCATGCTGCAATACTATGGAGAGCTCGTTTACTTTCTCCAAATTTTCGCAGATAAATGCCATCACGGGAAAGAGGAACTCTATCTATTTCAAGAAATGGTTCGACTGGGTATCGCGAGCGAAGGAGGTCCTATAGGCGTCATGCTAGAAGAACATGTGCGCGGCATGGGATATATTGCGCATATGAGTAAAGCTCTTGAAGAAAACGATTTGATAGCGTTCCATGATGCTGCTGTGAAATATAGAGATCTATTACATCAACATATAGAAAAAGAAAACAACATTCTTTTTCGCATGGCTGATCAAATCATTGATGAAAAGGAACAGGAGGCTCTTTTTGAGCAGTTTGAGCAACACGAAGAATCCGTAATCGGACTTGGTGTTCATGAGAAGCTTCACTCCATGATTGATGTTTGGGCGGAAGCGTTCGGCGTCGAATAAATAGAGGGGAAATGAAAAATGAAAAAATCAGTGAAGAACAACGTAAATTGGGTAGGTGTTGTTGATTGGGAGCTTCAGAGATTCCATGGCGACGAGTATTCAACGCATCATGGATCGACCTATAATTCTTACTTGATTCAGGAAGAGAAAACCGTTCTGATCGACACGGTTTGGATGCCATTTGCCGAAGGGTTTGTTGAAAATCTTGCTAGAGAGAATGATCTGGATCAAATTGATGTTATCATTGCAAATCATGGCGAAGTCGACCATAGCGGTGCGTTGCCTGCGCTTATGAAACGTATTCCAAATACGCCTATCTATTGTACGGCAAACGCTGTTAAGTCGCTCAAAGGGCAATACCATCAGGACTGGGATTTTCATGTTGTTAAGACGGGGGATTCCATCGACATCGGAAATGGGAAGCAGCTAATATTTGTCGAAATGCCAATGCTGCATTGGCCGGACAGCATGGCGACCTATTTAACCAAGGATAATATCCTGTTTAGTAACGATGCATTCGGACAGCATTTGGCTACGGATAAGCCGTTTAATGATCAGGTCGATCAATGCGTTCTATTCAGTGAAGCGATCAAATACTATGCGAATATTTTAACGCCGTTTAGCGCTATCTTGAGGAAGAAACTAAGTGAAGTGCTCGCTTTGAATCTGCCTATCGACATGATTGCGACAAGCCATGGCGTAATCTGGAGAGATAATCCAATGCAAATTGTTGAAAAATATGCTCTGTGGGCAAATGATTATCAAGAGAATCAGATCACTATCCTATATGACACCATGTGGAATGGAACAAAAGCCTTGGCGGAAGCGATAGCCGAAGGGATTTCGATGGAAGATCCTGATGTGATAGTGAAAGTCCATAACATTGCAAAAAGTGATGAAAACGACTTGATCACGGAGGTTTTCAGATCCAAGACGGTATTAATCGGATCGCCCACCGTGTCAAATAGCATTCTGCACTCTGTGGCAGGCTTCCTACATCTAGTTAAAGAGTTGAAATTCAAAGGCAAGAAAGCAGCCGCGTTTGGCTGTTATGGCTGGAGTGGCGAGTCTGTTAAGACATTAAACGATATGTTAGTATCTGCTGGTTTCGAAATTCTGAATGACGGATTCAAAGTCCAGTGGAACACGGATGCCGATACAAGAGTTGAGGCGGTTGCATTTGGTAGATTGATAGCAAAAAGGTAATGTAAGAGATAAAGCGGCTTTATCCGCAAGGGGATAGTTGCTTGCTTGACCAGACTAGGCTATACATGGCATTATAACTTCGAAGATAATTCCAACAATCAGAAGCCACCTGCAACAAAGGCTGACAAATAAGGCTAGAACTTTTGACAATCTCGAACGATTATTGACTATCGATCATCCCAACAAACATCAAATAAACAACAGCTAGTAGGTTTGGGGGCCGTAATGTGACTAATAATGATTCTCAAGATATGAAAAAACCGCCCTGTTTGGGCGGCTTTTTTCTGGTTGCGGGGGATGGACTTGAACCAACGACCTCCGGGTTATGAGCCCGACGAGCTACCAACTGCTCTACCCCGCGGCGGCGCCTTTCGACGTGCAACAAATAATATAGCACGCGCGGGACGTTTAGTCAACCCCGGACGGGAAGATATACAATCGCCGAGAATGCGATTTCCTCGTTTCACTTTGACTATTTATATTTAGTTTGCTTAAGTGTTGCGCAGCCCGAGGATTTCTGCAATAATATAGGAAGCATTTCTCTGTATTCCTGCGCGCGGCGTTTACTCCACTTCTTATTCACCGCGACGCTCAATAAAGGAGGGATACCCAATCCGCATGGCTTGCGGTGCGGCAGTGTGGAGACCTGCCGTAATGTGATCGTCGCATTTTTTACGGGCGGTCGCGAGTCGGGCGATGAGCGAATGCTGCGCCTGATGAAGCCGAAAGAAGATGGCAAACGTTTCACTCAAAAACATCAAGAAGGTCTACGAAAAGAACGTAGTGGCGGTGCAGGATTTCAATCTTGACATCGCGGACAAAGAGTTCGTCGTGCTTGTCGGGCCGTCCGGCTGCGGCAAATCGACCACTCTGCGCATGATCGCCGGCCTCGAGGAGATCACCGAAGGCGAACTCTACATCGGCGACCGGCTCGTCAACGACGTCGCGCCGAAAGACCGTGATATCGCGATGGTCTTCCAGAACTACGCGCTCTACCCGCACATGACCGTGTATGAAAACATGGCGTTCGGTCTGAAGCTGCGCAAGGTTCCGAAAGCGGAGATCGACGAGAAGGTGAAGGAAGCGGCGGAAATCCTCGGCATCACCGAGTATCTGCAGAGGAAACCAAAGGCGCTTTCCGGCGGACAGCGGCAGCGCGTCGCCATCGGCCGCGCCATCGTACGTCATCCCCAAGTGTTCCTGATGGACGAGCCGCTGAGCAACCTCGATGCCAAACTCAGAAACCAGATGCGCGCCGAGCTGATCAAGTTGCGTCTGGATGTCAACACCACGTTCGTTTACGTCACGCACGACCAGACGGAGGCTATGACGCTGGGCGATCGGATCGTCATCATGAAGGATGGATTCATCCAGCAGATCGGTACGCCGCAGGATGTGTTCGACCATCCGGCAAACCTGTTTGTCGCGGGATTCATCGGCACGCCGCAGATGAACTTCTTCGATGCGGAACTCGTCGTAAACGGCGGAAAATATGCCGTGCGTCTTGACGAAGCGGTCATCGACCTGCCGGAGGCGACGCAGCGCGCGCTGAAAGATAAAGGCATTTCCGCGAAGAAGATCGTACTCGGCATTCGTCCGGAGCACATCACGCTGACATCCGGCAAGTCCGCGAACACGATCAGCGCGAAGGTGGACGTGTCCGAAATGATGGGCAGCGAACTGTACGTTCACGTAACCGCGGTCGGCAAGGACTGCGTGCTCCGCATCGCGACGGTGGACCTGCCTGCGACGAATCGCTATGGCTTCAAGTTCGGCGAACAGCTGAACTTCACGTTCGACGGCGCTTTGTCGCACCTCTTCGATCCGGAGACGGGCGTGAATCTGCTGTAAGCAATATGGATTCTCGAGCGCTCCCGTGTATGCGGGGGCGCTTTTTGATATGAGAAATCGAAATCTGTGCGGTCTCCCGCTGGTCAAAAGCGTTATCTTTTGATAGAATAAAGATGCGAACAGAAACGGACCTCGAAAGAGGCGATCAAGAAAGGAACGAACGCGCATGCAGATCGACGCAAGAAGCAAGGCCTGCCCGCAGCCCGTCATCATGGCGAAAAAGGAACTCGACGGCGGATGCCGGGATCTGACCGTGCTGGTTGATAACCGAACCGCGGTGGAAAATCTCACCCGGCTTGGGAACTCTGCTGGGGTTTCCGTCACGGTCGGAGAAATCGAAGGCGGATTCGCCGTCCGCATGACGGGAGAAGCGAAACCGGTGGAAACGCCGGTGATCGCGTGCCCGGCGAGCGGCATGGGGTATGCGGTGTTCATCGGCAAGGATCATGTCGGCGCGGGCGATCATACGCTCGGTTACAACCTCATGAAGATGGCGCTGTATACGCTCGCGCAGGGCGACAGCATACCCGCTTACGTGCTCTTTATGAACGACGGCGTGAAACTGCCGGCCGGCGAGGAACCGCAGGTGATCGAGAGCATTCAGACTCTGACCGACAAAGGTTCGATCGTGCTCGTTTGCGGAACATGCCTCAATTTCTACAATCTGACGGAACGCCTTAAGATCGGAACGGTCAGCAATATGTACGACATCCTCAACGCGATGCAGCGCGCGGACAAGGTGATCTCGCTTTGACGCCGGAAGCGTTCTGGCTCTTTGTGTTCGATTCGACGCACGCGGCGATCGCTTCCCAGCGGCTGCTGTCGCGCTGCGACGCCGTGCTGATGCCGACGCTGAGAAGCATCTCGGCAAGCTGCGGCATGTCGCTGCGCCTTGCGGACGACAAAATCGAGCAGGCGAAACAGTTGATGCGCGCCTCCCCGATCGATCCGATTCTCTATCGGCTTTACCGCGTGGAGCGGGAAGAGAAAGCAACGCGATGTACGCAGGCGCCGATATAGACCGAAAGTGAAAAGAACCGCCGCTGACGGCGGTTTTTTTGCGTCATTCTTCATTGCGGAAGTATAGGTTTTTCTTTCGTGAGATACTGTAAAATTTTTATGTAAATATTTTTGTGAAATACCTTGACAGATGAGGTATAACACGTTAAGATATACCTGCAAACGGAAAGGAGGTGCGCCATGTCCGTTGCATCGGAACTCATCCGTGGGAACACGGAAACGATCATCCTGGCGCAGTTGATGAAAGGCGATGGCTATGGGTACATGGTCAACAAAGCGATTTTAAACCTGACGGGGGGAAGGTTTGAGCTCAAGGAGGCGACGCTGTATACGGCGTTCCGGCGGCTCGAGGACGCGGGCTGCATCGTCTCGTACTGGGGGGACGAGACGACCGGCGCGCGGCGAAGATACTATTCCATCACCGATCTGGGAAAAGAATCGTATCGGCTGCGAAAAAAGGAATGGGAAACCGCGGAAGCGGTGATTGACAAGTTATTGGCAGAAGGAGAAGAAGGGGTATCCAAATGAACGAGAAATTAAGAAAGTATATTGACGACCTCTTTGCAAATGCGCCGTCGACCGTTCGGGCGGTAGAACTCAAAGAGGAAATGTACCAGAACCTGACAGACAAGTATAACGATCTGATTGCGGAGGGAAAGGGCGAAGAATCCGCGTTTAACATCGCTGTTGCAAGCATCGGAGACGTGGACAGCCTGATCAGCGGGCTCAGCGGCGAGAAGCGCGTAGAGAGCGACAAGAGCAGAAAACGTTCGGCGATCATTGTCGCCGTTGCGATCGCCCTCTACATTCTCAGCCCGGTTCCTGTCATCCTGATTCAGCACGATATCGGCATGATGTTCCTGTTCCTGTTCGTCGCGATTGCAACGGCGATGCTCATCTACAACGGCGTCACCCGCGAACGCTATGTGAAATCGGACGACACCATGGTGGAAGAGTTCAAGGAATGGAAGCAGAACAGCAAGCAGAAGAACAGAGCCGCCAGTTCCATCATCGGTTCTTTCTGGCTCATCGCCGTGTGCGTATACATCGTTGTGAGCTTTTTGACCGGAGCATGGCACATTACCTGGATCATCTTTTTAATCGCGGCGGCGCTGGCTTCCTTGATCCGGGGCATCTTCATGCTCAAACAGTAAGGGGGAAACAACCATGCGAACAGCAGGTATCATTCGAATCGTCGTCGGTCTGGTCATTGCGGTGCTGCTCACCGCGATCCTGATCGTACTGCTTACGGGCAACAACATCTTTCGCAAGGTCGGCTGGGACGGCGGCTGGATCGGGCGCATCGTGGAACGGGCAACCTATACGTCCGGCCGGATGGGGCTCGATTCCAACGAAGCGATCGTTTCCGATCAGGCCAGCGTACCCGCGGACAGCATTAAAAAGCTCAGCATTAACTGGGTCGCAGGGAGCGTGAATCTGCGCGCCGGCAGCGGCAGCGAGATCGTGTTTTACGAATCGTCCTATATGACCCTGACCGATCGCCAGAAGATGCGTTACAGCGTATCGGACGACGGGACGCTCCAGATCCGCTACAGCGAAGACCTGGACAACATCTATAACTGGTTCAGCCTGGACGCGAACGTTCCGTCTAAGCAGCTGACCGTCGAAGTGCCGGCGTCCCTGATCGGCAGCCTGAGCGGCGTCAAGATCGACGCGGTATCCGCAAAGGTCGACCTCTCGGGCGTCTACGGCAGTCAGACGGACGTCACGACCGTTTCCGGCGGGATTCTCTGCGCGGACATCGCCTGCGACGAACTGCAGCTTTCCTCGACAAGCGGCAGCATCGTCTGCGAAAACTGCACGGTCGACACGCTGAAACTCAACAACGTCAGCGGCAGCATCCGCGCGGAAGGCGCGTTCGATACGATCAAAGCGGAGTCGGTTTCGGGAAGCATACGGCTCTCCTGCGCGAACGTTCCCGATTCGATCAATGTTGACGGCGTCAGCGGCAGCATCGCGCTCGCTCTGCCCGAAGGTGCGGAATTCATCGCGAAACTCGATTCGGTCAGCGGCTCCATCAGCTGTGATTTCCCGGGCACGCTCGGCGAAGATATGGTCGTTGTCGGCGACGGAAGCGCAAACTACCGGATCAATACGGTCAGCGGAAGCCTGAAGATCGAGAAAAACTGATTCAAACGAAGCGACATGTTTGTACGCCGCCGGTTACCCGGCGGCGTTTTTTGCGCTGTATGAGTACGCTCCGGCGTTTGATCGGGCATCGCCGCGCGTGTTATAATCAAACCGTCGCGGCGAACCCGCCGTAAAAGCGAATCAGTGAAAATCGGTTTACAGGGAGGGATAAGATGACGATCGTATGGAATATTCTCATTGTGCTGATCATGGCGCTTGGCCCGCGCGCGATGGTACTGCTTTCTAAGCGCGTGCGCGTTCTGGGCATGCTGGGGCCGGTGTTCCTCTGCTATGCGGGCGGCATCCTGTTCAGCCTCGTAATTCCCGAAACAAAGCTGGCGATGGACATCTCGGAGATACTGGTGCCGATCGCCATTCCTCTGATCCTGTTCTCGGCGGACTTATCCAGCGTAAAACGGCTCGCCAAGCCCATGCTGAATTCGTTTATCCTCGTGGCTGCCGCGGTGACGGTGGTTGCGGGCGCCGCCTATTTCATCTATCGAAGCATGATTCCGGAAGCGTATAAGTATTCCGGCATGATCGCGGGGCTTTATACGGGCGGAACGCCGAATCTGATGGCGATCGGCGCCGCGCTGTCCGTCAGCGATTCGCATATCGTGCTGGCGAACGCCTCGGATGTGGTGGTCGGAGGGGTCTATTTCCTGCTGCTGATCTCCGTGATGCCACGGTTTGCGCGCCGATTCCTGAAACCGTTTGCCAAGGCGGAGCAGAGCGGCGATATGCAATACATCGAACGGCTGGAAAAGAGCTTCGTACCGGAGAAAGAAGCGTTTTCGCTGAAGCATATCGCGCGGCATATTCCGATCGTGCTGCTGGCGGTTCTTTCGCTGGCGCTGGCCGCGGGGCTAGCGATGCTGATCACGGGGACCCTGAACGTCGTGATCATCATGCTGGTCGTGACCACATGCGGCATCGGACTTTCGTTTATCAAGAAGGTACGCTCCGCGCCCGGCTCCTATATGGTTGGGCAGTATCTGATCCTGATGTTTTCCTTCGGGATCGGGCTCTCGTTCAACTTCGGCGATCTGAACAAAGACGCGCTTCTGCTGCTGGCCATGTTTGCGACCGCGCAGTTCGGCGCGCTGATTGTGCATCTGCTTTTGTGCAAGGTGTTCCGTATCGATTCGGACACCGCGCTGATCACTTCGACGGCGGGTATCTACGGCCCGGCGTTTATCGTGCCGGTTGCGGACGCGATGGATAACCGCGAAGTGGTCCTGCCGGGTCTGATCTGCGGTATTTTAGGCTACGCGATCGGAAATTACC
The DNA here is from genome assembly GCA_023459335.1 of Bacillota bacterium. Taxonomy (GTDB): domain Bacteria; phylum Bacillota; class Clostridia; order Christensenellales; family CAG-138; genus UBA7703. The sequence goes on from JAEWUO010000013.1 coordinate 10,827, forward strand.
TCGGCATCGGGATTGCCGTTGCGCTCAAGGCGATGGGCGGTTAAAATAACGGTAAAGACAAACGAACTGCGGCGGAGCAAACGGACGACGGAGGCGAAGAATCATGCTACCTATTCGGAAAAAGCTGGTCAGCGGAGACCTCGATGAAGCGCTGAAGGAACTCTACGGCGATGACTTTGAAGCACAGAAGGTCAAATACGGCGCACTGGCGGACGCCTTTGAAGGGGCGTTCGGCTATAATGCGGAAGCATCCCTTTTCTCTGCGCCGGGGCGCAGCGAGGTCGGCGGCAACCATACGGACCACCAGCTCGGGCGCGTACTTGCGGCGGCGGTGACGATGGACACCCGCTCGGTGGCCGCGCGCAGGAGCGACAACGTCGTGCGCATCCACTCGCAGGGGTATACGCCGCTGTGCGTTTCGCTCGACCATCTTTCTCCCGAAGCAAAGGAGCAGAACGCGAGTGAGGCGCTCGTGCGCGGAATCGCGGAGAAGCTGACACAGAACGGGCGCGCGGTGGGCGGATTCGACGCCGTGACGGCGTCGGATGTCCCGAAGGGCTCAGGACTTTCGTCCAGCGCGGCGTTCAGCATACTCGTTTGCACCATCTTCTCGGAACTCTATAACGACGGGATGATTCCGCCTGTGGAACAGGCGCTCGCCAGTAAATATGCGGAGAACCAGCATTTCGGAAAACCAAGCGGCCTCATGGATCAGCTCGCCTGCGCGGTCGGCGGGTTCATCACCATCGATTTTGAAAATCCCGACGAACCGAAGATCGAGAAGATCGACTGCGACCTCGCGGCGCTGGGATATGCCGTGTGCATCGTCAACTGCGGCGGCAACCACGCGGACCTCACGCCGGAATACGCGGCGGTGACGAAGGAGATGGGCGACATCGCGCGCTGCTTCGGAAAGGAAGTGCTGCGGGAGGTGGACGAAGGCGAATTCTACGCCTCGCTCGGATACCTGCGCAAGGATGTCTCTGACCGGGCCATCCTCCGTGCGATGCATTTCTTCGGCGACAACGCGCGCGTGCCGCAGCAGGCCGAGGCGCTCAAGAGAAAGGACATCGAAGCCTTCCGAAAACTGATGAACGAAAGCGGACGCTCCAGCTTTATGCTGCTGCAGAACGTATGCCCGACGGATGCTTCCGAACGGGGGCTTGCGCTGGCGCTTGCGCTCTCGGAACGGGTGCTCGGCGCGCACGGCGCTTGGCGCGTTCACGGCGGCGGCTTTGCGGGGACGATTCAGGCGCTCGTGCCGCTGGGGATGGTGGAGGCGTATCAGCTGGAGATGGAACGCGCGTTCGGCCCCGGCTGCTGCTACCGCTTCGCGGTGCGTCCTGTCGGCGGGGTCAGAATTCAATAGAAAAGAAAACGAAACAAAACGCCGTTCGCCCGGAATGGGGAACGGCGTTTTGATATTTCGGCTTTTCTAGAGTTTAAAATAACTTTTCTAGAATTTAAAAATAACGATGAAGATAAAGATCAGCACGGAAATCAGCGTCTGCAGCGAAAGAGACATCGAGACATCCGCCTGCTCCGGTTCGCTTAGAGTATACATGGTGAGGATGTACGGTGCGGGCGTGATGAAGAGGATGACGATTGCCCAGCGCATCGGATCGGTGAGCGGAACGAACGCGCCGATGAGCGCGAGCGCCGCCGCGCAGAGCGCGCCGCAGACAACGATACGCATAGCGGCAGCGATGGCGGCGGTTCCGATATTCTTTTTGGAAAACTCGATGCCATAGCCGACCACCACGAGGATCACGCAGGAAAGCGGCGCGGAGACGAAACTGCACAGGCCCGTGATCAGGCCGGTGATGCCGGAAGGCTCCAGCGCGCGGGGAACGCCGAGAATTGCGAGGACTGCGCCGGAAAGGATCGCCCAGAGGATCGGATTCGGCAGCTGCGACCTGACGGATTCTCTAAACGAACAACCCATCCTCGCGTTGAGCGCGGTTACGAACGCCGTGAATACAAAAAGCACCTGGCCGAAGTCCATCAGCGCCATATAGCGCAAGTTTTCCGCGCCGTAGAGAAGCGTATAAAGCGCGTAACCGAGCATGCCTACTTCCCAGCCGGTTGTCATGAACTTCAGCATGGGGCTGCGCTGTTCCAGCGGTTTGCCGATCAGAAACCCAAGTCCGAGCCCGACGAAACCGAGGACGAACATCGTCGAGGCGAAGAAAAGCACGTCGCTCGTATAGTTCGCGGTAAAGAACACGCCGAACAGCAGGGCGGGGAGCGCGAACTTGACGACGAAGGTTTTCATCCCTTCGATGCCTTCCTGGCTGAGGACGGCGCGTTTCCGCGCGAAGAACCCGATGCCAAGCGAAAGGATGAGCGGGAGGATGACCTTCAGGATCGCTACGATATTCTGCATGCATTACTCCAAAAGAGATTGTACCAACGCGGCTGACAGAACGCATGGGAATGCCCCGGCGTTCACATCAGCGCGGAGAGCAGCGAAATATGCGCCGGCGTGGTGCCGCAGCAGCCGCCGATCCCCCAAACGCCGCCTTCGGCGAGCTTCCTCATTTCGGCTGCGAACGCCTCCGGACCGCAGGGATAAACCGTCTTTCCGTCCCGATACACCGGCAGGCCCGCATTGGGCTGCATGATCAGCGGACGGGTCGCACAGGCGAGAAAACGCGGCAGCAGCGTGACCAGCTGATCGGGTCCTACGCCGCAGTTGCAGCCGAGCGCATCCACACCGGCATCCTCCAGCGCGGATATGACGGATTCGAGCGGCTCGCCGGTCAGGATGCGTCCGTTGGCGTCGTATGTGAGCGAACAGAGCACGGGCAGGCCGCCGCCGTATGTTTTCGCCGCGCGGACGCAGACAAGCGCTTCGTCCAGTGCGGCCATGGTCTCGATCAGGATCAGATCGGCGCCAGCGGCAACGCCCGCTTCGAGGGGTTCGCGAAAATACGCCAGCGCCTCGTCCTCCGTCAAATCGCCCAGCGGCTCGAGAAATTCTCCAAGAGGGCCGATGTCGAGCGCCGTATACGCGCGGCGGCCGGAGGCCTCGATTGCTTCCCTGACAAGCCGCACGCCTGCGGCGGCGAGCGCCGCGGGGCGGTATGAATTGCGCTTGAGCCGCGGCGCCGTACTGCCGAAAGTATTCGCGCTGATGACTTCCGCGCCGGCGGCAAGATACGCAGCATGGACGGCGCGCACCGCGTCGGGGTTTTCGATATTCCACTGATCCGGCGGAGTTCCCGCGGGCAGGCCCGCGGCGAGCAGCATGGTGCCCAACCCTCCGTCGAACAGGATATGCTCTTTTAGGAACGCTTCCGAAAACGGCATAAATCATCAGCTCCTCATTTTGTCGATTCTATCATGATCCGGGTTCGGATGCAACGAAACGCGCGGATCAAAAAATACGGCGGAGTTGCTTCGTTCCGCCGCATTTTTCATCGATTCGTTCAGCCCAGTGTGGTATTTAAAACCTTCGGCGGGCCCTCGAGCAGTTCCGGATTGGTCAGATACTGCTTAAAACGGCGAAAAACGGCGGCGAAGTAACTGCCGGAGCAGATGCGTTCGTCCATGACCACTCCCATAGGCAGGGAACGTTCAAATACGATCTCCTCCCCCTTGCGCACGGGCACTTCGCGCATATTGCCGAGCGTGATGAGGATGCTCGTCGTGCCGAATTCGTATACGTGGTGGAAAATATGGTTTGTACGGATGCTCGCGAGGTTACTGATTGTCATGCTCGTATGAAACGGGCTGGCTTTGATCAGCGCCTTCGGCAGCAGGCCGTAGCGATCCAACAACTTCAGCAGCCCAACACCGAAGCTGACGAGTCCGGGTATTTTTAACAGTGTGCGTACGATTCCGTCCGTATCGTTCGTGTCGCCTTCAGCGCGGTTTTCGCTGACATAGCGCTCCATGGTCTCGTGCACGGCGAAAATGTCGTCCTCCATATGGAAGTACATCTTGCTCATGGTTCCGTCCAGTTCGCCGGGTTTGAGCACCACCATGGCGACGGAGAATTCGTTTCGCTGGTAGATGCGCTTATTTGCGATGAACCGGTTCAGCAGCGGATATTCCGCTGCGGTGCGCAAATACGCCGCGAGCACGAGCCCGAGGTGGGAGAAACGGTACCCCTGCTTCCGCCGTTCGTTGAGGTATGACTGCATCGGCGAAATCGGGATGTCCACCTCGATCATATTCATCGCGTCATAGCGGTATTTCAGGATATATGGCAAAACCGTATAAATGGGGTTTGCGTCCTTTACGCGCGTTCCGTCCTTGCGCATCGCGTTTACCTGCCTGTTTCATCCGAATTTATCAACAAGGATACCATAATCGTCGGATAACCGCAAGGATCAGGCGCTTCTAAAAATGAAACATGACGGGTATCAAGCCGCTGGCTTTATGATTACTGCGATAAAAAGAATTGTGAAAAATGCGAACGAAATGTCACCGCCGCTTCACCAACGCTTCCGGGGGATATGGTATACTGATGCCAGCAAAATAGTTCCATCAGAGGAGGTAGACGAATCATGAAAAAACAATTTCGCATCGCGACCGCGGCGCTGATCGCGCTTGTGCTGTGTCTTGGGTTAGCCGGCTGCGCCGCGCAGAAACTCCCCGAAGGGTTCGACGCGGACGAGGTCGGCACCGCCGCGGAGGAGATCGTAGGCCTCGCGACCTCGGGCGATTACGATTCGATCGTCGCATCGATGCGGGACGACCTGAAGGGCGCGATCACGGCGGATCAGCTGAAAGAGGGCTGGGCGTCGATCTACGAAAAAGCGGGCGCGTTCGACAGCATCACAAAGATAGCCATGGGCGGCACGTCCGATCAAACGACGGGCGAGGAATACGCCGTGGTGCAAGTGCTGGTTAAGAATGAAAACGCTAGCCTCGTATATACGATCTCGTTCGATCAAAATCTAGCGTTGGTAGGGCTTTATCTGAAATAACGCGGTCAACCGGCCAGGAATATGAAACGAAGGAGAACGCGCGAAATGCTCACGCCGGAAGCGACCGACGCCTACTGCGCCATACTGGAGCGGGAGCTTATTCCCGCGACAGGTTGCACGGAACCCATCGCCATCGCCTATGCGGCGGCGGTCATACGGGATACGCTCGGCTATCGGCCGGAACGGATGCGCGTTGCCGTCAGCGGCAATATTCTTAAGAACGCGAAAAGCGTCGTCGTTCCGGGTACGGGCGGCAGGAAGGGGATCGCGGCGGCCGCCGCCGCGGGCGTGGTCGCGGGGGATTCCTCACGTTTGCTTGAGGTGATCGATGCGGTATCGCCCGCGCTGCGCGAGGAAATCGGCCGTTATCTCGCGCAAACGCCGATCCCCGTCGAGTGCGTTGAGGACGGCCTGACGCTGGATATCCGCGTCATGGGTTGGCGCGGGGAAGATACGGCGTTTGTCCGTATCGCGGGAGCGCACACCAACGTCGTTCACACCGAACGAAACGGGGAAGTTCTGCTCGACCGCATGGTCATCGACCCATCGCGCGAAAGCAACGCTCCCGGCGTTTTAAACACGGCGGATATCGTCGCCTTTGCGGATTCGGTGGACCTGCGCCGCGTCGAACCATCGCTTAGGCGGCAGCTCGCATATAATCTCGCAATTTCGGAGTATGGTTTGACGCGAAGCTGCGGCGCGAACGTCGGCCGGGTTTTGCTCAGCGCCGGAGAGAGCGACCTTGCAACCCGCGCGCGCGCCTGGGCGGCGGCGGGATCGGACGCGCGCATGAGCGGCGAGGAGATGCCCGTCGTCATCGTGTCCGGCTCCGGCAATCAGGGAATCACGGCGAGCGTCCCCGTCGCCGTTTGGGCAAGGGAAAAGGGATACGATGAAGAGCGGCTCCTGCGTGCGCTGATCGTATCCGATCTCGTGACCATCCATCAAAAGACGGGCATTGGCAGGCTCTCCGCTTTCTGCGGCGCGGTCTGTGCGGGCTGCGGCGCAGGCGCGGGCATCGCCTATCTCGAAGGCGGCGGTTACGAAGGCGTCGCGCACGCGGTGGTCAATGCGCTCGCGATCATCAGCGGTATGGTCTGCGACGGAGCGAAAGCGAGCTGCGCCGGCAAAATCGCCGCCGCAGTGGACGCGGGCATCCTGGGTTACCGGATGTATACGCAGAAGCAGGAGTTCGTCAGCGGGGACGGCATCGTGGTCAAAGGCGTGGACAACACGATCCGCAACATCGGCCGGCTCGCAAAGGATGGCATGCGCGAAACCGAAACTGAAATCCTCTCGATTATGCTGGAGACGGAGACAAGATAGTACGTTCCCATCAAAAAGCGCCTTATCAGGCGCTTTTTTGATACGGAAGTCGGGGCCTGCTTACGGCCAGTATACCTGTTCCACCTTGGATACGGTTCCGTCGCTTTTGACGGTGACATAGTAAAAGTAAGACTTTAACAGCAGATCCGGGTCCAGCGCGTATACCGCGCGGAAATCCGTTAAGGTGGCGGACACCGGCGTCGCTCCATCCACGGCCGTTCCGTCGGCGTGTACCATAAGTTTCAGCGAAACGTCGCTGAGATCGATTGCGCGCAACTGCGGGTTCGTGTTCTTTTTCACGTATTCGGAGTCGGCAAAATTCTCCACGAGCTCCTCCGCATCCGCCTGCGTATACCCTTCGTGGCTGACAAGGAATTCGACGGCTTCTTCACCGTGCAGCATGTCGAAATAATCGAACTTGGCGATTCCGGTTTCCGGATCAAATGTGATCAGGTCGGCGTAGCTGGAGTACATCCTCGGGCCGGCCGGCATCGGCGTCGGAGACGCGGTCGGTGTCGCAGCCGCAGTGACGGTCGGTGTCGGCGCTGGCGTGTCCGTCGGCGTGGGCGTCGGCGAAGGAACTGCGGTTGGCGCAGGCGTCACGGCGGCGGAGACGGCAGGGGAAGCGGTCGCGTCCGGCACTGCCGGGCCGGAACAGGCGAACAGCACCAACGCCGACGCCAGCAGGGCCAGCGCGGGCGGCAACAAAGAGAAGATACGCTTCATATTACGACAGCCTGCCTTTCTGATTTATTAAGGAAAATTGATTAAGAAAAATACAGAGGAGGAGCCGCGCTCCTCCTTGAAGTTTATTTCACCGTGATCAGTTCGTACCGCCGCGTCCCGACACCGATTGCTTCGGCGTGGTCGAGTGTCATCGTCCAGTCCGTACCCGGCGCGGAGCCCTGAAAATGATCGCGGTAATGACCGCCTTTCGCGAGGTTGTCTGCAAGCTGGCTGCCGGGTATGACGATCTGCCGGTTGCAGGCGTCCGCGCAGGCCTGATCGAGCGCGACGGGGTCGAACGAGGCAAACATGCCGACGTCCGGAATGATCGGCATGTCGTTTTCAAAGTGGCAATCGCAGTTCGGGGACACCTGCATGACGAGGTTGATGTGGAAGTTCGGGCGGTTCTGCAACACGGCGAGCGAATATTCGGCGATTTTTTCACAGAGCACTTCGTAGCTGTTCTCCGCTATATTTTGAATGGCGTCGAAGTTGCAGGCGCCGATGCAGCGGCCGCAGCCGACGCAAAGGGTTTGATCGATATGCGCGATATTTTTCTCGCCATAACGAATCGCGCCCTGCGCGCACTGCTTACCGCACTGGCGGCAGGCGCGGCAGAGAGACGCGGTTACGGTCGGCTTGCCGTCGCAATGCTGCTCCATTTTTCCCGCGCGGGAGCCGCAGCCCATGCCGATGTTCTTCATCGCGCCGCCGAAACCAGTGCATTCGTGGCCTTTGAAGTGGTTGAGCGAAATGAAGATATCCGCGTCCATGATCGCCTGGCCGATTTTTGCTTCTTTGACATGCTTTGTGCCGCTCAGCGGGACGAGCGTTTCGTCGAGACCTTTCAGCCCGTCCGCGATGATGTTCTGGCAGCCGACGGAGGCGGTGGAAAATCCGTTTTCGGCGGCGGCGTCGAGGTGCTCGAGCGCGTTTTTCCGCCGGCCGGGGTAGAGCGTGTTGCAGTCGGTGAGAAACGGCTTGCCGCCTTTTGCGCGGATCACATCCACGACCACGCGCGCGAAATTCGGCCGGATAAACGACAGATTTCCCGGCTCGCCAAAATGTACTTTAATCGCGACAAAGCGGTCCGCAAAGTCGATGGTTTCAATTCCCGCGCGCTTGATGAGCCGCTGCAGTTTCACTGTCAGCGGGTGATCCGGATCGGTGCGCATATCGGTAAAAAATACCCTGGATGGCTGCATGAAAACTCCTTGATCAAAGAATCGATTGTAATTACCAAAATGATAGCACATAGACCTATATGATACAACAGGCTTAAAAAGCTTGCGTTTTTTGATGAAAACAAGTATCATTCTTCGTTAAGTGGTTTTCAAAGAGACGGAAACGGAATGGTTATGGTAAAAGATACATCACATGGGAAACATCAAGGCCGCGGGGCAGGCGTGGCGCTGCTGCTCAGCGCGTCTCTCATTTGGGGGATTGCGTTTGTCGCGCAGAGCGCGGGCATGGAGTTCGTCGGCCCGTACACATTCACCGCGACGCGCAGCGCGCTTGCCGCGCTCAGCCTCGGCATCCTGATCCTGATTTTCGACCGCGCCGGCGTAAGCCCGAAAAATACCGACAAAAAAACGCTCTGGAGCGCGGGCATCATCCTCGGCGTCGTACTGACGATTGCCAGCAACCTTCAGCAGATCGGGCTTGTGACCACATCCGCGGGCAAGGCGGGGTTCATCACTTCGCTTTATATCGTATTGGTGCCGGTCGCCGGTCTGCTGATCCGCAAAAGACCGCATAAAATGCTCTGGCTCAGCGTTTTTATCGCGCTGGTCGGGTTGTATTTCCTTTCGATCAAGGAAGATTTTTCCGTCAATGCCGGAGATCTGCTTGTGCTTGCGAGCGCCGCGGTGTTCACGGTTCAGATCCTGCTGGTCGATCACTTTGCGCCAAAGGTGGACATCATCCGTTTAAACTGCATTCAGTTTTCCGTGATGGCGCTGCTTTCGAGCGTGCCGATGTTTCTCTTTGAGCGGCCGGCAATCGCGGCGGTTTCCGACGCATGGCTGACCATCGTATACGCGGGCATCTTCTCCGGCTGCGGCGCATATACGCTGCAGATGCTGGGCCAGCGCAGAGTGGAGCCGACAACGGCCTCGCTGCTGCTCAGCCCTGAAAACGTGTTTTCCGCGCTGGCCGGGTGGGCGATCCTCGGGCAGAAGCTTTCCGGTCGGGAACTGCTCGGCTGTGCGCTGGTGTTTGCAGCCGTGATCGGATCGCAGTTGCCTTGGGGCAGGATTTTCGGCGGAAAGCGGCGCGCGCAAGAGACGATAACCATAGAAATGAAGCAGTGATTTCATATCAATTTGAGAGATGCAAAGCAGGGCGCGACGCCTTGCTTTTTTGCTGAAAACACGTATCATAATACTATATGGAACAGCAGTCAATCGTGAAAAATGCGGCGGACGAACCGCTTATCTTATTATCGCTTGGGCGGCATACGCGCCTTGGCGACGCGCTGGAATACGCGCTGGAGGGTGTTCCGTTTACGGCGCTTGAACCGGACGATATACCGCGCGAAGGCTTAAAAAACAAGCGGCTGCTCTTAGCGGCGAGCGCGGATCGGGACGGAGAAAACGCGCAGATGCGCCTGTTGGCAGCGCGGCTGCGCAGCGGAGCGATTGACCTCGGCGGCTGCGTTTGCGCGGCGATTGCGGACGGGGAGCAGGGCGGAGCGATCCACCTCGACGCGCTGCGGCTGCTGCTTTCCGCGAATGAGGCGGGGGCTCAGATCCTACCACGGCCGATGCTGGAAGCGGGGCGCGATTTGCGAACGCTGACAGTCGGCGGAAAGGGAACGCCGTTTCAGCAGTACTGCGCGCTCGCGCGGGCGCTGGTATCGAGACTGAACGAATCGAAAACCGAAGCACCGGAGCGCAGGCGCATCCGGCTTGACGTCGCGCTTGACAGCGGCGCTGCCAGCGACTGGCTCGGCGCGCTGAAGCGTACGTTTTTCGCTTCCGGTATCGAACTGACCTCAGACGCGGACGCGGAGGAGACGCTTCTGCTTTGCGAAAACACCGCCGGCCTGCCGGACGAACGGACGCGCGCGCTGCTGGACGGCGGCGGGCGAATCCGCTTTTTGATCGCCTCGCCGGCGAACGGAAGCGACCTCTTTACGACGGCGCTTTTCGAGCGGGCCTGCGTGCGCGGTAACTACGCCCTGCCGCCTAAGGCGGTCGTCGTCTTCGATGGCATGAGCGCGGTGGAGGCGCTGGCGAGCAAGCGGGAGATGGAAAAACTGTCGCGCGTTTGCATACAATGAAAAACGCACCGTCCTGCGAGTTCAGATCAATGCTGTTGCTTCAGATGATCTGACAGTTCTCGATACCGCTCGGTCGCCAGCTCGCTGGGTTCGCCTTTTTTACAGAAGGACAGGCCGGACAGCTTTTTGTGCGTGTGTTCGACGACGATCTGACCCTCTTTCTGCTTGCTTTTAAGGACGGAGAACGCGTCCAGAAAACGCGGATCGCGCTGCGCCGACTCATAAAACGACAGCACATAAACATAATAGAAGAGATTATAGGTCAGAAACGGAAAAGCAATCCGGTGGAACTGCGTGCCGATGCCGTAGTGGCAGGGGCCGAGCGGCGCGCGCGTTTCCCAGTGCCCCAGCAGAAATTTTACCGCGAGATCCAGCCGCGCGTCCGTATTTAGATACGGCGTGAAACGAAACGCGTCCAGCGCGGTAAGCGCCGGACCGGGGTTGGAGGCGTCCGTTTCCGGTCCGCGTCCGAAAAAGAACTTATTGCAGCGCCAGCCGCCGTCTTCGTATCGGGTTTCCAGCAGATGCTCGAACGTTTTTCTCAGCCGTGCATCCGAAGCATATCCGAGATAGCAGAGCGTTTTCGCCGCGTGGATCGTATGGCATGGGAGAATTGTGCTCTTCGGCACGGGCTGAAACCTGCCGTCCTCGCGCTGCGCACCGAAGATAAGCGAGGCAGCGCCGTCCAGAACGGGATCGTCCGGCGAAAGCCCCAGTTCTGCGAGAAGGTACGCCGCCTCCAGCGTGGAAAACGGCCCGCCTTTGATCAGGTTCCCTTCCGGGGTCGCCCAGAGGTAAGCACCGTTGTCCTGGCGGTGCGAAAGGATTTCCTCGATATCGGCTCGAAAACGTTCCATAAACAGCCTCCTGCTGTCAAGCGGCGCTACAGCTTTTTTTCGTATAAGTAAAACAGCCCTTTTCGATAAGTGATTTCGCCGGCTTTGAGATACCCGCGGCTCTCGTACAGATGAAGCGCGACTGGGTTTTGCGAAAACGCGTCCAGCCGCACGGCGAAAATTCCGCGCGAGCGAATGGCTTCTTCCAAATGAACCATCGTTTCGCCCGCGACGCCTCTGCCCTGAAAATCCGGGTGCACGCAGAGACGGTGCAGCACGGCAAAGTAAGGGACGGCGTACCGCCAGGCGGCGGGTTCATAACCACCCTCGCGGCAGAACTCGAGCGAATACGCTACGGCGATTTTTCCGTCGAGGCGTCCCGCGTCCATCATCCCGCGCGAGATGTCCTCTCTAATGACGCGGCAATCGGGATAAATTTCATCCCATTGTTCAATTTTTTGATCGATCATCCTCTGCGTGGCGGCGCGGTAAAGCGTCGTCAGTTCAGGGAAATCCGCGCGTTCCGCACGTGAAAACAGCATGATGCCTCCCTATTCCTACGATACATCATTATACCGTAAAACATGCGTAATGTCTGCAACTTCATACTAAATATGCTGAATAAACATCGGTAAAAACGCATGACTATACAAGTTTTTCCGGGCTGCCGGAATGCCCGCGCGAAGAGATTCAGCCTGCGGGGTGACATCTCGAAATCCGCGTAAAATCAAGAAATTTTCATCGGAAGATTATTTAAACGCGATTTTTTTATTGACTTTATGCGTGCATATATGTTTATATATATTATAACAACCTATGCTTAGAATAAAGCTAAAATATACGAAGTCATCGGGCGTATGGAAGTACGCCCGAAATGATTGTTGATAAGATCTGTTTCGCGCCGTCGCCGATATTGGAAGTTACTGGAGGTACATGGATGAACAGGGAACACGGTGGTAACGCAAGATGCTGAAATACTTGGTGAAGCGTATCATTTCTGCTTTCTTTGCCGTTTTAATCCTGATTACTGCGACATTTTTCTTAATGCACATGGTGCCAGGAAACCCGTTCCTTTCGGAGCGGATGACGCCTGCGGTCAAAGCGAATCTCGAAAAAAAATACGGACTCGATAAACCGCTTACTACGCAGTACGCGATTTATTTAAAACAGCTGGTGCAGGGGGACATGGGTACGTCTCTTCAGAAAAAAGGACGGACCGTGACCGGCATCATCGAAGAGAAGTTTCCGTATTCGGCAAAACTGGGCATCTTCGCAATCGCGCTGGCAGTGGTCGTCGGCATACCGTTTGGAGCGCTCGCTGCAATTAAACATGAAAAACTGATCGACCGGCTGGTGATGCTGTTCACCACCATTTTTATCTCCGTGCCTGGATTTGTATTTGGTACGCTCCTGTTGGTGATATTCTGCGCGATCCTGAAGATCGCGCCGGCGACATGGAGCGACTCGGTCGGCAACTACGTGCTGCCTGTGATTGCGCTTTCGTTCTATCCGATTTGCTATATCACAAAGCTGACCCGTTCGGCGATGCTGGAGACGCTGGGACAGGATTACATCAAAACGGCGCACGCAAAGGGCCTTTCCTCGTTTGTCGTCAATTTTAAACATGCGCTGAAAAACTCCGTTATCCCCGTGATCTCTTACGTTGGCCCGCTCACCGCGTTCCTGATTACGGGAACGTTCGCGGTGGAAAAGCTGTTCAGCGTACCCGGGCTGGGACGGTTCTTTGTGGACAGCGTATCCAACCGTGATTACCCGGTGATCATGGGAACGACGATCTTTCTAGGCTGCATCATGGTACTGATGAATCTGGTGGTGGATTTTGTCTACGGCATGGTCGACCCCAGAATTAAGCTGCGATAAGCGAGGCGACCATGAATAATAATATTATCGAAGAAAAAAAGAATAAAGTTAGTCTGCGGCTGAATCCGCTGAGCATGCATGTCAATCCGGATCTGTTTGTGCCGGCTTCGGCGGAAGAAAAGCAGGAGCTGGTCGTGATCCGTCAGGGGACCTCCCTTTGGAAGGACGCCATGCGCCGCTTCCGCAAGAACACATTTGCGATGATCGCATTGGTTTTGATCATCATGCTGTTCCTGTTTGCGTTTGTCGGCCCGCTGATCTCTCCATATAGCTACGATCAATTTAATCAGGGCGAAGAGGACCAGAGCCCGAATTCGGTGCATCCGTTCGGGACAGACCGGTTCGGCCGGGACTTGCTGGTGCGAAATATGTACGGCGCGCGAATATCGCTCTCTATCGGCGTTGTCGCGGCGGTGCTTACGTTTGTCATCGGATCGCTCTACGGATCGATCAGCGGATTTATCGGCGGCAGAACGGACAACATCATGATGCGCGTCATCGACGTCATCTACTCTCTGCCCGACCTGCTGGTGGTGATTCTGCTCTCGGCGACGCTGAAGGATCCATTGGAGAAGATGCTGGAAAACAGCGCGATCTTCTCCGGCATCAGCGAGCTGGGACCGGCTTTCTTCTCGATGCTGATCGTGTTCGCGCTCATGTACTGGGGCACGATGGCGCGTATTGTACGCGGCGAAGTGCTGCGCATCAAGGAACAGGAATATGTACTGGCCGCGCGTGCGATGGGCGCAAACAGCGGCCGCATCATTCGCCGCCATGTGCTGCCGAACTGCATCGGTCCGATCATCGTGACGACCACGCTGCAGATTCCGGCCGCGATCTTTACAGAATCATTCTTAAGCTTCATCGGCCTTGGCATATCGGCGCCGCTTGCGTCGCTGGGCTCGATGGTGACGGACGCGCTGCAGGGCGTATACTCCTTCCCGACGCGCGTGGTATTTCCGTCCGTCATCATCGCCCTGATCATCCTTGCGTTCAACACGGTTGGCGACGCGCTGCGGGATGTGCTGGATCCCAGAATGAAGAAGTAGAGGTGCGACTTTGGAAAACAAGCATTTGATCGATATTGAGGATTTGAGGGTATCGTTCTTCACGCCGGGCGGAGAAGTGCAGGCTGTTCGCGGCGTGTCGTGGTTTTTGAATGAAGGGGAAGCGCTCGGCATTGTCGGCGAATCCGGCAGCGGCAAATCCGTTTCCGCTTATGCCATCATGCGGCTCCTGCAAAACCCCGGCAAGGTCGTTGGCGGCTCCGTCAAGTTTAACGGCATAGATGTCTTGAGCCTGACAGAACGGGAGATGCGCAATATCCGCGGCAACGATATCGCAATGATATTCCAGGATCCCATGACGTCGCTCAATCCGGTATATACGGTGGGCAACCAGATCTGCGAACCGCTGAAGCTGCACCTGCATATGAAAAACGAAGAGGCGCTTGCGCGGGCAGAGGAACTGCTGGGCCAGGTTGGAATCCCGAACCCGAAGCGCAGAATCAAACAGTATCCTTTTGAATTTTCCGGCGGCATGCGCCAGCGCGCGATGATTTCGATGGCGCTTGCCTGCGAGCCGAAACTGTTAATCGCGGACGAGCCGACGACGGCGCTCGACGTGACGATCCAGGCGCAGATCCTTGAAATCATGAAGGAACTGAAGAAGAGCCACAACATGAGCGTCGTGCTTATTACGCACGATCTTGGAATCGTTTCGGATATCTGCGACAAGATCATCATCATGTACGGCGGCGAGATCATGGAATATGGACCGATCGAGAGCTTGTTTACGAATCCGAGCCATCCCTACACCCTCGGACTGATCCATTCGCTCCCGAAGATCGATCAGAAGGACGGAGAGCCGCTGACACCGATCGAAGGCTCCCCGGTGGACTTGATGCACCCGCCCGCCGCCTGCCCGTTTGCGCCGCGCTGTGATCAGTGCATGAAGGTGTGCCTGACGGAGAAACCGCCGTATTTCGAAATGGGGCAGGATCATTTTTCGGCATGCTGGCTCCATTACGACCGGAAGGATAGCTGAAGAATGGATAAACTGCTGGAAATCAAAGATTTAAAGAAATACTTCCTCATCAAGGGCGAAAAGACGGGCAATAATAAACTGCGCGCCGTGGACGGTGTTTCTTTCGATATCTTTAAAGGAGAAACGCTGGGACTCGTAGGCGAGTCCGGCAGCGGAAAGACCACCACCGGCCGCACGCTGTTACGGCTCTATGAACCGACAGGCGGCAGTATTTTTTATGACGGCAAGGATATCACGCATGTTCCAATGCAGCCGTACCGCCGTAAAATGCAGTATATTTTTCAGGACCCGTATGCCTCGCTCAATCCGCGCATGACGGTTGGCGACATCGTTGGCGAGCCGATCGATATCCATCATCTGGCGGCCAACAAAAGCGACCGCAAGGAGCGAATCGCCCGCTTGCTGGACCAGGTTGGGCTCAACAGCGAACAGGCGACGCGCTATCCGCACGAGTTTTCCGGCGGACAGCGGCAGCGCATCGGCATTGCGCGCGCGCTCGCTGTGGAGCCGGAGTTCATCGTATGCGACGAACCGGTTTCCGCGCTCGACGTTTCGATTCAGGCGCAGATCATCAATATGCTGGAAAAACTCCAGCACGAAATGGGTCTGACTTACTTGTTCATCGCGCACGATCTCGCGGTGGTAAAACATATTTCACAGCGGATCGGCGTCATGTACCTTGGCAAGATCGTCGAATTAACCGATACGAAAGAATTGCACGCAAATCCGGTACATCCCTATACACGGGCGCTGCTGTCCGCCATTCCGGCGTTCGATCCGAAGATTAATCGCGCGCGGAAGCGCATTATTCTGGAAGGCGAGATCCCAAATCCGCTGACGCCCCCGAAAGGCTGCGTCTTCTCCACGCGCTGCATGTACACAAAGGACATCTGCCGCGAAGAGTGCCCCATGCTGAGCGAACTGCATCCCGGGCACCAGGTCGCCTGCCATTTCGCGGGCAAAATCTGATTGGTCCCCAACAGGCGCGGGCCTGTAATAAATAAGGAGGAATATGGAATGAAAAAGACACTCACTCTTGTACTCACTCTGGTCATGATCGTTTCCTTAGCTTTCAGCTTGATCGCGTGCAAAGCTGCGGATACCACTACGCCGGCAGTCACTGCCGCAGAAGCCACGGAAGCGCCTGCCGCAACGGCAACGCCGATTACCGTCCCCGATACCAGCGCGACCGTTTGCGTCGGACCGGAACCGGGCACGCTCGACCCGAACATGAACGAAACGGTCGACGGCATGATCTATGTTGTCCACTTGTATGAGGGACTCTATCGCCCGAATACCGACGGTACGTTCTCGCTCGGCCAGGCTAAAGACGTCACGATTACGGACAACCCGGACGGCACCGCACATGTGGTTGCCACGCTCCGCGACGATATCTTCTGGAGCGACGGCGTCGCCGTAACCGCCAAGGATTTCGTGTATTCCTGGCAGCGTCTGTGCGATCCGGCCACCGGTTCGTCCTACGGTTACATCGGCCAGGACTTCTTCGCGAACGGACATGAAGTTGCCGATGGCACCATTACCCCGGATCAGCTCAGCGTGACCGCGGTAGACGACAAGACCTTGGAATTCGACATCACCGCGAACGTTCCGTACACGGTGGACCTGCTCGCGTTCCCGAGCCTGATGCCGCTGCGTCAGGACATCGTGGAAGCGAATCCCGAAGGCTGGTCCGTCGAAGCCGCCACACAGGTTTCCAACGGCCGTTATGTGCTCTCCGATTTTGCGCATGAGAGCCAGATCGTACTCACGATGAGCACCACGTATTGGGATGCGGCGTCCACCAAACTGGGCACGCTGAACTGCATGCTCTCCGACGATGACAACGCCATTTTGGCCGCGTTCAAAGCCGGCGACCTGGATCTGGCCGACTCCTTCCCGACCGACGAACTTGCCGCTCTGCGCCAAACGCCGGAATACACCCAGTATGGTCAGATCGGTTTGTATTATGTCATGCTGCAGCAGATGGACGGCGGACCTGAGGTGCTCAAGGACGTGAACGTCCGCAAAGCGCTCTCCCTCGCGGTCGACCGTGAATACATCAACCAGACCGTGTTTGCGGATTCCCGCATCCCGGCATATGCGCTTGTTCCGTTTGGCATTCCGGATGCGACGGCCGGTTCCGACTTCCGCGAGACCGCCGGCGAAGTGGTTGGCGGCGATATAACGACCGACTATGCCACGAACGTAGCCAAGGCGAAGGAATTGCTTGCCGCCGCCGGTTATCCGGATGGCGTGGGCTTCCCGAAGCTGGAGTACTCGATCAATGAGAACACAGGCCATCAGGCGGTTGCCGAAGCGCTCAAACAATCCTGGAAAGAGAACCTCGGCATCGACATGGAGATCGTCGTTATGGATTGGGCGTCGTTTGTGGAATACCGCAAGACCTCTGATTGCCAGATTACACGTCAGGGCTGGATCGGCGACTATACGGATCCGGCAACATTCTTTGACCTTCTGACGTCTTCGGCGGGTACCAACGATGGCCACTACAGCAATGCCAAATATGACGAACTGGTCGTCGGCGCAAGGACCGAGAAGGATCCTGTGCAGCGTATGGCAATGTACCACGAAGCAGAGTCGATTCTGATGGACGAGATGGGCATTATCCCGATCGTATTCTACGCGGACGACGTGCTTTCACAGACCTACTTCACCGGCTTCGGCGTGACCGGTACCGGCCTCAAGATGTTCTGGGATGCGCAGGTTACGAAATAAGCAATCTGCTTATCAGGCCCTATGACAACGAGACAGTCCCGCAGATTTTTCTGCGGGACTGTTCTTTTGTCTGCCGAATCAACTGGAACCGGAAATGGCAATATGATAGAATGAATGATCTTTGATGCATGAGAGGACAGGAAAAAGATGAAGTATGCGGGGACGCTGATCGCGGTGCGCGATATGCGGCGCACTAGAACGCTGTATGAAGGCTTGCTGGGATGCGAGGTCGCGATGGATCTGGGCGTATACGTTGCTTACAAAAACGGCATTGCGCTGCAGGAGGAAGGCACCTGGCTTTCGTTTATCGAAAAACTGCCGCATGATATCCGTTATGGCGCGAACGATACGGAGCTTTTTTTTGAGGAACACGAGATCGAATCGTTTTTCGTGCGGTTAAATGTGTTCGATGTGGAATTGGTTCACGACCCGAAAGAGCACGGCTGGGGTCAGCGCGTCGTTCGTTTTTATGATTACGACCGGCATATCATAGAAGTGGGGGAACACATGGGGGACGTTGCGCGCCGTTTTCTCGCCGCCGGGCTGACGCGGGAAGAAACGGCGAAACGGATGGACGTACCGCCGGAGATGCTGACGGAATTTTTGAAAGACGGTTAAGGAAAAACGAATCGAGTAAAACAAAAAGGGCGCCTTCCGGCGCCCTTTGCGGTCGTATGCTTACGGAGCCGGCGTGGTTGCCGTCGCCGGCGACACGCTCGGACTGGTCGTCGTCGCACCCGGCGAACCGCTTGGCGTGGGTGACAGTTTTGATTTGTTGTTTGCCTTGCCTGTTGTGGCGTCCATCGCATCCGTGCTGTAGAGCAGTTTCAGCGTTTCCTGCCCGGCTTTGCCGTCAATCGGCGTCAGGCCGTGATACTCCTGAAACGTCATTACCGCCTGCACGGTCGTATTGCCATACAGACCCGTCGCGCTGCCGGGCGTGAGATAGCCGAGCGTGATGAGCCGGTTTTGCAGGTCGGTAACGTCTTGTACAAGCTTCGTGATGACCTTGGTGCGGTCGTCTCCGTCTCCGCGCGCAAGATAATACGCTTTTGCCTGATCGCTCATGAGCAGGGAATAAGTGCCGTTCCCGATGATGCCATCCCAGTCTTTCGAATCGCTATAGTTCTTCACCTGGAAGAGACGGATGGCCGTCTTCGTGGTAGGCCCGTATTTATTCGTGTAGCCGCCCTCCGGCTCATCCATGTATCCCAGTTCGACGAGCCGTTTTTGAATATCCGGGATCAGATCGCTGGTCGTGCCCGCATTTACGATATTCTCCGTCAGTACGGGGAGCGAAGGCGTCGGCGTAACAGCCTCCGTCGGGGCCGGCGTATTCGTCGGCGCGATGGAAGGCGTCGGTGTGATATCCGCGATGGCGAGCTGCCCGTCGTCCGGCCGTTCGGTGCGCTGGCTGTTGGGCAGAAGCACGGCGAGAAGGATGACCGCAACGAGCACCATGGCGAAAACTCCGCCGATGATGACAAGCGACTTTGCGGGAAGCTGCGCGAGGTAGAGCCCGAGCGCGTGCATGAACTTGCCGAATTTTGAACGTTTCTTTTTGCCGCCGGAGCGCGGGCGTTCATACGGATCCATTTCATCGCCGGAGTCGCGCAGATAACGATCTTCCGACTGCGGATAGCGCGTACGTGTCGTGCTGCCGCGGGGAGTATACTCCTCGGCACCGTCCGGCATACGGGTGCGCGAAGTGCTGCCGCGGGAAGAATATCCGTAACCGTCGTCCTGCGGCATGGCAGTGCGCCCCGTGCTGGAGCGGGAAGAATAGGAGCCGTATCCGGTCTCGTCCGCCGGCATCGTGACCCGTCCGGTCGAACTGCGCTGCGAATAATCGGAATCCTGACGCGCGGAGTAAGCATGATCGGGGTCGTCGTAATAGCGTCCCGTACTGCGCGGTTGTGAATAACCCTCGCCGCCCGGCTGCTGCGTATAATAATTCTGCGAATCAAACCTGCCGCCCGTCTGCGATGAATCGTCGTACCCGTAATTCTGATCGATCGGGTGCGGGGCATACGGATTATCCGAATCCGCATATCCGGATTGCGGAGGATTTGCGGGATATCCGCGCTCGTCGTATCCGGACGTGTTGGAAGCATAACCCTGATCGTATGCGCCTGGATTGGGATCGTACTGCTGAGACGGATTGGATCCGTATGCGGCGGGATCATCGCGATAAGCGCGCGGCGCATCCTGATTTTGTCCGTTGGCGCGCGGGTCCTCGTCGTATGGCGGATATCCGTAACCGCCGTCGTGGTGATCCATTTGTTTTCACGCTCCTCGTTTTGAGAATCGGTTCCGTCCGGGAAGAAGCGCCGGACTGCTTTGCATGGCATGCGCCGCCGAACGGGGACGCATGATTCCTCCCGGCGCTGCGGGCAAACTGTGCAAAGAAAGGCGGCGGACGCCTGACCGGCCTGATGCCGGTGGCATGGACGCGCCTATAAAACCCCATTTCACTACGTATATAGTGTACCATACGAGACGGGGGGGAATGATCGTGGTTATTGTGAAGAATCTATGTATAAATTGTTAATCCTTTCACTGGTTAAACACGCAAAGTGGGGAAAAAACATCAAAAAAAGGGCGGAATCGCCTGTTTATAGCGGTTCGCGCCCTATATGAATACGCGTAATTGCTGTTAATTATGAACAAGGCATTTGATTCATTCCATGATCTTTTTTGTCGAACTGCAGCCGATTCTGCTCGCGCCCGCTTCGATCATGGCGAGGGCCTGTTCTCGTGTGCGTACGCCGCCGCTGGCTTTCACGCCCATGTCTGGCCCGACGGTTTTTCGCATGAGCGCGACATCTTCGGTCGTGGCGCCGCCGGTCGAAAATCCGGTGGAGGTTTTTACAAATGCCGCGCCTGCGGCTTTTGCGGCGAGGCAGGCTTTCACCTTCTCGTCGTCGGTCAGCAGGCAGGTTTCGAGGATGACCTTAACGATGGCGGGTTTTGCGGCGTTGACTACGGCGGAGATATCCGCCTGTACAGCGTCCCAGTCGCCAGCTTTCGCGGCGCCGATGTGCATCACCATGTCGACCTCATCCGCGCCGCTCCGAACGGCCAGAGCGGCTTCCACGGCTTTTGCGCCCGTGGACATTGCGCCGAGCGGAAAACCGACGACCACGCAGGTCTTTACGCCGCTGCCGGAAAGCTCGCGTGCGACAAGGGACGTATAACACGAATTGACGCAGACGCTGGCGGTGCGGAACGCTTTTGCTTCTTCAGTGACGGCCAGAATGTCCGCGGGTGTGGCGTCCGCCTTGAGCAGCGTATGGTCGAGATACGTATTGAGCGGATTCATGCGAAATACCTCCGAAGCAGTCCTTCAAACCCTTTTCCGTGCCGCGCTTCGTCGCGCGCCATCTCGTGTACCGTGTCATGGATCGCGTCCAGATTCAGTTCCTTTGCGCGCCTGGCAAGCATCGTCTTGCCTTCGCAGGCGCCGAACTCGGCTGCTGCGCGCAGCTCGAGGTTTTTCCTCGTGGATGAGGTGATCACGTCGCCAAGCAGCTCCGCAAAGCGGGAGGCGTGATCCGCTTCCTCAAACGCATACCGTTTAAACGCTTCCGCGATCTCGGGATACCCCTCTCGCTCGGCGACGCGCGCCATGGCAAGATACATGCCGACCTCCGTGCATTCGCCTGAAAAATTCATACGGAGCCCCTCGAGCACTTCCGGGTCAACGCCGGCGGCGATGCCGACGACGTGTTCCGCGGCGTAGTGTTTATCCTCCTGCAAAATCTCGATAAATGTTTTGCCCGGCGAAGAGCAGACAGGGCAGAACTCCGGCGCGGAATCCCCCGTGTGGACATATCCGCAGACGGGGCAGCGGAATTGTTTCATCGTTAATCGCTCCTTTCGAGTTGCGCAGATTTACTGATTGTTGCATGGCGGCAGGGACCTAACAGACGATGCCGGCCACCCTTTCAGTATATCCGCCGGAATGTTAACAATCAATCACAAAAGCGAAAAACCCCTACCAAAGGAGGGCCTGTTTTGTTATACTGCAAAGCGATGAACGAATGACTGGGAGATTGGAATGAAACGGTTTCTTGGCGTTTTGCTGGCTCTGGCGGTGCTGATTACACCGGCGGCCGCGCTGGCGGATTACGATTACGACTCATTGCTTACGCCGAATATCATCGTTGTGGACGGCAACGATCCGAGCGTCGTTTTCTATGAGAAAAACGCGGATCAGAAGGTATATCCCGCTAGTACCACAAAGATCATGACCACGCTGCTCGCGCTGGAAAACGGAAACCTCGACGACGAGTTCATGGTTGGAGAAGAAGTTCTAGGAACGCAGATCCCATTTTCGAGTTATTCTTCGCTGATGGGGATCAAGCCCGGAGAAACGCTGACGCTGAGAGATTTGGTATACGGGCTCATGCTTGCTTCCGGCAACGACGCGGGCGAAGCGATTGCCAAGCACGTTGCGGGCTCGTTTGACGCATTTGTGGCGCTGATGAACCAGAAGGCAGCCGAGCTGGGTATGACGAATACGCACTTTGCGAACCCGCACGGGGTGCACAACGACGAACACTACAGCACCGCGCGCGATATGGCAAAACTGATGGCTTATGCGCTCAAGAACGAAGAATTCATCAAAATCGCGGAGACAAAGACGTATACCGTTCCGGCCAACAGCGTCCGCACCACCCCTCTGGAACTCGATAATACCGACCGGCTGCTTGTCGCCACGCCCGGTGACCCGATCGATACGGTGTATCCTTACGCCATCGCGGGGAAAACGGGGGATACGGACGCCGCAGGCAAGTGCCTCGTCGCCGCCGCCGAAAAAAACGGTGCACGCGTGATCTACGCCTCGTTCGGCGATAAAAAAGACCTTTATAACGGAGACACGGTTACGACGAACCTCGCGCGGTTCGTCAACGCAGCGAAGGTGTTCGAATATGTGTTTGAAAACGACTATACCGCACTTTCACTAAGCGAACTCGGACTGCAGAAGGCGTTTTCAACCGGCGTCGTCAACGCGGACGCCGAGGATTTGAAGGACGGACAGCTGACCATGACCGCCAGGATCGATGATACGGTCATTCGCGTGCTTCCCGACAAAGCCGAAAGCATCCGGGCCAACGCCGGCTCGATCAGCGCGAACGTCGTTTTAACAACGGACGCGCAGGCGCCGATTTCCGCGGGAGAGAGCATGGGCGTCGTGGAATACAAGATCGGCGATCAGACGATCTTCACCGCGCCGCTGACCGCGGACTTTTCGGTGGATAAAGTGCTGGAGGTCGCATCCCTGCAGCCGGACGAAACGGCCGCCGTCACATCCTCGCCGGACAGCACGCCTTTGATCGACCGGGGACACAAGGATTGGACGACGGGCGATTACCTGACGCTGACGTTCGTGCTGCTCGTCGTGCTGCTCATCGCGCTCGTGATCATATTCGTCATCTCGGAACGCAAGCGCCGATATGAACGAAAGCGCCGCCTTGCGCGCGCCAAGAAGCGCAGACAGTATTAACGCAGACAGAAACACAGCCGCCCTGACGGGCGGCTGTGTTCGTTTTGGATCAGCCCAGTACGGTTTCGAGAAAACGCGCAACGCAGCTGTGATTATTATCTTCCGTCAGTACGACATCCGCGACGGCCTTTACCTCGCTGATCGCGTTTGCCGGAGCTCCGCCGATATCGGCAAGGGCCACCATCTCGATATCGTTGTTGTAATCTCCGATAGCGAGGATTTTTTTCACGTCCCCGCAGCGCTCCCGCACATCCGCGAACGCCGCGCCCTTGCTGACGCCCTTGGAAACGAATTCCAGATAGGTGCCCGCGGAACGGAACACGGTGAAACCCTCGAACATGCCTTCGCGTTCAAGCGAACGCTGAAGCGCATCGAGCTCTTCCGGCGTGTGCGCGATCAAAAACTTTAAAAATGGCTGAGGCACGCGATCGATGGATGTATGAACCGTAGGAATATGCTCCCGGACGGTCTGCGGATCATCCCGCTGATCAGGGTTCAGCTCATAGATGCCTTCAATGGTGAAGATTTGCGGGCAC
This sequence comes from Bacillota bacterium, assembly GCA_023459335.1. Taxonomy (GTDB): domain Bacteria; phylum Bacillota; class Clostridia; order Christensenellales; family CAG-138; genus UBA7703. The sequence continues at coordinate 34,643 of JAEWUO010000013.1, forward strand.
GCGCGTCCGCTGAGAGCCACCGCGCGTTCGATCAAGCGCGCCGAAAGAACCGGATCGACCGGATGCATCGCAAGAAAACGCTGCTCGATCAAATCATATAGCCCTGCGCCGTTAAACAGGATACAAGGCGCGCTGACGGGAATATCGCCGTCGATGGAGAGCAGGATGGAGGGTACGCGGCCGGTGGCGACGCCGAAGCGGCCGCCTTGCCGGACAAAAGAGCGGATGGCGGCGCGGTCTTGCGCCGAGATGCGTTTTTTGTCGTCGTAAAGCGTTCCATCCAGATCGCAGTAGAGATAGTATCCGTCGAATGCGCCCATGAAACCTCCGGAACCGGGATTGTGCTGACGCGCCGCCCGCGGCGCGATCTCGTCTATTCTAAACGAAGAGAGTCAGAAAGGCAACCGAAAGATGGGATTGCGGCGGGATATTGCGGTGAATCGACCGGATGCTGTCCGGCGGGGAGCGACGGACGCCGCTTGTAAAACCGCCGCCCTTCGCGTATACTGTTATCTGCGGTGCGGGAAACCCGTCCGCTGCCAAATAAAGAAAGCGCGAATCAAAAAGGGAGTGAACGCGTGAACGGAGCGAAACCGCTGATCGTCGGCATCGGAGCTGCCAACGTGGACGTGCACGGGCGAAGCAGAAACGCAATCGTCATGCGCGATTCCAATCCGGGCTTCCTCGCGACTTCCGTCGGCGGCGTTACGCGCAATATCCTCGAAAATCTTGCGCGGCAGGGCGTGCGCACGACGCTGCTCTCCACTGTCGGAGACGACCTCTTTGGCGAAAAGATCGCGCGCGACAGCGCGGCGGCCGGGATCGACGTATCGCGCCTTTTGAAAATGAACGGGTCGGTTTCCTCAAGCTATGTCGCCATCCTCGACGAACGGGGGGACATGCTTCTGGGTATGTCTGACATGCGAATTCTCGAAGATCTTCCGGCGGCGTATCTGGATGAGCACGGCACGCTGCTTGCGGAGGCCGACGCGATCGTCTGCGACGCGTGCCTGCCGGTTCCATTGCTCGATTATCTGACCTCCCTTGCGGCGGGGAAGACGCCCGTACTGATCGACCCCGTTTCCACGGCGTATGCGCTGAGGATGGAACCCGTCGCGGGAAAGTTTGCCGGCATTAAACCGAACGAAATGGAACTTGCCGTACTCTCCGGCCTGCCGACGCAGACCGAAGCGCAGATCGAGCGCGCCTGCGAGGCGCTGCTGTATCGAGGGACGGCGTGCGTTGCCGTCAGCCGCGGGGAAAAAGGCTGTTATTATGCGGATGCGGCGGGAAACCGGCTTTTTCGTTCGCTGCGGCCCGTTGAGCGGATGGTGAACGCCACCGGCGCGGGAGACGCGTTCATGGCGGGTTTTGCGCACGGCCTGGTCGACCACATGCCTCTGGAAGAACGGCTCGACTATGCGCTCGCTTCGGGCACCACGGCGCTGTTCAGCATGACGACGATCAACCCGGACATGAGCGACGCGCTGGTGCGCGAGAACATGAGAAGATATCAACGTTAACGGCGGGAAGCCGGAAGGAGCGAATTAAAACATGCAGATGAAATCATATCTGGATGTGCTGCCGGAAATCCAGCGGGCGCTGGATCAAAACGAACCGGTGGTCGCGATGGAGAGCACGATATTAAGCCACGGTATGCCATACCCCGAAAACCTTGCGTTTGCCGCCGAAGTGGAACAGGTGGTGCGTGCGGAGGGCGCGGTTCCCGCGACGGCCGCGCTGATCGGCGGGCGGATCAAGATCGGCCTCAGCGCCGCCGAGCTGGAAGTGATGTGCAGGGCGGAAAACGTCGATAAGGTGAGCCGCCGCGATATGGCAACTTATCTTGCAACGAAGAAGACGGGAGCTACGACCGTATCCGCCACGATGATCTGCGCCGCGATGGCGGGGATTCGCGTTTTCGCGACCGGCGGCATCGGCGGAGTGCACCGCCATGGCGAAACGACGATGGATGTTTCCGCCGACCTGCAGGAGCTGAAGCAGACGCCGGTCGCCGTGGTTTGCGCGGGCGTGAAACAGATCCTCGATATCGGGCGCACGCTCGAATACCTTGAAACCATGGGCGTACCCGTCATCGGTAACGCTACGACGGATTTTCCCGCGTTTTACTGCCGAAAGAGCGGATACGGCGTGGATTACACCGCAAAAGACGAAGCGGAAATTGCCGCCATCCTCAAGACCAAGTGGGAGTTGGGGCTCTCCGGCGGCGTGCTGATCGGCAACCCGATTCCGGAAGAGTACGCGCAGGATTTTGACGATATGGAGAGTGTGATCGGGCAGGCGCTTGCCGAGGCGGACGAAAAGGGCGTGTGCGGCAAGGATATTACGCCGTTTTTGCTCGCGAAGGTGAAGGAACTCACGCATGGCATGTCTTTAACCGCCAACGTGCAGCTGGCGTATAACAACGCGCGCGCGGCCGCAAAAATCGCAAAGGAGCTCTGCAAGATTTCCTGAACGCATGAAAAATCGCCGCCCGAGGGGGCGGCGATTTTTTTACCGGCGATCAGATGATGCAGGAATACAGCTCGTCCAGTGAAATCAGGTAAAAATAATCCTGCGCGTTTGCATGGGTCAGCGCGGCGCGGACCGCCTCCGGTTCATACCGGCAGCCGGCGAGAGCGGTTTTCAGCGGATCAAGGCTTTCTTTCGCGAAGAAGTCGCCGTAAAAATGGATGTCGCGGATTTTCCCGTTTTCCACAAATATGCGCGCGTTAAGCTTGCCGCCCGCAAAGCGGTTTTCGCGCGTGATATTGAACTGCGGATCGTTGCCGAAGTTCCATTCCCAGCGGTCGAAGATCGATGCGCGGATCTCGGCGACGCGGCGGATATCCTGTTCCGTCAGCGTATAGGTCTCCATGCCGCGCAGCAGGTGGGAGAGCATCACATCCCGAAACGCCAGGCTGGACAGTTTTTGCGGCAGGTGGTCCGCAATATTGGTCACACGCTGACGAACCGACTGGATTCCCTTGGAGACGATCTTCTCGTCGTCCACGCTGAGCGCGCGCACGAGCGCCGAAAGATCGGTGTTGTACAGCAGCGAACCATGATGCAGAACGACGTCCTGACGCACGTACTGCGCGTTTCCCGAAAACTTTTTTCCGTCGATGGTCAGATCGTTTCGTCCCGAAAACTGCGCGTTTACGCCTAAGGAATGCAGCGCGCCAAGAATCGGCTGCGTAAAGCGAGAAAATTCGATGCGGCGTTCGCCGGGATTTCTGACGATAAACGAAAACTGCCAGCCGTTCGGGTCGGTGTAAATCGTCCCTCCTCCCGTAACACGGCGCACGATATCGATCCGATGTTCCCGCGCGTACGGCATGTTGATCTCGGCGAGCGTATTCTGATAGCGTCCGATCATCAGCGTGGGCGCCGTGCGCCAGAACAGAAAATAGGACGAGCCGATCCCCAGTTCCTCCATCGCGTACTTCTCCAGTGCGAAGTTGAATTTTGCGTCCGCGCTGTCCCAAGCGGGCATGCCGCCGGGCAGCGTTTCCGCTTTTGGCGGCGTCAGATAAATCATCTTTCCCCCTTCATCTGCGCCACCCCGTCGGCGGCGTGATAGGAACTGCGCACAAGCGGGCCGCTCGCGACGAAGCGGATCCCTTTCTGTAAAGCAGCGGTTTTGTACTCCTCAAACTGCGCGGGCGCGACAAATTCCGCAACGGGCAGATACAGCTTGCCGGGCTGGAGATATTGCCCGATGGTGAGCATATCGCAGCCGACGGAAACGAGATCGTCCATCAGCGCGAGCACTTCCGTTTTCGTTTCGCCCAGCCCGACCATAAGGCCTGTTTTGCTGACGAGGCCCGCGCGCTTTACGCGTCGCAGGAGTTCGAGCGAACGCGCGTAGTCCGCCTGAGGGCGGACGGTGCGGTAGAGGGAAGGGACCGTCTCGACGTTATGGTTGACGATGTCGGGCCGCGCGTCGATCACGGTCTGCAGCGCGTTTTCGCTGCCCTGAAAATCGGGGATCAACACCTCGATCGTCGCGGCGGGAAGCCGTCCGCGCAGCGCCTCTACGGTGCGCGCGAAGTGCGCGGCGCCGCCATCCGATAAATCGTCGCGCGTGACGCTCGTGACTACGACGTGCCGCAGGCCCAGTGTTTCCGCCGCCCGCGCGAGACGCTGCGGTTCTTCCGGATCGAGCGGCGTCGGCGCGCCCTTTTCGACCGCGCAGTAGCGGCAGCCTCGCGTACAGACGTCGCCCAGAATCATAAACGTCGCGGTTTTGCTTCGGAAGCATTCGCCGCGGTTGGGGCAGTTCGCGCCTTCGCAGACGGTGTGCAGAGAGAGCGAGCGAAGCAGCGCGCCCATCTGCGCCTCGGCGACGGGGTCGATCTTTCGTCTCAGCCATTCCGGCTTGCGCGCGACAGACATGAAGATTCCTCCTAAAACTAGTTAACAGTACTAACAATATCGCAGGAATATAAAAAAATCAAGTTCGACGATCTGCAGGAATTGTGATATTGATCATAAAAAAGACGCGCCGTCAAAACAGCGCATTCCAATCCAACAGAGCTTAATTTTCAAGTCCACACTTCCGGATGGAACAGTCCCCGCTCGCGGCGAGCGTGCAAACGACATTTCGGCGTTCGGCACGCACCCCGTGAGAGGGGACTGTTCGAGGAGAGAGAGGAAGAAAGAATTCACCGGCCCTTGCCGAAAGCGAGTCCGCATTGCCCGGATGCGAACGGTAGCCGGCAGGCCGCGTTCATCGCGTCCGCACTGTTCTGGTTTGCAGAGGGGCGATTGCGATGCGCATGTGGTATGCGCCGCCGTCCCGCGCCGCGCGAGCTGCAACAGGAACCCAGACGCAGGAAGACAAACGGCTGGAAAACATGCGGCATACATCGCGCTCAGATCAGCGCGGCTGCGAAGGCTGTAATCATTCCGCGTCGGGACCGAAAAACGGTTTCGCGGGATGAACGGTCAATCTCCGAGGACGTATTGGTTGAGCACCGATTCCAGATACTCCTGCCTGCCGGAGACGTTCGGCGTGACACCGTGAATCAGAGCATAAGCCTCCAGCTCGCTGAAACCGACACGTCCGCCGACGATATCCTTTCCGATTCCCTCAAGATAGCTCTCGTAGCGTTTTGCTTTGAACGTTTCAAACACGCCGTCTTCGACGAGACGGGCCGCGATGCGAAGGCCCTTGGCGAATGCGTCCATGCCCGCGATATAGGCGAAGAACAGGTCGTCCTCCTGAAAAGAGCCGCGGCGCACATGAGCGTCGAAGTTCAGCCCTCCGCTCGTAAAACCGCCCGCAAGGAGAATTTCATACATCGCAAGCGTGGTGTCATAAACGTTGGTCGGGAACTGGTCGGTGTCCCATCCGAGAAGCAGATCGCCGGTATTGGCGTCCACGCTGCCGAACACGCCGTTGATGCGCGCCATATTCAGCTCATGCTGGAAGGTGTGTGCGGCAAGCGTCGCGTGGTTGGCCTCGATATTCAGCTTGAAGTAGGGCGCGAGCTCGTATTTGCGCAGAAACGCGAGTACGGCTGCCGTATCGAAGTCATATTGGTGCTTCATCGGCTCTTTCGGTTTGGGCTCGATCAGAAACTGGCCGGTAAAGCCGATTTTTTTCGCGTAATCCACCGCCATCCGCAGGAGACGCCCGAAGTTGTCCAGCTCCAGGGCCATATCGGTGTTGAGGAGAGTTTCATACCCTTCGCGGCCGCCCCAGAAGACGTAATTCTCGCCTCCGAGCGCCTGCGTCACTTCGATCGCCTTCTTGATCTGCGCGGCGGTGTAGGCAAAAACGCTCGCATTGGGAGAGGTAGCCGCGCCGTGCACGAATTTTTCGTCTCCGAAGCAGTTGGACGTGCCCCAGAGACAGCGGATACCCGTGCGGTCCATTTCCTGCCGGATGACCGGGACGATCTCGTCCAGCGCGCGGTTGGTGTCTAAAAGGTTCTGTCGGCGGGGAGCGATGTCCTCATCATGAAAACAGAAGAAGCCGATCTGCATCTTCTCCATGAACTCGAACGCGGCATGTACGCGCGCCTTCGCGCGCTCCATATCGTTGTCCGTTTCGTCCCAGGGGCGGAAGATGGTGACGCCGCCGAAGGGGTCCGTACCGCCGTAGGTGAAGGTATGCCACCAACTCATCGCAAACCGGAGGTGTTCCTTCATCGGTTTGCCCGCGATGGGTTCGTCAGGATTGTAATATTTGAACGAGAACGGATTTTTGCTCTTCGGGCCTTCGTACCTGACCGGTCCGATCTGTTCAAAATATGCCATGATATCGTTCGCTCCTTTATACTGCGAGATGGTTTATGCGATGCGCCGCGCCGGATTCGATGCCTTTTCCCGCTTACGCGACGGACTTTATGGCGCGTCTCTTGGAAACGACGTCGAAGATAACCGCGACCAGCAGAACGAGACCCTTGACGACCTTCTGGAAGTTCGAGTCCACGCCGATGATGTTCATGCCGAGGTTGAGCACGCCCATGAGCACCGCGCCGACGACCGCGCCGCTGACCTTGCCGATACCGCCGTAAGCCGACGCGCCGCCGATGAAACAGGAACCGATTGCGTCGAGCTCATAGTTGGTGCCCGCTGCAGGGTTGGCGGAGGTGAAGCGGGCCGAGACAACGAGCGCCGCGAGCGCCGCGAGGAAAGAAACGTTGACATACGCGGAGAAATAGATACGGTTCGTATTGATGCCGGAAAGCTTCGTCGCTTTCTCGTTTCCGCCGAGTGCGTAGAAGTGGCGCCCGAATGTGGTCTTCGCCGTGATGTAGGTGTAAATGGCGACGATGACGATGAGCCACAGCAGGATGTACGGCAGTCCTTTATAAAGCGAGAGCTTGTACATGAGCAGCATCACGATCGCGCAGATGATCACGATTTTGGAATAGAGCGAAAGCGGTTTCTCCGCCGTGTAACCCTTGCGTTTTTTGTTGATGTTTGTCAGAATCGTCGCGATGACGTATACCAGGCAGCACAACACCCCGAAGATGATACAGGAGTATTTCATGACTCCGCTGTCCAGCGCCGGAATGCTGACGTAGTTATTGAAGATGGAAAGAAAGCTTTCGGAGAAACCGGAAATGGTCAGCCCGCCGAGGATCGCCTGCGCGAGGCCGCGGAACAAGAGCATGCCGGCGAGGGTGACGATGAAAGGCGGGACGCGAACGTAAGCGATCCAGAATCCCTGCCAGATGCCGATTGCCACGCCGACGAGCAGGCAGATGATCATCGAAAGATAGATATTCCAGCCGAGATTGACCATCAGTACGCCTGCGATTGCGCCGACCAGACAGACCGTCGCACCGACGGAGAGGTCGATGTTCCCGCCGGTCAGGATGCAGAGCAGCATACCGACCGCGAGAATAACCACGTAGGAGTTCTGCATGATCAGGTTGTTGACGTTTTGCGGCAGGAACATACGTCCTTCCGAACGGATGATGAAAAACAGGTAGACCAGCACGAGAGCGATGATCATCGTGTTTTTCAGGAGGAAGGACTTTGTCTTTTCCCAGAGGGCTGCATTATTGCTGCTCATGATTTATGCTCCTTTGTTTACGCTGAGAATACGGGACATGATGCGTTCCTGCGTGGCGCTGTGCGCGTCCATTTCGCCGACGATCTTGCCCTCGCTCATAACATAGATTCGATCGCACATGCCGAGCACTTCCGGCATCTCCGATGAAATCATAACGACGGATTTGCCCGCCGCGACGAGGTCATTGATGATGCAATAGATTTCGTATTTCGCACCGACGTCGATGCCGCGCGTCGGCTCGTCGAGGATCATGATGTCCGGTTCGGCAAACATCCATTTGGCGAGCAGCACTTTCTGCTGATTTCCGCCGGAGAGGTTACCGACGAATTGCTCGACCGTCGGGCTCTTGATACCGAGTTTTTCGCGCATATTCGCGGCCATCTTGTACTCGAGGTCGAGGTCGATGATGTGATGCCGGCTGACTTTATCGAGCCGGGCAAGCGTGGTGTTGACGCGGATAGGGTTACTTAAAATCAGGCCGTTGCCTTTGCGGTCCTCCGTTACATAAGCCAGACCGTGACGGATGGCGTCCCGTTCGCTGGCGAGGGCGACCGGTTTCCCGTGGATTTTTAACGTGCCCTGGATATCGTTGCCGTAGCTCTTTCCGAAGATGCTCATGGCGAGCTCGGTGCGGCCCGCGCCCATCAGCCCCGCGATGCCGACGACTTCGCCTTTTTTCAGATAGAACGATACGTCGTCCACCACCGTGCGGTCGGAATAGAGCGCGTGCTGCACGGACCAGTGGTCCACCTCCAGCACGACTTCGTCGGAAACGTGCGATTCGCGCGCGGGGAACCGGCTGGTCAGCTCGCGGCCGACCATGCCGCGGATGATGCGGCCTTCGTCGACCGCGGCTTCGGCCATGTCGAGCGTTTCGATCACAGCGCCGTCGCGGATAATGGTGATCTGGTCCGCGACATAGGCGATTTCGTTGAGCTTATGGGAGATGATAATCGAGGTGACGCCTTTTTTCTTGAATTCTTTCAGCAGGTTCAGGAGCTTCATCGAATCGCTTTCGTTCAGCGATGCGGTGGGTTCGTCCAGTATCAGCAGCTGCACGTTTTTCGAGAGCGCTTTTGCGATCTCGACGAGCTGCTGCTTGCCGACGCTGATATCCTTGATCAGCGTATGCGAGGACTCGTGCAGACCGACGACCTGCAAGAGCTCGTCGGCTTTTGCGTAGGTTTCGTTCCAGTTGATGCTCAAGGCGCTGCCGCGTTCATTGCCGAGGAACATGTTTTCGGCGATGGAGAGGTAAGGAACCAGCGCCAGTTCCTGATGGATGATGACGATGCCGCGGCTTTCGCTGTCGCGAATCTTCTGGAAATGACAGGGCTTGCCATTATAAATAATATCGCCCTGATAACTGCCATACGGATAGATACCGGAAAGGACGTTCATCAGCGTCGACTTTCCGGCACCGTTTTCACCTACGACGCCGTGGATTTCACCGCGGCGAACATCAAGACTCACGTCGTCAAGCGCCTTGACCCCGGGAAACTCCTTGGTAATATGCTTCATTTCCAGAATTAGATCCGACATGTTTTTCCTCCAAGATGCGAGTTTACGTGCTTCGAAACAAGAATGAGAAACCGTCCGCGCGACGGCCCCCGCAGAAATTTCGCTGTGCCAGCGTTTGTTTCTGACATACTGAAATCCCGACGGGAAGCGAAAAACTGGCGAAGGGCGGGCGGGAGACCGCCCGCCCTTCGACCGGAATAACCGGTTATAACGCGAGACTATTTGAGCTGATCCGCTTTGTAGTAACCGGAATCGATCAGCAGCTCTTTGTAGTTGTTGATGTCTGCAAATACCGGTTTGCAGAGGTAGGTCGGGACGACCTTCACGCCGTTGTTATACGTCGTTGTGTCGTTGGTTTCCGGGGTCTTGCCGGCGAGCAGGTCGCTGGCCATCTGGACGGTCTGCGCCGCGAGCGTACGGGTGTCCTTGAAGATGGACATGGACTGTTTGCCCGCGATGATATCCTTCGTGTTGGCGATGTCGCAGTCCTGACCGGTGACGATCGGATACTTGCCGGTGTAGGAGCTGGCCAGAGCGTTCGTTACGCCCTTGGCGGTGGAGTCGTTGGAGCAGAGGCAAGCGTCGAGCTGCGTTCCGTCTGCATAGAAGGACGCGAGGATGGCTTCCATGCGGGCCTGGGAGGTCTCGGTGCTCCAGGCGGGCGTTGCGACTTCTTCAAACTTGACCTGGCCGGAGGGGACTTTCACCACGCCGCTGTCGATGAACGGCTGGATGACGTCAATGGCGCCCTGATAGAAATAGAGGGCGTTGTTGTCGGCCGGGTCGCCCGCGGTGATCTCGATGTTGTAGCTGCCGCCGGCGTCGAGCTTGAGCTGATCCTTGATGTACTGGCCCTGAATGGTGCCGACCATGTAGTTGTCGAACGTGCAGTAATAGCTGACGGCGTCGGTGTCCATGATCAGGCGGTCATATGCGATGACATAGATGCCCGCATCCTTGGCGGAAGCGAGAACCTGGGTCAGCGTTTTGCCGTCGATGGCCGCGATGACGAGAACTTTCACGCCTGCGGAGATCATGTTCTCAATTTGGCTGACCTGCGTGTTGACTTCGTTGTTGGCATATTGCAGGTCTACTTTGTAACCGGCGGCTTCGAACTTCTCTTTCATGTTCGCGCCGTCCTGATTCCAACGCTGGAGATCCTGGGTGGGCATCGAGATGCCGACGAACTTGTCGTTCTTGCCGCTCGTGCCGCCCGCGCACGCTGCCATAGAGAACAGCAATGCCACGACTAGGAGTACGGTAATGACCTTCTTCATGATTTTGGTTTCTCCTCCTTACGATGTGATGTGTTTGATGTGCCTACTTGGCTGTATCTACAAGCTATCACAGCGATTTGCACTCATAAATAGGACATATCCGTGAAATTCTGCTTAATATTGGCTTATTTTTTACTACTTTGTTAAGAACACGTACTATATTGCGATACGAAGCAAACAGGAGAGCAAAAAAATCCAGCACAACAATAGAATGCTAACAAAACGACAAAACGCCCGGACAAATGCCCGGGCGCGGTGAAGAGACGGATGGAGCGATATTCGGCAGAATCAGCCGAGGTTCAGATAGACCTGCTCGCGGCGATGGAAGCCGCCGTTGATGATAACTTCGTCAATATTGTCCCGCGTCACCATGATCGGCGATAACTTCTCGTACGGCACATAGTAGGTTCCGTCGAAAATTGCGGTGGAAGTTTCGATTTTTTCTCCGCTTATCATACGCACGACGAACTCGGCGGCTTCTTTGGCGAGCTTCTCGACCGGCTTATACACGGTCATAAGCTGCGTGCCTTCGACGATTCGCTGGCAGGCGGCGAGATCCGCGTCCTGACCGACGAGTTTGACGTCGCTCGCGAGCCGGTGCTCGGAGAGCGCGAGAAACGCCTGGCTGGCCAGGTCGTCGTTCCCGCAGCGCACGCCTTCAAACGTCATCCCCTCCGAAATCGCCCTGTTGACCGCGTTATAGGCGGTTTCCGCGAGCCAGTTCGGCGCGTATTCCTGAAGAATAACGTGCAGGCCGCTCTTGCTGACGACGTTGTCGAAGCCCTGCTGCGCCTGCGCGACATTCTGGTCCGTAGGCGAACCGGCGATGCTCAGGATGTTTCCGCCGCTCGGGATATTCGCCACAAGCGCCTCGGCCATCATCGTTCCGACCATCTCGTTATCGAAGGAAATATAGAGGTCCGCATTCGCGTTCATGACGAGACGGTCGTAGGAGATAACGTAGATACCCGCGTCGTGCGCTTTTTGCACGATCTGCGCAAGTCCGTAACAATCCACGGCGACGACCACGATGGCGTCCACGCCTTTTTGAATGAAGTATTCGATTTGGGAGATCTGCTCCTGCGAGTCGCCGTTTGCAATCTGCACGTTGACTTCGGCGCCGAGTTCGCTCGCGGTGGATACGAAGACATCCCGGTCGCGCTGCCAGCGTTCGATCAGGAATGAGTCGAAGGACATGCCGATGAGCGGCTTTCTCTCACCGCTGGGCTCCTTGCTCGCTTCCGTGTTTCCGCCCGCGCAGCCCGCCGGGGAAACGAACGCGAGCGCAAGCACGGCCAGCAGGGAAAAAACGCGCCTGCATATTTGAATCGCTTTCATATGCCCGCCTCCGATCGGTTGCAAAATGGGGTGCGATCAGACTTCCGCAATCTTGAGCACCTGATCGCGGTATTCCGTCGGGGTTACTCCCTCAAACCGCTTGAACAGCCGCGAGAAATAATTCGGGTCGTTGTAACCAACCTCGTTGCAGATGTTCTTTACGTTGAGGCGACCGTCCGCGAGAAGCTGTTTAGCGGTTTCGATCCGCTTGAGCGTAAGATAGTTGATATAGTTTTCTCCCACCTGCTCCTTAAAAAGCTTGCTGAAATAATAGGGACTGACGTGCACTTCGCGGCTGACTTCCTCGAGCGTAAGATCGCGGCTGAAGTTCCGGTCGATGAACGCGCGCGCCTTGGAGATGACACGGTTTGCCTTCTCATCCGCCTTTGTTGAGACATTTCGCGCGCTTTCGGCAATTTTCCGGAGGAACCAACTCTTCAGTTCCTCGTAGTTTTCCGCGGCGAGCACGGTCTGCAGGTAATCGTCCCGGTCGAGGAAGTGGTATTTCATCCCGCCCTCGTGAAACACGCTGTATTCCGCGCGCATGACGAATTCCAGCACTTTCAGACGGATCGCCATATCGTGGTCGGGGTACCGCTCCACCATCCAGCGAAAGAAGAGTTCCGCGTCCGCCACCGCGCCCGGCGCATCCCCTTTGAGGATCATCTCCTCCAGGTGTTTTTCCCGTTCCGCGGGGTAACCCGTTTCAAAATCCGGCGCGATAGGCAGGTCGTTAAAGTGGGATACGATGCCCTTGCAGTGCTTGACGGCCTTCACGGCCTGAGAATAGCTTTCGCAGAGACGGTCCATCGATACGGTTGCGCCGATGCCGAGCTTGCACTCCACACCGATTTTATCCTCCACGCGGTGCGCGAGCGCGCGGCCCTGCTCGATCAAGAGAAGCCGCTCGTAATATTCGTTCTCCGGTTCCGCAGCGGGCCGTACGATGATGATGCGGTTCGCCATTGCCGGGCCGACTACGCTGACGAACGATTCCTTGACGAGTCCGCGGATCGAGGCGTACATTTCGCTCGCCTTGATGTCCAGTTCGAGCATATCCCCGTCGATCTTGCGGGTCAGCTCCAGAACCATGACCGTCGCGTGTGTCGAATCGATGCCAAGCATGTCGAAGAGGCGGGCATACGCCGCCGGATCGTCACTCTGCATGAGCAGCATGAACACGAAGCTGCTTTCGAGTACCGGCAGCATGTTTTCCATCCGCTCGCGCGTCTTCAGCGCCACCGTTCGCGCTTTGTGTTCCGCGTCCACCTTGTTCATGGCGCGGCGCAGCACATCCGAAAACACCATGCGGTTGACGGGCTTGGTGAGAAACTCAAACACCGAAAGCCGGATTGCCTCCTTGGCGTACTCAAATTTATCGTATGCGGTAAGCACGATAAACAGGATGCCGGGGGAGGTTGCCTGGATTGCCTGAATGGCTTCCATGCCGTTGATGCCAGGCATACGGATGTCCATCACCGCGATATCCGGACGGAACCGTTCGGACAGCTGCACCGCGTCGTAGCCGGTCTTCGCCGTCTCGACGGAGCACTGCCCGGGAAAATTTTTTTCGAGGATGAACGTAAGCGCGTCGAGCTCGATGCCTTCGTCGTCCGCCAGAAGAATCTTATACATAGTTCCTCGCTCTTGTTCGGTTTCTGTATGGGTCAAATCGGTTACAGTTCGTGTATCCCATGCTTTGGAATGATGATCGTCACGGCGGTGCCGCGGCCGGGGCCGCCGCTACGGATTTCAAACACGTCGTGGATGCCGAAATAGATGCGCAGGCGTTCGATGACGTTTTTCAGCCCCGTTCCGCGGTGCTGCTGCCCGTCCATTTGGATGGCGACCGGCTGGCCGACGAGGATGGCTTCAATTTCTTCCTGCGTCATGCCTTTGCCGTTGTCGGCAATGGTGACCAAAATGCGCTCGTCCTCTTCGCATGCGGTGAGTTCGATGCGCTTTTCCCATTTTACGTCCCGCAGGCCGTGATTGATCGCGTTTTCGACGATCGGCTGGAGGATGACGCCCGGCAGCGAGATATGGCTCACGAGTCCCTCGATGCGCTTGATATATCGGATTTCGTCGGAGAAACGCACGTTGATGATGTGCAGATAGGTTTCCACCTGGCTGATCTCATCCGCAAGGCTGGAAGTCTGGCCTGTATGTTTGACGCTGTAACGGAAGAAATCCGCAAGGTTCTCGATGAAGAGCGTGGTTTTCTCCGCGCCTTCCATCATGGCAAGCTGCGCGCCGGCGTTGAGCGTGTTGTAGAGAAAATGCGGGTTGATCTGGGACTGCAAAAAGATCAGCTGGCTTTCCTTCAGGCTGTTCTCCATGCGCAGCTGGGTTTCCTTGAGCCGGCTTTCCTCCGCCATTCTGGTCTTAATCTGATCCACGTGCTCCTGCAGGCTGTCCGTCATCTGGTTAAACGCGTCGGCGAGCACGCCGACTTCATCCCGCGTTTCCACCGCGATAAAATCGATATCGAAGTCGCCCATGCCGACCTGTTCCGCCTGGCGGGCCAGCTTGGTCAGCGGCTTGGTGATGGAACCCGTCAGCAGCAACAGCACGGCCATATTCCCCGTAATGGCGACGAACAGGATGACCGTGCTGAAGGTCTGCATGTATCCGAGCGACGTGCGGAGAGTATTGTAACTCTCAGCGTTCGTTTTAAACCGCGCGTTATTGAGCTCGTTGATGGAGGTTTCCAGATAACCGTAGAGCCTGCTGGCTTCTTCGTAGACGGAGCGGTACTGCTCCACGTCCCGCCCGCGCTTGGCGGCGACCGCCGAAGCGGCGAGCCTCAGATATTCTTCCGATATGCTGCGGATGTTTTTTTCGGTCAGCTTCAGCTCGTTGTCCGTCGGGCGGTCGTTCAGGTTTGCGATCTGAGCGGTGTACGACTGTTCGCTCAGATAATAATCGTTCAGCGCCGCCGTGCTTTTCGTATTGAGATAGCGGAACATATTCGTCTGTACGTCGCTCAGCGATTCCATGAGTTGATTCAGGCTGATGTTGCTCGCATATACCTTGTCGATGTTGCTCACGACGCCGTTGATGCTGATGTGCATGTAGATATTGACGAACGCGACCATAAACATGCTGAACGCGAACACGAGCACGAGCTTCGAGCGCAGAGGCATATTCATGAATTGTCGTTGTGCGCGCGTGAGCAGCTTCATTTGCCCTCCTCCGATTCCGCGAGCAGCGTGCGATACGCCGAAACATTATCGGCGGTAACCAGCGTAAGCGTAACAGGCGTGAAGTCGCTCGTGCGGTTGACTTCCAGATATTCCATCAACGCGTCCACGCAGGACGCGCCGACGCGGTGCGCGTCCACGGCGACGGTCGCCTGAATGACGCGCTTTTCCACGGCGGTCAGAATTTCGTCCGAGTCGTAGTAACCGAGAATCTGAATCTGGCCGACTTTATTATGGTCGACCACTGCCTGATAAGCGCAGATGGTGTTTGTCGCGTTCAGGCAGACCAGAACATTCGGGGCGTAGGTTTTACCCAGCTGAGGAGGCGTGTCCTTATCCGGCGACTGCGAAGGGATGGTGACGACGAGTTCACGGATGGCCTCTTCGGCGGAGAACACGTTGCTGTTTTCGATGGTGACCATGTCCAGCGTGGCGTTGGTATTTTCAAGGCTTTCCTTGATGCTGGAGTAAACGATATTCTGCGTGTTTTCCGACACATCGTTTCCGAAGAGCAGCACCGCGTGACAGGGATTCGGCGATTGCTGCATGGCAGTACGCACCTGCTGTCCGTAAAGCTGGCCCAGGTCGTAGCTGTTGTAGCCGACGAAACCCTGCCGGCCGCTGCCGGCCGCGTCCGTCATGACGGTGATGACGGGGATGCCGCTGTCGATGGCGCGCGCGATCAGCGCGCTGACTTCGGCGGAACCGTCGGGCTGCACCAGGATGCCGTCCACTTTGGCAGTAATCGCCATCTCTAAAAGAGTCGTGAGCGGAAACTGCTCCGTCAGCGAGCTTCCGACCCATTCCACATATACGTTGCGGTTTGCGCCTTCATCCTTTGCCGCGAGCCAGACGTTTTTCCAGAACGGGTCGTCGTTGGATTCCGTCACCATCGCGATATGATAGGTATAAAAGCGTGTGCCGCCCGTGTCCAGATTGAACGTGCGCGCAATCAGCGCGCGGTAAACATACATGCTCGCCAAAGTGACAATCGCCATGATGACGATGGCAAGGATCGACAGATTCGCTTTTTGATAAGAGGAATGTTTGTTTTGCATGATTGCTCGTCCTGAAATCGGAATGTGGTTTGTCCGCCGAACGTCAGGGGTTTTCAGCAGACATGCCTGCGTATTCGGATATGTGAAGTCAAAAAAATGATAGCACAATCGCGTCCGGATTTCCACCAGCCGCTTAGATTTCCGGATCGGGAGCGGAAAAACGGGAGAATTCCTTTTTTCTTTTTTGCCGGGCGGATTTATGGTATTCTTTTTCTAATCAGACGAAACGGCGGGGGAAGGCATGAGAAAAGAAGAACGGGAAGTTAAAAGTACGGAGAAGCTTGCGGAGATTCTCTCCCGCTGCGACACGATCCGGATCGGCATCTGCGACGGCGGCACGCCGTACGTCGTGCCGGTGTCGTTTGGCTACGAGGTGTTGGACGGGAAAATCGCCGTCTACATCCACGGCGCGAAAGAAGGCAGACGGGCCGGCCTGCTTTCCGGACGTCCGCGCGTCTGTGTGGAAGCGGATCTCTGCCACGGATTTCCGCAAAACGAAAACGGCGGGGTTACCTGCGATTACGAGAGCGTAATCGGCTGGGGCACGGTGGAACTGCTCGACGGCGCGGACGCGGAGAAGGGCATCCGGCTCCTGATGGAGCACTGCGGCATCGCAGGGCAGGGCTGCCCGGAAAACGCGATGCCCGTTACGCGCGTCAACCGGATCGTGCTTGACGAAGCGACCGGAAAGCATAGAAACCTTCAAAATTTAAACGCGTAAAACAGGAAACAATCGGAAAGAAAGGCGGCTATTTTATGTTGATGGCACTGCCGACCATTGCGGTCGTCATCGTATACCTGCTTGCGGCGATTCTGCCCGCGCTGCTTTTAATGCGGTATATCTACCGAAAGGATACGATCGAGAAAGAACCGAAGGGAATGCTGGTCGGGCTCGTGTTCCTCGGCGTTGCGGCGGCTCTGGTCGCCGTCATACTGGAGACGATCGGCAAGGGCGTGCTTTCCGGCTTTCTGGAGGAAGGCGATCCCGCTTATACGATCATCATGGCGTTTCTCGTCGTCGCGGTGGTGGAGGAGGGGGCAAAATTCCTCTTTATGCGCTGGCGAACCTGGCGGGATCCGAATTTCAACTATCAGTTCGACGGCATCGTGTACGCGGTGTTCGTCTCGCTTGGGTTCGCGGCGTTTGAGAACATCAGCTACGTGGTGGGGTACGGGCTGACGACGGCGATCTTGCGCGCGCTGCTGGCTATCCCCGCGCACATGGGATTCGCGGTGTTCATGGGATACTTCTACGCGCGGGCAAAGCTTTGCGCGGATGAGGGGAACGGGGTAAGAAGACGATTAAATCTCTGGGCCGGATATTTGATCGCAGTGCTGCTGCACGGATTCTACGACGCCTGCGCGCTCATGGGCACCGTGCTTTCCACGCTGCTGTTTGTCGCGTTTGTCATCGTGATGTATATCGTCGTGATCCGGTTTATTAAAAAGGAATCCCGAAACGACCGGCCGGTGTAAAAACACGGTTTAAATTGCCGTCGCTTTCGCGGCGTTTTTTTTGTAGTTTGAGGAAAAAACCGAAGGCAATAAACATTGCACGCAACATAATCAGCACTCTTGACAGATGAGTGCTAAATTTCACATTTCCATTACAACCTGTCTGTTTTTTTGTAAAAATTGTTTTGTATGATACAGATGTTCCGTAAGGAAAGGCTTTGTTCCAACCGAATTGGCAACCCCGGCGCCGGGAAAAGGCGCATACCAAATACTTAATTTTCCAAAGGAGGAGAATGGATATGTTCGAATTAGTACCTTACAGCAGAAAGCGCAACCTGACGTTCTACAATCCTTTTGACGAACTCGAAGAGATGCAGCGCCGCTTCTTTGGAGAAGGCGCGGTTCGCGAGTTCAGGACCGACATTCGCGACAATGGCGAAAGCTACATGCTCGAAGCCGAACTGCCCGGATTTAAAAAGGAAGAGATCGCCGTCAACATCGAGGGCGACACGCTGTCCATCCGCGCAGAGCGCAACGAGACCAGCGAAGAGAAGGACGGCAAAGGCAACTTTGTCAAACGCGAACGCTGCTACGGCAGTTTCTCCCGCAGCTTTGACCTGACGGGCATCCGCACCGAGGACGTCTCGGCCGCGTATGAGGACGGCATCCTCAAGCTGACCCTGCCCAAGAAGCAGGAAACGCTCCCCGCTTCGCGCAAGCTGGAGATCGCATAAAAACAAAAGAGGACGGAGGGAAACCTCCTGAAATCGGAGCGGGCTGCCGGAAACGGCGGCCCGCTTTCGGTTTGTTTACAGCGCGGAGAAAACCGGATATACTTTTTATGATTTCCGGCTGAAGGAGCAAGTGATATGAAAATACTCGTCTGCAACGTCGGCAGCACGTCCCTGAAGTACCGTCTGTTCGATTTTGCAGGCGGCGAAGCGACGCTTGCCGAAGGCAGGATGGAGCGCGTCGGCACGCAGGAGGGCGCCTGGACACATAAAGAAGCTGGCGGCGGGATGGGAAAGAGGACGCTGTCGATCCCGGATTACGCGACGGGGATCCGGCTCATGCAGGACGCGTTGCTGAACTGCGCGCTCGGTTCCATGGAGGAATTGGACTGCGTGGCGTTCAAGGTGGTGCACGCAAAAGGCGTGACGGGCGTGCAGCTGCTGGACGAAAGCGTGCTCTCCGCCATGGCGGCGTTCAACACCGCCGCTCCAAGCCACAACCCGCCGTACATCGCCGCGATCCGCCAGTTCCGGCAGGCGCTGCCGAATACTCCGCTGGTGGGATCGTTTGAAACGGGCTTTCACGCCACCATGCCGCCGGAAGCGTATCTTTACTCGATCCCGGTCGAGGTGTCGCGAAAATTCTCCATCCGCCGGTACGGGTTTCACGGCGCGTCGCACGAATACGTCTCAGCGCGCACGGCGGAACTCATGGGTCGGAGCGATTTTAAGCTCATCTCCTGCCATCTTGGCGGCAGCGGGTCGCTCTGCGCGGTGGTGAACGGCAAATCGGCCGATACGAATCTCGGCTTCTCCCTGCAGTGCGGCATCATGCATAACAACCGCTGCGGAGACATCGATCCTTATATTCCGATCTATCTGATGAAGGACTGCGGCTATACGCTGGAGCAGATTGAAACCATGCTGAACAAACAGAGCGGCTTTCTCGGCATGAGCGGCGTCTCCAACGACATGCGGGATGTGGAACTCGCGGCGGAGACCGGAAACGAAGACGCGAAAAACGCCGTCGGGAGCTTTTTCTATCAACTCAAAAAGCAGATCGGCGCGTACGCAGCGGCGATGGGCGGGGTGGACGCGATTTCGTTTGCTGGCGGCATCGGCGAAAACAGCCCGTTTACGCGCCGAAAAGCGCTCGAAAGACTGGAGTTCATGGGCGTTTCGCTCGATATCGAAAAAAACGAAACGGCGAAACCCGACTGCGAAATCACCGGAGCGGGCAGCTATACGCGGATCTTCGTCATCGCGACCAACGAAGAAATCGTCGTCGCGAGAAAAGCGAAAGCGTATCTGGAGAACAGGCAGTGACGCGCGCGGGATGAGAATCGCATGTAAAACATGCAAGAAATACAGTTTCACAAAATCTTCACGATCATGCAGATACACCGGAAAAGCCGCATCTATGCGGTTTTTTTTGTTTTATTTTTGTAAAAAGAAATGTATGCCGCTTAGAGATTATACAATCTAATTGCAAAGCGAACGCGTTTGGTTTATACTTCGCTTATGAAACGCAGAAAGCGCAAATCCAATACAAAAGCCGAGATCATCACGGGCGTACTGTATGTGATCTTCGGATTGATTGTGCTTGCGGCGCTGTACGGCGTCGGCAGGCTTGCGTATCTTATGATGGGAACGACCATCGGGAATCATTATTACGCAGCGCTCGCGGAAAAAAGCACCAAGGATGGCGCGGTGGATTTCACTTCTCTTGCGGCGGAAAATCCGGAAGTCTGCGCGTGGGTGCGTTTGGACGACACCGTGATCGACTTTCCCGTCGTACATACGACGGATAACTCGTATTATCTGAACCATCTCTTCAGCGAAGCAAAAAACAAGCTGGGCACGCCGTTTGTCGACGCTGGAAATTCGGGCGATTTCTCCGACCGGCATACGGTGATCTACGGCCATGCGCTCAAGAGCGGAGCGATGTTCGGCTCCCTTTGGGAGTATGAAAATCCAAACTATTTCATGCGCCACCCCAATATACAGCTTTTCCGTTCGGATGGGCAGCAGCTTACGCTCGCGGTGTTCGCCTGCTCCCGCGTGGAGGCGACGCGCGGCGCCGTGCCGATTTCGTTTCCCACGGAGGCGTCGTTTTTATCGTTCGTCGACGATTTACAGCAGGCGTCCGCCTTTTCAAGCAGCGTAAAGATCACGTCGGGCGACAGGCTCGTCTCGTTCTGCGTCGCCCTGCCGGACGGCGGAGAGGGCCTTCTGCTCGTAACCTGCAAGATCGCGGAAGGCGGCGCGGCCGCAGCGGCGGACGGAACGACGATCCAGCAGATTACAGAGGAGCCTTCGCCTTCGGAGCCTGCGGAAATGCCCGCGGGATAAATGCAACTATGATAAAACGCCGCCATGATGGCGGCGTTTGGCTATCCGGCGAAACGCGGATAACCGTTTCCGCGCGCTGTTCATTTTTCTGAAAATGTGATATTCTATACGCGATCGCAGAGCGGCGGCAGGTGAGGATACTGCCTGCCGGCGCAGATAAATTCTTGTATGAATCCGGGGTATGCAACCATTCGCGGGCAAGCGCAGTGTTCTTAGTGAAAACACCATGTGTTTTCCGCAAGTGATCCACATTTGCGGCAGAGGAACAATTTGAACGGACGAAACATGGAGGAGGCAACCCTTATGAAAATCAAACGGACCATGATAGCGTTCCTGCTTTGCGCGGTGATGTTGTGTACGATCGGCTGCGCGGCAAAGGCCGCCGTAAGCAGCAACGCCGTCTATCCCCAAATGGCGGGCAGCTCCTACGATACGGCGGCGGCCAAGGATTCGGCCGCTTATGAATCGGAGCAGGCGATCGCATACGCGCCGCAGGCTGACAACACGACGACGCAGCAGACAGGCGAACCAACGGGCGATTTCGATGTGCGGAAGATCGTCTATACGGCGGACATGATTGTGACGGCGGACGACCCCGCGGTTGTTCTGGAGACGCTCGTCGCCAAGGCGCAGTCGCTCGGCGGATATGTTTCGGGTTCCTACTCGACCACGGACGACGAGGGGACCACCTACGCGAACGCGACGATCAAGGTGCCCGCAGACCAGCTGGAAGAGCTGGTGAGCGCGGCGAAAGCGCTCGGCAAGGTCAACGACTACCGCCTGAGTTCGGACGATATCTCGCTTTCCTACTACGACATGCAGGCGCGGCTGGATAACGCGAAGGCGGAGGAACAGCAGTTGCTGGAAATCCTCGCAAAATGTCAAACGGTCAAGGATATTCTCGCCGTACGCGAGAGCCTGACCAGCGTGCGCGCCGACATCGAAAGCTATACCGCGCAGATGAACCTCTGGGACAACCTCGTAGCGTATGCTACGCTGAACGTGACCATCAACCGCACGCCAAAGACGGCGGTGCAGGGCGAAAAGGATCTCGTTCAGCTCTGGAAGGCCTCGGACGTCTGGGACAAGATGTCCCGCGGGTTCCAGAACAGCGCGCGCTTTGTCGTCAACGCGCTGGGCGCCATCGGGATTTTCCTCGCCGTAGCGGCGATTCCGGCGGGAATTCTGTTCCTGGCCATCGGACTCCCGATCATCATTCATAAAAAGAACAAGCGTAAAAAAGCCGCCGCGCTCAGGGCAATGCAGGCGGCGCAGCCTGAACCGGACGGAACCGTGAAGAAAAACGAATAAAACTATTCAGAATCAGGGGGATGGAATTGGTGGTAACGATCAAAGAAGCCGTGACCAAGAGAGACTTGGTCAAATTTATGGAATTCCCGCTCGAACTCTACAAAGGCAACCCTTATTACGTGCCGGATATTCTGGCAAGTCAGGTTGCCGACATGCAGAAGGATAAAAATCCGGCTTTCGAATTTTGCCAGTCCAAAGCGTTTCTGGCTTGCAGGGACGGGAAAATCGTCGGCAGGATACAGGGGATTCTGAACGACCGTGCGAACGCGACGTTCGGTAAAAAGTATATGTGCTTCACGCAGGTCGATTTTATCGACGACGACGAAGTCGTGGACGCTCTCTTCGACACGGTGGAATCCTGGGCGCGTGAACTCGGCTGCGAAGCGATCCACGGCCCGCTCGGCTTCTCCGATATGGACCGCGAAGGCATGCTGATCGAAGGGTTCGATCGGAAAAGCCTGTTTCACACCTTCTACAACCATCCATACTACCCCGAGCATCTCGCGCGGCGCGGGTATAAGAAAGAGGTCGACTGGCTGGAGATGCGGCTTACACTGCCGACCGAGCCGATCGTGTCTCTCTGCCGCGTTTCGGAGTACGTGAAAAAACGTAAAAATCTGCATGTGGTAAATCTCGGCGACAAACCGCTCACGGAAATCATCCAGGATATGTTCGCGCTATACAACAAGGCGTACGTACTCTTCGGCATGATTCCGCTGACGCCGGCGCAGATCGAAAAATACGTCGGCGAATTCCGACCGATGGTGAGCCGGCGTACAACGTCGTTCGTCTATACGGAAGAAGGCGAGATGGTCGCGTTCGGCATCTGCTGCCCGCTGCTGGACGACGCCATGCAGAAGATGAAAGGCAAGACGCTGCCGTTCGGCTGGATCCGCCTCCTCAAGGCGCTGAAGGGAAAAAACGATACGGTTGACCTGCTGCTCATCGCCGTCCGGCCGGATCTGCAGGGGCAGGGCGTCAATGCGGTGGTGCTGGACGACATGCAGCACAAACTGATCAAGCACGGCGTGCGGTACGCGGAGACGGGGCCGATGCTGGAGATCAACGATCATATCCTCGCGCAGTGGGAGCGTTTCAACGGCATACAGCACAAGCGCCGCCGCTGCTTTGTCAAGGAGATGTAAAAACAGGAACGGCCGTCTGGAAAGCGGCCGTTTCGCTTGGCAGATTTCAGAAGATTGCTATGTGACAAACTCCCAGAAAAGATCGACAGGGTTTGTTATCATGTAAATACAAATACAAGGAGGGAAAAAACATGAAACTGAGCGCACCCAAATGGTTGGTATGGCTTCTTGCGCTGATCCTCGCCGCGCTGGCGATCGTGAGCAAGTATACCGCAATCCCCTACATCGGAAACTTTGTCAAGACGTATGACTTCTGGTTCATGACCGCAGCTTACGGCCTGCTCTTCCTTGGAACGCTGTTTAAAGGCCTGTAAGCCTAAGACCGACATCAATATGCCCGCGCAGTGCGCGGGCATATTTTTATCCGTATCTTATTTCAGGTCGGATACCCGTCGGACCAGATACTCTTTCAGCTGGCCCGCCGTTTCCGTTGCGCCGGAAACGGAAGGTGCGGTGCCCTGCGCGAGCGTGCCGCGGCCGCCGCCCTTGCCATTGGTCGCCGCGTTGACGGCGGAGGTGAATTCCGACACGTCCAGAGGGAAACCGGCGCCGGAGGAGAGCGTGTACAAAAGCCTGCCGCCAAAGTCGCTCAGGAGCAGAACGAGTGTTCTTTCCGCGGAAGCGGCCTGCGCGAGGTCTTTCAGCCGCGCGGCGTCCATGCCGGCGACCAGCCGGACGACGACGCGGTATCGCCCCGCGGCCGCGGCTCCGGCGAGCAGCTCCGCGGCGATATATCCGTTCAGCGCGCGGGAAAGTTCGCGTTCGTTCTTTTTCAGCGCGCCGCAGTCGTCCGAAAGTTTTTGCACGACGGCCTGCACGCTGCTTCGCGAAGTGGAAAAGCGGCGCGCGATTTCCTCCAGCATGTCGTGCTGCGCGCGGTGCAGCGCCAGCGCGCGTTCGCCGCAGAAGAATGTGATGCGCGTGCCGCCCTTGTAGCTGATCGCGTCCGCAACGAAAACCGAGCCGATTTCACCCGTCAGAGCGCAATGCGGCGCGCAGCAGGTGCACATGTCCGCGCCTTCGATAGAGACGATGCGGATCGGCGGAGTCAGCCCTTCGGCGTGCTTGCGAAGCGGCAGGCGCTTTACGTCCGCCTCGTCGTCGTAAAACACTGCGGATACGGGAAGGTTTTTCCAGACGAAGCGGTTCGCGAGCAACTCCGCTTCGGCAACCTGCTCCCGGGTCAGGGGTTTGTCGAAGTCGATCGTGGCATAATCGAGCGCGAGATGGAACCCGATGTTGCTGGCGGCGAACAATTCGAAAAAAGAAAACGAAAGAAGGTGTTCTCCCGTATGCTGCTGCATGAAATCGAAACGCCGCGCCCAGTCGATCTGCCCGATCACACACGAACCGATTTCGAGCGGACGGTCGACGGTATGGAAGATTTCGCCGCCTTCTTCGCGCACATGGGAAACGGCCGCCTCGCCGAGCGTGCCGGTATCGGACGGCTGCCCGCCGCCCTCCGGGAAAAAGACGGTCTGATCGAGGACGACGTCGAACTGATCTCCGGCGGGAATGCAGGAGAGAACGGCGGATTCCGTCTTTAGAAGATGGCTGTCAAGGTCGAATAATCGTTTGGTCATGTTCACACTCCCGCATAAAGAATCGTCAGATCAACCCGAACTGTTTCAGGCAAAAGATAAACAGGAACATGCTCACGATCGAAAGCACGCTCGTGACCGCGACCAGCGTACCCGCGAGTTCGTAATCCGCCTGCATGCCGACGGACATGGTATAAGTGGACATCGCGACCGGCGCGCCGAAGATGATCAGCGCGACCACGAGGAATTCCCCGCGGAAGCCGAGCAGCAGGAACACGCCGAGCGTCGCGATCGGCGCAATCAGCAGCCGGATCAGAGAAACAGCAACAGTAGCCGCTCGATTTCTGCGGAGCGCAGAAAACGAGATGGTGCCGCCGAGCAGCACGAACGCCAGCGGCGAGGTGATCGAAGCGAGACCGTCCACCGGCTTCTGGATCAAGTCCGGCAGCTGGATCTTCAGCAGGTTGACGATAAATCCCGCGATGCAGCCGAGAATGATCGGGTTTGTAACGACGCGCCACAGGACGCGCCAGAATCGCGTCTGCTCTCCGCGATAATGCTCCATGGCGATCACCGAAAACAGCCCGAAAAGCGGGACGCTGAACGAGATGGCGATGGTCATCAGCCCCAGATTGTTTTCCCCAAGCAGGGAGGCGGCCACGGCGAGGCCGAAAATCGCGTCGTTGGAACGAAACACGCCGAGGATCAGCACGCCGCGGCGGCTGTTTTCCTTGCTCACGAGCGGGACGATCCATGCCGCGAGCGCGTACAGAGCAATGATGCCGGCGAAGATGTACAGCAGAAACGGCGTCTGAAACATGGTGGTAAGATCGCTTGCGGCGACCGCGCGGTAACACATCAACGGCAGCGTGACATAATAAACGATGTTGCTGGCGTTGCGCATCACGTTTTCGCTGACGGAGCCGCTGGCGCGAAGCAGGGCGCCAACCGCCATATACGCGATCAGCGGCGCGACAACGTTGAAAGAGAGGATCAGGTTTTGCATGCGGTATCCCCGAATCGTACGATTTGCGCCTTGCCAAAGAAAGCGCGATATTGGATGCATTATACCACAAACCGCGCGAAAGTCGCGCAAAAAAGGGGGCGTTTACCGGTGATTTTTCGGGATGAATCATGAAATCGGAAGCGAAAGAAAACAAAACGAATCATGCTTTCGTTCCGGCTTTCGTTTCCGGAAACGAAAACGTCAAACGTTAACACTCCGTAAAATCGACGGCGCCGGCGGCAAATCGGGCAGATAGCTGTTCCTTTTACGGGCAAATGATGGTATGATGGCATTGTAGCGTAGTACCCGGGGGTTGCATGGATGAGCAAATTTTCGGATGAAACAGCACTCTACTACTTTAACCGTGGCGTTTCTACGGCGGCGTATCTCGAACTCGGCTGCCATGAAGGGGTCGGGGAGTATGGAGAACGCATCTATCGGTTTTCCGTCTGGGCGCCGAACGCCGAGTTTGTCAGCGTTGTCGGCACTTTTAATTTCTGGAACATCCAGGCCGACCGCATGGAGCGCGTCGGCACGACCGGCGTGTGGGAAATTTCCATCGGCGTCGCGCATCCGGGAGACCTGTATAAATACGCAATCGGGACTTACACCGGCGAGGTGATCATGAAGGCGGACCCGTTCGCCTTCCGCGCGGAGCCGCACGGCACCGCGTCCGTCGTCGGGGATATGCCGTATTACGACTGGACGGACGGGGATTACCTCGATTGCAGGGATCACGCCGACCACGGCCACGGCCAGCCGATGAGCATTTACGAAGCGCACCTCGGAAGCTGGAAGAGCGGGCTCGGATACCGCGAACTGGCGGACGAGCTGATCGATTATGTCGTGGACATGGGTTACACGCATCTGGAACTCATGCCGCTGATGGAATATCCTTACGACCCGAGCTGGGGTTATCAGGTGACGGGATATTACGCCGCGACGGCTCGCTACGGCGAACCGGAGGAGCTGATGTACCTGATCGACCGGGCGCACAGCGAAGGGATCGGCGTCATCATGGACTGGGTGCCCGCGCACTTCACACGGGACGCGCACGGGTTAAGGCTCTTCGACGGCACGCCTCTGTTTGAACATCCCGACCCGCGCCGCGGCGAGATGCCGCAGTGGGGGACGCTGCTGTTTAATTTCGAACAATCACAGGTACAGTCGTTTTTGATCTCCAGCGCAATGTACTGGCTGCGGGAGTTCCATTTCGACGGTCTCCGCGTGGACGCGGTGAGCGCCATGCTTTACCTCGACTTTGGCAAAAAACCCGGCGAATGGCTGCCAAACCGGTACGGCGGGCACGATAATCTCGACGCCATCGCGTTTTTCCGTAAGCTCAATTCGGCGATCGGAAAGCTCGAAGGCGGGAAGATGCTTTTTGCGGAGGAGAGTTCGGCATACCCCTATGTGACGCGCCCCGTGTCCGAAGACGGGCTGGGGTTTGCGTACAAGTGGAATATGGGCTGGATGAACGATATGCTCACATACATGGGCATGGACAGCATCTACCGTAAATATCATCACGATAAACTTACCTTCTCGCTTTGCTACGCGTTTTCGGAGCATTATGTACTGCCGTTTTCGCACGACGAGGTCGTTCACGGAAAGAAGAGCATGCTCTCGAAGATGCCGGGCGATTACTGGCAGCAGTTCGCACAGCTCAGGCTTCTTTACGCTTATCAATACGCGCATCCGGGCAAAAAACTCATGTTCATGGGTTGCGAGTTTGGCCAGTATATCGAGTGGAAGTTCGACGACTCGCTCGACTGGTTCCTGCTCGACTATCCCAAGCACGCCGAGATGCAGCTCTTCGTGCACGATCTGAACCACTTTTACCTCGATAACCCGCCGATGTACGAAAACGACGACAGTTGGGAGGGTTTCCGCTGGTGCGGCGTGGACGACAACATCCATTCGATCCTCTCCTTCCTGCGGATCGACCGGGACGGCAACGCGCTCTTTTGGACGTTTAACTTTACGCCGATGCCGTGGCTGGATTATATGATCGGCGTGCCGCGGTACGGACTGTATACCGAGATGTTTTCCACGGACGCGCCGTATTTCGGCGGAACGGGCGATTATCCCAACGCACCGACGATGTCGGATTACGAACCATACGGCGAACACCCCTGCCGTATCCGCCTGAGGATGCCGCCGTTCGGGGCGGTCTGTTACCGCATCACACCGAAACCCCTCCCGGAACAAGAGGCAAAACAGGAGGAAGACGCATGAA
The DNA here is from genome assembly GCA_023459335.1 of Bacillota bacterium. Taxonomy (GTDB): domain Bacteria; phylum Bacillota; class Clostridia; order Christensenellales; family CAG-138; genus UBA7703. Next base: position 62,354 of record JAEWUO010000013.1, read on the forward strand.
AAAACGGATCGTTGCGATGCTGCTTGCCGGAGGCCAGGGCAGCCGACTCGGCGTATTGACGTCCAGCATGGCGAAACCTGCGGTGCCCTTCGGAGGGAAATATCGCATCATCGATTTTCCGCTCAGCAACTGCGTCAATTCGGACATCGACACCGTCGGCGTACTGACGCAGTACCGCCCGCTCGCGCTCAACAGCTACATCGGCACCGGTCAGCACTGGGACCTCGACCGCATGAACGGCGGAGTGTTCGTCCTGCCGCCCTATGTGACGGGCGTGGACGGCAGGTGGTATACGGGCACGGCGAACGCCATATACCAGAACGCCGAGTTCGTCGACCAGTACGACCCCGACTATGTGCTCATCCTCTCCGGAGATCATATCTATAAAATGGACTACGGCGCGATGCTGAACTTCCATATCGAAAAGGGCGCGGTGGCTACCATTGCAGTGCTGCCCGTGCCGATGGAGGAAGCGCACCGTTTCGGCATCATGAATACCGATGAAAACGACCGCGTCACATCGTTTGAAGAAAAACCAAAGCAGCCGAAATCCAACAAAGCCTCGATGGGCATCTATATCTTCAACTGGCGCGAGCTGAAGGAATGCATGCGCGCGGACGACGAGAACCCGAATTCGGTCAACGACTTCGGCATCAACATCATCCCCGCGATGATCGGCGGCGGGCAGGCGGTGTTCGCTTACCCGTTCCGAGGATACTGGAAGGACGTCGGAACGATCCAGAGCCTCTGGGAGGCGAACATGGACCTTGTCTCCACGCCGCCCAAGCTTGTGCTCAACGACCCGCAGTGGAGGATCTACAGCCGCAACCCCATTATGCCGCCGCACTACGTCGGCGAACACGCCTCCGTTACGCAGAGCCTTGTGACGGAAGGCTGCCGCGTGGAGGGGAAGGTGCGGCACAGCGTGCTGTTCGCCAACGTCTTGGTCGAGGCGGATGCGGAGGTATACGATTCCGTTATCTTCCCCGGCGCGGTGATCCGCCGCGGCGCGAAGGTTTATCAGGCGATCGTCGGGGAAAACTCCGTCATCGGCGAGGATGCGGTTATCGGCGGCGAACTCCGGCTCGGCGATCAGGTGGACAATTCCCTCACAGGAACGATCACGCTCGTCGGCAACGACATCAGCATTCAGCCGGAGGTTTACCTGCCGCAGGGCACGGTCGCAACCGAGGACGCGTGCGGAGGGAGAACCTATGACCAGTAACGCCTTTGGACTGATTTATACCGGAGAAACGAACCCGCTTTTAAGAGACCTTGCGCTCTCCCGCTCGGTCGCGGCGGTCCCGTTCGGCGGGCGCTACCGCTGTATCGACTTTGTCTTGTCGGATCTGGTTAACTCCGGGGTAACGAGCGTCGGACTCATCACGCAGAAAAACTATCACTCCCTGATGGACCATCTCGGCGCGGGCAAGGAATGGGACCTGCACAGGAAGCGCGAAGGCCTCTTCATGCTGCCGCCGTTCATGACAAAGGAAAATACTGGGCTGTACCGCGGCAGCGTGGACGCCATCCGTTCCTGCCTCGGTTATGTGCGCCGCAACCCGCAGCAGTACGTAATCCTCACCGGCAGCCATACGATATTCAACATGACGTTCAACGATATGATCGCAAAGCATGTCGAAACGCGTGCGAACATCACGATGCTCTATAACGAAGGGGAAGCCGTCGCGAGCGACGAGCAGAATCTGGATCTGCGTCTTTTAATGGACGCGGGCGGACGCGTCACCGAGATGGAACTGAACCCTTTCACGCCGCGCTCCACGCACCGGAGCTGCGACGTTATGATAATGGACAAACTCCTGCTGGAATACCTTGTCGAGGAGGCGTACTCCCACGGAGATTACGACCTCACGCGCGATATTTTGCTCAAGAAGTGTGCAACGCTCAAGATCATGGGATACCGCTACGACGGATACGTGGCGAGGCTGGACTCGGTGAACGACTACTTCCGCCATAACCTCGCGCTTTTGCAGCAGGAAGTCCGAAACGACCTCTTTAACCCCGCGCACCCGATCTATACGAAGGTGAAGGATGAAGTCAGCGCGAAATACGGCGAAAACGCAGTGGTGAAAAACGCGATGGTCGCGGACGGCTGCATCATCGAAGGCGCCGTTGAAAACAGCATCGTTTTCCGCGGCGTGAGCATTAAAAAAGGCGCCGTGGTGAAAAACAGCATCCTTATGCAGGGGGTCAGCATCGGCGAAAACTGCGCGATGGATCACGTAATCCTCGATAAGGGCGTCATAATTCGCGACGGGCGCACGCTCACCGGATACGATGGATTCCCGATCATTCTGAAAAAAGGCACGACGATTTAACCTGTTTTGCGCGCGGGCGAAACGCCTTGCGCAAGGATTTCGACGGGCGCCGGCTCGTCTTGTTTTCGATACGCCGCGCGGACGAAAGGCGGGCGGCGAATACGCGTTTACTGGAGGGATAGATCCATGAAGGTGCTGTTCTGCGCGAGCGAATGCGTACCGTTCATCAAAACCGGCGGGCTCGCGGATGTTGCCGGCGCGCTGCCGGTTGCGCTGCGGGAGGAGGGAGTGGATATCCGCGTCATCCTGCCGAAATATCGAACGATCGACGATTTTTGGAAAAGCCGCATGGAGCACGTGTGCGACTTCGAAGTGATGTTCGGCTGGGAAAAGCTGTTCTGCGGCGTCGAGCGCGTGGTGGATAACGGGGTGACCTATTACTTCGTCGATAACGAGTCTTTCTTTTACGTCAATGAAATCTACGGCGACGGGATTGCGGAAGGGCTGCGGTTCGCATTTTTCAGCCGCGCGGTGCTGGAAGCGCTGCCAAAGATCGGCTTTCTTCCGGATGTGCTGCACCTCAACGACTGGCAGACGGGCCTGATCGCCGCGCTGCTCAAAACGCAGTACGCCGCAAACGCGGACTACGCGCGCATCCGCACCGTGTTCTCTATCCATAACCTGAAATATCAGGGCCTGTTTTCCTGGCGCGAAATCGCGGGCAGGCTGGGGCTCGACGAACGGTACTTCACCTACGAATATCTCGAATTCTACGGCTGCATCAGCTGCATGAAGGGCGGGCTTGTGTTCGCTGACCGGCTCTGCACCGTCAGCCCGACCTATGCGGAGGAGATCAAAACGCCGTTTTACGGGGAGAATCTGGACGGGCTCCTGCGTGCGCGCGAAAATACGCTCAGCGGAATTTTAAACGGCCTCGATTACGCGATCTTCAACCCGTCGGACGACCGCTTCCTCAAGCATCATTTCGATCTCGACAATCCGGGCGGAAAGCTCGCCTGCAAGCGCGATCTGCAGCGCGAATGCGCGCTGGAGGAACGGGACGTACCGCTCATCGGTATGATCGCGCGGCTTTCGCAGCAAAAGGGGCTGGACCTCGTGGAGCGCGTTCTCGGGGATATCCTGAAAAACGACGTGCAGATCGTGTTTCTCGGCAAGGGCGACCGGCGGTTTGTCGATCTGCTCAACTGGGCGAACTGGCGTTATCCCAAGCGCGTCCATGCGCGGATCGAACTGGACGAGGGGCTCGCGCACCGCATCTACGCTGGTGCGGATCTGTTTTTGATGCCGTCGCAGTTTGAACCGTGCGGCCTAAGCCAGATGATCGCGCTGCGGTACGGCTGCGTGCCCATCGTACGCGAAACGGGCGGGCTGAAGGACACCATCGTTCCTTACAACCTGTATACGGACGAGGGGAACGGATTTTCCTTCGCCAACTACAACGCGCACGAGATGCTTTTTACGATCGAGCGCGCCGTGAAATACTGGAGCGAGGACAAGTCCATGTGGCGGCGCATGATGCTGCGCGGCATGTCGGACCGCTTCGACTGGGGAAAACCCGCGCGCGCGTATCTTTCCCTGTACGAACAGATTTTGCAGCAGCTGAAACCGGAACAGGCGACCGTCTCACCAGTGTCTGCCGTCCGGGAAAAAACGGAACCCATCCCGGCTGCCGACGCCGCGCCCATGCAAACGGCGGAGCCGCCAGAGCCGGAAGAAGCCGCGAACCCGTCCGCGGCGAATACGATGCCTGAAAAATCTAAAAAATAACGAGTAAAAGCAAAAAAAAGAGGCGCGAGAGCGCCTCTTTTGCAGTTACGTTCGTTAAATGAGTTCTTTTCCGTCGGGATCGCTGGCGGGCGCCTGCGGCGCGGGCGAACCCGGCGCGGCGGGAACAGCTGACTGCGGCAGCGGCGACCTGCCGGTCAGGTCGAGGTAAAAACCGGTCTCCGCGGCTTTCGTGTAAGGCGCGAGGAAGAAGAACCCAATGCCCCACGTCAGACAGGCGAGCAGGAACCAGCCGATGAAGCTCAACTGCAGGCAGAAAAGCCGGCCTTTATTGCCCGCCATCATCTGCTTGGAGCGCTCGATCGCCTCCGACGCGGTCAGCTCCGGATGCTCCGCGAGCAGATACGGCGCCATCGCATACCGATATGCGGCGACGATGCCAGGAACGATCAGCAGCAGCATCCAGAGGAAAATCTTCAGCGCCATGAGGAAACGAAGCAGCAGCGCGTTACCGAAGATGGAAAAGCGCGAAAACAGCGTGTCGATCTTCGGCGCGCCCTTGCTTTCATAGAGCGAGATATTAAAGAGGTCGAACCCGAGTTCCACCGCGCTGCCGACGATTAACAGAGCCAGCGAGTAGATGAAGGCGAGACTGCCGAGCGCCGCCGCGATCCCCACGATCGGACGGGCCAGCGCGGAAAACAGCTGCGGATCGAACCGCCCGTCGAACGCCTGCCGCACGCCTTCCGAAACCTGTGAAAAATCGGAGCCGGAGAATCGGAAATTGATCGGACTTTGTCCGGAGAAACCGCCGAGGATGACGGCGATCAGCGCGGCGAGAACCGCCCACCAGTAGCGCCCGCGCAGGATATTCCATGCGGCATCCCGAAAGTCTTTTGCTCTTTTCACGTTTGGTACCCCCCCGTTGGTTTATTACATCCGCCGGATGATCCGCGCGGCTGCTTTCTGAACGTGTTACGTTTGCCGCGTTGCGGCGGGCAGGTTTAGAATTCGACTGTGATCCAATACTTTTCAATCAGCCGGATCGGACGGTATTCCAATTTGGAGTAACGGAGCCGCTCCTCGCCGGAGTCGTCCTCGCGGTTGATGTAGAGCGTGTTTTTTTCTACCGCATATTTGGCGAACCACGATACGATTGCCTGATAGGAACCCGCGTAATCCACGCGCGCTTTTTCCACGTGGCAGTACAGCGTATCGCCGACGACTTCTCCGATGGAGAGTGCGACGACGGTTCCCGCGACATCGATATAGCCCGCTTTCTGCCCCAGCGCGAGGGAATCCGCGAGCAGTTCTTTTGCACGTTTCATCTCCTCCGCTTCGATGACCTTGTCGAGCGGCACGTGGTGCTCGTATTCGTCCAGAAACGCGACGGCGATGGGCAGCGTTTCCTCGGTGACGGGCACAAACTTCGCGCTCGGATTGTCCTTGCAGAAGCGGTTGAGGTGATTGCGCTGTGTGTGATATTTCTTTCCGGGGAAATTGACCAGGTCGCACGACTGGTAGAGATAATCCGCCCAGTCGCGTTCCGAGGAAACGGCGGCTTTCGCGCCGTAACGCGCCTCCAGCACGTCCTTTCCCTCCTCCGGTACGGCGCAGAATCGAAGCGGCATGCCGGTTTCTCTCGCATGCACTTCGATGGCGTCCAGCGCGGCGTTTAAATCGCCGCTGCCGATCGGATAGACGAAAAAAGTCCCGTCGCCCGGATAGGAGGCCAGCATGACCAGCATACCGGAAACGATTGTGTAAGTGGTGTGGAAATACGCGCGCCACTGGAACACGGCGCCGAGCGTATAGTCGCAGCTGCGAAACGGCTGAACGCTTAAATACGGGCGCAGCAGCGCGGCGTTTTCCAGCGTTATTTTAGAAAATTCCAACATATATCCCCTGTATCTTTTTCACGTAAACCGGACGGTATCAGCCGCGCGCGGTTACGAGCCATTTAACTGTATTATGATACCACGACTTGTTACCGCAGGCAATGTTCCGCGAATTCCGTATCCGTGACACAATTGCAACATTTTTGGGATTCCCTTCCAGCGGGTGAACTAAAAATCGGTCTGAAACACAAAAATACGACATAATACGATAAATAACCTAAAAACGTGATGGAAAATATGCTGGATCGTACAGAATACGACTCCACATTCAGAAGAAGTTGGCGTATAATATACGTACAAACGTTCGTATAATGCGAACAAAGGAGGGAATCATGAAAGGCGATACGTTAACGTGCCTGCGCGCCGAGGCAAAGCGTCGGCTGCTCGGGTATCGGAGAAATCAGTCGCGCGCGTTCCGCGCGGCCGCGCTGCGCGAAGAAAGGGGTTCCATGCTCGGATGGCTGCGCGCAATCAACGCGGCGCGGGCGTATTTCCGCGCGATCAACCCCGCAAAGGAACGGTTCATGTGCCGCCTGTTCGGGCTGGAAACGCCTTTGCCGCGCAGCCAGCCTGTCCGGGCGCGAATGATCCGGCTGAGTATGGAACTCAGCGTGTCGGAGTCCACGCTTTATAAATGGCGGGACGACATCCTAGAAATCGTTCTCTACGCGGCAATCGAATACGGCGTGGTCGCGCTGTTCGGGGCGGAGACGGAGACGGAGCGCGGCGGCAGGGTATGGCCGGAGACGGATCTCGATTGACGCTGACGCTGCGCGGATGTTAGAATTCGAAAAGACCGCCGCTTACGATTCGGCGTGCGGATGAATACAACAAAGATGCAGCGAGGATATGCCGTGGCAAACACCTTTCGCCTCCGGGCCGGCCGGTACGACGTGACCGTGACCAGAAAGCGCATGAAAAACCTCTACCTGCGCGTGCTGCCGCAAGGGGGCGGGCTGACGGTCAGCGCGCCGCTGCGCACGAGCGAGGCGGAGATTTCCCGATTCGTGCTCAGCCGCGAGGACTGGATCGAACGGCAGCTCGCGAAACAGTCGGCAGCGGGGCCGCGCCGTTATGAAGACGGGGAGGAAATTCCTTATTTCGGGAAACGGCTGACCCTTAGCGTCATCCCCGTCGCCGGAAGAAATGGCGCCATGTTAAGGGGCGACGCGCTGGAGCTTCGGATCAAGCAGGGCGCGGACGAAAAGGCGCGAAAAAAGCTGGTTGACGCCTGGTACCGCGCGGAGCTCTACGAAGCGGCGGGGACGATGCTGCCCGCCGTCGAGCGCACGGTCGGCAAGCGCGCGGGCGAACTGCGGGTGCGGGATATGAAAACCCGCTGGGGCACCTGCAACGTCAAGACGGCGAACGTGACGCTCAATCTCCGCCTTGCGGAGAAACCGGCGGAGTGCCTCAGGTATGTGCTGACCCACGAACTCTGCCACCTGCACGAGCCGGGGCACGGGGAACGGTTCTGGCGGCGGATGGATCTGTATTACCCGGACTGGAAACGCGTGCGAAAACTCCTGAAAACGAGATAGACACAAAGCCGGAGCTGTTCGCTCCGGCTTTGTTCACCGTCGTGGCAATCAGGCCAGATTATTTTTCTGCAAAACCGGTATCATACGCCTCGCGATCAGCGCGGCGACGACGCTCTTTACAAGATCGCCCGGCACGAACACGAGGAAGCAGTACAGCACCGCCGTCCAGACGGAGACCCGGTTTCCGAGATAATAGTTGCTTAGAAAGTAGAAGTAAGTCGTACCCAGAACGTAGACGGCGAGCAGGCCGGCGAGCGCCGCGCCCATCAGCCGCCAGAACGACGGCTGCGCCGCTTTGCGCGCGATCGCGCCCGTGACGAACGCTCCGGCGACGAAGCCGATCAGGTAGCCGAACGAGGGTTTGAGGACATAGCCGATGCCGCCCCCCTGCGTGAACACGGGGATGCCGACGAGCCCGACCGCGAGGTAAACGAGCGCGCTCGCCGCGCCGAGCTTTCTGCCAAGCAGCATACCCGCGAGTACGATGAAAAACGTCTGCATCGTAAACGGCACGAGCGGCACGGGGATGCGGATAAACGCGCCGACCGCGATGAGCGCCGCGAACAGCGCGACGAGGATCATTTTATAGGTGCGGGATTTGGCGACGGGGTTCATCTGGGTTTTCTCCTTAAAATTGGAATCTAGTTTCGTTTATGCCTGCAGCGCAGCTGCAACTAAAAAACCTTTACGCTGATTTCGCCGGAAGAGAGGGTTTCGCGCCTGCCATCGCCGTATTCCACGACAAGGCGGCACTTTTCGTCCACGTCCAGCGCGCGGGCGGGCGTTTCGCGCTCTCCGGCGAGCACGGTGACCATCTTCCCCAGCACGAAACTTCGGCGGCGGTATTCCGCGTTGGTCTCCGCGCTGCCGAGGCTGCGGTAAAGCGGGAGAAAGCGGTTGAGGTACTCCGCGATCATGCGGTTTTTTCCGTCGGGGACGGAAGCGGGGAGCACGCTGCCCGCGACCGCGCGGATTTCCGCCGGAAAGCCGCCCGCGGGTTCGTATACGTTGATGCCGGAACCCAATATCGCGTAGTCGAACTGTCCGCTCTCCATGTCGAACGAACCTTCCGTCAGGATGCCGCAGATCTTTTTTCCGTCTAGGAACACGTCGTTGACCCACTTGATCGCGGCGGGTTTGCCGGAGAGGGCCTCCACCGCGCCGCAGACCGCGACCGCCGCGGTCGTGGTGATCAGCGTCGCGTCGTCCGGCGCGATTTTGGGTTTGAGCAGGAGGGAAACGTAGACGCCCGTGCCCTGCGGGGAATAGAAGCTCCGCCCCTTGCGCCCGCGCCCGCCGGTCTGTTGGGCGGCGATGACGACCGTCCCTTCCGGCGCGCCCTGATTCGCGAGCTCGCGCAAGACGAGGTTGGTGGAGTCCACGGAATCGTACACGCGGAGGTCGAGGGCTTGCGCTTCGCCGGTGAGGTACTGGCGGATGCCGCTTGCGGAGAGCACGTCGCTTTCCGCCGCGAGGCAGTAACCGCGGTTGGGCACGGCCTGAATCGGGTAGCCGTCCGCTTGCAGGGCTTTGATCGCCTTCCAGACCGCATTTCGGCTCACGCCGAGGGCGCGGGCGATTTCCTCGCCGGAGAGGAAGGTGCTTTTGTTAGACTCCAGCAGTTGCTGGAGGTGGATTTGTACGGTCATGGGAGATTCTCCTTAGGGGGTAGTATAAGGGAGGGGAAAGGGAATGTCAACCAATGTTACAATATTGGTTGACATATTTACTTGGTTAAAATTGCTAATCATTTTCTATTTTTGACGCAGATTTAAGAGTGAAGTTTATCCAATTATGCTTATCTAGCTCATTCTCTATTATTGTATTTGCAACGAAGCTAGCTGCACCCACAGATTGTGCTATTATACCTACTGGAACATTACCTGTAAAATAGCCAATAAAGGATGCAGGAATCGACAATAGTGTAACATATTTCGACCATCGTTTTATTTTCGGGAATCGCTGGTGCATTATCCTTGTTAAACGAGATTTCTGATTATCAAATTCAAACTTAATATCTTCAGGTGATAATAAACCATCATTCTTGCTTTTTTTTATGATAATTCCTTCGACTTTTTCCTTAATTCTATGAACTTCGTCATAGTCTCGCCATTGTAAATACGTCTTGATTTCATTCTCTGTGCTTGCCATGATTTCACCAAAGCACTTGTCTTTTAGTCGAGCACAAGTTTGACATTGTTCAGTTAAGAGTTTCACAGGAGACCAGAAGTCATCTGGTAAAATAGAGCTAAAAACATCAACCAATCCGTTGTATTTCATAGAAGTTTGTAATGAGGTGTTTAGTTTTGATATACCAAATTTCATATTACATAATTCGATGGAACTACTATCAAATAAACATTGGCAGTCAAGAGATTGAGATAAGAATAGGCTCGCATATACATATCTAATTCTTGGATAACAGAATTCATTCTTACCAAATTTTAAGATCATGTGGTCTTTAGTGCTTGCACTTTGAGGATAGACCGTATGAAATAATCTAATGTCCTTATCAATTTCCGAATCGATCTTCTCCCATACGTCGTCAGTAAGAATTGTGAAAGAGTTGATTTTCTCTACTAAACCAGCGGAATCGAGCATTTCAACGATTAATTTTAAAACTTGTACATTGTTTGAATCATATGTTCCTTTGGTATCATTGATTATCTTCCATATGTATTCAGGCAAAACGAGCTTATCAGCCCAAAGAAAGTAAGAGGGATGTAAGAAAAGATTCTCGTAATCAATATTGCATGGAGCGCAACTAGGATCAGGGTTACTTAAGGGTAGCCCTGTAATCAACATTTTGTTCATACAAGTCACCTCAAAAACAGTATAAGACATTATACAATACTTTTTATGATAGTCAAAATATCACCCCCGCCGACAACCGCCAGCGGGGGCAACAAACATCCTTTTATGTAACCTTATCTCTTTTTTCTGGAGAGATTCAGAATCGACAGCCCCAGGAACAGTATTCCCGATACGACCATAATTCCGATGCTCAAAATCGGCGTCACCTGCGTCTCCCCGATCTTGAACGACACCCCCATGAGCTCCTTGAAGTTCGTGACCACGCTTGCCGGCGCGCCCGCGAAGCTCGCCTTCAGCGCGTCCTCCATGATCACCTGCCGCAGCAATAATGCGCTGTGCGACGGCGGGAAGAGCTTGATGACCCACTGCACGCCGTTTGGCAGCTGCCCGATCGGGATATAGATGCCCGTCAGGAAGCCGATGACGGTGCCGATGATGGTGCTCGCGATGGAAAACGCGTTGTTGCTCTGGAAAAACGAAACGAAGAAGAGCACCAGCGCGGTGTTGGAAAACGTCGAGATCAGGATCAGCCCGAACACCTTTAACAACTGCATCCCGCCGAGCAGCGTTCCTCCGCCCGCGAGGATATACATTTCGCACAGTACGAGCGCAACACAGCACATGATCACCCCGATGATGAACGCGCTGAGGATGTACCCGCCCGCGATGCTGACGCGCGCTAGCGGGGAGGAGCGGATGTCCTTGACGATCTTCTTGGATTTGTCCTCCACCATGGTGCCGAACGCGCCCATCGTGGTGGTCACCGAGGTGACCGCGATCAGCCCCGCGACGATCCAGCTGTCCATGATGAACCGCGCGCCGGAGATTCCCTCCATGCTGCTCGTCCAGACGTCGCCTAAAAACAGCGCGTACATGCCGATGATGATGAACACCGACAGCAGCGAGAAGAACACGGACGCCTTATCTTTGAAGAAAACGAGGAGGTTGCGTTTCGTAAAATTAATCATATGGAATCCTCCTCACAGGCGGCAGGATACAAACAAATCGGGAGACGGCGTGATTTTAAGCGGATCATTCGCGAATCTCCTTTCCGGTGATGGCGATAAACGCGTCGTCCATCGTGCCCGTCGTGACCGTAAAGCCGGAGATCTCGTTCTTATGCTCCTCTAATATCGGCAGCGCGGCGAGCGTGTTGGCCACGGGAACCGTGACGCGGTTGGCGACGAGCGCGGGCGAGAACCCCTTTTCGGCGAGCTTCGCCGCGAGCGCATCCGGTTCTTTCGCCACCAGCGTGAGTTTGTCGCTCGTGTAGCGCTCCTTCAGGTCGGAGGGCGTGCCTTTTGCGACGATGCTTCCGTTGTCGATGACGATCACGAAATCCGCCTCCGCCGCTTCTTCCATGTAATGCGTTGTGAGGAAGATCGTCATGCCCGTGTCGCGCTGGAGTTTCGTGATGGTTTCCCATACGCTCTTGCGCGTCTGCGGGTCGAGGCCGGTGGTCGGTTCGTCGAGAAACAGGATCTTCGGCGTGTTGACCAGCGCGCGGGCGATGTCGCAACGCCGCCGCTGACCGCCGGAGAGTTTCCCGTAGGGCCGCTTGAGAATTTCGACAATGCCGACGCGGGATGCGACGTCCCGGATCACGGTTTCGCGCGCTTTGCCGCTCAGGCCGTAAAATCCCGCGCGGATGCGGAGATTTTCCTGCACGGTGAGCAGCGGGTCGAGCAGGCCGTCCTGAAACACAGCGCCGATGCTCCGGCGGATGGCGTTGTCGTCTTTTCCGAGCGTATGCCCGTCCACGACGATCGTACCCGCGTCCGCCTGCAAAAAAGTGCAGATGATGTCGATGGTGGTGGATTTTCCCGCGCCGTTGGGGCCGAGGAACGCGAAGATTTTCCCGCTCTCCACGTAAAAATCGATCCCCTTGACCGCGTGTACCGCGCCGTACGATTTCTGCAGGCCGGCCACTTCGATGATGTGATCCAATTCGGATACCCCCTCTGTGAAAATTGCCTCACTGCAAGGTATGATACCATACCGGCGCGTGAAGGCAATAGGGGTTGTGAAAATTCACTTGATTCGTCTTTTCAACTTGATTAAAAACCCCCGCCGTTCTGGACTGGCGGGGAAGAACACATTCTGTTTTTCGGTTATTCCGCGACGACCACCCGGTCGCGGCCTTCGTTCTTCGCGCGGTAGAGCGCGCTGTCGGCGGACTTGAGCAGCCGCTCGGCGGACGACTCATCCTCCGGATAGACGGCGACGCCGATGGAGATCGTACACTTTGCCAGCGGCTTGCCGAGGTGGTACACCAGCATCTCTTTCACGCCGCAGCGAATTTCCTCCGCGCGCTCGCGCGTGTTCTCCTTCGTCGCGCCCGGGAGGACGACGAGAAACTCCTCCCCGCCGTACCGGCATACGATATCCGACCCGCGGATGGATTGATTCAGGAATGCGCCGAGTTCCCTTAACAGCGCGTCCCCCGCGTCGTGGCCTTCCAGATCGTTGAACCGCTTGAAATGATCGATGTCGAACATCATCACCCCGACGGGTTTCTGCTCGCGCGCGGCGCGGCTGAGCTCGCGTTCCAGCGTCTCCTCCATATAACGGCGGTTATACAGCCCCGTCAGCGAGTCCCGAATCGACTGCTGGCGCAGGGTCTCCTTGAGCTTCAGATTGGAGAGAGCGAGCGCGATGTGCTCCGCGACCATCGTGATGATCTGCGCCTTATGCTCGGAATATTGCGGGCTGCCGGCGGGGTTTTCCGTATCGACGTGGTTCATGTGGAGGATGCCGATGGCTTCGCCGTTGACGAGAAGCGGGATGCACATGTAATCGCCCGTTTCTGGTCCTGTGATATGGCTGCACAGAAGGCCCGGGTGCTGCGCGTCCACGAGGTGGCTTCTTCCGCGCCGGATCGCCCAACAGCCCATCGGTTCAAAAACCGGTTCGGTGTACGTTTGTTCGCCCCACGTTCCCGCCGCTTCCGCGAGGTTTCGCGACTCCTTGATCAGATAGAGCGCGCCGCCGCTGAGCGGACAGATTTTCCTGATATATTGCGCGCTGATGGCGCAGGCCTCCGCAACATTCAGACAGCTTTGCAGCTGCTCGCCCATTTCGTTGACCAGATTCATCTCGCTGCTGCGTGTCTGCAGCTCTTTCACGCGTGCGGCAAGTTCGTCGTTCGCCAGCCGAAGCTGTTCCGACGCGCGGCGCTGCTGCGTGATGTCGATGCCTGTCGCGATGATATGGTCGAAATTGCCGTCCTTGTCCAGCGTGGAAGCGAACGTCCAGTAGACGAGATGCCGCTCGCCGTTTTTCGCGTGGATCTCGGTTTCAAACACGCCGAGTTTGTCGTTGCGAAAGAAAGTCTCGATCCGTTCCCTTGTGAATCGCGGTTCGAAAAAGCTGGACTCCCAGAGATGCTCGCCGCGCACTTCGCCAAACGTATAACCGGAGAGCTGCTCGCAGGAGCGGTTGAAGTGCGTAATCGCGCCGGTGTGATCCAGTACGACGATCAAAATCGCGGCGATATCGAGAATCGTGCTGGAAAAATCCCGTTCTCTTTTGAGCGCGGTTTCGGCTTGCTTCAGGTATGAAATATCGCGGATAGACGTCAGCAGGATATCGTCCTGTCCGCAGAATCGGATCAGGTCGGTATTGAGCAGTACGACGATGGGCGTTCCGATCTTGTGTTTGAAGATCGTCTCAAAATCGCGGACCTTGCCGAGCTGATTGGTCAGATCGAGCAGTTTTTTTCTGTCCTCCGGTACGAGATAGAATTCCTTAATCGAAAGAGCCTCCAGCTCGTGTTCCGTATAGCCGGTCATTTCCCGAATCGCGTTATTTGCGAGGAGCAGCTTGCCGCTCTTGCTGGTTACGGTGATACCGATCGGCGCGTTGCTGAAAAGCGCGTGGTAGTTGATGTCATGGGGTTCCGCTTCACCCGGACTTTTTTTATAATTCGTGATGTCCTGCAGCGAGGTCAGAAGAACGGTTTCGCCGTTGTAGTCGATGCTGTCGATATTTGCCAGCACGGTGCGGACGGATCCGTCGTGGTGCCGGACGTCCACCTCAAAATTGCGTACGCAGTTTGACTTGGCTAGCTGCGCGAGCAGCCGCTGTCGCGCGTCGGCATCCACGTAGAGAGCGCCGACGTTCGTGTTGACGTAATCCTCCAGCTTAACGTCGAGCATTTCCTGGATTGTCTGATTAAAACTGATGATGTTGCCGGAAGGACTGGTCACGATCAGCCCGACCGGAGCGGAATCGGAGAGCAATGCCAGAGCGGAATCGCTCGGGTTTGCCGCAGCGCTCTTCGGCGCGGCAGACGGTTCGCCTGCCGGCGATTTTGAAACTTGTTCCATCGAAACGGTCACACTCCCTTTGGTTAAGATGGGTGGAAACCGAAATAATTTGCAACAACGAAATATCGGTTACAATTCGGTGAGATTCAACGCGATTATTTTATCACAAAGATGTTACAATGCAAAGGAATCTTCTCAGCGGTAAACCGTTACAAAAAGTCCCGCCGCAGGGACGGGACTTTCCATTTTGCCTTTAAGCAGTACAAACCGGTTATTTTGCCTGATATGTGCTGCAATGAAACAGCGCGTACAGCGGGCAGTACCCGACGATCCCGGTCAGCAGGGGAATCAGGCCGACCAAGCCGATCCAGCGGATTCCGCCGGAAAGGAAGACGAGAAGACTTAACAGCGCGACGCCCAATACGATGCGTATCCAACGATCCACCGTGCCAACATTCCGTTTCATAAATAATTCCTTCTTTCTGTTACAATCAATGATAAGTCCGAGTTTATTCCACTGCGGGAGAAGAGTAGCTGCGTCTGCTGCGTTCAGCCGAGGTCGGTGAGGATATCGGCTCCTACCACCTTGACCGGGTACGATTTCGCGTCGTTTACTTTGACGCTGAGGAATCCAAGTTTTGCGTTTCCTACCGATTTTCCGGTGCGAACGTCAAACTTTGCGCCATGCCGGGGACATGCGAGCGTTTCGCCGCTTAACTCGCCGTCTGAGAGAGAACCGCCCATATGCGGGCATCGATTATCGAGCGCGTAGTACGTTCCGTCCACATTCGCCAGCATCAGAACTTTGTCAGGAAGCGTCACCCGTTTCTTTTCACCGGGTTTCAATTCTCCAACCTCGGAGACCTTTACGTATGCCATGTAAAACACCTTCCTTTTATGATCAGTATAGCATACGTTCCTGGACGTACCGTGCGTAAATCACAATTCGATTGCATACAAGATTCGTGACGAAAGCACAGAAATATGGCTGATAAACTGTTACTATTTAATCATTAAAGGGAATACTATAATAGGGAAAGATAGAATAGGAGATGGAAGTTATGTTTACAGAAAAAGTAAAGAAGCTGCTGAACGAACAAATTACGAAGGAGTTTTTCTCAGCGTATCTCTATCTGCACTTTGCGAATTATTATGAAGAACAGGCGCTGAAGGGATTTGCCAACTGGTTTACCGTTCAGGCGCAGGAGGAACGCGACCACGCGCTGCTGTTTATCAAGTACATGCAGAACAACGACATCAAGGTTACCTTTGAAGCCATCGGCAAACCGGATACGCCGCTGAATGCGCATATGGACGCTCTGAAAGAATCGTTGACGCACGAACAATTTGTCACCGCGTCGATCCATACGATCTACGAAGCCGCTTACGAAGCGAAGGATTTCCGAACGATGCAGTTTCTGGATTGGTTCGTCAGGGAACAGGCGGAGGAAGAGATGAACTCCACCGATAACATCAAGAAGATGGAACTCTTCGGCGCCGACAGCAAAGGGCTTTATATGCTCGATCAGGAGCTGGGCGCGCGGATGTACAACCCGCCGACGCTCGTGCTGTAATACTGACGCATTGAACATAGAAAGACCGCCGGTTATCGGCGGTCTTTTCTTGTCTGATTCCATCTAGCGATCATATGAACCAGGGATAGCACGCGAAAGCTCCGTTTTTCGCCATCACGAGCCGATATACACCTTTTCGATCAGCTCGTCCCGCTGCGTTTTTTCATTGAACCGGTAGAGGAAGAGCCAGCCGCCGGCCGAATCGACCTTGTTGGCGCGCTCGACGATGTTATGCTTGACCTGGATCGTCCGCAGAAGCACGGCGGAATCCCCGCCGATGTCGTAAACGGAGATCGTTTTCCCGCCGCCTGTTACGGCGGTTTGGCGATCCGCATACAGGAAGGAGTGATTGCGAGGGAGAGTAAGCAGCAATGTTTTTTCGCCTGAATCGGGATTGACGCGGTAGAGGGATTCCGACAGAGCGCGGTTGAGTAAATATGTATTTGGCGCATAAATTCCATTCATATAACTATTCCTGAGATTTTCAGTAAAAACAAGGAAGAAATCTCCGAAATCGAGCTGGTTATATACGCTATCCGGCAAGGCGAAGGGTACAAAATCCATTATTGATTTTGTATCGAAATCATAAATCTCCAATCCTCTTACTGAACCAAATATGATCTTTTCCTGGTCTATCCTACAAAACCAACGCGAATGTTCTATATGAGAAGAAGCAGAAAAAGCGGAATACATCCGATCGACGGGAAAAGCAACTTTATTCTGGATTGAATCAAAAGCACTGATCGAACTTCGACCAGACAACCGTTCAGTTAATTGAGGTTTATCATATACAGTGTTACCCAGATTAACAAATAAAGAATCAAATTGAGCAAAAGACAAAAAGGCGTGATTCGCACTTGTGTTATTCAGACTAGTATTATCTTCTAAAATCTGATATTCAGAGAGAGGAATAGCCTTTCCATTTTTGAAGCAAGCAATGGATAATCCAGAGCTGCCGTTATAACCCACAATATTGATAAAACGTAAAACAAAGATATTGTTTTGTGAAATATAGAAATCCCAAACATTTTCATCCCGCAGTTTATCGGTATATACTGCTTCAGAGAGAAAATCAAGTGGGACATCTGAACCATTCTTACGGTAGAAAAGACGGAATTGCCGGAATGGCCCGCTATCGTTTTGCTTTACTCCCGCAAACCCGGAATAGTATATGCCATCTGCTTGTATGCTGATTGCACGGATATCTTCAACCGGAACTTCCAGTTTGACATCTTCACCTGAATCATTCATGCTGTAAATTCCCTGTGTGCCAACTTCTGACGCAAGGTAGTAGATACGACCGCCATAATATGCGGTTTTTTTCCCATCGTTGGAAGTTGCATCCGATTTTAGATTCGCTGCAAAAGTGACGCTGTCGAATTTGTTGTTTTGAGGGCTTTCGTAAACACAGCCGAACTGTGATATTAGTAAACAAATGCTAAGACAAATCATGAGAAATATGAAACGGTGTTTATCTATATAATTCTTTTGTTCGTTGAACATATGTCCTCCTGTTACCATCATTCAATTTCAGTATGAGATACGCCGGAATAATCAACTCGCATGCCATCTGGCGCATCGATGCCCCAGACGATCCGGTGATTGCCTGAGCTGAAATGCATAATATATCAGGTTAATTATATCGAACAATCGTTCTAATTGCACAGGGCAAATTGTGAAAAATAAACGGAGCGGCGGAGCTCCGTTTGAATGAATCAATTCGGCGAAATGGTATAGGCCATTGATACGACATTACCTTCATCGTTGTAATCCAATAATATTCGCCACCAATCTTCCCCGTAAAATCCTTCATCAGCTTCCGGAAAATCATACGATGAATACTCGATTTCTTGTTTTGACATTTTCGGGTCGAGGAGAAACGCGAGTCGAATAATATTTCGTTGTGAACCGACACCGATTTTCAAGCCACCAATACGAATCGTCTCATCTTTGATCTTGATTTGCAGGAATCTTAAGGATTTCTCGCCATGGGAGGACGTATCTACCAAATATAGAATGTCAAATGACGGATATGTATGCAGCACGAGTTCGCGACCTGGATTTTCCGGGTCAAGCCATTGCTGAACTGCTATCGGTTCTCCGTAAACCTTGGTAAAACTTTCGACATCAAATCGATCAACACGCAAAGCGGCGGCATAACCGGCGGTAGACAGATATTTTGAATTACGTCCAAGGGTATTACAGTAATTCGAGATATAATTATCAACGACAAGCACAATTGCTGATACAGACAGCAAGATGCATATCAGAATCAAAATCAACTTGTTTCTTGATTTCATGCACGACTCCTCAATCATCACTGTCATATTCAAGAAGACCAGAGGCTCCAGATTCACCATAACCATCAGGAATACTAAACCAAGAAAAAACATCGTCGTAAGATTGTTCATGTGATAGTCGAGGTTCATACGTTGTTCTAAATAAAGCGGGTGGACCGAAACCAACCGAACCATCGAACGCAAATACTGTATCGACATTTGAAAGATCACGAAATGCGTCTGCAACATTAGTACCTTCTGATGCCAAAAATTCTTCGTGCCCGGCATTACATGAATAGATATATAGTTCTGCAATTTCAGGCCCCGTTAATTCACTTATAGATGGGATATTGACTCCTGAGCGATTTTTACCGGTAGCACTCATAGCATTCGTTGATGAATTATTCTCAAAAATGAGTGACATTCCGTTACAATGACTAATAACCACGGCTGTCGTTGTTTTTGGATCCATATCGTTCCATTCGTCCATGAAGATGTCGACATCATCCGTTTGAACTAATTCAACATCATACCCTTGGCTTTCTAAAACTTTTTGTTGATATAAAGCCTGCTTTTTGAACCTGGCTCCCCAAGAGTTTGTGAAAAAAACATATGCTTTTTCTCCATTAGGCGGATAAGGAACTTCTTTGATAACGGGAACTGGTGCCTGAAACGGAAAGGGTTGAACCTGTTTATTATCAACTTCCTTATCCCAATCATATAATGTCCCATCACCGCTACCATTTTCCTCGTATTCCGTCCCTTTCTTTGGCATTGCAAACGCCGCCTCTATTCTTTCACGCAGAAGTCCGTTTTGTAAAGAGGTCAAAATTGACGCATCTTTTCGGTATGGCCCGCTTTGTTCCGAGTTCAGGTTGGCGAGCGCCTTCAGCGGAGCGGAAGCATTGAGCAGCCGCCATTGCTCCTGATCGTTCAGACCGCTGAAGAGCATCGCCTTCCGCTGCGCCCCTGTGTTCAGCTTCTCCCAATTATCGATGGGAAAATCGTCCGGCAGTCTTGCTGCCAGCGCGGCTTCTGCGCGCTGCATCTCATTGGTCGACAGCTGTCGGCCGACATCTGCTGACGCAACGGCGGAAACGCGGTTCGCTTCCGAGCTGGCCGCATCGATGGCGGCGTCAATGCGGTTGATGGCGGCGGGCGTTGGCGGCGCGGTCTTTGCGGAAGTCTTGGCTGCGGCAGCACTGGCCTCTGCTATGGCGGCGTCGAGGCGGTTGAGAGCGGCGATGGATGGTGGAGCCACGGCGCTTCCTACGTTTGCGCCTGCCTTTCCGGAGACCGCCGCTTGAGTGCCTGAGTAACCCGCTGCTTGGTCCTCGCGCCACAGCCGAGACAACGTTGATTGCTTTGGAGTCGGTTTCTAAAAATATTCGGCATAGATACCCTCCCGGTATTTTATGCTCTGAATATATCAGGAGGGAAGAGGGAAAAATGATCGGAATTACGCGGTATAAAATTATAAGAATAAAAAAGCGATTCCTGACTGCGAAACCATTCGAATACTCTTTCGAACTTAGTTCTGCCTGCATACAAAATAATAAGAAGAAACAGGAAAACGTTGCGTCGAAATCTATCTGTTTACTTTCTACCGTAAAACAACAGATAGGCGTCCACAAGATCGAGCCGCAGACTATGCCCGCCTTCGTGCGGGTGAAACTCCGCATTTATGCCGCGCGCGAGCAATGCGTCATATAACGAAGAGGCGCCTTCGGAGAACGGGTCGCTTGCGTCGCCGCAGTCTAGATAAACGCGGATTTGATCGTATCCGTGATCCGCGGCATAGCCGGAAAGCTCCTTTGCGTCGGCGGGATTTGTCGAAAGCCAGCGCTCGAACGCATCCCCCGAAAAATCATGACAGGTCAGCGCGGGGCTGCAGGCGCCGATCCTGCCGAACAGGTCGGGGCGGTGCAGGCCAATCTGCAGCGCGAAGAGCCCGCCCATCGAGAACCCGCCGATATATCGCCATTCCGGCGCGGCGAGCGTACTGTAATGCGCGTCGATAAAGGGAATCAGTTCTTCACAGAGGAAATGCTCCATTCGGCTCGGCCCGCGCACGCCGTCCGCCATATCCGCCTCGATGGTCTTCGCGTCGTCGTATCGCGTATAGGGAAACACCATGATCATGGGGGCCAGCTCGCCGCTCATGATGAGTGCGTCCGCCCGGTCGCCCGCCCGCGCCTCTTCGACCCACATTTTTTCGCTTGAACTGTAGCCGTGCATCGCATACCAAATCGGATAACGCGCATCTGAGGAATACCCTTCCGGCAGATATACCAGAAAAGGTACGGCGGCGCCCATTTCGGCGCTGTTCATTTTTAAAGAAAAGAGCTGAGATTGCGGAATCGGCGCAGCGGACGGCGAAGGGGAAGGAGCCGGGGAAACGGAAACAGGCGCCGGCGCGTAAACAAAAACAAGCAGCGAGACGCATACGGCAAACAGGCAGATTTTTTCTGCGCGGTTACGCGTTGCGGATGATCTGCGTTTCGCTCTTGATTCTGCGTTTTTCCTCATACATTTTTACATCCGCCTGGTTGAGCGCGTGGTCGAGCGACAGACGATCGGCACAGGTCAACGCCTGCACGCCGTGGCTGACGCTGACGCTATATTTCCGGCTTTCTTCCGTATTGATTTTTTCAAACTCCGCAACGATGCGCTTCCAGGCGAATTCGGCCTGCGATTCGTCGATACCGGTATACACGATCAAAAATTCGTCGCCGCCGAGACGGACAAGAAAATCGTCGCTGCGAATCTTCGCGCGTATGGCGTTTGCGACCGTGACGAGCAGTTCGTCGCCCGTCTCGTGGCCGAGCGTGTCGTTAACTTCCTTCAGCCCGTTGACGTCGATGAAGCAGATGCAGAGCTGACAGCTGATCTTGGACAGGTTTTTATAAAGATTGGACAATTTTTCGATTCCGAAGCGGCGGTTTAAAGCGCCTGTCATTGTGTCAAACTGGGAGAAGAACTTAACCTCTTTGCTCTTCGACCGGCTGCTGGCGATATACGCGGCGAGCACCGCAGAGATTGCGATCGCGAGCAGATAGAACAGATAGTACTGCCGGATCGACTTTCCCGCAAGGTCAAGAAGGCTTCCGGAAGGATAAATATCGGCACCGGAAACGGCGGGGATCAAGGAAACGATGTACAGACTGCCGATATCGCTCGAAAGAATGTCGGAAGCTCCCTCTGACGCGAGTACTTGATTGACGGATATCGCGGCATAGCTGAAATAGCCGTTGCCGGTCGTCATTCTGCCGGTGCCGCCGGCAGAGATCATGCCCCATTCTTTCGGGTAGTAATTTGAGAATTTCACGGTCGAATCGGGATTATATGAAAACGCCCATTCGGTATAAGCGTCATGCGAATTATAGAGCCAGTATCCTTCGCTGTTGAGAAGATATACGTTGCCAAAGCTGCTTGCCGCGACCGAAGCGATCTGCGAGAGGATATCCGATGCGGCATAGTTTAATATTACGATGCCTTTTTTTACGCCGTCGCTGCCGAAAAACGGCATGGCGAAACGGATCACCGGTTTGATCGGCAGTTCGATCGCGCCGTTTTCCACATTCAGGTCAAGCGGGGAGATATAGATCTGGTTTTCATTCATCGCGATGGCTTGCTGAAAATAGTAGCGGTCGCTTTTATTCTGCAAATCCTCCGGCGCGATGACGACGGGACCGCCCGGCTCAGAATCAATCCGTACGACTTCATTGCCGGACAGGTCGATGAAGCGGATTTGATCGTAAACGCCGCGATTTTCAGAATAGGAGAGCCATAACGCTGCGACTTTGCTGAAGTCGCCGTTTGCGGGATAGTTCAGCGAGAGGGAATCGCAGATAAACCGGAGATCGGAAATCAGGCGATTGAATTTGTAGGTGATAAAATATTCTTCGGATGCGATCATGCTCCGCTCGGAGATATCGACTTCCGCTCGTTTGATTTTATTCTCATCGGATAGAATCAGCATGCTGATTGCAAGCAACACAAAAGATAGTGCGACAAATATCGATAAAAGAGAAAGAAAGAACGTTTTTTTACTCTTGAGTTTCCAGTTCTGAAACATTGATTTCCTCCGTCGGAGTTTACAGTCGATGAAAGACCGTCATTCTATCTGGCGAAGATGCGCGCAAGGATCAGGACGAACAATACGATATCATCAGTCTAGTATCAGCCGCCGGTTCTGTCAAACGTGAGTTTTATAAACGGGAAAAAATCAAAGGTTTCAAATCCAGTTGCGTGCCATGCGGCAAATGATAAAGGCAGCCGATTGAGGCCGCCCTTTTGATGGTCAAAAACCGCCGTTGCGGATAGAACGAAACGGTTACCGGAGGGGAAGCTGGAATTTGAAATATCCCCATAAAATCAGATACAAGAACACTTGACAACACAATAATCGGGCGGGCGCAAGTACCTGGAACGGACAGGGGGAATCCATGATACGGCGATAGTTGCCTTTGCTATTGCTCAAATGCCCGTTTAGGATTGTTTCTGTAAATATTGATAAAAGTCCGAATCTTTGTAATTACTAGCAAGAAAATTCTGATTACCCTTAACCGGTTTATCAGACAGTGTTTTCATATCATCCGCAACCAGGTTTAATTGATTGTGTACTAACACCGCGTTGACTGCACGGCAATACTCTACGATTGGCGTTGCGGTACCGATAATAAAAATGATTGCGATTGCAAGTCCAATCGCTCGAATACAAACGTAGCGCTTGCCCTCGAAAACCTTCAAACGGATGCTGCTGTTTAGCGTACGAATCGTCAGCATCATGAGTACCAGAAGCGCCGGAATTGACGCGCGCATGGCAAAGTCGGTCGTCGAGCCTATGCTGAACGCGCCTAAGAAGCAAAGCGAAACGATTGAAATCCAATACAATATGTTATTTCGATGTTCCTTATATAGAACAATACCTAGAATGCCGAATTCGATCATACAAAAGAGTACATATCTGAGAATGGCGATTCCCCAACCGATGGAATCGGCATACAGATTAAATTGAAACGGATTGCCATCCACCGTCCGATTTGTTTTGTAGTACAGATAAAAAATTGGCAATAACACTACGGCGGCAACGATATTTTGTACTGAGAATACTTCCTTCAGAAAACAGGAAACCTGTTTTGAGCGAATGAAGGGGATCAGTTTGTGCACTCCCATGCCGAAAAGAAGTAAAAGCAATCCTACTGCCGGGATAGACGAACTGATAAGAATAATCAGACACAGGAAAACATAATTCCGGACGCTTTTTTCGTTTACAAAAAGAGCTGTGGCGAGCCATACTGGCGTGGATTGATTGTACACCCAGAATAGTTGCGTAGTGTTTGAACTGTACTGATATGTCCCCGACCACCATTCCAGATGATTCGGTATTGCCTTAACGTCGAAACGAAGGGAACTAAGAACGCCTATGATGTCCATTCCGCTAAAGAATACGAGCAATATCATAGCCAGAACGATTTTTTTGAACGAATCCGCTTTTGTGTAGATAAATATCAACAGAGATACGAAAAAAAGGTAGAGAAATGACCAGAGAAACAAAGCGGCATTTGCGACAATCCATGCCGTCTCAAAGTTAAAAAACAGATTGGCCGCTTTCCCAATGGACGCGGGAATCAGCCAAAAACCTATGTAATAAACCAATGAACACCCGGTCTGTTCATATACGACCGGCCAACGAAAAGCAACCAAATCCCTGAATATCGCATTACGGTATTGATGGTCGCTTGACTGATAAAAGAAGCCGCCTTGTCCCGCGAAGTAACACCATAGCAGAAGTATGACGGATATAAATATAATGGCGTTTATCTTGATCTCATAAACGGCAGATTGGGTTTTCCGCGCATTTAGGAGAATGAGTACCCATGAAGCCAGAAGTAACGCCGCCGCCGGAACGGCAATCAGCGGCCTTATCCAGCCGATGATAAAAAAGGATGTTGGAAGCAGCAGTAAGAAGTACGCTGCCGCTTGTATATGCCAGACTTTTATTTTCACCATCTTTTATATATACCGTCTATGCTTCATTGAAAACTGATCCTTACATAATGATCTTCCAATATGGATTTTCCGGACCGGCAACGTTCCTGTATTCTTTATCTCTTAAAATCGAGCCGCAGAATTGTATAAACTATCTGAAATTATATACACTCGTATCACTTCTAGTCAAGGGAGCGCATTATAACAAAAGACGCTTTGGCTGCGGCCTGCTTGCGCTTCGCGCGGCGCAAGCCCCCGCTCCTGAAAGACTCGCACAGCAAGCCTTTTCCCGCCTGACGGCGGGCGGAGCTTCAAATCCAGTTATATGCCATGCAGCCAATCAAAAAAGGCAGCCGGTTATGGCTGCTTTCCTGATTGGTCTAAAACCACAAAAGCAGATACAATGAAACGATCGCGGGAGGGGGTTCAAGCTTGAATGCCTAGACTCATATCGACTGATGACCGCCAGTTTTTGAGCAGATCTTTAGGTTGCCTGAAATGCTAGTCTTATTCTCCCATTAGGAATAAATACAGATACGCGTGATGTATGCCGAATAACGATATCACTTGATATTAACGATTTACTGATTTGCTGCAAAAGAACCTACTGTACTTATATTAATTAAGGTAAGTGATTGAACACTTTATTCGGTACAATTGGTTACCATTTTGATTTCTTGTGCTTTTTCTGCCCCTTGATATACTTCGGCCGCCGCTCGGACAATATTATTGTGCATTCTTACAGATGCGCTCAATTGACACCTCAAAATTGTTACTGTAATCATTCGCCACAAATATCAACTTTGCGCCATCAGGGGCAACACCTTCAAAACGTACGTTTTGTTCAACTGTGTTAAAATCATCCACACCTAAAAGCTGTTTTGCGTAATATACCGCAAGTTGATTTGCTTGCGCACCGCTTAAAGTCCAATCAAGTGAGATAAAAATCGAACCATCCTTGTTATAGTTGATAACATGCAAGGGATCCGGGATTCCAAATTCATCCAATGTGTCTTGCTTGAGCATAAACTCGTCATAGGATGAAAAGTATTCCATGTCAAGCTGGTATATTTTTGACGCAGTCTCAATATTGGAAAGCTCAAATCCAATATTAAGCGTGTCATCATCTTCCGCTTCTATGAAACTTAAATAATCACCATCGCCGGTGAATCCTTCGGACATTTTGGAAATCTGCGAACCGTAACCTTCTTGTAAAACGCGATTAATATTATCAATTACTTCATCTGTTAATGTGCAGTCGTATTGTAAAAAGATAAAATATTCTTCAGATGAAATACTGATAGTACCATCCAAAAACCGATCATCCATGCCATCCATCACGTTCGCTTTACCCAACAAATCACGAACGGTTTCATAGGAAAGATCGCGCTTTGGTTCAGGCGAACATGTTGAAGCAGGCTCCGGCGTTTCAACCGCAGCTGGTGAAATCTCTGGGGAGACGTTCAGATTCTCGACGGTTTTGTTGAGCTGTGCAACTTGACTTTCCAGCACGTCAAGACGCGCTAGTATTTCCTGATTACCGCACCCATTTAGTAACAGTACTATAAAGAAACAGAAACAAGGAAGCGCAATCCTTTTCATTTTTTTCCTCCGGTGGTTTTCTTCTCATAAAAGAGAGCGAAGCATAAGCAGATGCTAATTTCGATAGATTAACTATATTTTAGCCGAGCTCATATTTTTCGTCAACGCACTGAGCGCATAAACCGCTATCAAAAGACACAGGCATTCATTCGCGGCGGATCTGTTGTATATAAATGATCTGGTAATAAAAATTGTCGATAATGGGAGTGTGTTAAAATTTCGGATAGCATGGTAAGAGAGTAAAATTGAGATCAGGAGGAAAGAACCATGCTGAAACAACGAACGCAATACGATGACGAATTCAGAAAAACAATGTATGGAGCACTTATAGCAATCATCCTTGCGGTATGATTTTCCGATTTGGCTGCGGTCTGCTTGCGCTTCACGCGGCGCAAGCCCCCACTCCTGAAAGACTCGCACAGCGAGCTTTTTCCACCTGACGGCGGGCGGAGTTTCAAATCCAGTTATATGCCATGCGGCCAATCAAAAAAGGCAGCCGATTATGGCTGCTTTCTTGATTGGTCGGGGTGACTGGATTTGAACCAGCGACCTTTTGGTCCCGAACCAAACGCGCTACCAAACTGCGCTACACCCCGAAAAAAATGGAGCCAATGTGGGGACTCGGACCCCAGACCTGCTGATTACGAATCAGCTGCTCTACCAACTGAGCTACATTGGCAACTCGTGCTTTTCAATTATATGCGTCGAGGCAGGGAGTGTCAAGCCATTTTGCCGCAAATCCGATCAGGATTTTACCGCTTTTCCGTACCCGAAAATCAACACCGCCTTACGGCGATAAAAAACCGGAACGACTGCCGTTCCGGTTATGAAAAAAGACGAAATGCGCACCGCCGCGCAGACACGGTCGATGCGATGAAGGCATTTCAATCCCATATCGCTAGATAATCTCTCCATTCAATGGCGCAGTGAAATGTGCCGATCACGCCGAACACGGCGGCGACGACGCTCAGGTATCCGATGAAAACGCCGCCTGTCAGAACCATGAATGCAATATTGCCGCCGCAATACAAGAGAAAAATAATCGCCGCAGCACGGCTTTTTACAATATGGATGAACATGGTAAATATCAGACAAAAGAACGCGTCGATCATCATGTAGTAACTGTATGGGAAAATCTTCAGGAACATGATGATCATCGTAGAAGCCGCGCTGAGATAACCAAACACGGCGGCTGTTCTGCACATGCGCATCCCTTTGGAGTAAAGGAGCAGAAAATTACGCTTGGTCAGCCCGTACGGCGCTTCGAAGGGCGATCTGTCGCCGAGCGCTCTTCTTCTTTGCCGACATTCGTGGCAGAGAACGGCGTTTGAATTCGGCATCCGCCTGCCGCAGTCGGAGCAGTAATTCATGGGATCCTCCATAACAGGCTTTTTCTTAATCATACACGTCCGATTGTATCAATACAAGCGGGAATGATTTAAACCGAAACAAGGCTCTTACCGAAATCCGAGAAAAAGAGCCCGGCACGTATGCGCCGGACTCTTTGTACGGACTCGCTTAGATCGCCTGTTTTTCCAGTTCCTCTTTTTCTAGAACGGTGTACGCCACCTTGCCGACGAGCGTCTTTGGCAGTTCGCTGCGGAACTCGATCTCGTACGGCACGGCATATTTCGCGACTGTCCTGCGGCAGTGATCCAGGATATCCTCCTTGAGCGCCGGCGTCGGCAGCACGTTCGGCCTGAGCACGACAAACGCCTTGATTTTTTGCATGCGGTAGGAGTCCGGGACGCCGATGACGCAGCTCATGAGCACCTTGTCGTGCGCGTCGATTGCGTTCTCCACCTGCGAAGGGTATACGTTATACCCGCTCGTGATGATGAGCCTCTTGATGCGCTGGCGGAAGAAGATAAACCCGTCCGCGTCCATATAACCAAGGTCGCCCGTGTGCAGCCAGACGTGCCCGTCCGCGTGCTTTTTCAGCACGTTTGCGGTCTCCTCGGGCTGGTTGACATATTCCAGCATGACGGAAGGCCCGCAGAGGCAGATCTCGCCGTCTTCTTCATAAGGCGCTTCCTCCGTTGTGCCCGTTCTGACGATCTTATAGTAGGTATCGGGAAACGGCAGTCCGATGCTGCCTTCGCGGTACATATGATACGGAGTCAAGCAGCTCGCCGTGACGCATTCGGTGGTGCCGTAACCTTCGCGCACCTGCACGGTTGCCCCGTGTTCGGCGAGGAACGTGTCGAACTTCTTTTTCAGTTCGATGGAGAGCGTGTCTCCGCCGGAGAAAACGCCCATCAGCTGGCTCATGTCCACGCCGTCCATATAAGGGTTGCGCGTGATGCCTTCGTAGAGCGTCGGAACGCCCGCGATATAGTTCGGTTTCTCCTTCTTTAGGAGTTTTGCGTAGCTCTCGACAGATACGCGCGGAACGAGGATCGCGGTCACGCCGGCGACGAGCATCGTATGGATGCATACGCCGAGGCCGAATCCGTGGAACATCGGCATGGCGGCAAGCATGCGCGCGCCGGGCACGACGCAGTGTCCCATGGCGCAGGTTTGCAGCGCGAGCGCGTTGAAGTTAAGGTTGCTTAACAGGATGCCTTTCGTGGTTCCCGTCGTACCGCCGGAGAATAAGATGACGGCGGGGTCCGCGCCTTTGCGCGCGACAAAGCACGAATCGTCCCGCCGTTTCGCGCCTTTGAGAAACGCGTCCCAGTAGAGCACGTCCGCCTCTTTCGGAATCTTCGGCACCTTTCGCCCTTCGGTCAGCGCGAAGCCTGCCTTCATGACGGGGGAGAGCGCGTCCTTCACGCTCGTGAGCACCAGCGTTTCAAAGTCGACCTGCCTGCGCACTTCCTCGAACTTTCCGTAAAACGCGTCGAGTGAAACGACCGCTTTCGAGCCGGAGTCCTTGATGTAAAAGGCGATTTCACCGACGCTCGAGAGCGGGTGGATCAGGGACGCGATCGCGCCGATGCGGTTGAGCGCGTAGAAGCAGAGCACGATCTGCGGGCAATTCGGCATGCAGAGGGTCACTTTATCGCCCGCCCGGATTCCGATTGCGGCAAACGCGCGCGCGGTCTGTGCAATCTGCTGGACGAGATCGCGGTATTTTGTGCCCTTACCCATAAAGGTGACGGCTTTGAACGAGGGGTAGAGGTTCGCCGCGCGCTCCACCATATCGTACATGGAGACGTCGGGGTAGGAGAGGCGGGCGTCCACCTCTCCATAAAACGAAAGCCACGGGGCGTTTACGTTTGACATATCCTCGCAATAAGGGGAACGGTGTTCTTCAGTATGCAATATCGAGCGCCTCCTTTGCCGGAATATCGAGCCATTCGGGTTCGGCCAGAATTTTCTTAAACAGGCGGATCGTCTTGGAGAAATAATACCCGTCCGCGATGCGCTCGTCGAGCGTGAACCCGAGGCCAAGCGCGGGCCTGACGGAAACGCTGCCGTCCGCGCCGTAAAACGGCTGCATGTGTTTTTCGCCGACGATGACGAATACGGAATTCGTGCTCCAGTTGGCAAGATGGTGATAGCCCGCGTTGAGTTGGATGGAGCCGAGGTTGGAAATGAATACCGTGCTGTTATAAGGATCTTCGTTTGCGAGGTCCTTCGGCATATGCCCGTGCGCGTCGAGCGTACGAAGGAGAGATACGATCAGCTTTCGCATCCACATCGGGGTTTTGGCGAGCGTATCGAGGATATCCGTCGTGCCGTCCTTCCTGTCGCTTTTACGGACCGAATACACAAAATCGCGGATCTTGTCGTGGATCATGTCGACCGATGATTTTTCGCTCGCCGGATCATATTTCAATATCATGATCGATTCGTCCGCGTTGTCCGCAAACGCTTTTTTTACTATAAAGGAAAATGAGATGTGATCGCGGTCGAAATAACGGTTGCCGATGATGAAGCGATTCATGCGCGGGCGCATTTCGATGGTGCGCGACAGCGCGGCGAGAATGACGTGGAAAAAGGTGTATTTGTATTCCGGGTTCTGCGCGTTCTTCTTTGCCAGATACGTCTCCACGGCGCTCAGGTCGACGAGCTCCTGAATGAACGCTTCGTTGTCCGCGCGGTTTGGCAGCATCAGCGGCATGAATACGTGCATCGAGTCGAGATCGCGTACAAGCGTCGCGTCGCGGCGGTCGCCGCGGCGTTTCTTATGCAGTTCCATGTGTATTCCATCCCAATCTTGAAGTATGAGTGCAAATAATGGTTTGAATATATCCTTTTCTCAACAAATTGTCAACGCGCTGTTTATTCATTAAATAAATCTAAAAAAATCGAAAATAAATGAATGATGTTTAGCATATTTTTCTTGCGACATAAGCTAATAACAAATACAATGAAGATAATAGTATTAAACAATTTTAAGTATTTTTACTCCAAATTCTGTTTGCTTATTAAGTGGTATGCAGACTACCGTTTCAAGGAATATTTCGGGAGTTGTATGGAAATTTTCACGACAGCTATGTTTAAAAAAATCATGAGTTCTACTCTTGCGATATTCGGAGGACTTGCGATTCTCCTAGCCAGTAAACCGAAACAGTTACTAATATATATACTTATTATAATTGCCAGTATTGCATTCGTTGTTTTTATTTTTCTAATACCAAATGGAGAATTACAACAATCGCTTCGAACAAGAAAGTATTTTTTATTGCGTGTTTCATGTATAGCTGTGGGAATCATAACAAGTGTTCTCGCTTATATTCTCTATCAAGGTTATTTAGGAATAGGAAATGGAAGAATTGAGAAAGAGAACGAAGTTATAATCAGTGCAACAACTTCGACTCCAACACAAATAACAATAGAGCCAAATTCTCCTGAGCCCATCACGTTTACACCAACCAACACGGAAGCCCCTACAACTCCAACAAGCTATGCCATGTTTCCTCCGCCTATAATGGAAGCATATCAAGTCGGGCGTGATTATTTTGATAATGGTAAATTCAATGACGCATATCAATTTTTATTAAAAGCTGCTTTAGCCGGGCATTCAAATGCGCAATTATACACCGGGCGATGTCTAAAAGAGGGCGTTAGAGTTGATGAGAATGCTACCTCGGCTGCTGAGTGGTTTACTTTAGCTGCAAATCAAGGAAATGAAGAGGCGCAATATGAACTCGGAAGGTGCTATTATGGCGGCAGCGGCGGTGTAGATAAAAATGACCAAGTAGCTTTCTACTGGTTTTCAGCAGCTGCAAGCCGAGGTAGTGGAAATGGGTTATTATGGACTGGTTATTGTTATCACCATGGATATGGAGTCGAACAGAATTACGATTTAGCAAAAGAGAACTATATTGCAGCAGGTGAAAAGGGACAAGCATATGCTCAAAAACGCCTCGAAGAATTACAGAACGACATACAAAACGAAGACAAATGACTGATTGATTAACATATGAATTATTTAACAACAAAATTTCATAAAATTAAATAAAGAAAGCTCAAAAAGCATCAGATTACACAACCTAATTCGGCAGATATAAACGATTGTTCTGTTGATCCGCCCGTATCATTGACAATTCCGGCGTATGCCGATATACTTTTTTTATATATGACCGTGAGAGGACTAAAATGAACGACGAAGAGAGCGACAGTACCGGCGACCACGAACACAATCGCATGAGAGAATGTTTTTTAAAGCACATAATCTGTCTCTGCTGAATTGCGGACACAGGTTATGCTTTTTCTATTTCAGGGAGGCATTTTTGGAATAGTACGGGCGTAATCGCCCGGCGGACTACAGACTGAACAAAGACGCGGCCGAAAAAACACGCGGCCGAATTAACGGAGAAATGGAATGGGAAGCGACCCTTTATTCTGGGAATTGATCCTGCAGGCGGTGCTGATCGCGTTAAACGCGGTGTTCGCCTGCGCGGAGATAGCAATCATCACAATGAACGACGCGAAGCTGGCCAAGCTTGCCTCGGAAGGAGACAAGAAGGCGATCAAGCTTGCGCGGCTCACGAGCCAGCCGGCACGTTTTTTAGCGACAATACAGGTCGCCATCACGCTGTCGGGGTTCTTGGGCAGCGCGTTTGCGGCGAATAACTTCGCCAAGCGCATTACCGAAGCTTTCGTGCAGAGCGGTTCAACGATTCCCGCGGCCACGGTCAACACGGTTTCGGTTTTGCTGATCACGCTGATTCTGACGTTCTTTACGCTGGTATTCGGCGAACTCGTCCCGAAGCGCGTCGCGATGAAAAACGCGGAAAAGCTCGCGCTGAATATGGCTGGCATGATCAATGGCGTGTCGATCGTATTCGCGCCGCTCGTCTGGCTGCTCACGGTTTCGACCAACGGCATCCTTCGCCTCCTCGGGATCGATCCCAACGCGGAGGACGAGGAAGTCACAGAGGAAGAGATCCGCATGATGGTGGATGTCGGCAGCGAAAAGGGAACGATCGAAGCCACCGAAAAGGAAATGATTCACAATGTCTTCGAGTTTGACAACGTCTCCGCGGAGGACATCCTGACCCACCGTACGCAGGTGGACATCCTATGGCTGGACGAGAGCGATGAAGACTGGGCGGAGGTCATCCACAACTCGCGGCATTCGTATTACCCCATCTGCCGGGACAGCTCTGACGACGTGGTCGGCATTCTCGATGCGAAGACGTATTTTCGCCTCAGCGACCGCACGCGCCAAAATGTAATGGCGCAGGCGGTGCAGCCAGCGCGTTTTGTGCCCGAGACGATCAAGGCGGACGACCTGTTCCTCGACATGAAGCGCAGCCGCAATCATTTCGCCGTTGTCATGGACGAATACGGCGGCATGTGCGGCATCGTGACGATGAACGACCTCATCGAAGTGATCGTCGGCGATATCGACGAAACGGAAGACGACGGCGAACCCGTCATCACGCTCGTTTCGGACGGTGTGTGGCGCACGCAGGGGTCCGTACCCCTCGAAGACATCTCCGAGGCGATCGGCTGCCCGCTGCCGAGCGATGAATTCGACACGCTCAACGGTCTCGTTTTCAGCGTACTCAATGAAATTCCGGAGGACGGAACGGTGTTTTCCGTGGACGCGGGCTGCCTGCACGTAGACGTGCGGGAGATGAAAAACCACGGCATCGAGCGCGCGGAAATTTCGCTTCTGCCGCCGCAGCTGCTGGAAGAACAGCCGAAATAGCGGACACAACCGCAAGCATCAAACAAAGCGCCGGTTTCCCGGCGCTTTTTATGTTGCATCGTTCGATTATTCGATCCCGACCACGTCGTCGTCCAGCACGACCGCGACGAGCATGTTGCCCTTGCCCGCGCGCGGTTCGATGCGCACTTCCGCGGTGTTGATCAGCGTTTTTCCGCCGTGCCGCTGGAGAAGCGTGATCGTCCTCGGTTCGGTGAGAACAGCGACGGCCGCGATGCAGGTGCCGTTCGCGCCGTTCTTCTTGAGATCGAAGGTTTTAAGGCCCTTGCCGTTTCGGCCCTGCAGGTCGTAGTCGAACATCGGGGAGCGCTTGCCGAACCCCTTGTCCGTAATGGTCAGCACCTCGGCTTCCTCCGGCACGAGAGCGGCGTAGAGCACCTCGTCGCCCTTCTCCAGTTTGACGCACTTGACGCCGCCGGAAACGCGGCCCATCGCGGGCACCGTATCCGCCGCGAAGCGGATGCTCATGCCCTGCTTCGTGACCAGCAGAATCGGCTTCGGCTCATATTTTTCGATTGCGAGCACGCGGTCCTTGTCCCGCAGGGAGGCGGCGGCGGTGCGCTTGACGCGAAGGCGGTATTCGGCGGCCGGCGTGCGCTTCACGTTCCCGTCCCGCAGGTAGAAGAGGTAATCTCCCTCTTCTTCGTCCGGGAAAAGCGCAATGATCTTTTCGTTCTTCTCAAACGGCAGCAGGGAGGCGAGGTTCGCCGCTCGAACCGTCGCGCGCGTCTCCGGAATCTCATCCGCACCGATGGAGAGCAACGCGCCCTGGTCGGTAAAGAGGCGGACGCGCTGGTTGGAGCGCGTATCGAGCGTGAAGAGCGGCTTGTCCTCCGAGATGGCGGCGAGCGAAAACGCCTTCGTCGGCATCCGGCGGATTTTAAGCCCTTCGCAGACGCAGACCGTCACGTCCTCGACGAACGCGAGGTCCTCCGCTTCATCGACGGCCACTTCGTCCGAAGCGACGAACGTCGTCCGGCGGGAGATTGCGATCTGTTCCCGGATTTCAGTGAGTTCCTTTTTAATCAGCGTGATCAGTTTTTTTTCACTCGCGAGGATGCTCCGCAGCTCTTCGATGAGCTTGACTACTTCCGCGTATTCTTTGCGGATCGTGACGAGCTCCATATTGGTCAGCCGCTGGAGCCGCAAATCGAGGATGGCCTGCGCCTGAATCTCGCTGAGCGAGAAGGTCTTCATTAACCCTTCGCGCGCTTCTTTCGGAGACTTGCTGGCGCGTATGAGCGCGATGACCGCGTCGAGGTTGTCGACGGCGATCATGAGCCCCGCTAAAATATGCTCCCTGCGCAGCGCCGCGTCGAGCTCGAACTGCGTGCGGCGGGTCACCACGTCCCGTTGGTGGCGGATGTAATGCGCGATGATCTGCTTGAGGTTCATCTGCTGCGGCTTGCCGCCCGCGATGGCGACCATGTTGACGCCGAACGTCATCTGCATGTCGGAATACTTGAACAGGTATTGGAGGATGCGCTCCGGGTCGCCGTCTTTCTTGACCTCGATGACCGCGCGCATGCCGGTGCGGTCGCTTTCGTCGCGAATGTCCGCGATGCCGGAGAACAGCGCCTTTTTCTCCTGACTGACCGCGAGGATTTTCTCCAGCATGTTCGCCTTGTTCACCTGATAGGGCAGCTCGGTGACGACGATGAGCGTCTTGCCGTTTTTCTGCTCCTCGAAGTGCGTCTTGGCGCGCATGTAGATCTTGCCGCGGCCGGTGCGGTAGGCAAGCTCCACTTCCGAGGATTCGAGGATGAATCCGCCCGTGGGGAAGTCCGGCGCGGGGATGATTTTCATGAGCTCTTCGAGCGGGATCCGCGGGTTTTCCATGACAGCGATGACCGCGTTGATCGCCTCGACGGGGTTGTGCGGAGGGATATTGGTGGCGAGGCCCACAGCGATGCCGGAGGCTCCGTTGACAAGCAGGTTCGGGAAACGCCCCGGCAGAAGATCCGGCTCCTTTAACGTATCGTCAAAGTTAAACGAAAACCCGACGGTGTCTTTTTCGATATCGCGCAGCAGCTGCATGGCGGCGTCCGTCATGCGCGCCTCGGTGTATCGCATCGCCGCCGCGCTGTCCCCGTCCACGCTGCCGAAGTTGCCGTGCCCGTCCACGAGCGGCACGCACATGTTGTACGGCTGTGCCATGCGCACCATCGCGTCATAGACGGAGCTGTCCCCGTGCGGATGGTATTTGCCGAGACAGTCGCCGACGATGCGCGCGCTCTTCCGGTGCGGTTTGTCCGGCGAAAGCCCCAGTTCAAGCATGGTATAGAGAATGCGCCGCTGCACCGGTTTTAAGCCGTCCTCCACGCGCGGCAGGGCGCGCTCGAGGATGACGTGCTCGGCGTAAGGCATCATGGACTGGTGCATGACCTCGTCCATGTTGCGCTGAATGATCTTTTCGAGTTTGAGCTGTTCGGGCGTTTTAACCATATGTACGTTCCTTATATCTCAGTCAATTCTTGATCGTTTCGTCAGTCCTTGAGCTTTTCAAACATCTCGCTCGCGCCTTTGTTAAAGTCCGCGTTTTCAAAGATGTATTCCTTGCGGGACTGCACCTTATCGCCCATGAGCACGGTGACGAGATGTTCCACGTCCGCCGCGTCCTCGATGGTCACCCGAATCAGCGCGCGTCCGTCGGGGTTCATGGTCGTTTCCCAGAGCTGCTCCGGGTTCATTTCGCCGAGGCCCTTGTAGCGCTGGATCGTATACCCCTTGCCGACGGATTTCGTCGCGGCGCGCAGTTCCTCGTCGTCGTAACAGTAGATTCGCTTGGCGTCCTTCTGCACTTTGTAGAGCGGAGAGAGGCCGATGTATACGTGGCCTTCGGTGATGAGTTCCTTCATATATCGATAGAAGAACGTTAAAAGAATCGCGCGGATGTGCGCGCCGTCCTGATCCGCGTCCGATAGGATGATGATCTTGTCGTACTTGAGCGAGGAGATGTCGAAGTCCTCGCCGATGCCGGTTCCGACCGCGGTGATGATCGAGCGGAATTCCTCGTTCTGCAGCACCTGGTCGAGGCGCTTTTTCTCCACGTTGAGCGGTTTTCCGCGCAGCGGCAGGATCGCCTGGAACTTCCGGTCGCGTCCCTGCTTGGCGGAGCCGCCCGCGCTGTCGCCCTCCACGATGAAAAGTTCGTTTTTGCTGTAATCGCGTCCGGTGCAGCTGGAGAGCTTGCCCACGAGCGGCGCGTTTTCGAGCTTGTTCTTTTCGCGCGCGGTGGCTTTCGCCTTTCTGGCGGCTTCGCGCACCTTTGCGGCCTTGACCGCCTTTTCCGCGATGACGGCGGCGGTTTCGCCGTTCTTGAGGTCCTCCAGATACGGCGTGAGCTTTTCGGCGACCACGCTCTCCACGGCGGGGCGCGCTTCGGTATTGCCGAGCTTTGTTTTGGTCTGCCCTTCAAACTGGATCGTGCGCATCTTGAGAGAAAGCACAGCGGTGATCCCCTCGCGGAAATCCTCTCCGGCGAGCGGCGCGTCCTTGTCCTTAAGGTAACCCATCTTGCGGCAGTAATCGTTGAGCACCTTGGTCAGCGCGGCCTTGAAGCCCGTTTCATGCGTGCCGCCCTCGGTGGTGGGGATATTGTTGACGTAGGAAAAAATGTTGTCCGCGTATCCGTCGTTGTGCTGCAGCGCAACCTCCACGAGGATATCGCCGGAGGTGCCGGAGAAATGGATCGGGGGTTCGTAGAGGGGCGTCTTGTCGTCGTTGAGATAGGTGACGAAGTCGCTCAGCCCCCCGTTGAACTGGTACTCCACCTTGCGCTGGCGGCCGATCCGTTCGTCGGAGAGAATCATCTTCGTGCCGCGGTTGAGGTAAGAAAGTTCGCGGATGCGGCGGGAAATGACGTCATAGCTCATCTCGACGGTCTCGAACACCCGCGCGTCCGGCAGGAAACTTATGCTTGTACCCTGCCTGCGCGTGCGGCCCGTCTCCGCAAGCGGAGCGACCGCCTTGCCGGAGACGATCTTGCCCGTCGCGTCCGGTTCGCTCGTAAAGCGCATGTTGTATACGCGCCCGTCCAGGCAGACCTCGACTTCCAGCCATTCGGAGAGCGCGTTGACGACCGATGCGCCTACGCCGTGCAGACCGCCGGAGTAACCGTAGGAATCGTTGCCGAATTTTCCTCCGGCGTGCAGCTGCGTAAACACGACTTCCACACCGGAAACGCCGGCTTTTTCGTGGATTTGCACGGGAATGCCGCGGCCGTTATCGGTTACGGTCACGGAATTATCCTTATGCAGGGTCACCGCGATCTCGTTGGCGAAACCGTTGGCCGCCTCGTCGATGGCGTTATCGATGATTTCCCAGAGCAGGTGGTGCAGCCCGCGCTGCCCGGTCGAGCCGATGTACATACCCGGCCGCATGCGGACCGCGTCCAACCCCTCCATGATTTTAATCTTGTCTACCGTATAATCCGATGCCATAACGACTCCCATATAAAATATGATTCATTGGCGGATGCGCGGGCGGTGAAAACCGCCTGCAAGCGCAAATATCTTGATGGAACAATATTTCGCCGTGCTTTGCGGCGCTGACGGTGATTTCGAAAGAAAAGCACCATATCTGGCGCGTCAACTTATATAGTATACCATACTTTGTGGCGGGCAGGAACCCATGCGGGCGCCGGTTTCTGCGGAGAAACATGCAAACAAACGTTTATTTTCAAAAAATTCAAAAAAAACAGGTAAAAAAGTCATGAAAGTGGTGACAAATGGGGAATTGTGGTGTATACTCTACGTAAATCTGGAGGAAGATAGCTTGTCGTATGACTGCCGAGATTTACCGAAGGAGGGAAGAACATGCTGATCGGTTCATTTGAACATATGCTGGATGCAAAAGGCCGCGTGTTCATTCCCGCCAAATGGAGAGAAACGCTCGGCGACACGCTCGTGATCACACTGGGCCTTCTGGAGACGCAGACGGCGAAGTGCCTCTCCGGCATGTCCGTCGAAGAGTGGGAACGCTTTTCCCATAAGCTCTCCGCGCTGCCGGTGACCGATACGAGCGGACAGGCGATCAGAAGGAAGCTTTACTCCATGGCCGCCGCCTGCGAGATCGACAAGCAGGGGCGCATCCTGATCCCCGCGCAGCTCAGGGACATGACGGGGCTCGTCAAGGATGCGACGCTGATCGGCGTAGGCGACCGCGTGGAGATCTGGAATCCGGAGACGCTCGCGGGGTACAACGCCCTTTGCGAGGAAAACTATGGCGACGCGCTCGCGCATCTCGCGGCGCTCGGCATATGAGCGGACAGTATTCGCACATTCCGGTGCTGCTGCGCGAGACGCTGGAGCTTCTCTCGCCCGAGCGCGGCGGCATCTTCGTAGACGGAACGCTCGGCGGCGGAGGCCATGCCGAAGCGGTTCTGACCCGCTTGCCGGAAAGCGGCAGGCTCATTGGCATCGACAGGGACTGGGAAGCCGTGCACGCGGCGGGGGACCGGCTGAAAACATATGGCAGCCGTTTTACCGCGTTGCACGGCAACTTTTTTGATATGAGCGCGCTTCTTCTGGAAATCGGCGTGACCGAGGTGAACGGAATCCTGCTCGACCTGGGCGTTTCCAGCTATCAGCTGGATGCGCAGGCGAGGGGGTTTTCGTATAAGGCCGATTCTCCGCTGGACATGCGCATGGATCAGACCGCAGCGCTCTCCGCGCGGGAAGTGGTAAACAATTATTCCGAAGAGGAGCTCGCCCGCGTGATCTGGACGTACGGGGAGGAGCGGTTCAGCCGGAGGATTGCGGAGCGAATTTGTCGGGCGCGTGAACAATATCCCATCGAAACGACGCTTCAGCTGGCGCAGATCGTTCGGGACGCGATCCCGGCCAAGTACAGAAACGAGCCGCAGCATCCCGCGCGGCGGACTTTCCAGGCGCTGCGCATCGAAGTAAACGGCGAATTGAAAGGTCTCGATCAGGCGGTGGAGGATGCCTGCGATCTGTTGCAAAAAGGCGGAAGACTGTGTATAATTACATTTCATTCACTGGAGGATCGCATCGTCAAACAGGCATTTCGCAGGTTTGAACATCCCTGCACCTGCCCGCCGTCCGCACCGGTCTGCGTCTGCGGAAAGGAGCCGAAAGCGAAGATCCTCACAAAGAAACCGCTGACTGCCTCCCCCGAGGAGGAAGCGCGCAACTCCCGTTCGACCAGCGCAAAGCTCCGCTGCATGGAAAAGATCTAGCGGACCTTCGGCGATCGGGCGGCGGTGCGCAGGTGAGCGGGATTTTCGCTTGATTGGAAGGAATTTGCATTGGATATTCGTTTTGAGGACGATCGCAAAAAGGGCAGGGCTCCGACGACGCGGCTGAATCTGCCGAATCAGCAGGAGGAGGAAGAGCAGGCGGGACGCGACGGCCGCCCGCATTCGGGACGGCGTTCCGTGCGTGAGCCGGGCGTGCGTGTGGAGAAGCCGGAGATGACGTCCATGGGGCGCATAGGCCTGATCATCAGCGGGTTTCTATTCGCCGGCATGGTGCTCTTTACGCTGTCGGGATATGAGCGCATTTCGCGCGCGTATGCGGACATCAACGCGCTCAATGACGAGATCGAATCCACAGATCTGCGGATCAACGAACTGGACGTGCAGATCGAGTGCGCGGTGACCATTCAGGAAGCGCAGAAAGTGGCGGAAGCGTACGGCATGCGCTATCCCGAGAAAAGCCAGTATGTAAGAATCGGCGATCCGCTGCCGTTTAGCAACGAGGAACCATCCGCAACGGACAGCGGAAACACGACCACAGAAACGCCGGCGGCGCCGGAAACGACACCGGAAACGTCGCCGGGACCAGCGGATACAACAGGCGGGGGGGAACAACCGTCTGCGGGCGGTTGATCTGAGCGAAAGGACGACTGACCAATGGCAAAGACGACGACTCCCGCGCCGAAGATCAAACGCAAACTCGTTCTCCTCATGGTGTTTTCCGGCCTCCTGCTTCTGCTTCTGGCACTGCGCCTCTCGCAGGTGATGATCGTGCAGGGGCCCGAACTGAAAACCAAGGCGGAAACGCAATGGACTCGGCGGCAGAATCTCGCCGCGCAGCGCGGCAAGATCACCGACCGAAACGGACTCGTGCTTGCGCAGAGCGGAACGGCTTATCGCGTGCTCGCGAACCCGCCCTCCATCGCGGCGGACGACCGCGTGCGCATCGCGACCGAGGTTTCCGATATTCTCGGACTCAACTACGATTATGTGCTCGAGCGCATCTCCGATCCGGACCGTCTGCAGGTGCAGCTCAAACGGCAGGTGGAGAGCTCGGTCATCGACCAGCTTGAAGCGCTGCAGCTGGGCAACGGAATCACCTACACCACCGACATGAAGCGCTACTACCCCTTCGGCCAGCTCTTCACGCAGCTGATCGGCTTTACCGGAATCGAGACGGAGGGGCAGACAGGGCTTGAGGCGGAGTACAACTCCTACCTCGCGGGCGTCGCCGGACGGCTCGTCATCGAAGTGGACCGAAAGAACAACCCGCTTTCCTACGGCGAAGAATACTATG
Source organism: Bacillota bacterium (assembly GCA_023459335.1). GTDB lineage: Bacteria > Bacillota > Clostridia > Christensenellales > CAG-138 > UBA7703. The sequence goes on from JAEWUO010000013.1 coordinate 102,995, forward strand.
TCGCGCCGACGGAAGGTTACAATATGGGAATCACGGCGGATTCCGTGGCCCAGAATTACCTGGAGAAGTACGTCCAGCAATGCTACGAGATTAACCGCGCAAGCACCGTTTCCGGTCTCATCATGGACCCGAACACGGGCGAAATCCTCGCCATCAGCACGTATCCTTCCTTTGATCTGAACAATCCACCGCGCGACATGGTCACCGAACTCATGTCGATGTCCCGCGCGCGAATCGTGACGGACACATACGAAGCGGGCTCGATGTTCGACATGGTTACGGCCGCAGCGGCGATCGATTCCGGCGCCGCCGAGCAGGGCAGCACCTATCGCTGCTCGACCAACGGCGCTTATAAAATCTTCCGACTGGAGAAGGTCCGCTGCTGGTATACGGCGGGGCACGGCAGCGAGACGCTGTCCGAAGCGCTCGGCAACTCCTGCAACGTCGCCATGATGGATATGGCGCTCGCGACCGGCGTGGATAAATTTTACGACTATATTTACGCGTTTGGCTTTAACGAAAAGACGGACTGCGGAATCCCAAGCGAGGACACGGGCGAGGTCATCCACAGAAAATACATCCGCGACAGCGACCTCGCGCGCATTTCGTTCGGCGAGAACATCACCACCACCGCGATCCAGATGGCGAACGCCTTCTGCGCGATCATCAACGGCGGAACGCTCATGCAGCCCTATGTCGTGGACAATATCACGGCGCCGGACGGCACGGTGATCCTGAAAAACGAGCCGACGATCCTCCGGCGCGTCATCAGCTCCAACACATCCGCAACGATGCGCACCCTGCTGCAGTATGTCGCGGAAAAAGGCAACGGCAGCAACGCGCAGGTGCCGAATTACACCGTCGGCGGCATTACGGGGGTATCCAGAAAATTTGAGGAAGACGGCGTAACCCCGTCCCGCACGCGTGTGGTTGCGTCGTACATCGGTTTCCTGCCGGTCAACGATCCGCAGCTCGTGTGCATGATCATGATCGACGAACCGCAGGTACCCTATATGGAAGCCAGCAGTTCCGCTGGATACTGGGTATCCAGGATATTTTCGGACCTTGTGCAGTATTACGGCATTCTGCCGGATACCACAACAAGCTTGACTTCGGTTCCGAACGTAGTCGGCCTGACCGCGAAAGAAGCGGCTTACGAGCTCGCAAAAGCAGGGTTTACGACGTATACGGTCCCGACCGAGGATACCGCGATGGTCGTTACGCAGTATCCCGCGGCGGAAGAAGAGGTTGCTTCCGGGTCGGTCGTCATCCTCTATACGACGATGACCACGTTTAACGACGATGGGTTATACAAGGAGCAGGTCTCCGTTCCGAACGTCGTCGGCCGCCGAAGACAGGATGCATTTGACAAACTCACGGAACTTGGGCTTTTCCTGAGCTTCGACAAGACGCAGTGCACGGGGCAGATCGATACGCAGTCCATCGAAGAGGGTACTATGGTCGATCCCGGGACGACGATTTACGTCACGTTCCCTTCGCCGACGCCGACGGAGGAACCCACGCCAACACCGGTACCCGGAGCTCCGACGCCGGCGCCGTAAGACAGGCGGACGTTACGGACGACCGGACGGAAAACACGCGAAACATACAAGGACAAGGATTCTATTTTCTGCGCGGAGAACACGCGCGACGGGAGGTAATCAGGGATGCTGCTTTCGGAACTGGCAATGGCGTCCGGCCTGCGCTATGAAGGCGAAGACACGGATATCGTCTCCATCGAATACGATTCGCGCAAGGTCAAAAAAGGCAGTATGTTCTGCTGTATTATCGGTTCGCTTCTGGACGGGCATTCGTTTGCGGAGGCGGCCGTGCAGAGCGGCGCCATCGCGCTTCTCGTCGAGCGGGAACTGCCGATTGCCGTTCCGCAGCTCGTTGTGAAAAACGCGAGGAAAGCGATGGCGGAGATGGCCGCCGCATTCTACGGATACCCGCAGCGGGAGATGATGATGCTGGGCGTCACCGGAACGAACGGAAAGACCACCACGACCTACATGGTCAAGGCGATCGCCGAACAGGCCGGCAAAAAAGTCGGCGTGATCGGCACCATCCGGAACCTCATCGGCAACGAGAGCATCCACACCGACCGCACGACGCCGGAATCCGTCGATCTCTTCCGAATCCTCCGGATGATGGCGGACGCGCATGTGGACCTTGTGGTCATGGAGACGAGCTCCCACGCGCTGGAGCAGTTCCGCGTGCACGGTATCAAGTTTGACGTAGGCCTCTTCACAAACCTCACGCAGGATCACCTCGATTACCACAAGTCGTTCGATAATTACCTTGCGGCGAAAAAGATCCTATTCCTCAACAGCAGGAAGGCGGTCGTCAACGTGGACGATCCGTATTCCGCGCGCATCATGGAAGGGCTGAACATTCCCATCCTGACCTTCGGCGTGCGCGACCGCGCGGATATTTCCGCGACGGATATCGACATTACGACCGACGGCGTGAGATTCGACCTGCACACGCCCGAGGGCGAGGTGCTCATGAACCTCGCGATTCCCGGGCTGTTTTCGGTGTTTAACGCGATGGGCGCGGCCGGTATGGCGCTGGCGGTCGGCATCAAGCTCAGCGCGGTCAAGGCGGGGCTGGAATCGCTCACAAGCGTTTCCGGCAGGCTTGAGCCGGTGAAAACGAACAGGGGCTTCTCCGTATTCGTCGATTACGCGCATACGCCCGACGCGCTGGAAAACGTGCTGAAAACCGTGCAGCAGTTCGCCAAGGGACGCGTGATCTGCGTCTTTGGATGCGGCGGAGACCGCGACCGCGCGAAAAGGCCGATTATGGGCGAGATCGCCGGGCGGTTTTCCGAGCTTGCGGTCATCACGAGCGACAACCCGCGTACAGAGGATCCGATGGCCATTATCGAATCCATCGAAGACGGGATGAAGCGCAGCGGCACGAGGTATACGGTCATCGAAAACCGCAAGGAAGCCATACGCTACGCGCTGCTGGCCGCGCAGGGCGACGACGTGATCATGATTGCCGGAAAAGGCCACGAGAATTATCAGGAGATCAACGGAACGAAATATCATTTCGACGATAAAGAGATTGTGGAAGAGCTCCTTGATGAGCTGTAAGATTTCGAACATGGATTTATCCGCATCCGCCGCTATACCGACCGGTATTAAGGCGGGTGCGTTTTATATGTATGCGAAAAGAAGAGGAAATTGGGATTGTCCGCCGCGGGTTTTCGGGGGTATAATACCGGTATGTTTACAATCGTACTGACCGCGCTGACGGCGTTTTGCATCGTCTGGCTTCTTGGCCCGCTGCTGATTCCGATGCTGCAGCGGCTGACATCCGAGAATAAGCCTCACGAGACCGAGCCGGAACCGCAGCCGCAGCCGCAGAAGAAGAAACAGCAGCAGGCGACGAAAAGACCGCCCGCACCGACGATGGGCGGCATAATGATCCTACTTGCGGTCGCAGTGGCTACGCTTGTTTTCGGGCTGGATGGAATGGAGTTTGCGCTGCCCGCGCTGGTCGCGATGCTCGCTCTGGGCGTGCTGGGGTTTATAGACGATTTTACCAAGACGCGCGGCGCCGAAGGGGAGGGTCTGAAACGCTATCAGAAACTTCTCGTCGAACTGATCGTAGCGGGGATCGTAGCCGTCTGGGCGTATCGCTCGCCTTTGATCGGTTCCTCGCTTTATCTGCCCGTCTCCGGCTCAGATTGGGATATCGGCGTGTGGTACATCCCGCTGTCGGCGCTCGTCGTGCTCGGCATGACGAACGCGGCGCAGATGACCGACGGCATGGATGGTCTTGTGACCGGCGTGAGCATGGTATACTCGCTGTTTATGATCGCCATACTTGCTGCGATGGCGCTGACGGCCAATCAGGCGGGCGAACTGCTGCTGGGGGGTAATCTCACCGGAACGGCGGTGTTCTCCGCGGCCGTCGCGGGCGCCTGCGTCGGGTTTTTACGTTATAACACTTATCCCGCGCGCGTGCAGCCCGGCTCCACCGGCGCGCTTGCGCTGGGTGGCGCGGTGGCGATGCTTGCGCTTCTCAGCCGCTCGATCCTGCTGCTGCCGCTGACGGGGTTCTGCTTCCTTGCGAGCATGGGTTCGGTGGTCCTGCAGGCGTTCAGCCGCAGGCGGGAGGATGGAAAGCGGCTTTTTCGCGCCGTGCCGATCCACCGGCACTTCGAACAGGCGGGGCACCCCGCGCCGCAGATCGCTTCAATGTACGCCATTGTCACGGCGGTGCTCTGCGCGATCTGCCTGCTGCCGTATCTCAAATAAACTTACGCTCGAATCGGATTCGGCGTTTCTTCGGAGGCTACCAAAAAATGGAACAACGTAAAAAAGCGCTGATCGTCGGCATGGCGAAGAGCGGAGTCGGCGCGGCCAAACTGCTTGCGCGCGGCGGATGGGACGTGATCGTCAACGACAAAAAGGCAGAAATCGCCGGACTGAGCGAGCAGCTTGCCGGCGTGTCCGTCGAGTGGCATTTGGGCGAAGAGCCGCAGAGCCTGCTAAACGGCGTATCGCTGGTCGTGATCAGCCCCATCATCCCGATGACGGCGCAGTTCGTAAAGGACGCGCAGGCGCGCGGCATCGAGGTCATCGGCGAGATCGAGCTAGGGTACCGTTACAGCTACGGAGAATTCGTCTGTATCACCGGAACGAACGGCAAGACGACCTGCACCGCGCTGACCGGCGAAATGTTCAAAAACGGCGGACGGCATACGTTCGTGCTTGGCAACATCGGAGTGGCGATCTCCGAGCATGCGCTGGACACGCGCGCTGGCGACGTGGTCGTCGCCGAAACCGCAGCGCTGCAGCTGGAAGGAAACGTACGCTTTCATGCGCGCGCGGCGGGGGTTTGCAATATTACGGAAGACCATCTCGACCACTTCGGAACGATGGAAAACTACATTGCCGCGAAGTGCAAGATTTTCGATCACCAGACGTCGGAGGATATCGCGGTGCTGAACTACGACGACGCGGTGGTGCGCGGCATGGCGCGGCTGACTCCCGCGCGCGTCTATTATTTTTCTCGGAAAAGCGAGGTTCCGCGAGGGCTGTTTCTGCGCGGGGATGAGGTGATTTACCGAGACGAAGAGGGAGAGTACGCGCTCATCCGCGCGGAGGAGATCAAAATCCCCGGCGGGCACAACCTCGAAAACGCGATGCTCAGTTCTCTGCTCGCGCTTGGTATGGGCATTTCTCCCGATGCGGTGCGCGAAACGCTGAAGACATTTCCCGGCGTGGAACACCGGATCGAATTCGTGCGGGAGTTTGGCGGCGTCCGCTATATCAACGACTCCAAGGGCACCAACCCCGACTCGACGATCAAGGCGATTCAGGCGATGACGCGCCCGACCGTGCTCATCCTCGGCGGCTACGACAAGCACAGCGACTTCCACGAGCTTTTCGAGCATTTTCACGGCAGCAGGCTCAAGGCCATCGTCGTGCTCGGAGAAACAAAACAGAAAATTCTCGATACCGCGCGGGACACGGGGTATCTGGGATATTGCCACGCGACGGGTACGTTTGAGGACGCGGTTTCCTGCGCTCGCATGATGGCGGCTCCCGGCGATGCGGTGCTCCTTTCGCCCGCCTGCGCAAGCTGGGATATGTTCGATAACTTTGAACAGCGTGGCAGGGTATTTAAGCAGATCGTGAATCAATTCCGATAAGTATAACAACAACGCCCGCAAGGGCGTTGTTGTTTTATCGCGCGTTTATTCGTTGATAATGTCGATCTGGCAGGGTTTCATGGCGTTCAGCGCGTTGATGTGCCCCTCCGGCGTCGCGCCCGCGCAGGCCGCCGCATCCACGACGATCTTCGCCTCGGGGTAAAACGCCTTGACGAGCAGCGCGTTGCTGATGACGCAGATGTCGGTGCAGAGGCCGACGAGCGTGACTTCCTCCGGTTCTTCGCCGCCGAGCATCTCGTGGATGCGCATCGGAAGGCTCACGCCGCCGAAGGTGTCCTTCGCGATCATGTGCTGTTCGTCCGCGGCGTTTTTGTGCATGAGCGCCATCCAGACGGAAGCGTTCGGCGCCCAGCCGTCGGTTCCCGCGATGCAGTGCTTGACGGGGAGTTTCTTTCCTTCCTGCGTTTCGAGGTATTTCTCGGTATGCGTGTCCAGCGTGTACAGGATCAGCCCGTCGAAGCCGAGGATGCGCTGTACGACCGCTTCGACGATCGCCTGCGCTTCCTTAGTACCGAGCGAACCTGTGATGAAGTCGTTCTGCATGTCCACGACGACGAGGACTTTTTTGTTCAGCGGCTGTTCCATGTGGCAAGACTCCTTTACAGCGGTTTGATGATATTTTCAGCGGGGCATAGCCCCGGATACGACGTACAACAGCACGCCCGCCGCGACGGAAGCGTTGAGCGACTCGGCCCGGCCGCGCATGGTCAGGCGGAAACTTTCGCAGAGCGCGCCGACTTCCGCACTCACGCCGCTGCCTTCGCTGCCGATCACGAGCGCGACGCCGGGGCTCAGGACTGGCAGCGTTTCTTTGCCGCGCAGGTCCCCGCAGAGGCAGGTGAATCCCTGGTGCTTCATCTTGTCCAGCTCGGTCGTCAGTTCGCCCTGCCAGACGGACAGATGATAGTTGGAGCCCATCGCGGCGCGCAGCGTTTTGGGTGCGTATGCGTCCGCACAGGCGGGGGAAAGCAGCACGCCCGCGGCGCCGAACGCGTCCGCCGAGCGCAGGATCGCGCCGACGTTGCCGGGGTCCTGCACGCCGTCTAGCACGACGGTCAACCCGACGGGGTACGTTTCCGGCGGGTTCAGGGACGGCGTCCCCACCACGGCGACCACGCCCTGCGGCGTCTGGCTCTCGCAAAGGGACTCGAGGACGCTTCTTGTTACGGTATAGACCGCTTCGATTTCCGGCGCGGAGAATGGGAACCCGTCCTCCACAAAGAGCGCGCCGACGCGCGCGCCGGAGGCGATCGCTTCGCGCACGAGCTTGCCGCCCTCGATCAGGTGCAGGCCGCTTGCCTTGCGTTCCTTTCTCAGCAGGAGCTTGCGCGCTTCCTTCACTCGCTCATTCGAGCGGCTCTCGATGATCATGCGCGCCTCCTGTTCCAGAAAAAATCGTGTTTATTCAGCCGGTTTTCGATTTTTAACAGTATATCATATTTTAGCCGGAAGCATCGAGAGAAACGGAAAGGAAATTGCATTCTCAAAAGTTCAGGAATCTTCCGAAGATTCTGCCGAACGCGTCTCGTCCGGAATAGCATCGGGACTCCGCCGGCGCAGCGCCGCAAACACCGCTGCGCACAGGATCAGGACCGTGCCCGCGAGCGGCCACATATTCTGATACCGGCTGTATGTGCTCATGAAATATCCGCATAAAGCAGCGACCAGTCCGCCGATTTGCAGGATCAACGAGGCGAGTGAAAGGATGCCCGCGCGGTGGCTGTCCGGTGTGAGACGGTTGAGCAGCGTGTTTTCCGTGACGCTGCCGCCGCCGACCATGAGATAAGCGGCCAGATAGACCGCGATGAACGCGATTTTTCCGCCCTGAAAGAACAGCAGGACGAGACTTCCGCCGATCAGCGCTTTAAAAAGCAGAAGCAGTGCAACGCCGGATTGCTCAAACCGTGAAATCAGGCGTTCCGCTGCCCAGCTGCCGAGGATGACGAAGACAAACCCCGAAAAACTCACGGCTCCGAACAGCCAGGCGGGCGAACGCATGGCGGAAAGAGCGGGCTGCCAGTAGGTTTCCACGGAGCTGAATGCAAAGCCGGTCGCGAGCGTAAGCACAAACAGCGTGCGGAAGGTTCCTTTCCGTTTCAGAAACAGAATGCTTCCTTTGGTCTGCGCGGCAAACTGGCGCAGGTCCGCACAAAATTTGCCTTTTGGCTTGCTGCGGGGCGGTTCCTGCACAAAAAACAATGTCAGGAAAAACAGGCATGCGTAAATACAGGCGTTTGCGCCCAGATTGCCTAAATAACGCGTTCCGAGCTCCGCGAGCAGGCCGCCCAGAAGCGCGCCTGCCGCGAGTCCCGCGCTTTCGATGATTGAAAGACGCGACGTGATCCGCTGCACGGATGTTCCCGAATCGTCCCGCTGATCGATCGCGAGCGCGTCGAGACTGCCGGAGGCGAACGCGCGTCCCAGCCCGTTGAGCACGATGGCGACGCATAGCAGCGCGGCGGCGGACGAGAGAAACAGCAGTATATAGCTGACCGTTGAAAGTATGGCGGAGAGAAGGAAAGACATTTTTCTGCCGTATAGGTCCGCGAACACACCGCTGGGGAATTCCGCGAGGATCACGGTGAACGAATACAGCCCGATCAGAAGCGAAACCGTGCGAATGTTTGCACCGTGCTGCAGCAGCGCGAGCGTGAGTACGGACGCAAGGATGCCGGTCGCGATGTTCTTGAATAACAAAATCAACTGAATCGACTTGCGCATGCGTTTACTCCGAAACGGGATACGCGATCAGCGCATACTCCCAGGGCTTGGCGTCCGCGGCGGGCTCCTCGTGCGCGTCCAGAAACGCGGTGATCATGGCGTAGAGTTCCTTCGCTTCCGCGGGATGCAGATGCGCGATGCCGGTGAGCATGTCGCCGAATTGCTGTGTGCCGGAGATTGCGTCCGGGTTGGCGTGACAATACGCAGAAAAGCCTGCGAATACACGGGAAATTTCCGTTTGCATCAGGGCGAAACGCTGGGTTCTGTTCTCGTCGTCCATCATACTGCCGATCTGGATGTTTTTCGGCAGGATGCGGTAGTACTTCGCCGTGATGCCGTGTATCTGCTCCGTATGACTCAGTTCGACCAGGCCGAGCTCTACCAGCTGGCGGAGATGATGCTGTACGGAGGAGGAGGAGATGCCGAGCTGGGATGAAATTTGCTTCGGCGTCATCGGCACAGCCGATATTTTCATACAACGAATCAGATTCTGCCGCTGTGGATTCATGAAAATATCCAGTTCGCGCTTGCCCGACAATACGATGGTATCCATAATACGCTCCTTAAAAACGATACACATATAATAACGTAACATATAATGTAACGTCAATAGCAAAATAGCGTAAAAAAGAACCACCCAAAGGTGGTTCTTAGTTCGCTTTCGTTTACGCTCTTGCCTTAACGGCGATATCCACGAGCTCTTTGAACGCGTTCATGTCGGTGATGGCGAGGTCGGCGAGGACCTTGCGGTTGATGTTGACGCCCGCGAGCTTGAGCCCGTTGATCAGGCGGCTGTAGGTCGTTCCGCAGATGCGCGCGCCGGCGTTGATGCGGGCGATCCAGAGACGGCGGTATTCGCGTTTCTTCAGCTTGCGGCCGACGTACGCGTACGCCATGGACTTCATGACCTGCTGGGTGGCGGCGCGGTACTGTTTGCTCTTTGCGCCGTAATAACCTTTGGCGAGCCGCAGCACCTTCCGGCGCTTTTTCACGGCGTTGACTGCTCTTTTAATTCTGGCCATAATTCATTTCCTCCTCAGTCGTACGGCAGCAGTTTGCGGATCTTCTTTTCTTCGACGTCGGCGATGAAGCCGGTCTGACGAAGGCCGCGCAGACGCTTGGTGGATTTCTTGGTCAGAATATGGCGCTTATAAGCTTTACTCCGCTTGATCTTGCCGGATTTCGTGAGAGAAAAGCGTTTTGCCGCGCCGCGATGGGTCTTAATCTTTGGCATGGGTCGGTTCCTCCTGGTTCTTTCTTTCCTGCATTATTTTTCGTCGCTCAGCCGAGCGAATCGGATGAATCTTTGGTTCGATTTTCGTTATTTCTTTTCGCTCTTCTGAGCGAGAATCATGAATAAGCTTCTGCCTTCCATCTTCGGCTCGCGTTCCTTGACCGCACAGTCTCCCAGCATTTCGAAGAAGCGGGTCATGACGTCCATGCCGATCTCTCCGTGCGTGATCTGGCGGCCGCGGAAGCGGATGGACACCTTGACTTTATCGCCGTCCGCGAGGAACTTCACGGTCTGTTTGGCCTTGATTTCCATGTCGCGTACGTCGATGGTTGCGGAAAGGCGGATCTCCTTGAGCTCGATGATCTTCTGATTCTTGCGCTGTTCCTTTTCGCGCTTGCTCATCTCAAAACGGTATTTGCCGTAATCCATGAGCTTGCAGACGGGTGGGACGCTGTTGGGAGCGATCTTGACGAGGTCGAGCTCTTTTTCGTCGGCCATTCTCTGCGCCGCTCGGATCTCCACGATTCCGAGCTGGTCGCCGTTTTCGCCGATTAAGCGGACCTGCGGGTCACGGATCTCTTCGTTGATCATCAATTCCGTGATAGCGATGGCAGAACACCTCCATAAAATAAAAATAGTGGGCGCAAGTCAGACTGCGCCCACAAATAACGTCATGAAAATGATTGTTGCTACCATGCCTGGCAATCGCCGGCAGGTGAGAAGCGGGCGCTTCTGCTTGAACAGGCATTATTATATGGAATTTTTTCTGCCGTGTCAAGTAAAAATCGCCGGATTGCGCGGATTTTCATGATCCGCGGGGAGAAACTCAGTCGTCCGCGCCCTGCATGGCCTCCAGTTTGGACGGCGGTTTGCCGGGCTTGCTGTCGCCGTATCTGGCGAGCGCGACGGGGATGATGGCGAGAAATACGAATACCGCCGCATAGGGGAAGAGCGTATTGTAGCCCACATACTGCAGCAGGTAGCCGGAGACAATCGGGGTGACGATCTGCGCGGCCATCGAGCAGGTGTAGTAATAACCGGTGTACTTGCCGACGTTGCCGAAGCGCGAAATCTCCCATACCATCGGGAAGGTGTTAACCGTGACCGCCGCCTGCGCGAAGCCGACCGCGGCGAACATGACATACAGCGCGGGCGTGAAGGTGTTCGCGCCGATCGCGCCGAAGATGAAGCAGGCGGTTGCGATAATGAGGCCGATGATGATGGTTTTCTTGCGCCCGATGCGGGAAGCCAGAAAGCCGATCGGCAGATAGGAGACGATGGCCGCGGCCGTTGCGATCAGCAGGCAGTTGGCGACCTGCTCCAGCCCCGACGCCCACATTTTGGTGGCAAACTTGCTGAACGCAGTGGTCACCGCGTTGTAGCCGAAGAACCACAGCGTAATCGTCGCGAGGATCAACAGCAGGCTCGTGCGCACGGCGGGAGGCAGTTTCTCCTTGCCGTCCACCTCGACGGCCTTGCTCTGATCCTCCTCCTCGGAGACGCCGTAGCTGATGTCCCGCATTTCCTGCACGTACTTATGCTCAGGAACGGTGAACACAACTGTGAGCGCCGCGAGCAGCATCAGCACGCCGACGGCGAGGAACAGATAGAGGTACTCCCGCTGTCCGGTTACCTTTTCGCTCACAAGCAGGTTGATTGCGATCAGCGAAAACGCGCCGCCGACCGCTCCCATCAGGTTGATGATGGCGTTGCCCTTGCTGCGCACCGGCTTTGGGGTGACGTCCGGCATGAGCGCGACGGCGGGCGAACGATAGGACCCCATGAAGATCAGCAGGATGCCCAGCGCCGCGCCGAAGAAGAGCAGGCCGAGATAATGTTCGGCATATTGCAGGATCGCCATGGACAGCACGGCGCCGATCGTGCCGAAGAGGATATACGGAATACGGCGGCCAAGTTTCGCGCTGGCCCGCGCCAGAGCCGTCATCAGCGGCAGCACGACGAGCGCCGCGGCGCAGATGCTCGCGAGGATTTCCGAGATCAGCTCGATGGTCGCCAGCGACGCGGAAATCCAGGGGAAGACTGTTACGAGCCACGCGGCGGAGGCGGGCATTCCGGTTAAAAGACTGATCGCGCCCGTGACGAGACCGGCACCCAGCATCGCAAACCAGACCCATTTCGGCGCGCGGTTTCCGTCGCTGACGGAGCCGAACAGCGGCAAAAGAAACAGCGCAACCACGTTGTCGAGGCCCATGATGATGCCGGCGGGGCCGTCGGGCAGCGTGTAGGTGTCGCGCAGGATCAGCGGGATGATTGTGTCGTACATCTGCCAGAACGCGCTGATGGAGAGGAACGCGAATCCGACAAGGAACGTGCGCTTGTAGTTCAGCTTCATATTCTTTTCTCCGGTTTCATAAAGATGATTTCAGACGGGACCCGCAGTCGAATCCGTCCGCGGCGATATATACATGGTATCGCAATTATCGTATAATAACAATACAAATAATAGCAATACAAAACGACGTAAAAATCAACCGGAGGTTGGATAACATGTGGATTGCGATCGCGATACTTGTGGTGCTGCTTGCGTTCTGGCTTGCGCTCATCATGCCCGCGCGGAGCGCGGCGGCGCAGCGCGCACCGTTTCAAAACCGCATGTTCGCGCACCGCGGGCTGTTTTCCGCAGACCAAAGCGTGCCCGAAAACTCGATTCCCGCGTTTCGCGCCGCGGTGGAGGCGGATTACGGCGTAGAGCTGGACGTGCAGCTGACGCGGGACGGGCAGGTTGTGGTATTTCACGACGACGACCTCCCGCGCGCCTGCGGCGTGGACGCGCGCGTGGACGCGTATACGTTTGAAGAACTGCAGGCGTTTCCTCTATTTGGTACGGCGGAGCGAATCCCGCTCTTTACGGACGTGCTCGCGACGATCGGCGGGCGGATACCGATCATCGTAGAGCTCAAGAGCGCCGGGGACTGGAAATCGCTCTGCCCCAAAACGCTGGAACTGCTTTCGGCTTATCGCGGGGATTATTGCGTCGAGAGCTTTCATCCGATGCTCGTGCGCTGGTTTTACCTGCACGCGCCGCAGATTCTGCGCGGGCAGCTCACCGAGGCGGCGCGCTTTTCAAAATCTTACATGCCGTTTTATCAGTCGGTCGTGATGAGCAGGCTGTTTTCCAATCTTCTCGTGCATCCGCAGTTCATCGCATACAAGATCGGGCCGAAGTGCCTCTCCGCGCGCCTGAGCGAAGCGCTCGGGGCCATGCGGGTCGCGTGGACGGCGCATCAGAACGACGATCAGGCGCGCCTGAAAAGAGGGAACGATGCGATCATCTTTGAACATTACCGGCCTGAACCGCGGTTCGGCTCGTCTGCGGCGATGAAGAAATAACTGCGATGAAAGCGATCTATTCTGGGATTTTAATTTGGATGAAGAGAAAATGAAAGAAATCGTACTGACTTTATACGGCTTTTTCTGCGTTCTTATTCCCGCAATGGCCACATACGGGATACTGCATATTCGATACAGAGCAAAAGCGGCCAAAGAACCGCGCCAGCATTTTCTGAAGGTGCTTGCGCTTGCGGTTTATATCGCAGGTGTGTTTCATGTAACGGGTGCCGGCACCGTATTTCACATCCGCCAATACGGACTGGATGCGATGGTAACGGAATATAACCTGATTCCGTTTTCCCATGAAATCGATATGGTTGGATACGCGCTGAATATCTTACTGTTTGTTCCGCTCGGATTCCTGCTGCCGCTGACCTGGACAAACGAAGACAGCTTACGCAAAGCACTTCTCTGGGGCGTTTCGTTTTCACTTTTGATTGAATTGAGCCAGCTGCTGAACATCCGAAGCTCGGACATCGACGATCTGCTGCTCAACACCATTGGCGCCGCAGCAGGGTTTCTGCTGTTCAGGCTGTTTGCTGCGCTGACGAAACGCAGGAAGGAATCCGGTCAGCTTTTTCGGCTGGAAGCGCTGCTCTATATCGGCGCGATGTTTCTCGGACGGTTTCTATTCTTTGACGAGTTCGGTATGGCAAAAATACTTTACGGCTTTTAACGGAGGAAGATCGTTTGAAATGATGCAATGACCTGACAGAAACGTGTCAGGTTTTTTATTGTAGGATAGTAGCAACATCAATCATATCGCCACGGAAAGGCGGCGCAAGGGAAAGGGGCCGGACATGGAACAGCCGTTTGATTTTATCAGGGAACAGAAGGAGTTTTACCAGCCGAAGACGGAACCTTCGATTGTAGATGTGCCGGAGTTTACGTTTTTTGCCGTAGACGGCGCGGGCGACCCGAATGCGGAAGCGGGACAGTACGCCGAAGCGATGCGGCTTTTATACGCGCTGAGCTACACGGTGAAGATGGGCGGAAAGAAGCTTCCGCTGCCGGGGTATTTCGAATACCGCGTGCCGCCGCTGGAGGGCTTCTGGCAGATGTCGGGCGGAAAACCAGGCGTGGACTACGACGATAAAGCGGGGTTCGTCTGGACGAGCCTGATCCGCCAGCCGGAATTTGTGGACGAGGCGGCGTTTGACTGGGCGTGCGGCGAAGTGCGGGAGAAGAAGGGGCTGGACGTTTCCCGCGCGCGGCTCCTGAGGTACCGCGAGGGGCTATGCGTGCAGATTTTACACATCGGACCTTACGACGCGGAACCAGCAAGCGTCGCGAAGATGGACGCGTATCGGGCGGCGCTGGGCTATCAGAGCGATCTCGGCGCGCGCAGGCACCATGAGATCTATCTTGGCGATCCGCGCAAAGCCGCGCCGGAGAAGCTGAAAACGATCGTCCGTCATCCGGTCGTGAAACTGTAATGGCTTTATAATTCGGAGTAAATCAAAAGCGCCTGCTTTTCAGCAGGCGCTTTTGATTGGGATGGGATGGGAGGTAATATTGGGGGTCTGTCTGTTTCTGCCTTTGCTCTGAAATCAAGATACTACTCGCTTGTGGAATAGCAATGGATAGAAAGTGAACTTCCTGTTACATGCGGGCTGGCGGCCTGCGCGGAGGTTTTTTTACGAAGCCGGTTATGATTTGCCGCTGCTCCTTCGATGCAAAAAACTACCGGAATAACGCGAGAAACGATGAAAAAGCGGTTCCTGTATCGCAAAGAAAGGTCACATATCCGTCGGATCCGAATCGGAAAACGCATAAAAACCGGATCGGCAGAAGCAAAAAACGTCTTGCTTTTTCATCCCCCATGTGTATAATAATATGTGCACTCGGGGTTATAGCTCAGCTGGTCAGAGCGCTACGTTGACATCGTAGAGGTCGTTGGTTCGATCCCAACTAATCCCACCACCTTCAAAATTGAGAATCCTGCGGTGTGCGTCACGTTTTCGGTTATAAACCCACAGAGTGACTTCGGGAACGTTCGTTGAGAAGACAAGGTCAGGCCCGTTACGGATGGGAAGATCGCGGCGATCACGGCGCACCCACCTGCCGAGAGGCGGGTATTATAGCAAAGACGAACGGCACCTCGGGATACTCTATTTCAACAGCATATAGCGGAATTGTGTAACGGTAGCACCTACGACTCTGACTCGTATTGTCTAGGTTCGAATCCTAGTTCCGCTGCCAAAAAAAGCCCGAAAACGGGGCTTTTTTGTTTTCATGACACCTTATAGTAAATTACAAGAATAAGTTCCATTACCGATTTTGGGACCGCTTCTAGCTGCCTTTATGCGCCAACTTGGTTTTATGCATTTCGCAAGGCCCGAAGAAATTCATATTGGCCCTGACCTCTGAAAATCGCAAAGAGTTCCTCCGGCTAAGTGCCGAAAGAACCCTCAATATTATATATTTGGGTTAAAACGCCAGAATTGGTTACGGTTCTACTGATTTCATGAGATTTTGAATCATTTCATCATTCATTGTGTTCAAGTAATCAAGATCGATCTCTTTCGATGCAATCTTTTCTTCTATATCCGCTAATTTTGTTATGATTTGAGGATCAAGTTGGTTATAATAACTGTTTTTGACAAGGCCGACCGCATCTTCGGCGATGCCCAGGTAATACTCTCTGCCAAACTCCAGCGTATCTGCGGCATATTGATCAATTGCCCAAAATACCGCCCCGTCATACTTTCTGAGAACTGAAGTTAAGATATGAGCCGCCTTTTGCGGGTAATCCGTTTCTAATTCCGTCGCCTGATCATTATCAACGCCAATCACATATCGGTCGGCAGCCTGCGCACCGTTAATCACACCATATCCTGTTTGACCTGCTGCCTGGAAAATGACATCAACGCCTTTTGAGTACTGATTCGCCGCATGCCGTTCCCCCAAGCTCTTATTACCAAAATTTTCCGTAAAAGAAATCATAATTTTGATATCTTCATTGATGTATTTTGCGCCTTCAATATAACCGAGCATCATTTGGTTTTTGATTGGATAGAAACTCATACCGCCAATGAACCCGATAAGCTGTTGATCGTTGGCCAGCTCCATTCCCGATGAAGTCACCAAAGCGGCACACGCGCCGGCCAGGAATGTTGCTTCATTTGATTTGTAGTTAAGCTTCACGACATTTGGAGGAATGCTTTCGCTGTATCCCCACAAAAAGATAAAGTTCTTTTCGGGATACAAAGAGGCATTCGTACTGACAAGATCTGTCATGACCCTCGTAGTCATATCATTCGCAAAATCGTCCAGCGTAATGATAAAGTCCCAGTCCTCTTCCAATGCGCTTAAAAACTGCGCTTCCCACCCCTTTGGCTTGTTGCCCATCTCGAGATAAGAAATTGTCGAACCGTACTCCGCCTCAACTTTTTTTAATCCCAAATACGCGTCATTGTAAATTGGATTATCCAGAGTCCCGGGTATCAGAAAAACGATTTTTAAATCTTTCACCCGCTGTTCTTTTTCCAGATGATTTTGCTCCTCAAGTTCCGCTTCAATACGCGCCAATTCGGCAGCCTCTTCTTCCGGACTCAACGTTGGCACCGGCGTCGGAGTCAGCTCGGGCGTTGAAGTCGGCGCAGGCGTCGGCACCGGAACAAGGCTGCTGCAGCCAGAGGTAAGCATTAAAAGAACTAAGATAATTACAATAAACCGTCTTGTTTTCATGTTTTTTCCTTTCTTATACCGTTTTATACTAAAAAGAAAAACAATATCTTGCAAAACCAAAATTCTATTGCGTGCGTTTTTATCGGATTATCAAGCAGGGTTCTGTTGTAAACTTTTCAAAAACTGCATAACATGGTAAAATTATAACATATTTATTGTTGATTTGGGGCTTTCATTTAATATTCTGCGCATCCGGAACTCCAGTGCTAAGTCTGATGCGGCAGATTCAATCAGCTTGCTAAACGGATTTCTTCAACCGTTATGGGCCGATTACTACTGGTTTGTGACGGCATATTTCTTCATGTACGTATTATCTCCGCTATTGAACAAACTCATCGTCGCTGTAAATAAGGAGGATCTGAAGAAAATTTTAGTTCTTTTTGCGTTTATTCCGGTATACGCTCAATTTAGTCCCACTGTGATAAGTGCCGTCGTATATTTTGTATACGTGTACTTACTCATTGGATATATCAAAAAATATGGAATGGATCGGATTGAAAAGTATGCGTCCATTCAATTTGTAGTACTGACCTCAATCTCGATCATTGCCGCAAAACTGATTCTATACACCGGCGGAAGGCTCGAAGGGCTTCCTATGGAATTAATCAGATGGTTGGTGTCTTTCACATTTGCGGCGACCGGAAGGCATTCGATGATCATTCTTATTGACGCGCTGCTCATATTCTTTTGGGTTCTTAAAATGCCCGCACGAGAAAACAAGACCATCAACAAAATGGCAGGGTATACGCTCGGTATCTATCTCTTCCATGAGAGCAGCATTGAACCAAACATACTGGATTCATCCATTGCGAACCTGCAACACGCCGGCTACTTTACAGCAAACGCATTCTTTCCGCTGGAATATTTAGCTCTGGTGACTATCGTGTTTTTTGCTGGTTTGCTGGTGGAAATCGTTCGAAGCAGAATCATTCAGGAACCCGCCATGCAAGGAATCGAATCACGATTCGCAAAAGGGTTGGACAGAATTGACCTTTGGATGGAAATGCAGAAAAATACAGACGGCAATGCAAGCTGACTGCAATCGAATGATCAAAGAAAATTGACAGAAACATCGTAATAAACGAACAGATAGAAAATCGATTTCAAACGCGCGCTTGCGAGTGAAGTGCTCGGATACTCTCTGTTTGAATTTGCGCAGCAATTCTATAATTTACACAGTAACTTATCGCTAATTTACATTCCACCGATGGCCGCAGTTCTGGCAAACGGCAACGGATCTTGTCTTCGACACGACCTTTGTCTTTTTGCCGAAGAGAACGACGAGCAGTTTCCACACGCCGAACAGGATCCATGCGATGATTTCCCACCACCAACCGATCAGAAGCCAGTACAGCCAGCCCTTTTTCCGTTTCTCCCGTACTTCGGTGACCGCTTGGATGCTTACATTTTCGCTTTTGCATTTGGGACACTTCACAGATATTTCCTCCGATGTTTTCACGAACTTTTCGGGTTCTACATGCGCAATCGAAAGACTCGCCTTTTTTTGTTATGAAATATTTAGATGAATGTACGGGATCAAGCGCGCGACTTATCCGCCGCCTTCCGGTTTTTCCTCCGCTTCCGCTTCCTCCTGCGTCTCCGGCGCCCACAAGCCCCGCGCCATGTACCAGTCGATGGACTCGCGCAGAAACTCTACGCTCACGTTGAGCGTAAAGGCGATTTCGTAGATGTCATCCGTATTGCGTGCGGCGGTGCGGATTGCCTCCGGCGAAAGCAAACGGTCGTGCGCCCACTTGCGCGCCTTCGCTTCGGCGCGCCAGTCGTCCGCGGCGGTGTAGTGCAGCCTGCGGTCTGAGCCGGTGTAGTGGTGCCCCAGCTCCTCGGCGAGCCAGCAGGCGCGCTCCGCCTGCGTCCCGTCCTGCCGGATGACGATATGCTCGCCCGTCTCGGTTTTGATGTAAGCGGCGGATAACCCCGGCACAGGAATCTCGCGCTCCTGCACGTCGATCCCGTGCTCGCCCGCCTCGGTTGTGAGTTCTTCGATTCGGTCCATCCCCGTCGCGCCCTCCCTGCTTGTTACGCCGGTTCCTCTGCTTATCTGGAATACTTGTCCGCCAGAAATTCGATATATTCCTCATACCGCTCGCGCCCTTCCGGCGTCAGGCGGTCGACGTTGAAATATCCCGCCGAAGCGACGATGCGCGAGGCGCGCTCGCCGACGCTGTCGTCCGCCAGATAATCCAGCGACACGTTGAAATACCGCGCGAGCGAAAGCAGCGTGGAGCGCTTCGCGTTCTCCGCGCCTTTTTCATACAGGCTGACGATCGTGGTATACGGCACGCCAGACTGCGCGGCAAGCTGGGATTTATTCAGCCCGCGCTCGTCCATGAGCACGTCGAGCTTTTCGGTCAGGGTCAAGTATATCACCTCTGCCTTATATTATAAGCGGAAAACTACGATGTGTAAATAAAAAATACGATGCAGCGTAATTTCGGCGAACAACTCGGCTTCACCTGTTTCACGCTGCGTCGGAGCGTTTTTGTGACCCTAATGTGAATTGATCCGCCGATCCGTTGACAAGTGTATATGGATAGCGTAACATGCAAGTGTATTAGCGTAACTAGTACGCTGAATACGGCGGCGACGCCGCAGGGGGGATTACATGAAACGCAAACATGGAACAATTCGATTGCTCGCGGCGCTGGCGTGTCTGACGCTCGTCATCACCGCGCTGCCGGTGCAATCGGCTCACGCGGAGAGCGCGCTTGCGACGGGATACGTGAACACGACGAAACTGAACATGCGAACAGGCGCGGGCACGGGCAACTCCATCGTCGCAACGCTTGAAAAAAGCACTGCCGTTAATATCTATGAGGTGAAGGGCACATGGCTGCGCATCGACGTGCCATCTACCGGCAAGAACGGCTATGTGAGCGGAAAATACATCACGATCAACAGCGCGAGCCTTTCCGCCTATGCGCTGGGCGTTACCTCCGGCAAGGTGAACCTGCGCAAGGAAGCGACGAGCAAAAGCGAAAGTCTCGCGATTGTGGACGGCAACGCAGGACTGACGATCTACTCCGCGGACGCGACGACCGGCTGGTATAAGGTGAAGGTGCACGCCACGGGCAAAGAAGGGTATATCTCGCCGCTCTACATCAAAATTGTCGCCAAGGTGGATAAATCCACCACGACCGGTACGGCGGGGGAGATTACCGCGGACGGCGTCAACTTCCGCACAGGCCCGGGTACGAGTTACAGCCGTATCAGTTCTCTGAACAAGCTCGCCGAAGTCACCATACTGGAAAAAACCGGAAGCTGGTATAAGGTGACCGTCAAGTCGACGAACAAGACAGGCTATGTGTACGCCACCTACGTCAGAGCAAAATCGACCACCGCTACGTCAACGCCGACGGCAACGCCGGCAGGCAGCCAGGCGGGCAAACTGAACGCCGGCGGGGTCAACTTCCGAACCGGGCCATCGACAAAATATAAAACTCTCGGCCAGCTGTCGAAGGATACGGCGGTGACCGTATTGGGTAAATCCGGAGACTGGTATAAGCTCACGGTCAACTCGACGGGCAAGACGGGGTATGTATTCGCAAAATACGTGACGGTGACCGCCGTGACGCCGACGCCGACCGTAACGCCGACCCCGACACCGACGCC
>JAEWUO010000014.1 GCA_023459335.1 Bacillota bacterium
AACCCCATGGTGTTCTGCGGCATCTATCCGGCGGACGGCGCGCAGTATGAAGACCTCAGAGACGCGCTCGACAAACTCAAATTAAACGACGCGTCGCTCTCCTACGAGCAGGAGACCAGCAGCGCGCTGGGGTACGGCTTCCGCTGCGGCTTTCTGGGACTTCTGCATATGGAAATTATTCAGGAGCGGCTGGAGCGCGAGTTCGACCTCGACCTTGTGACCACCGCGCCAAGCGTCATCTACAAGGTGATCCTGACCTCCGGCGAAGAGCGCACCATCGACAATCCGTCGAACCTGCCGCCGTCCACCGAGATCGAGTCGCTGGAAGAGCCAGTCGTCAGCGCGACGATCATGACGCCCTCCGAGTATGTCGGTTCCATCATGGAGATCTGCCAGGAGCGGCGCGGGGTGTTCGTTGACATGAACTACATCGAGGAATCCCGCGTGCGCATTCATTACGTACTGCCGCTCAACGAGATCATTTATGACTTTTTCGATCAACTGAAGAGCCGCAGCAGGGGATACGCTTCGTTTGATTACGAGCTGAAAGGGTACGAAAAGAGCGACCTCGTCAAGCTGGACTTTCTGCTCAACGGGGATCTTTGCGACGCGCTGAGTACGATCGTCCATCGCGACCGCGCCTATGCAAAGGGTCGAGCCGTCGCGGAGAAACTCTGCGAAGTCATCCCGCGGCAACAGTTCGAAATTCCGATTCAGGCGGCCATCGGCGGAAAGATCATCGCGCGCGAAACCGTCCGCGCGGTGCGCAAGGATGTGCTCGCCAAGTGTTACGGCGGCGATATCACGCGCAAGAAAAAGCTGCTCGAAAAGCAGAAGGAAGGCAAGAAGCGCATGCGTCAGATCGGGACCGTTTCACTGCCGAGCGACGCGTTCATGAGCGTGCTTCGCATCAACTGACGATGGCGGGCGTCTATCTGCATATCCCGTTCTGCATCAAAAAGTGCGCTTACTGCGACTTCGTTTCGTTTGCGTCCGGCGGGGTGCCGGAAGAATATGTCGAAGCGATGATTTCCGAAATCAGGCTGGTTTCGCGCGGCGGGGAATATCCCGCCGCTTTTGATACGGTTTTTTTCGGCGGGGGTACGCCTTCCCTCCTGAGCGGAGACCAGATGCGGCGTCTGATGGACGCGCTGAACGAATGCCTCCCGATCCGCGCGGACGCGGAGCGTTCGATGGAAGCAAACCCCGGTACGGCGACGCGGGAACGCTTGTCGGCGTATCGCTCGGCGGGGATCAACCGCCTCAGCATCGGCCTGCAGAGCTCGCACGGCGCGCTGCTAAAGAGCATCGGCAGGATTCACACGTTCGCGCAGTTTGAACAGACGCTGGACGCCGCGAGGGATGTCGGATTTACCAACATCAATATCGACGTCATGCACGGTCTGCCGGGACAGACGCGGGAGCAGTATCTCGAAACGCTGCGAACCGTCTGTGACAGGAACGTGCAGCACATCTCCGCCTACGCGCTGATTCTGGAAGAGCATACGCCGCTTTCTCTGCGCGTGCGGAGCCGTGAAATCGAAATGCCGGATGTCGATCTCGTCGCGGACATGCAGGACGAGGGCATCGACTATTTGGAATCACGCGGGTATCACAGGTACGAAATCAGCAACTTTTCACGCAACGGATATGAGTGCCGGCACAACCTGAATTATTGGGAGAACGGCGAATACCTAGGCTTCGGCGTCGCCGCGCATTCGGCGGTAAGGCGAAAGAACTGGACGCGATATTCCAACGTCGAAACGCCGGAAGAATATCTTCGCCTGCTTGCGCGCGGCAAACAGCCGCTTGCGGAAACGATCGCGCTGCTTCCGCGGGACGAGATGTTCGAGTGCGTCATGCTCGGCTTCCGGCTGACGCGCGGCATTTCGCGCGCGGCGTTTCGCGCGCGGTTCGGCGTTGAGCTGGATGATGCGTATTCCCGCGCGATGGAGCAGCTCAGAATCCGCCGCTGGGTGACGGAAAGCGGAGAGTCTGTTGCGCTGAACCGGAAAGGGCTGGACCTGCAGAACGAGGCGCTGCAGCTTTTTATGTAAGTTCGATTCACATGAGAATCAACCAGGGCGAATTCACTGGAATGTCACATTTATGATACAGCACTTACTTGACACCAAAGCTTGCAGGTGCTAAATTTTTGTTATGGATTAGCACTCGCCAAATTAGAGTGCTAACAACAGGATTTCAGGCGGAAAGGAGGCGACCGGAATGGAGCTAGACGCAAGAAAGCTTGGCATATTGAAGGCGATCATCGACGAGTACATCATGTCCGCCTCACCGGTCGGTTCCCGCGCCATCAGCAAGCATGAGGGATTCAACCTCTCCAGCGCGACCATCCGCAACGAGATGGCTGACCTGGAGGAGCTGGGTTATCTCGAGCAGCCGCACACCTCCGCCGGGCGCGTTCCGTCCGACAAGGCATACCGCCTGTACGTCGACCAGATGATGCAGAGAGCTGCGCTGAGCGACGACGAGATTCAAATGATCCGCGCGCATATGAGCGACAAGCTAGACGAAGTCGAGGCGGTCATGAAGCAGACGGCACAGGCGCTCTCCGCCGTGACGAATTATACGGCGATGGTGCTTCCGCCGATGCTTGCGGCAAACCGTTTGCGGCATATCCAGCTGGTTCCCGTCCGCGAAGGCCGCGCGCTGGTCGTCATCGTGACCACGGCGGGATTCGCCAGAGAC
This sequence comes from Bacillota bacterium, assembly GCA_023459335.1. Classification (GTDB taxonomy): domain Bacteria; phylum Bacillota; class Clostridia; order Christensenellales; family CAG-138; genus UBA7703. The sequence goes on from JAEWUO010000014.1 coordinate 2,710, forward strand.
GCGATCATCCGCGTGCCGGAGGATATGAAGAGCGCGGAACTTGAGAAGATTTCACGCCTGCTCACGGAACGCTATTACGACTGCCGCATGGATCACATCGGCGAACGTTTAGCGCATGAAATGAGCGGCGAGTTGTATGAGCGCAGGGCGTTTCTCTGCTCGGTCGTGGAGGCCATCGAACGAAAGATCGAGCCGGAAACGCCGAACGTGCAGCTGTCGGGAGCAACCAACATGCTGCATTACCCCGAATACAGCGACATGAACAAGGCGAAGACCTTTCTTGCCGCCGTCGAGGGCAGAAACATGCTCTACGAAATGCTTAAGCGCGCAAGCAAGCTGGAGTTTACGATCACGATCGGCAACGAGAACGAGGACGAGATGTTCAAGGAATGCAGCATCGTCACCGCGACCTACCAGATCGGCGACGAACCGCTTGGCTCCTTCGGCATCATCGGCCCAACCCGTATGAATTACGGCAAGGTCGTCTCGGTGCTGGAATATATGCGAAGCAGTCTATCGGAACTGCTGAAAAACGAATTGGATGACGAGTAAGAACAGGGCGATCCGCGCCCGAACATGAACAAGGAGACTGGGACAGTGACGAAGAAAACGGAACACGCCGAACCCGTCCGCGAGGACGTGGCGGGGCAGGAACAGAACAGCGAAGCGAAGCAGCCCGAAACGACGGCGGAACAAACGGTCGTTTCCGAATCCGGCGACCGAACCGAGCAGGAGTCCTATACTCTGACCGCGGAGGAATTCGCGGCGGCCAAGGCGCACATCGAAGCGATCACGAAGGAGAAGGACGAAACCGTCAACCTGCTGCAGCGCATTCAGGCGGATTTCGATAATTACCGCCGCAGGAACGCCGGCGTACGCCTCGAGAGTTACGAAGAGGGCAAGCGGGACGCCGTGAAGGAACTGCTGCCCGCCCTGGACAGCCTGGAGCGCGCGCTGGACAGCATTCCGGCTGAAAACGCGATCTGGCGCGAAGGCATCGCGCTCGTACAGCGGCAGATGATGGATGCGCTTAAAAAACTCGGCCTCGAGGAGATCGAGAGCGACTGCGTGTTCGACCCCGCCGTCCACGAAGCGGTTATGCGGGAAAAGACGGACGGCAAGGAAAGCGGCGAAATCGTCGTCGTGCTGCAGAAGGGTTACCGCATGGGCGGTAAGATCATCCGGCACTGCATGGTGAAAGTTGCGGAGTGAACCTCCGCCCGCAATGATAATTGCGAAATCATAATTTATAGAATTCCAGAGACTGGAAACGATTTTTACGAAATAGTTGGAGGACAAAACAATGGGAAAAATCATCGGCATCGACCTCGGCACTACGAACTCCTGCGTCGCTTTCCTCGAAGGCGGCGAACCTGTGGTCATCCCCAATTCCGAAGGGATGCGCACCACGCCTTCCGTGGTAGCGTTTAAGGACGGCGAACGCATGGTCGGCAATATCGCAAAGCGCCAGGCCATTACGAACCCCGACCGCACGATCTCCTCGATCAAACGCGACATGGGTTCTTCTCGCAAAGTCCATATCGAGGGCAAGGATTACACCCCGCAGGAAATCTCCGCAATGATCCTGCAGAAGCTCAAGACGGATGCGGAAGCTTATCTCGGCGAGACCGTCACGCAGGCGGTCATCACCGTTCCGGCGTATTTTACGGACAGCCAGCGGCAGGCCACGAAGGACGCGGGCCGCATCGCGGGTCTTGAAGTCCTGCGCATCATCAACGAACCGACGGCGGCGGCGCTCGCCTACGGCATGGACAAGGAAAACAACCAGAAGATTCTGGTATACGACCTTGGCGGCGGCACGTTCGACGTATCGATCCTCGAGATCGGCGACGGCGTATTCCAGGTGCTCGCGACCGCGGGCAACAACCGCCTTGGCGGCGACGACTTCGATCAGAGGATCATGGACTACATCGCCGACGATTTCAAGAAAAACAACGGCATCGACCTGCGTCAGGACAAGATGGCGCTCCAGCGCCTCAAGGACTCGGCGGAAAAGGCGAAGATCGACCTGAGCGGTGTCGCGCAGACCACGATCAATCTGCCGTTCATCACTATGGACAAGTCGGGCCCGAAGCACCTGGACGTTACGATTACCCGTGCGAAGTTCAACGAGCTGATCAACGACTATGTCGAGCAGACCAAGACGCTCGTGCAGAAGTGCTTAAGCGACGCGGGGCTCCCCGCTTCGCAGATCGATAAGGTCATCCTCGTCGGCGGTTCTTCCCGTATCCCGATGGTGCAGGAAATGGTGAAAAAGATCACCGGCAAAGATCCGTTTAAGGGCATCAACCCGGATGAGTGCGTCGCCATCGGCGCGGCGATTCAGGGCGGCGTTCTCGGCGGCGAAGTGAAGGACATCCTGCTCCTGGACGTCACCCCGCTTTCCCTCGGCATCGAGACCGTCGGCGGCGTATTCACGAAACTGATCGAGCGCAACACGACGATTCCGACCAAGAAGAGCCAGATTTTCTCGACCGCTGCGGACGGGCAGACCAGCGTGGAAGTGCACGTGCTCCAGGGCGAGCGCGGCATGGTGCAGGGCAACAAGACCCTCGGCCGCTTCCAGCTCACCGGCATTGCGCCCGCGCCCCGCGGCATTCCGCAGATCGAGGTTTCTTTCGACATCGACGCGAACGGCATCGTGCACGTTTCAGCGAAGGACCTTGGCACCGGCAACCAGCAGAACGTGACCATCACCGCTTCGACCAACCTCAACGAGGACGAAATCAAGCGTGCTGTCGCGGACGCGGAGAAATTCGCGGACGAGGACAAGAAGCACAAGGACGAGGTCGAGACGAAGAACCACGCCGACCAGCTGATCTACACCACCGAACGCAGCCTGAAGGAGATGGGTGACAAGATCGACGCTTCCGGCAAGGAGCAGGTTGAGAAATCCATCGCGGATCTGAAGAAGACCGTGGAAGGTGGAGACGTGGATATGATCAAGACTGCCAGCGATCACCTCACAGAGGTGAGCTACAGCGTATTCGGCAAGGTATACGAGCAGGCGCAGCAGCAGGCGGGCGGCGCGGGATACGATCCCAACGCGCAGAACGGCGAATACTCCGACGCGGACAGCAAGCCAAAGGATGATGTTGTGGACGCGGACTATGAAGTCGTGGACGACAACATCAACTGATCCGCCTAAGGAATCAGGAAACAATAGTGACAGGGAGGCGCAAGCTAGGATTGCGCCTCCTTGTCGGAATCAGAAATCGACGATAAAGCGCAGGGACAGGGCCTGCGCAATGGATGGAGAGGTGACGGGCGTTGGCGGAGAAACGCGATTATTACGAAATATTGGGCGTGAGCAAAAGCGCGACGGAGAGCGAAATTAAGAGCGCGTTCCGTAAAAAAGCGAAGGAATGCCACCCCGATCTGAATCCCGGAGACAAGGCGAAGGAAGCGCAGTTCAAGGAACTCAACGAAGCGGCTGAAGTGCTCTCCGATCCGGAAAAACGGGCGAAGTACGATCAGTTCGGCCACGCAGCGTTCGATCCTGCAATGGGCGGACAGGATCCGTTCGCGGGCGGCGGCTTCGGCGGATTCAGCGATTTCGGCGATATCCTGGGCCAGATGTTCGGCGGCGGATTCGGAGGTTTCGGTGGCGGACAGACGCGCAACGGCCCCATTCCCGGGGACGACCTGAGGTACAACCTTACCATCACGTTTGAAGAAGCGGCGTCCGGCACGGAAAAAGAGATCACGATCCCGCGGGAAGAAACCTGCGAAATCTGCCACGGAACGGGTGCGAAACCCGGTACGGAGCCGGTCACCTGCAAAACCTGCAACGGAACCGGACAGGTGCGTTCGCAGCAGAACACGATACTTGGTTCGTTTACTTCCACACGCCCCTGCACGGCGTGCCATGGTACGGGCAAGATCATCGCAGACCCCTGCGCGGAATGCCGCGGTGCGGGCCGCGTGCGGAAAAACCTGAAAAAGAAGGTCAAGATTCCCGCCGGTATCGACAACGGGCAAAGTCTCTGCCTGCGCGGCCTCGGCAGCGCGGGACAGCGCGGCGGTCCTGCAGGCGATCTGTATGTGACCATCAGCGTGCGCCCGCACCGGCAGTTTATACGAAAGGGGTTTGACCTGTATCTGGAAATGCCGATTTCGTTCACGACGGCTGCGCTGGGCGGAAGCCTGACGGTGCCGACGCTGAAAGAGAGCGTGAAATATCAGGTGCCGGCAGGCACACAGACAGGTTCTACGTTCCGCCTCAGGGATCAGGGCATCCAGCGGTTAAATGCAAATGGGAAGGGCGACCTGCTCGTCACGGTCAACATCGAAGTGCCTCGGCATATGACGGACGAACAGCGCGGACTTCTGGAACAGTACGCCGCGACGCTCGGCGAAAGCGCGGATGCGCGGACGACGAAACGAAGCGGATTCAACCGCGCGAGCGGCGGCAAACGATAATCCGCATATCAGCACGGATCTACGCCCCTGACCGGATCAATCGAAAAAAGCCTGCGATAGAACAAATCGCGGGCTTTTGCTATAATTATACGGAATAAATAGATCGAAGGAAAACGGTCATGATGCTGAAAGTCGGAGATCGGGTAGGAATTGCGGCCTGCTCAAACGGTCTTGGAGAAACGGAGAAAGTTCAGCTCGAAGAACTGAAGGCTGCGCTGGAGAAAATGGGGTTGGTTCCGGCCTGCGGTTCTTGCCTGTTCCGGCAAAGCTCTGCGTTTAGCGGAACGGGACGGCAGCGTGCAGACGTAATCAACGCCTTCTATCGCGACAATGATATCAAAGCGATTTTTGACATATCCGGCGGAGATATCGCAAACGAAGTACTAGGCGATCTGGATTACGGAATCATCCTCGCAAACCCGAAGCCGTTTTTCGGATACAGCGATTTGACTACGGTACTCAATGCGATCTATGCGAAAACTGGGAATACGTCTTACTTATATCAAGCGCTTTGCCTTGTCCGGGGAGAAAAAGAATCTCAGATATCCGCGTTTCGAAACAGTCTGCTTCACGGCGAAGATGATTTGTTTCGAGTGAAGTGGGATTTTCTTCGAGGATCCGCGATTAACGGAACGGTGGCAGGGGGCAACATCCGATGTTTTCTGAAACTGGCGGGAACGCCGTATTTACCAGATCTTCGGGGGAAAGTGCTGTTTCTCGAAAGCTACGGCGGCGGCGCGGCGCAGATGGCGGCGTATTTGAGCCAGCTGAAACAAATGAGTGTTTTTGATGCGATCGCCGGACTGCTGCTGGGCACATTCACAAAGATGGACGAAAGCGGCGAGAAGCCGGGCGCAGAGGAGCTCGTGTTATCCGCCGCCGCGGATTATCGTTTTCCCATTGCGCGAACAAAAGACATCGGCCATGGAAATACATCCAGATGCCTGATCATTGGGAAACGGTATTCGATTTCGGATGATAAACAATACCGCTGATGATAAAAGCATTCCGAAACGCCAGATGGGCTATTCCGCTTTTTCCTGCTTTGGATTGTGCTTTTTCCGATAAGAAAGAACAAACTGCATTGCAAACGAAACCGCGCCGCTGAGGATCAGGATGAAGTAGAAACTCGCGACGCGGGAAAGCAGCATCGCGGGTACGATCAGCGCGCTCTGAAACAACACGCGGAAGATCTGGACAAATCCGCTCTCGCTCGCGCCAGCCGATCCGGGGATCGGCAGGAAACATACGGCCAGGTAAAGAACGGACTGCAGCGCGATGAAGTCCGGAACGCCGAACGAACTGAGGTTGAACGCTCGGTAGATGAAATAAGGTATGGTAAACTGCGAGCCGAGCAGAATAATATAGGCGAACAGTTCCGCAAAGAGCAGCCATTTATGACGTTTAAACACGCGCGCGCCCTGCTGGTAGAGTGAAATCTGCTTTGCCGCCTGCTCTTCCAGTTTCTGCGGATTTTTCAGGATATGGAGCTTAGCGAACAGCGAAATCACCTTGTGCACGATCTTCTCCGCGAATCTGCTGGAGAACATGGCAAAGAGCAGAAACAGGATCAATCCGATGTTGATCAGCATACCGAACAGGAACAGCCAGCGAAACGCGCCGAGGTTTGTCAGGATCAGCGCGGCTCGGAACGGGAGGAGCACGGTCGGAATCAGCAGTACGACGAGTTGGTGCGCGGCATTGACCAGAAGCAGCGAGAGGGAAGCGTAGGAAACCTCCACGCCGTATGCGATCATATAATAGAGCTGCATTGGCTGTCCGGCCACGCCTGCGGGGGTGATCGCCGTGTAATACTGCCCGATAAAACCGAATCCGATGTTACGAAAAAAAGAAACCGGTCTGCCGTAAAGCGCACGGAGCGCGATATGCAGCGCGATGCCGAACATCAGGGAGGCGATAAACGAAGCGCCGAGCGCACCGAGCAGCCACCAGGGATTTGCGGATTGGACGGCAGCCCAGACTTCTTTCAACGATGTGTCGCGGAAAATGATGACGAACGTAACGCCGATCAGCGCAATCATGAAAATAGTGCTGACGAAGCGGAATCGTTTGCTTTTTTTACTCGAACCAGCTTCGCCGGACGACTGGGCGTGCGTTTCGGCGTTTTGCGGCTGAGACGTTTGCTGAAGATCGCTCATATTTCGTATCATACCTGAAATACGCGTAATTATCCAGAGAAATCGAATCCGTCCAAACGTGAAATTATAATGAATAAAAAACGCCGTATTCCACGCGGCGCAGGATCCCGCAGGAAACGGCTGTCTTACATGTTCGTTCAGGAGCTCAGCGTGAAAAAGGCGGTGTGGCCCATCGCGTCTGTAATCTGCAGGACCGGGTTTTCGATTTCGCCGATCGGGAGCTGCAGCGGGAGCTTCGGGCGGCAGTCGGTGGTGGCGGGACAGAAGCAGCCGTCGCGAACCGTACCGGCGGCAGCGTAGATCAGCGGGGAGACGGGTGAAAAAGCGGCTTCTTCAGAAAATGCAGTTTTTTCAGAAAACCCGACTTCTTCAGAAAACGCGGCTTCTTCTAAAAATAAGGCTTCTTCAGAAAATACAGCTTCTTCAGAAAATACAGCTTCTTCAATAGAGAGCATTCGTTTTCCATGGACGGTTACGATACGGGCTGTAATACGCGCGGGCGTATCGTCCGCCGGATAACGCAGGATCAATTCTTGATCCCCCTCCAGAAGGGAACGCGCGCTCATCGCCTTGAGTTGGCGCGCGCGGAGCGTATAAAGAGAAAAAGGAGAAGCGTCCACGGCAAGGAACCGCCTGCCGAGCTTGCTCGCCGCCGCGGCGGTCGTTCCGCTGCCGGAGAAAAGGTCGCAGACGAGGTCGCCCGGACGCGAAGACGCGAGGATCACGCGGTTTAAGAGCGCTTCCGGCTTTTGCGTGGCGTAACCGACGCGTTCGGCGTCCTTTTGCTGGAGATGTTCGATGTCGTCCCAGACGTCGCTGGGGTATACGGGCGTATTTTCATAATAAGTATAGAGCTTGCCGGCAGAATGAATCGAAAAACAGATGCGGCCGTCCTCGTCGATATAACGTTTCATGTGGTTGCGCTTCTCCGGCCCGCGCGGGCGGCCGACCGCCTGAATGTCGAAGTATACCTTCGAACTCTTGCGGTAAAATAGGATCGTGTCATGCTTGCGCGGGTAATACCGCGTGCTGCGGCCGCCGGATTTGTAGCACCAGACGATCTCATTCATGAAGTTTTGTTCGCCGAAGATTTCGTCCAGAAGCAGGCGCAGTTTCGCGCTCATGCGGTAATCGATATGCAGGTACAGCGAACCGGAGTCGCAGAGCAGTTCCCGAACGCCGGAAAGGATTTCGCGCATCCAGGAAAGATAGCGGGGTTCATCCATGTCGTCCGAAAAAGCCGGAAGGCTGAGCGCTTTTTTTCCCGTTCCTATGCGCACGTGAAACGTATCGCCCGTACCGAACGGGGGGTCGAGGTAGATGAGCTGCACACGCCCGCGATACTGCCCGATCAGGCCGGGCAGCGCCGCTTCCGCGCGCGCAAGAAGAAACTCCCCGGGGCCGCCGTTTGCGTGCCGTTCGCTTGTGCAGACGATTTTCATGCCGGTATCCTTCCGTTGGAACTGGTCGGGTTGGGCGGGAATGAAAAAGGCGGGAACCGCCGGCGTTCTTAGACGCTTGGACGATATCCCGCCGCGATGGCGACGTGCGCTTCCATCTGCGTTTTGGCTTCCGGCGCGTCCTTTCGCTCGATTGCATGGTAGATGCTCAGGTGTTCCGCAAGAGAATTCGGCGCGCGGTCGGGCAGGGTAAGGGAACTCTGACGCGCTTTCTGAATGTTATGGTGCAGCGAGGCGAGGATATGCCGGATCGTCCGGCTGCCGCTCGCTTCGTAAATCAGCTCGTGAAAGCGCGTATCGAGCGCGACAAGGTGCGCGATGTCGTTCTTCGCGGTGTAAAACTCCATGAGGTCCACGACTTCGCGCAGTTCTTTGAGCTGTTCGTCGGTCACGCGCTGCGCCGCCCAGAATGCGGCCTGTCCTTCCAGAAGATGGCGGATGGTCGAAACGTCCTGTAAATCTTCATTCGAAAACCCTTTTACGACGACGCCGCGGTTGGGGTGCGAGGAGACGAGGTCCTCAAGCTCGAGCTGCTTGAGCGCCTCGCGCACGGGCGTGCGGCTCACGCCGAGTTCCTCGGCGATCTTCATTTCCACGAGGCAGTCGCCGGTCTGATAGCGGCCTTCGGCGATCCCGTCCCGAAGAAAGCGGTAGACTTTTTCGGACAAAGAGCCGTAGTCCCTGTTATCATAATTTATATTCATGAATGCTCTCTTTCGCGGTGACGCAGAACGCGGCCCGCTTGCGATGGGAAAGGGAAGAAACGATCCTTATACATGACATAGTTTATCGCAAACACAGATGATATTCAAGTGCATGTATACAAATATACAATAAAACAATTCATCAACCATCTGCAAGTTATCCAGGAATTACCAGGGAAACTAACCGGTATGCCTTAAATACGACGCAAAGCGTTCACGCGCGGGTAACATACCGGATGGCATTGCATATTTACAGAAACCGTGCCGGCTGGTATAATTTTCATAATCAGGAATGGAGGTGTGCATATGTCTGAAGAAAAAAAAGCGAACGCCGAAGTTTCCAATGTGGAAGCGGAAGGCGGACGTATCGTATTCGCAGACGAAGTCGTCGCGACCATCGCAGCGCTTGCGGTTTCCGACGTGGACGGCGTATCCGCGATGAGCGGCGGGGTCGTCGAAGGCATATCCGAAATGCTCGGAAAGAAAAATCTGACAAAAGGCGTGAAGGTGGAAGTCGGCCAGGAAGAGGCCGCGGTGGATATTTCCGTCAACATAAAGTACGGATACAAGATCAAGGAAGTCTGTGAAAAGATTCAGAAAGCGGTCAAGAGCGCAATCGAGACCATGACGGGCCTCAAGGTCGTCGAGATCAATGTGTTCGTGCAGAGCGTCGTATTTGAAACGCCGGAGCAGGAAGCCGGGCGCAGCGCGAAGAAAAAGGAAAAAGCGAAAGACAAGGAAAAAGAAGCGCAGCCTGTCGTCGCGGAGATCGTCGCTCCGGAACCTCCCCGGGTGAAATAAAAAACCGTATCAACCCTGTGCGGGCGGAGGCTTCCGCCCGTTTTACAGGAAGCGCGCAAATACCGCGCGAATCGAATTGTGACGCCGCCGCCGTGGAATGCGGATGGCGGACAAGAAGGGGTTGTTCGTATGAAACTCAAGTTTTTCGACCGTCTTCTGCTGGGCATTCTGTTGATTGCCGCAATCCTTGTATCGTTTGTGCTCTTTGGAATCGCGGCGAATCTGATCACGGAGAACATGGTGACGGACTTTGTCGGCCTGTTCTACCTGTTCCGCCAGAATGCGCTGATCCTTGCGGGATGCGGGCTTGTGGTGCTGCTCATCAGCGTAAAGCTGCTCTTCGCGGGCAGGAGCGGGAAAGCGGAGGTTCGCCCCGCTTCCGCGCTGATGCGGCAGACAGAATTCGGCGGTACGTTTATCTCTTTGGAAGCGCTCGACAGCATGGTGCAGAAGCACTGCCGTGCGATTTCGCGCGTAAGAGACGTGCATACGACGCTGCACTCGACCGAAACGGGCGTAACCGTAGGCATTCGCCTCTGCGTACTGCCGGATACGGACGTGGTCACGCTCACGAGCGAACTGCAGAAGTCGCTGAAGGAAAACATCGAATCGCTGACCGGCATTCAAGTCAACGAGATCGGCGTGCTGGTCGAGAGCGCAGCCGCGCCCGCCGCGAACACGGCGGTTTCCCGTGCGGAGTGAGGGCGGAATCATGGACGCGTTTCTGGGATTTATCAAGAAATATAAATTTACGGTACTGCTCGTTTTAATCGGGCTTTTGCTTGCGATTCTGTTCTTTACGATCGGATTCTGGCGCACGCTGCTGTTAATGCTGATCCTTGCGATCTGCTTTTTTATCGGTTACCTGCTCGATCAGGGCGGGCCGGAGGGAATCCGCAGCTTTTTTCAGAAACTGTTTTCCAGGGAAAAATAAAGCATGAGCAGAACGGCCGCGCGCGAAGTTGCGATGATGATACAGTTTTCCACACTGCTGGGCGGTGAGGACTCGCCCGAACACGTCTGCGAAAAAGCGGATTTCGTCGGCGTATTGGACGACGAAGATCTGCTGTATGTCGGGCAGATGCTGGAGGGTGTACGCGCGCACAGCGCGGAGTTGGACGAACTGATCGGACGCTATGCGAAGGACTGGTCCATCGAGCGGATCGCGCGGGTCGATCTGAGCATCCTCCGCATCGCGATTTACGAGATGCTCTACCGCAGGGAGGATGTGCCGACCGGCGCCGCGATCAACGAGGCGGTGGAGCTTGCCAAGCGTTACGGCGGCGAACGCTCCTATGCGTTCATCAACGGGATCCTTGGCAGCGTAGCAAAAGAGATCGTGTCGCCATGACGCGGCTGTATCTGGGCGTCGATACGAGCAACTATACGACGTCCGTATCGTGTGTTTCAAACGAAGGCATCGTTTTCGAGCGGAGAACGATGCTTTCTGTACCGTTGGGAGAGCGTGGGCTGCGGCAAAGCGACGCGCTGTTTCAGCACGTAAAGAATCTTCCTCCGCTGATGGAGGAGATGCTGTCACAAATCGACCGGCCGGCCGTGGCAGGCGTTGCCGTCAGCGCGAAGCCGACGTCCGCGGAAGAGTCTTATATGCCCGTGTTTCTCGCTGGCAGGCTTGCGGCGGTCTCCGCCGCCGCCTCGCTCGGCGTTCCGCTTTTTGAAACCACGCATCAGGCGGGGCATATCCGCGCGGCGATGTTCGGGCAGGAGCCGGCCTTTTCTGATCGTGCGTTTTTAGCGATGCATGTTTCCGGCGGCACGACCGACCTTCTGCTGGTTACGCGTGAGAAGGGCGCGTTTCGCCGGATCGTCCGCATCGGCGGATGCGGCGATCTTCACGCGGGACAGCTGGTGGACCGCGTCGGGGTCGCGATGGGGCTGCCGTTTCCGAGCGGCGCGCATCTGGAACGTCTCGCGCGGGACGCGGCCGACCGGTCCGTCAAACTCCCTTCCAGCGTCAAGGGGCTGAATTGTTCGTTTTCCGGGCAGGAAACGCAGTGCCGCCGGCTTCTGGAAGCGGGCGCGGAACAGGAAACAATCGCATATGCCGTATACGACTGTATGGCGCGAACGTTTGCCAAGATGCTGAAGAGCGCATTTTCGCAGTCCGACTGTTCCACTGCGCTGCTGGTCGGCGGCGTTTCCGGCAGTGCGCTGCTGCGCGAACTGCTGACGCAGCGGCTGGATCAGACGGTTTCTTATGCGCAGAGCGGGCTTTCCGCGGACAACGCGGCCGGCGTCGCGCTGATCGCGCGGGATATGGATCAAAACGGGAGGTGAAGCGGGGATGGAACAGGCGATTACGCCGGTGTTTCGCGTCAGCGAACTCAACGAATATGTTTCAAACGCGCTTGCTTCCGACCCGAATCTCTGCGAGTTAAGGGTGCGCGGCGAGATCAGCGGATTCAAACGACACTCGTCCGGACACCTCTACTTTTCCTTAAAGGACGAAAGCGCGCTCGTGCGATGCGTGATGTTCCGCCAGCAGGCGATGCGTCTCGGCTTTGAACCGCAGGACGGCATGCAGGTTTTGCTCTACGGCAGAGCGGCGCTCTACGAAAAGGACGGCTCGTTCCAACTTTATGCCAATTATTTAAAGAAGAGCGGCGAGGGAGAACTGTATTTACGATTCCTCGCGCTGAAAAAAGAACTCGAAGAACGCGGCTGGTTTGCCGAGGAACGCAAGCGGCCGATCCCGTTTCTGCCGAACCGCATCGGAGTGGTAACGAGCGGAACGGGCGCCGCCGTGCAGGATATTGTAAATATCGTGCGCAGACGGTTTCCGAGTATGCCGATCGTGCTCGCGAGCGTCCGCGTGCAGGGCGCGGGCGCGGCGGAAGAGATCGCGCGGGCGATTCGCGAGATGAACGTGCAAAACGCGGCGGACGTGCTCATCGTCGGACGCGGCGGCGGCAGTATGGAGGATCTCTGGGCATTTAACGAACCGGTTGTCGCGGAGGCGATCGTCACGAGCCGCATCCCCGTCATCAGCGCGGTCGGCCACGAAACGGATTTTACGATAGCGGATTTTACGGCGGATCTGCGCGCGCCGACACCGTCCGCGGCGGCGGAGCTCGCCGTGCCGGAGATGGACGCTTGCTATGAAGGCGTGCGGATTTATTCGGATCGAATGCGTCACGCGCTGACTTCGCGCGTGAACAAAATGCGCGCGGACGTGCGGTTGTTCGCGGGTGCGAAAGCGTTCCGTATGCTCGAGAGCAGGCTGATGTCGCAGCGGCAGACGCTGGACGCCATGCGCGAACGTTCGTTTCGCGGATCAAGGGAGCGGGTCTTATCGGCGAGATCGGAGCTCATGCGCCTGCGCGCGCAGCTTCTCGCGCTGGGACCCGCCGCCGTGCTGGAACGCGGTTATGCGATTGTGACGGACGGTTCAGGCGGCGCGCTCAGCGGCGTTACCGGTATGCGCGCGGGAGAATTGGTCGGCATCCGCATGCGCGACGGCGCGGCGGACGCAAGGATCGAACGCGTGTCGGCGGAACGCAACAAGACGGAATCGGGAGGGGAAACAGATGGAACAGCCGCTTCGATTTGAAGAAGCCATGCAGAAACTGTCGGATATCGTCACAAAACTCGAAAGCGGAGAAGGCTCGCTTGACGAGATGATCCGCCTGTATGAAGAGGGCATGACGCTCGTAAAAACCTGCGAAAGCAGGCTTGACGCATATGAGGCGAAAATAACAAACCTCAACGGCACGACGGAGGCGAAAGCCAATGCTGAGTGAACGATTGTCGCATTACTCCACGCTTGCGGACGCGAAACTCGCGGAGCTGATGATAGAGGGCGAACGCGCGCCGATCCTATCGGAGAGCATGGGCTACAGCGTGTTTTCCGGCGGGAAACGGATCCGCCCGGCGCTCTGTATGGCGGCCTGCGAGCTATGCGGCGGCGAAGCGGAAGACGCGCTTTACGCCGCCTGCGCGATCGAACTGATCCATACGTATTCTCTGATTCACGACGACCTGCCCGCGATGGACGACGACGACATGCGCCGCGGCAAACCGAGCAGCCACAAGGCGTTCGGAGAAGCGAACGCGATTCTTGCGGGGGACGGACTGCAGGCGCTGGCGTTTTATGCGCTCTCGTTCTGCACGGAAGACACCGCGCTGGCGGATGTCGCGAAAGGCGCCTTTGAAATGGTGATGGGACAGAGCCTGGACGTCAACAGCGGCGGAAACGTTTTGCTGCTGCGGCAACTGCAGGATTTCAAGACGGGCGCGCTGTTTCGCGCCTCGGTCGCGGCGGGTGCGGCCTGCGCAAAAGCGACGGCGGAGCAGAAAAACGCGCTCATCCGGTTTGCGGACGCATACGGCATGCTGTTTCAGATTACCGACGATATTCTCGACTCCGAAGGGGACGCGTCACTGCTTGGCAAGACGACCGGAAAGGACGCGGAGGAAGAGAAGACCACGTTTGTCACGGTCTACGGCATCGACGCGGCGAAGGAATACGCCAAACAGTACGCGCGAGAGGCGCGGCAGGCAATCGAAGACGTCGGGATGGACGATTCTTTTTTCACCGAACTGATCGGATATACGCTGACGAGAAAATCGTAAGGCATTACAATATAAATAAACAGAAAAGCGATTCAGGAAGTATAATTGAACCATGGACAGATACCCGGTACTCGATAAAATCAACTCGCTTGAAGACTTCAAACGTTTAAAAGTCGGCGAACTGCCCGCGCTCGCGGCGCAGATCCGTCAGTATATGATCGAAAACGTCGCCAGGTGCGGCGGCCATCTCGCCTCCAATCTCGGCGCGGTCGAACTGACCATCGCGATGCACCGCGCTTTCGACAGCCCCACCGACAAGATCATTTTCGACGTAGGCCACCAGTCCTATGCACATAAAATCATTACGGGGCGCAGGGAGGCGTTCTGCTCGCTGCGGCAGGAAGATGGACTGTCCGGTTTTCCCAAGCGGAGCGAGAGCGAACACGACCCGTTTAATACGGGGCACGCTTCCACGGCGATTTCGGCCGCGCTCGGCATTGCGCGCGCGAAACGGCTGCTCGGCGAGGACGGCGTCGCCGTCGCGTTCGTAGGGGACGGCGCGCTGACAGGCGGACTGGCGTTTGAAGGGCTCAACGACGCCGGCCAGGCGGAGGTTCCGCTGATTGTGATCCTAAACGACAACGAGATGTCGATATCTCCGAACGTCGGTTCTCTGCACCGTATGCTCGTCAACATGCGTTCCAGCGAATGGTACGTGCGCTTTAAGCGCGCGATCGTCCGTATGCTCGATACCGGCGTGTTCGGCAGATGGCTCTCTCGCCATATGGAAAACTTTAAAAACCGCATTAAAAGCTTCCTGATGCCGCGTCGACTGTTCGAGGATATGGGGTTTCTTTATCTGGGGCCGATCGACGGACACGACATCGGGGAACTTACGCGAATGTTCCGCCGCGCGAAGGACCTGCATGTGCCGGTGCTTGTGCACTGCGTTACGCAAAAGGGAAAAGGATATGCGTTTTCGGAACGAAACCCGGAAAAATTTCACGGCGTCGCGCCTTTTTCAATTGACACGGGGGATGTTGAAGGCACGCTGAAAAAGAGCAACTCCAGCGTATTCGGAGAAGCGCTGGTCGCTCTGGCGGAAAAGGATTGGAAGATCGCTGCGGTGACCGCCGCGATGTCCATCGGAACGGGCCTGACGGAGTTTGCGGGGCGGTTTCCGGACCGGTTTTTCGACGTCGGCATCGCGGAGGAGCACGCTCTGACCATGGCCGCGGGTATGGCGGCTGGCGGCATGAAACCCGTCGTCGCAATCTATTCGACTTTTTTACAGCGCGGCTACGACCAGATCCTGCACGATATCTGCCTGCAGAACCTGCCTGTTGTAATCGCCGTAGACCGCGCCGGCTTGGTCGGCGACGACGGGGAAACGCACCAGGGCGTATTTGACGCGGCGTTTCTCTCCTCTATGCCGAACATGACGGTCTATTCGCCAGCGACGCAGCAGGAGCTCGTGCATATGCTGACGCTCGCGCTTTCGCGCGGAGAACCCGCGGCGATTCGTTATCCGCGCGGCAGCCTGATGCAGGCCGTTTCCGCACAGCCCGTCGAAAAGGGAATATGGGAGGAATTGGAGCCGATCGCAGCAAAAACGATTATTGCGACGGGTACGATGGTCGCCCTCGCGCTGCCGGTCGCCCGAAAATACGGCGCGGGTCTCGTCAACGCGCGGACCATACAGCCGATGGATCAAGCCATGCTGGAGCGGGTAGCGAAGGCGGCGGAAAAAGTCATCGTGATGGAAGAAAGCGTTGATTGCCTCGGCCTTCGCATCACCGCGGCGCTCGCACCGCTTCCGGTGATCCGGATGTGCGTGCCGGAAGATCCGGTCGCGCAGGCGTGCGTAGGCAGGCAGCGGCAATACTGCGGCCTTACCGCGGAAGCGCTGGAAAAGAATCTTGCGGGTAATCTGCCGTGAAGACGCGGCTGGACGTCGCCATGTTCGAACGCGGACTCGCAAAAAGCCGCGAGGAAGCGCATGCGCTCGTGCTTGCGGGCAAGGTGTATCTCGGCGAGGTCAAAGCGGAAAAGCCGGGGCAGTTCGTCGCGGAAGAAACGCAGATCGGCGTACGCGGGGACGCCTGCCCGTTTGTCAGCCGCGGCGGATATAAACTTCAGAAGGCGATCGAGGCGTTTTCGCTTTCGCTCGCCGGAAAAATCTGCGCCGATATCGGCGCTTCCACGGGCGGGTTTACGGACTGCATGCTGCAGCACGGCGCCGCGTGTGTCTACGCGATCGACGTGGGATACGGCCAGCTCGACTGGAAGCTCCGCAACGACCCGCGCGTCACGGTGCTGGAGCGCACCAACGCGCGCTATATGGAACCGGATTGGTTTCGCGAGCCGCTCGATTTTGCGTCCATCGACGTTTCATTCATCTCGCTCGATAAAATTCTGCCGCCGCTGCAGCCCTGCCTGAAGGACGGCGGCCGGGTCGCTGCGCTGATCAAACCGCAGTTTGAAGCGGGGAAAGGCAAGGTTGGCAAGCACGGCGTTGTCTCCGACGAAACGACGCACGTCGAGGTGATCGAGCGGATCTTCGACGTGTCGAAACGCGCGGGTTTTTGCGTATGCGGGCTGACATATTCACCCATACGCGGTCCCAAAGGAAATATTGAATTTCTGCTTTCTCTGGAAAAATGCATATATCCCGATCACAACGCAACAGAAATAGACCATAGTATAGCTCTTTCGACCGTTCGTGACGCGCACAATCTGTGTATATAAAGCATACATATTCATAATAACTCTTGTATTTTTATGAATGCCGCCGTATAATATCCTCATATTACCGATTTTGGAGCGAAAAGCATGAGAATCGGCTTTGCCGGTAACCTCGAAAAAGAAGGCATCGCCGAATTCCGCCAACGCCTGATGGATCAGGCATGCGGCTTTGGCGAGAAGGTTCTTGCGCTGGACAGCGTAGATGCGCTCAGAAGCGAACATCCCGCGCCGGAGCTGCTGGTTGTCATCGGCGGCGACGGGACTCTGCTTCGTTTTGCGTCCGCCGCCGCGGAACGCGACATCCCGCTGTTGGGCGTCAACCTCGGACGGATTGGATTTTTAAGCGAAATCGCATTTGACGGGTTTGCCGCGGCGATAGGAAAGTTACGCAGCGGAGATTATCGGGTCGAAACGCGCATGATGCTGCGTTGCAGTATAAACGGCGAAGAGTGCGCGAACTGCCTCAACGATTTTCTCGTGTTCAAGCAGTCGTTTTCCGGTACGATTCATGTGGATCTGTTTTGCGACGGTCAGGCGGTCGGCTCGGTGTTCAGCGACGGAATCATCGCCAGCACGCCGACGGGATCGACAGCCTATAACCTGTCCGCCGGCGGGCCTGTGGTGACGCAGAGCCTGGACAGCATCATCGTAACTCCCGTATGCTCGCACACGCTGCATATGCGTCCTATCGTGAGCGCGCCGGATGCTGTATGGACGTTCCATATTTACGGCGAAGGCTTCGTTGCGGGAGACGGAATCAAACTCAGAAACGTAAGTCACGATGACGAAATCACCGTGACGCGGTCCGGACGTCGCGTCAGATTTATTCGATTTGGCGAACAGAACGTGTTTGAACTGATCCGGCAAAAGTTGACGTAACGCTTTTTCTCCGGCTTAAACGCCGACGGCGGATCTGCCGCGGCGCTGGAATAACCCAAACACTCAAAGACAGAACACTGCTCCGCTCGGAAAGTTGCGCATTGGATTGCGCGGTTCGGACTCATTTACTTTTTATGTATTGGAGATTGAAACATGAAAGCAAAACGGCATGATATGATTTCCAAACTGATCGCCTCGGAAAACATTGAAACGCAGGAAGAGCTCGCCGGCAAATTGCGGGATCAGGGATTTTCAGTTACGCAGGCGACCGTCTCAAGGGACATCAAAGAACTGAGGCTCATCAAAGTGCTTACGCCGGAAGGGCGTTACCGTTACGCGACGGTTGAGAAAGCGGAGGCGGACCTGCAGGAACGCTTTATCCGTATGTTCAGCAATTGCGTTTTATCGGTGACCAGCGCGGGAAACCTGATCGTCATCAAGACGATCGCGGGCAGCGCGAATGCCGCGGCAGAAGCGGTCGATACGCTCAAGTGGCCGGATATCCTCGGCTCCATCGCTGGCGACAATACCATTTTCATCGCCGTTCGGGATGCAAAGAGCGTCGGCGATATCATCAAAAAATTCCAGAAGATGCTGAAATAGAGCATGTTCTTTCGGGTCAACCGCATGCGGCTGGCGCCTCGGCCAACGAGGCTTTCTCGACGAGCGCGCAATCGTTCGGCGGCGCCGCGAAGCAAACAATGACACAAAGATGCTCGATTACGGAGGGCGTCGCCTTTGCTCAAACAGCTATTGATCCATAATGTTGCCCTGATCGATCGGCAGTTCATTGAGTTCTTCGAAGGATTTTCCGTGCTGACGGGTGAAACCGGCGCCGGAAAATCCATTATTATTGAAGCGCTCAATTTTGTATTGGGCGAGCGGGCAAGCCGCGAGCTTGTCAAATCCGGAGAGGAGAAAGCCAGCGTCGAGGCGGTGTTCCGCCTCTCGAAAACAGAGCCCGTCATGGAGGCGCTCTCCGAACAGGAGATTGACTGTGAGGACGGCGAACTGACGCTGTACCGCGAGTTTTCCATCAACGGAAAAAATATATGCCGCGCGAACGGGACGATGATCAACGCAGGCGCGCTGAAACTCATCGGCGACGCGCTCGTAGATATCCACGGGCAGCATGCGCACCAGTCTCTGCTCGATGAGAAAAAGCATATTCTTTTGCTGGACCGGTTTGCCGGAAAAGAAGTGATCGATCTCAAGGCGAACGTCGCGCAGGCTTACCGCAAAGCATCCGAAGCGAGGCGGCTGCTCTCCGCCGCACAGTTTAACGAGCAGGAGCGCGCGCGCAGGATCGATCTTTTAACCTATCAGATCAAGGAGATCGAGGGCGCAAACCTGACGAACGGCGAAGAGGAACAGTTGGAAGAACAGCGCGGGTTGCTGCAAAACGCGCAGACGGTCGTGGAAGGGCTGGAAGGCGCCTTCGCCTCGCTCAGCGGGGACGAGGGCGAAAACAGCGGCGCGCTGTCCTCTTTCAGCGCCGCGCTGCGTATGCTGGACGGAATCGCACGTTATCGCGGAGAGTACGCTCAGCTTGCGGAGAAGCTCCACGCGCTGTATTACGACCTCGAAGACGCGAGCTATACGCTCCGGGACTACAAGGCGGACTTTAATTTTGAACCGGGGATGCTGGATGAAATCGAGAACCGGCTGGAACTGATCTCCACGCTGAAACGAAAATACGGCGCGAACATCGCGGAGATTCTAATATACGGACAAAAAGCCGCGGAGGAACTGGAACTCATCGCGAATGCGGACGAACGGCGTGAGCAGCTTGCGGCGGAGTATGCGCAGGCCAAGCGCGAGTATGATGCGCTGAGCGAAACGCTCTCCGCTTTGCGAAAGGCGGCTGCGGAGCGGCTCTCCGCGCGGCTGCTGCCGGAGCTAGGCGACCTCGGTATGCCGAACGCTGCGTTTTCTGCGGATTTTCAGACGCTTTCCGGTGAAATTCCATCCGCCGGCGGAACCGACAGCGTAGAATTCCTGCTTTCGACAAACCGAGGCGAACCGGTCAAGCCGCTCAGCAAGGTCGCGTCCGGCGGTGAGCTCTCTCGCATCATGCTTTCGTTCAAGTCGGTGCTCGCGGATCTCGACGGGATACCGACGATGGTGTTCGACGAGATCGACAGCGGCATCAGCGGGCAGGTCGGCACCGCGCTCGCTGTCAAAATGCGGCAGATTGCTCAAAATCACCAGGTGCTCTGTATCACGCACCTGCCGCAGATCGCGGCATACGCAAATCATCAATATTACGTTTATAAAGAAGAGACAGGCGAACGGACGCGCTCCAACGCCGTACTGCTGCAGGAACACGAACGCGCGCGAGAGATCGCCCGCATCATGGGCAGCGGCGAAGAGGACGCAGTCGCGCTGGAACACGCGCGGCAGCTCATCGATTCGGCAAAAGAAACGATCAGCAGATCTCCGTAAATTCTTCAATTCCGTAAGGAGGATTTGAAGGGGCTGCAAATGAAAACTGTGCTGCGGGAGATCGGATGAAGAAGAATCTGCTGATTGCAAGCAATAACGTCGCGGACGCGAAAGGGCTTGAGGCGGCCTTTCAAAACCTGGATGAAATCCGGCTGCTTTCCAGCGTTTTTACGGGACGCGATGCGATCGATATGATCTTCGCACGGGATGTCAACCTGATCATCCTCGACCTGTTTCTGCACGATCTCGACGGTATCTGCGTACTGGATTTCATCGGTAAGCTCAGCGAGGACCGGCGCCCGCTCGTGTTTGTAACGACCGCTCTTGCGGACGACAGACTATTGCAGATTATCAAGGACCGCGTCATCTATTGCTTCACAAAACCGCTGAAATACGACCTTGTGCAGCTTCGCGTGCTGGAATTTATGCGTCTGTACGAGCGGGAAACAGAAAAAGCGGACGACATTGTGGATCTCCTTGAGAGCCAGATTGCAGCGGGAATCCGGGCCATCGGCGTTCCTGCGCACCTGAAGGGCTACTACTATCTGCGCGACGCGATCCGCATCTATGCGCTGAGCGAAACGCCCGTGGATCTGAGCATTACGAACGATATCTATCCCACGGTTGCGAAGATCTACAATACGCGTCCGCCGCTTGTGGAACATGCGATGCGAAACGCGATCGAGATTGCATGGACGCGCGGGAACGCGGACACTTTACGCGAGTATTTCGGATATACGATTTACGATTACAAAGGAAAGCCGAGTAATCTGGAATTCGTCGCCATGATGGCGCAGCGCGCGTTGACATATATTAGAAAATAAACGTTGGTTGTTTCACGCCGCGCAATGCGCGGCTTATTCATTTTCAGTCCAGCCGTCTGCCGGAGAGGATGCGTGTGACGGAATCACTCTGTTTGATTGACGGAACAGATGAATCATACTAAACTGATGATGCAGGGATTTTTTCATCAAGTCATTATTTCTATCGGAAAATGCGATACGTGAGGTGAACGGAATGAGCGAACAGAATAACAAAAAGCGGCGCGCGATCGTGATCGTGCTCGACAGCGTCGGCATCGGCGAGCAGCCCGACGCGGCGGAGTTTGGCGACGTCGGTTCCCATACGCTGGGAAATATCCGCAAAGTGCGCGGGCATCTCAGCCTGCCCAACATGACCGCACTTGGACTCGCCGCCATTGAAAACAGCCGGCTCGACACGATGGGTCTTACGCCGAAAGGCGCGTATGGCCGCCTTGGCGAACTGACGAAAGCCAAGGATACGACCTGCGGGCACTGGGAAATGATGGGCCTGCCGCTCAAACAGGCGTTTAAGACCTATCCCAACGGATTTCCGAAATGCCTGCTCGACGAGTTTGAGGAAAAGATCGGCCGCGGCACAATCGGAAACGAGGTGGCGAGCGGCACAGAGATCATCCAGCGACTCGGCGACGAGCACGTTCGGACGGGGAAACCAATCGTCTATACATCGGCGGACAGCGTCTTTCAGATCGCGGCGCACGAAGGAGTGATCCCTCTTGAGGAACTATACCGCATCTGCGGGATTGCGCGGGAAATACTGAACAAGGACGAATTTTTCGTCGGCCGTGTCATCGCGCGCCCGTTCGAGGGCGTCAGCGGAGCGTACACGCGCACTGAAAACCGGAGGGATTACGCTGTTGAACCATTTAAGGATACCGTGCTCGACGCGCTGGTCAAGCGCAATCTTCCGGTTGTCGGCATCGGTAAAATCGAGGACATTTTCTGCCACCGGGGCGTTTCCATCGTAGACCATACGAAGAACAACCACACCGGAATCGAATCCACGATCCGGTTCCTCGAGGAGGGCACGGGAAGTTTCATTTTCACGAACCTCGTCGATTTTGATATGCTCTATGGACACCGCAACAATGTGGAGGGCTATGCGGAAGCACTGGAATACTTCGACGCGGCCATGCCCCGTATTCTCGGCGCGATGAAGGAGGGCGATATCCTGATGATTTCGGCGGATCACGGCTGCGATCCGACTACGCCGAGCACAGACCATTCGCGCGAGTATATCCCGCTGGTCGTCGCCGGAAAACACGTTAAGGCGAACGTGAACCTCGGAACGCGCAAGACATTCGCGGACATCGGTGCTACCGTGTTCGATTATCTGGCCGGTGAAAAATGGGAAGTCGGCATGTCGTTTCTCGGCGAACTATACGAGGGCTGATGCATGAATGAAGTCGTCGAACGGGCGGCGGAACGCATCGCCCCTCTTTGCGGCGGAAGCTGTGGAGTCGGACTCATCCTCGGGTCGGGCCTCGGCGGATACGGCGAGAACATAGAAAACAGCCGGTTTGTCGACTACAGCGAGCTGGCGGGGTTTCCGCAGTCCCGCGTAGAGGGGCATAAGGGGCGGTTTGTGATCGGCGAGCGTTTCGGTAAACGTGTCGTCTGCATGCAGGGCCGCTTTCATTACTACGAAGGATACCCGCAGAGCCAGATCGCGCTTGCCGTGCGCGTCATGAAACGGCTCGGCGTGGAAAAGCTGCTGCTCACCAACGCGGCGGGCGGTGTCGATCTGTCGTTTTCTCCGGGAGAAATCATGCTGATCTCCGATCACATCAACTTCTCCGGTTCGAATCCGCTGATCGGAGAAAACGACGAGGACTTCGGTCCCCGTTTTCCCGACCAGACGAACGTATACGACCGTGCGCTGAGGGAAAAGGTGAGAAACGCCGCGGAAAAAGCGGGTATACCGCTTCGGGAGGGCGTTTATATGATGTTTTCCGGACCGACGTTCGAGTCCCCCGCGGAAATCGTGTTCGCGCGGACGGTCGGCGCATCCGCGGTCGGCATGTCGACCGTTCCGGAGGCAATTACAGCCGCGCACTGCGGAATACAAACGGTCGGCGTGTCGCTGATCACAAATATGGCGGCCGGGATTTTGAATCACCCGCTTTCGCACGAGGAGGTGCAGGAGACGGCGTCGCTCGCCGGGAGCCGGTTCACCGCGCTCGTGGATACAATCGTAAGGGACGTGTTCTGATCAAGGAGGCATCAAACGCTCTCGCGAAAATGCGGGGGCGTTTTACATTGCTTTGGCCGCGGGAAAACAACCGCGCTGAATTCTGGAATTCTTTGACGCTGATTGAATCAATCATACGGAACCTTGCGGAATGAACTTGCCTTTAGCGCTTGCTTGTTGAACCGCCGCGGGCTTATAATGAAAAAAAGTAGAAGGAGGATTACGGCTTTGATTGGAGTTATCTTCGGCGAAAAAGGCATGGGAAAAACCAAGCAAATCCTCGACATGGCAAACAAATCGGTTCAAACGGCAAAGGGCAATACGGTATTCATCGACGACGACACGAGTTATATCTACGACCTCTCCACGAAAGCTCGCTTCATTAACGCATCGGACTATGGCATTACAACCCCGAAAATGCTTTACGGTTTCCTTTGCGGTCTTGCGGCGAGCGATTTTGATTTAGAAAACATCTACATCGACGGTCTTCTGAGCATTATCGGTCACGAACTCGACTCTCTCGAAGGATTGTTCGAAGATCTGAAGAAATTTGCGGCAAAAAACAAACTCGAAATCATAATCAGCATTACCGGCAGCAGAGAGACCGTGCCGGATTATATGAAAGAGTTTTTGCTGTAACGCGAGGACAAGATCGAGCGAATTGCGGCAGTTCCGCGCAAGGCGGAACCATAATCCTGAAAATACCAATGCAGCAAAGTCATTGATGATAAAAAAGGGAACATAACATTCATGCGTTACCTGAGCACGCGAGGCGGAGAAACCGTTTCCGCAGCGGAAGCGATCGTGCGCGGCATCAGTCCGTCCGGCGGACTATACGTACCCGAATCGTATCCCAAAATAGAAATCCGCAAAGACCGGCGCGGCGACTATCTGGCGACAGCCCGCCACGTCATGCAGGAGTATCTGACCGAGACGAAATCAACCGAACTCGAGCGGATGCTTGCGCTTGCCTACCGCAGCTTCGATCATGCGGATGTAACTCCCGTGGTACAGCTGTCCGAAACCGAACACATCCTCGAACTCTGGCACGGCCCGACCATGGCGTTTAAGGATGTCGCGCTCCAGATGCTGCCGTACCTGATGCTCGAATCTTTGCGTCTGACGGGGGAGAAAAAGAAGATATACATCCTCGTCGCCACATCCGGAGATACGGGGAAAGCCGCTTTGGAAGGCTTCAAGGATGTGGAAGGCACGCGCGTGCTTGTGTTTTACCCATACGGCAAGGTAAGCGAGGCGCAGCGCCTGCAGATGGTCACGCAGGAGGGCGGTAACGTGGACGCCTGCGCCGTACAAGGAAACTTCGACGACGCGCAGACCGGCGTGAAAAACATCTTCGCTTCAAAGCAGACGGCGGAGCTGCTCGCGCAGAAAGGCTGGCGCCTTTCCAGCGCGAATTCGATCAATTTCGGCAGGCTCCTGCCGCAGATCGTGTATTATTTTACGAGTTATGAAACGCTTCTGTCCAGAGAGGAAATTCAGCCTGGCGAAGCGGTCAACTTCTGTGTGCCGACCGGCAACTTCGGCGATATCCTCGCGGGTGAGTATGCGCGCCGCATGGGCCTGCCGGTCCATAAGCTGATCTGCGCCTCCAACCGTAACAACGTGCTGACAGATTTCTTCGCCAGCGGCGTTTACGACGACAACCGCCCGTTTTATCAGAGCATGAGCTGTTCGATCGATATTTTAATCTCCTCGAATCTGGAACGGCTGCTGTTCGAGCTGGCCGGCAGGGACGACGCGCTGGTTCGCGATTGGATGGGCGCGCTGAAGGAAAAAGGTATGTACGCTCTGCCGAAAGCCGCATTGGACGAACTGAAGAAAACGTTCGCCGCGGGCTGGTGCAACGAAGAAGATACGCTCAGGACCATACGGCGCGTATACGACCGCACCGGTTACCTGATGGACCCGCATACCGCCGTCGCGCAGTGCGTATACGAGCGGTATGTACGGGATACGCAGGACTGTACGAAGACCGTTCTCCTCTCGACAGCGAACCCGTATAAATTCGCAAGCGACGTGCTTGGCGCGTTCGAAACGCCCGATCCGGACGACTTTGTCAACGTCGAACGGCTGAATATCCTCACCGGCGCGCTGGTGCCGAAGGGGATCAGCTCGCTGCGCGGCAAACCGGAACTGCATAAGGACGTGTGCGAGCTTTCCGACATGACAAGGCGCGTACTCGCACCCGTTTTGAACCAATAAAACGATGATCCGCATTGGGCGGAACAGATTCAGAAAGAAGCGACGGACTACGAAACATAAAATATTAAGCGCATCGACGATCTTCATCATCGTCTGCATCGCCGTCATACTGGCCCTCTCCGCATCCCTTGTCTTCGTGCTCGGCGAACGGGACGCGTCGGAGACGGTGGATCTTTCACCGCTGAAGGATCTCGCGCAGACGATCCAATCCGAATACTATTATTTCGACGAGAAAAACCTGGATGCCGGAAAACTGGTCGACGGCGCGATGCGCGGCATGATTACCGAACTGGATGATCCCTACGCGCAGTATTTCACGGAAGAGGAATATAACAAACTCCTTTCGGATAATTCCGGAGACTATGTCGGCATCGGCATCAGCGTCATGACGCCGGATGAAACCGGCGCGCGTATTCTCAGCGTTTACGACGGGACCCCGGCACAGCTGGCGGGCATTCAAGCGGGGGACATCATTACAACCGTCAATGGAAAACCGACGGCAAACCTCTCGCTGGAAGACGTCATCGCGCTGTTTTCGAAAGATGACGCCGTGCCGGATCAGATCACCTATCTGCGCGACGGCGTGGAAACGACGGTGAGCGTTCAGCGCGCGCAGGTGCATATCAAACGCGTGTATTCAAAAGTTCTCCCAGGCGAAATCGGATACATCCGCATCACGGAATTCAACGGAAGCGTTGCGCAGGATTTTACAGACGCGGCGAAGTCGATTCAGGAGCAGGGGATTCACCAACTGATCATCGACCTGCGCGATAATCCCGGCGGCGGGCTGACCGAAGTGTTATCCGTTGCGGATACGCTGATTCCGGAGGGCAAGACCATCGTCAGCATCCGCTCGAAAACCGGAAACGAACGAGTCTATCAGTCCGAAGGCGACGAGCGGTTCTCCATGAATCTCGTCGTGCTGGCAAACGGATATTCCGCTTCGGCGAGCGAGCTTCTGATCGGCGCGCTGAAGGACTATAAACTTGCGACCATCGTCGGCACGCAGACATTCGGCAAGGGGATCGTTCAGAGTTTTTACCACATAAAGGAAAACGGCGGCTGGGCGAAGATGACGTCCGACGCATACTATACGCCGAACGGCGTGTGCATTCAGGGCGTCGGCATTGCGCCGGACATCGTAGCCGACCTGCCGGAAGAGCTGAAGGACACGGCGATCGAGATGCTGGATCCCTCCGCGGACACGCAGCTCAAAGCGGCGATCAGCGTATTCGGGCAGCAGGCGCAACTGCCGCAGACCGCGAATCGCTGAACCAAATTATAAAAAGAAGGAACGCGTTTATGTACCGAATCCGCGATATCTCCCTCGCGCTGCAGGGCGAACAGAAAATCGAATGGGTCCGGCGGAATATGCCGATTCTCAACGGAATCCGAGAAACGTTCGAGCGAGACCTTCCGTTTCGGGGGCTGAAGATCGGGCTTTCGATCCATCTTGAAGCGAAAACCGCATACCTTTGCCGTGTGCTCGCCTCCGGCGGCGCGGAGATGTACGTTACCGGCAGTAACCCGCTCTCCACACAGGACGACGTGGCTGCTGCGCTCGCGGAGGGCGGAATCAACGTGTTCGCGCTGCACGGCGCGACGAAAGACGAATATAACGAGTGCATCGATAGCGTGCTCATGGCGGAGCCGGATATCGTCATCGACGACGGCGGAGACCTTGTCCACGCGATCCATACGAAATTTCCGCGCCTGATCGAAAAAATCCTCGGCGGATGCGAGGAGACCACGACCGGAATCATGCGGTTAAGCGCGATGGACAAGGCGAAAGAGCTGCGTTTCCCGATGTTCGCGGTCAACAACGCGGACTGCAAGCACCTCTTCGACAACCGCTACGGCACGGGACAGAGCGTGTTCGACAGCATCGATCACACGACGAATCTCGTCATCGCGGGTAAGCGCGTCGTCGTCGCGGGCTACGGCTGGTGCGGCAAAGGCGTCGCGATGCGCGCAAAGGGCCTTGGCGCTTCCGTCGTCGTGACCGAAGTCGATCCCATCAAGGCGATCGAGGCGGTCATGGATGGTTTTACCGTCATGCCGATGATCGAAGCGGCGAAGATCGGGGACGTGTTCGTCACCGTGACGGGGGATATCAAGGTGATCGACGAACCGGAATTCCTCGTGATGAAGGACGGCGCGATTTTAACCAACGCGGGGCATTTCGACGTCGAGGTCAACGTGCACCGACTCGCGGAAATCGCGGTCGACCGGAAACAAATGCGAAACAATATCGTAGGATTCCAGCTCGAAAACGGACGCTGGCTCAACGTCATCGGCGAAGGCAGGCTGGTCAACCTCGCGGCGGGGGACGGACATCCCGCGGAGATCATGGATATGAGCTTCGGCATTCAGGCGCTTTGCGCGCGATACGTCGCCGATCATCGCAGGCAGCTAACCCCGAAACTCTACGCGGTGCCTGCCGAGATCGACCGCGAGGTGGCGCTGAGGAAACTCTCCGCGCTCGGCGTGTCCATCGATACGCTGACCGACGAGCAGGAAGCGTACTTGGCAAACTGGAACGCCTAAAATCGTAGTTTACAAGGCGTTTTTAAGCTGATAAAATAACATGTGCCGCGACATTTTTCCGCCGGGCGGCAGTATCCGCGGAAAAATTCGAATCAGGTCTCATCGTCAGTATTTATAAATTTGGACTGAATCCGTATCGACACGGGTCAATATACGCAAATCCAGCAGTCAAGAACAGTTACAGGGGGAACGAACATGAAGGATTACACCGCGAAAGAAATTCGCAATATTGGCGTTTTCGGGCACGGCGGCGAAGGCAAAACCACGTTGACCGAAGCGATGCTGTTTAACGCCGGACTGATCGACCGCCTCGGCAAGGTGGAAAATGGCACCACGACCACCGACTTTGATCCCGAGGAGATTGCGCGCGGCATATCCATCAACGTCGCTCTCGCTCCGCTGGAGTGGAAGAACGTGAAGATCAACGTTGTCGACGCGCCGGGGTTCTTTGATTTCTACGGCGAAGTCACCGCCGCGATGACGCTGGCGGACAGCGCGTTGATCGTAGTCGGCGCGGTGTCCGGGCCGGTCGTCGGAACGGAGAAAGCCATGGCCATGTGCGAAAAAGCGCACAAGGCGCGTATGATCGTCATCAACCAGCTCGACCGGGAGAACGCCAACTTTGAAAAAGTCATGGGCGAGATCAACGCGAAATTCGGTCCGAGCGTGGTTCCGATTCAGCTTCCCATCATTGAGGGCGGCGCGTTTAAAGGCTATGTCGACATCGTTCATATGACCGCGAAACTCTTTGACGGCAAGGGCGAAAAAGACATCGAAATTCCGGCCAACCTGAAAAAGGAAGCCGAAACCCTGCAGGAAAAACTCACCGAAGCGGCTGCGGAAGCGGACGAGGAACTCATGGAGAAATACCTCGAAACGTTCGAACTCAGCCGTGAGGAGATGCTCAAGGGCCTCTCCGTC
Source organism: Bacillota bacterium (assembly GCA_023459335.1). GTDB lineage: Bacteria > Bacillota > Clostridia > Christensenellales > CAG-138 > UBA7703. Next base: position 31,582 of record JAEWUO010000014.1, read on the forward strand.
GGCGTGCAGACCGGCGTTATTACCCCTGTCGCTTGCGTATCCGCCGCGCAGAACATCGGCGTGAGCACGCTGCTGGACAATATCGTAAATTATCTGCCTTCCGCCGAACTGGCCAAGGCGCCGAAAGCAAAGAGCGCGAAGACGGGAGAGGACGTGGTCGTCACTCAGGACGGTAAATTCGCCGCGCAGGTCATTAAAACAACATTCGACCAGTTCGGCAAGTATTCCATCGTAAAGGTTTACCGCGGGACGCTCGATCTCAGCGTGGCTCCATATAATACAAATTCGGAGAAATCGGAAAAGCCCACGGCCCCGATCCTGCTCCGCGGAAAGAAGACCATCTCGGTCGATAAACTCCGTGCCGGCGATATCGGCGCGCTGCCGAAGCTGCAGTATACCGCAACCGGCGATACGCTCTGCGACGCGAGCGATCCGGTCATCTTCGACGAGATCCCCTTCCCGAAACCGGCAATTTCGCTTGCGGTCACCGCGAAGAAACAGGGCGAGGACGACAAGGTGATCTCCGGCCTCAACCGGATCAAAGAAGAGGACCCGACCATCCGGATCGAGAAGAATTCCGAGACCGGCGACGTGCTGATTCAAGGCCTCGGCGAGATGCACATCGAAGTCGTCTGCGGAAAGCTCAAAAACAAAAGCAACGTGGAGGCGCAGCTATCCGACCCGCGCATTCCTTACCGCGAAACGATCCATACCATGGCGGAAGCGGAAGGAAAGCATAAGAAGCAGTCCGGCGGCAGCGGCCAGTACGGCGTCGTCCAGATGCGCTTTGAACCGGCGGACGAGGGCGTCGATTACGAATTTGTCAACGCGATTGTCGGCGGCGTGGTTCCGAAGGAATTCATCCCCGCCGTGGAAAAAGGACTGAAGGAAGCGCTGCTGCACGGCGTGCTCGCGGGTTATCCGATGGTCGGCGTGAAAGCGACGCTCTACGATGGAAAATACCATCCCGTCGATTCCAAGGAAGTCGCGTTTAAATCAGCGGCGCGCCTTTCCTATAAAGCGGCCTGCGTCAAGGCGAACCCCACGCTCATCGAACCGATCCACCGTTACGAAATCTTCGTGCCGAGCGATTACGTCGGCGCGATCAGCGGTGATCTTTCTTCCCGCCGCGGCCGCATGCTGGGCATGAATCCCGTGGACGGCGGCACCGTGGTCATCGCGGAAGCGCCGCTGAGCGAAATGTTCAAGTACGCGACCGACCTGCGCAGCATGACGCAGGCGCGCGGTTCCTTTACGACAGAGTTCGTCCGCTATGAGGACGTTCCGGCCAATATCGCCAAGAAGATCATAGAGGCGGCGAAGAAGGAAGAGGAAGAAGAGGAGTAATCCGCTTATTTCTCGGAGGGCGGGGGAACCCGCCCTCCGTTTTGGTTCCGATTCTAATCGGTCGGAAACGGGAGGGAATACGATGGAAACATTGCATGTCAAGGCGGACCGGCAGACGACAAGTCTGCTTGATTTTTCATTCTGGAGCAACGTCGCGATCATTCTTCTGCTGGTCGTTGCGAATTTTGCCAACTACGCGCAGGTATCCGCCGGGAAAGGACCGATTTTTACGTTCGCGGCACCGGAGCTGGTGATGATCGCGAGCCTGGCGCTTGTCCTCTGGCTCGGATACGCCTGCATCGGATTGACAGCGACAAAGCGGAGACTTCGCCTCGTACGCGTCACACTGGACGATACGGGTGTTTCCGGTTATGCGCTGGAACACCCTTCGACGCCGGAAACAGGAGAAGACTTTTTCTTAGCATATCAGCAAATCCGTTATGTCGGCGTCGTTGACGTGGCGATTACAAAAAAGCACAACGCGCCGTCACTCAAGATCGCTACGGACGAACGCGGATATGTCGTTCCCGCGCCGGAACAGCTGCTGGAACTCGTGAAACGGATTGCAGAAAAGATGCCTGAAACAGAGATAAATTAAACCGCAGGCGTGACAATATTACAATTCGATTCGCAGGCCGATTGCTTTTCATCGGCTTTTTTGTTATTCTTTGCTTAACGAGAGCGATTCTTGTTAAGGGGCAAAACGATACTTCTGAAAGGAGTTAAATAGAATGAGAAAGTTATTCTTGTTAATGGCGGTTTTCCTGACGTTCGGGCTGTTTGCGCTCGGGTGCGGCGGCGCCGAGGCAAACGCTGCGGCTGCACAGCCGACGGCGGCCCCCAACGCAACGGCAGCGGCGACGGATGCGGCGGCGACAGACGCGGCAGCGACGAACGACAATGCGGCGGCGGGCGGCATCAAGGGCTCCGCGGCGGACGGTACGCTGGAACTGACGTTGGAGCAGCTGAAACAGTTTAACGGAAAAAACGGCAATCCGGTTTATGTCGCGGTGGACGGGGTGATCTACGATCTGACGAACGTGCCGGCATGGAAGAACGGGGAACATAACGGCTACTCCGCCGGGAACGACCTGACCGATATTATTAAGAACAAATCGCCCCACGGCGTGAAAAACCTGGAAGGAAAGCCGATCGTCGGCAAACTGGTCGACGGCTGATTGAATAAAAACAAGGCGCCCCGAATGGGGCGCCTTTGTTATGAATTCGCGTTTTATTCTTTTTCTAAATCCGTTGCTTCCGCAATCTCGTCTTTATGAAAATATCGGTAGACCGATTCCGCGGTGCGCGCGTCGATCAGCGGAACGGCGCCAAGTTCCTCCTGTGTCGCCGCCTTGATCGCCTCGATGGTCAAAAACGCGTCGAACAGCGCGCGTTTTCGCTTGTCTCCCACGCCCGGAATACTGTCAAGCACCGAATAAAGCGCGTTGCGGTTGTGCAGGCTGCGATGGTAACTGATCGCGAAGCGGTGCGCCTCGTCGCGCAGGCGTTCGATCAGATGCTGCGGCGCGGAGTTGCGCGGCAGCTGGATCGGAGCCTCTTCACCGGGGAGATAGATTGTCTCGCTGAGTTCCGCGAGGCCGACGGTCGGGATAAAATCGAGGGAAAACACGTCCAGCACGTCCAGCGCGACCTGCAGCTGCGCTTTTCCGCCGTCCATGACCAGCAGGTCGGGGAGCGGCAGGAAGCCGGCTTCGTTTTCGCAGGCTTTCTGAAAGCGCCGGGTGAGCGCTTCGCGCATGGAGATCAGGTCGTTTCCGCCCGCTTCCGCGCGGATGCGGAACCTCCGGTACGCGCTCTTGTCCGGCTGGCCGTCGGTGAAGACCACCATGGAGGAAACGGTATCGCGCCCCTGAATGTGCGAGTTATCGAAGCACTCGATCCGCGTCGGCACCGTCTCGAGGCCGAGGATTGCGGAGAGCTGCGTCAGCGCGCCCTCGCCGCGCTCCCAGGCGCGCTTTTGCAAAGAAGCGTCCTTTTCCAGTACGTCGAGGCAGTTGCGGTACGCCATCTGCGTAAGTTTGCGCTTTTCGCCGCGCTGGGGGCGGTGCACCTCGACCTTTCGCCTGGCCAGACCGCTGAGCCAGCCGGAGATCGCCTCCATATCGGAAGCGTCCTGATAAAGCAGAACCTCCGGCACGAACGAGGCGGATTCCGCGTAATACTGCGAGAGGAAAGCGGAAAGGATATCCGCGTCGGTTTCCTCCGTATCCGCGTCCATTCGGAATTTTTCGGTTCCAATCACCTTTCCGTTTCGCACAAACAGCGCGAAAACCAGCGCGTTCGTCTCCAGACGGCCGAGCGCGAATACGTCAAGCATGGTGTTCGTCGTGGCGATGACCGCTTGTTTTTCGTTCAGGCTGTCAATTGCGCGAATCCTGTCTCTGATGATCGCCGCTCGCTCAAAATCCATCGCCTCCGCGGCAGACTGCATTTGTTCGCCGAGCGAACGGAGCACCTCCGCCGTATTGCCGGCGAGAAAAGAAAGCACTTCGTCGATCAGCTTGTGGTATTCTTCGCGCGGAACGTGTCCGGAGCAGGGCGCGCAGCATTTGCCGATGTGATACATCAGGCACGGGCGTTCGCGCCGAGCGATCATGCGCGGAATGTCCTTTTTGCACTGGCGGATGGGGTACTGCTCGCGCACGATCGCGAGCCCGTCCCGCAGAAGCAGGCCGGAAAGAAAAGGACCCAGATATTTCGCGCCGTCCTTCTTCACACGGCGAACGACCTCCAGCCGCGGGAAATCCTGCTTAAGGTCCACGCGAATATAGGGAAAGTGCTTGTCGTCCTTCAAGAGAATGTTATATTTCGGCTTGAATTCCTTGATCAGGTTGGATTCGAGCGAAAACGCCTCGGTTTCGTTGGCGACGCGGATGTATTCGAAATCTTCGATCTGCCGAACCATCGCGGCGACCTTTGGCGGGTGGTTTTTGCTCGACTGAAAATATTGCCGCACTCGGTTTTTCAGCGAGATCGCCTTGCCGACATAGATCACCTCGCCCGAAGCGTTAAACATCTTATATACGCCGGGTGAGGAAGGGAGAAGCTTCAGTTTTTCCTCGATGATTTGATTCATAAAACAAAATGAGTTTTCAGATGACAATTTCTCCCGCGTCGACGAGCATCCGGTATAAAAGCGGAAGCGGCATGCCGATCACATTAAAGTAGTTTCCATCCACGCGTTCGACGAACACGCCGCCCGGCCCTTGCACACCGTATGCGCCGGCCTTGTCCAATGGTTCGCCTGTGGCGACGTAAGCGTCGATCTCACGCTCCGTCATCGGCGCGAAGGTGACTGTGGTTTCGCAGTGCCTTACGTCCGTCCTGCCTTCTTTGATGACGGCGACGCCGGTAAACACAACGTGGCTTTTTCCCTGCATCCGCGTCAGGTACGCCTTTGCAACCTGCGGCGTATGCGGTTTGCCGAGGATGTCGCCTTCAAGAAAGACGACGGTATCCGCGCCGATCACGCAATCGTGAGGATGAAGCTGCGCCACCGGCTGCGCTTTCTGCAAAGCCAGAGTCTTGACGAATTCCGCGGGCGGCATTCCGTGCGGCTGGATTTCCTCCTCGCCGGACGTTTCGATGCGGTAATCGAGGCCGATCATGGAAAGAAGTTCTCTGCGACGCGGGGAAGAGGATGCGAGTATGATCATAAGTTCTCCAGTGCGAACGTGAATTTTACTTTATTTCGATCGCGACGGGGCAGTGATCGCTGCCCATCACTTCGCTTAAAATCAGGCTGTCCTTGACGGAAGAGATAAAGCGCTCGGAAACGATAAAATAATCGATTCGCCAGCCGGCGTTGCGGGAGCGCGCGTCGCCGATGTAGCTCCACCAGCTGTACGCCTCCGTTTTATCGGGGTAGAAGTGACGGAACGTATCGATAAAGCCGTTTTCCAATAAACGCGTCATGCAGGCGCGCTCCTCATCCGTAAAGCCCGCGTTCGTCCGGTTCGTCTTCGGGTTCTTCAGGTCGATCTCCCTGTGCGCCACGTTGAGGTCGCCGCAGACGACGACCGGCTTTTTTTCGTCCAGCGCTTTCAGGTAGGCGAGGAACGCGTCTTCCCAGGTCATGCGGTAGTCGAGGCGCCTTAATCCGTCCTGCGAATTCGGCGTATAGACCGTGACAAAATAGAAATCAGGATACTCGAGCGTAATCACGCGGCCTTCGCTGTCGTGCTCCGGTACGCCGATGCCATAGGTTACGCCGAGCGGAGCGTTTTTCACGAACACCGCCGTGCCGGAATACCCCTTTTTTTCCGCGCTGTTCCAGTAGACGGCATATCCTTCGATTTCACCGTCGAACTGTTCCGGCTGCATTTTGGTTTCCTGCAGGGCCAGGATATCCGGCTGCTGCTCTCGCACAAAATCGTAAAAGCCCTTTGTGATGCAGGCTCTCAGCCCGTTGACATTCCAGGAGATCATCTTCATGGAAGTATGTTCCTTCTTAAACGCATTTCTGATCATTAATATAGCATACGAAATGAATAAAAACAAACGCAAGTTCGTATGAACCAACAATAAATATTGCCATATCGATATTGACAAACCGAAAAGAACGGATATAATGTAACATATGAAACAGAATAAGGAAACATTATGAGCAGATCCACAAATCCAACTGCATACGCCAAGCTGGTGTCGGGCACGTTTCTTTTTTCCGGAATTCCGGAGGAGGATATCCGCGAGCTGCTGACGAATGCTTGCCTGCGGGTGGATCATTACGAAAAGGATCAGATTATTTTTGATCGGGAAAACAAAAATCGCGCGCTCGGCATCGTGCTATACGGTTCGTGTGTCGTGACAAAGGAAGGCGAAAACGGCAGGATGCCGATGAGCGTCCTGCGGCAGGCGGATCTGTTCGGCGCGGCGTCGCTGTTTCACAACGAGGAAGAATACGTCGCGCGCGTGACCGCAAACGAAAGCACCTGGGTTCTGCTGATCTGCGAAGACGCGCTTAGGCACATGATGCGGACGGACTTCCGCGTGACGGAAAATTACCTGCGCTATCTGACGGCGCGCATCCGTTTCTTAAGCAATCGTTTGGACGGTTTTCTTCCGCAGAGCGTAGAAGAACGGGTGTTGAATCATATCGTAACACACGCGAAAAACGGGCTGTACGAGTCTGAATGGAGCGTCGGCGCGCTGGCGGAGACGCTGCGCATCAGCAGGACGACGCTCTACCGCGCGATGGATAAACTGGTTTCCGAAGGAAAAATAGAACGGCACGGGCGGGCATTCCGCCTGCCAAAAGGAGAAACACGATGAAAAAATTGCTTGCATTACTGACCGTCGCGGTCTTGCTGCTTGCCGCAGGCTGCGCAAAAGCACCAGCGGAACCCGTCAAGATCGCCGCGCTCAAGGGACCGACCGGTATGGGCATCAGCTACTTGATGGACGATAACGCGCAATATAGCGTTGAGCTTCAGGACGCGCCGGACGTGGTCGTCGGAAAATTCGTCAGCGGTGAGATCGACATCGCCGCGGTGCCGATCAACCTTGCCGCGACGCTCTATAACAAAACCGAAGGCAACGTGGTTATGTTAAACCTCGACACGCTCGGCGTGCTGTACATCGTCGAAAACGGCGATACGATCCATTCCATCGCCGACCTTGCTGGCAAGACGGTGTACGCCAGCGGTGAGGGCGCGACTCCGCAGTTTGTTCTCGATTACCTGCTATCGCAAAACGGCCTGACCGATCAGGTCAAGGTGGAGTATGTCGGCGAGCACACCGCGCTGGCCGCGATGGCCGCTTCGGGCGAAGCGCAGATCGCTCTGCTTCCGGAGCCGTTTGTCTCCTCCGTTCTGGTGAAGAACTCGAACGCGCGCGTCGCGCTGGACCTCAATCAGGACTGGGAATCCGCATCCGGAACGAAGCTTGTCACGGGCGTTTATATCGCGAGCCGAACATTTTATGACGCGCATCCCGACCAGATCAAGGCGTTTTTGAAGGATTATGCCGCTTCCGTAGAGATGGTGAACACTTCCGCGGATGCGGCGCAGAAGATCGCGGATCTCGGCATCGTCGGTTCCGCGGCGATCGCGAAACTTGCCATACCGCGCAGCTATATCGTCAGCGTCTCGGGCGCGGAGATGAAGTCCGCCGCGTCCGCGGTGCTCGGCGTGCTCTTTGCGGCAAATCCGGCGTCCGTCGGCGGCAAGCTGCCCGGCGACGACCTGTATGCCGAATAAGCGGAACTGGGCGAAAACAGCGCTGATCGCGCTCATCTATCTCTCGGTTTGGGAAGCGGCGAGTCTCCTTGTCGGCAAGGAACTCCTGCTTCCCTCGCCGTTTTCTACGCTTTCGAGGCTGTTTACGCTGCTTGCGCAAGGCGAAAGCTGGCTCACCGCCGGGCTGACGCTGCTTCGCATTATGAGCGGATACCTGCTCGGCGTGCTGATCGGCGCGCTGCTTTCCGTGCTCACCGCGCGCTCACGTTTTGCCGAAGCGCTGCTTTCTCCGCTCCGCGCGATCGTGAAGGCCTCCCCGGTGACGTCGTTTATCCTGCTCGCCCTTCTGTGGTTGTCCTCCGACATGGTGCCGCTGTTCATCAGCTTTCTCATGGTGGTTCCGATCGTCTGGACGGCGAGCGCGGAAGCGATTCTGCAGACGGACGTACGCCTCGTCGAGATGGGGCGGATGTTCGGGCTGAACCGCTGGCAGATCGTTCGCAAAATTTATATTCCGTCCGTGCTGCCGCAGTTTCTTGCGGCCTGTACGACCTCTCTCGGGTTTGCGTGGAAGAGCGGGGTTGCGGCGGAAATCATCGCGCTGCCGAAACAGTCGATCGGCTACCGGCTGTACGAATCAAAACTGCGTATTGAGACGGTCGATCTATTCGCTTGGACGCTGATGATCGTCGCGCTGTCCATGCTGCTGGAGTGGCTGCTCGTCAGGGGATTGCGGAGGATTCGGCGAGATGACTGAAACGATCACACTAAAAAACGTATCGAAATCCTACGGAGCGCATAACGTGCTGCAATCGTTTTGCGCGAAAATTCCGCTATCCGGCGTTACAATCATCCGGGGGGCCTCAGGCGCGGGCAAGACGACGCTGTTTCGGCTGCTGCTGGGGCTGGAACGGCCGGACACCGGAGAAATTCACGGCATGTGCGGCAGAAAGCCCGCTGTCGTGTTTCAGGAAGACCGCCTGCTTCCGTGGGCGACCGCGCTGGAAAACGCAGCGCTCGGTTCCGATCCGAAAAAAGCCGAATATGCGCTGAGACGGCTGGGTCTTGGCGAAAACCTGCGTCTTCTGCCGAGGGAGCTTTCCGGCGGCATGAAGAGGCGCGTTGCCATTGCGCGCGCACTGTCGTACGGCGGAGGCATCCTGTTTTTGGACGAGCCGTTTACAGGACTGGACGAGGAGAACAAAAAAACTGTTGTGGGCGCGATGCTGGCACAGGGCGTTCCGATTCTCGTGATTACGCATGACGATTCTGAGGCTGCTCTGTTCGGCAGCTGCAGCACAATCGAAATCGGCTAGTTTCGGTTGCCGACGCGCGACCAATCTTACCGGAAATATTGAGTATTCCGCCGGAAGGTGGTATACTTTTTTATTATTGTCGGGGAGGTTTGCGTATGAAATTCACGTTGCGCGAGAAGAGATTTCCCTCTGCTACCGGTCTATGCGACATCCGTTACCGCATGTGGGTTCCGGAGGACCCGCACGCCGCTCTCCAGATCACCCACGGCATGGCCGAGCATATCGACCGTTACGACGAGTTCGCTTCGTTCCTTGCGGAAAACGGCGTGCTGGCCTACGGCAACGACATCGCCAGCCACGGGAAGAGCATCGCTCCAGGCGTTCCGAAGGGGTATTTCGGCGAGAAAAACGGCTGGGACGCGGTGGTGCAGGATATGCGCACGATGCGCGATCTCGTAAAGAAAGATTATCTCGATATCCCGTTTATTCTGTTGGGACATTCGATGGGTTCATTCCTTGCGCGCACCTACGCGGGCCGCGACGGCGCGGATTTCGACGCGTTCATTTTCTCCGGCACAGCGGGCGCGAATCCCGTCCTCGGCATCGCAAAACTGATCGCGAAAAGCGAAATCAAAAAGACCGGCGGGAAACTGCCGAGCACAACGCTCTTTAACCTGAGCTTTGGCGCCTATAACAACGCGTTTAAACCCAACCGGACCGCTGTGGACTGGCTCTCGCGCGACAATGCGAAAGTGGACGCGTACGCCGCGGACGAGAATTGCGGCTTTCCGTTTACCGCACACGCAATGTACGATGTCTTTACGGGACTTACCGAAATTTCAAACGAAAAATGGGCGTCCCGCGTACCGAAACGGCCGATTCTCGTCATATCCGGCGCGATGGACCCCGTCGGGAATAACGGCAAAGGCGTGAAGCAGGTTTATAATTGGCTCGTGAAAACCGGACACCAACCGGAAATGAAACTCTATGAAGGCGGACGGCATGAGATGCTCAACGAAATCAACCGACAGGATGTTTACCGCGACGTACTGCTGTTCATCAACGCCGTCGAGGCGATGGGAGAGATGGAATGAGCGTTCTCGTGTACCGCGACAGCGACACATTGAGTCAGGCGCTGGCGACGCTGCTCGCAGGCTGTATCATCGAAAAACCGAACAGCGCGCTGGGGCTTGACTGCAGCGTTTCGCTCTCTTCCGCTTACAGGAAGATCGCGGGCATGACAAGCGACGGCTTGCTGGATTGGGCGACCGTCCGCGCTTTCAATCTTTTCGAACATGTAAAACCGGATGCGGAGATCTCCGATGACGCGCGTATGCGCACCATGCTGTACGACCGCGTGAACATCCGCCCGGAAAATGTCTTTACGCCCTGCTCGGAAACGCACGACTGGAGCGTCATCTGCAACGAATATGAAAACGCGATTCTCGACGCAGGCGGGTTCGATACCGTCGTCTGCTCGATCGGTACCGACGGCAGAATCGCATTCAACATGCCGGGCAGCGAACTCGCGCCGGTGACGCACGTGGAGCGCACGGAAGACGGGCGCGTGGTTACGGTCGGCTTGTCCACGATTATGTCGGCAAAACGCGTCATCGCGGTGCTTTCCGGATTTGATCTGTCCAACATCGCGCCGCTCGTTATCTCCGGGCCGGTGCTGCCCGGAATCCCGGCTAGTTATCTGCAGCTGCACCAGAACGCCATCTTCATGCTGGACGAAGACGCTGCGGAACATGTTTAACCCGCGCGCGGGAGGATTGCGAAATGGCGGAACTGAGCTGGGAGAGTGTCGAGCGCCAGATTGAAAACTGCCGCCGCTGCGCTCTGTGCGCACAGCGGCACAGCGTCGTTCTCGGCGAAGGAAACAGGCGTGCGGATATCATGCTGATCGGCGAAGGGCCGGGGGCGGACGAGGACGCGCAGGGGCGTCCGTTCGTCGGAAAAGCGGGACAGCTGCTTGATAAAATGTTTCTTTCGATTGACATGCGGCGCGAAGACCTGTATATTACCAACGTTGTCAAATGCAGACCGCCGGGAAACCGAACGCCTCTGGACGAGGAGGCCGAAGCCTGCCTGCCGGTCCTGCGGATGCAATACGGGCTCATCCGGCCCAAGATCGTCGTCTGCCTCGGCGCGACCGCGACAAGGCATGTTTACGACCGTGAGGCGCGCATCACGCGTGTGCGCGGGCAGTGGCTGAATAAAAACGGGACGCTGTTTATTCCAACGTATCACCCCGCGGCGCTGCTGCGAGACGAAACAAAGAAAAAGGACGTCTGGGAAGATTTAAAGTCCATTGCGCAGACATACGCGGAACTGAAAAAACAAAGTAAATAGAAATCAGAGTATTTTTTGCGCCGCGCCGACGGCGGCGGCGTTTGAATTCATACAGGGCTAACAGGAGGACTTATGTCAGGACATTCCAAGTGGGCGAATATTAAAAATAAAAAGGAAAAAACCGACTCGCAGCGCGGCAAGATCTTTACGAAAATCGGGAGAGAAATCGCCATCGCCGTGAAAGAGGGCGGTGCGGATCCGATCAACAACAGTAAGCTGAGGGACGTCATCGCAAAAGCGAAGGCGAACAACATGCCCAACGACAATATTGCCCGTTCCATCAAAAAGGCGGCTGGCGAGGGCGCTTCCGTCAATTACGAAGAGATCGTCTACGAAGGCTACGGCCCCGGCAATATGGCCATCATCGTCGAGGTCGTGACCGACAACCGAAACCGCACCGCGGCCGAGATGCGGCATATCTTCGACAAGAGCGGCGGCAATCTCGGCAACAGCGGATGCGTCGGCTGGATGTTCGATAAAAAAGGCGTCATCGTCGTCGAGCGCACCGCGCTGATGAACGAAGACGAGGTCATGATGCAGGCTCTGGAGGCTGGCGCGGCGGATTTCGTCGCGCAGGACGACGCGTTTGAGATCTATACCGAACCGAACGATTTTTCAACAGTCCGCGAGGCGATGGAAGCCGTAGGATACGAATTCATCTCCGCGGAAGTGCAGATGATTCCGCAGAACACGGTCAATATCACGGATGCGGAGACCGTGGATAAGGTGCAGAGATTTCTCGAAAAGCTCGACGACAACGACGACGTACAGGATTTCTTCCACAACGGCATCCTGCCGGAGGACGAGGAAGAGTAAAAACGAAATCCTGTAAGCCCGACGCAGGATGTTCACACATTGGCTACAACAACGCCTTGCGCGGTCCCGCCGGGGACTGGTTACGCGGTTGCGGGGATTCACGCGCTTGGTATAAAATAAAAGGAACAATAAAAGGAGGCGTAACTTATGGCAGCGGAAATGTCTACAACGTTAGGTAAAATTTCGATTGCGGACGATTTGATCGCCGAAATCGCCGGTTATGCGGCCGTGGAAAACGTCGGCATCGTCGGCATGAATGCGAAGAAGGCGAGCGACTCGTTCATCGAACTGTTCGGAAAAGATAACATGCGCCGCGGCGTCAAGGTTACGGTCGTTTCACCCGATGTGCTCGACATCGATCTGTATGTCACACTCGAGTATGGCGTATCTTTGCCCGCGGTAGCGCACAATGTCAAGAGCAATGTGAAATATCGGGTGGAAGAGATGACGGGGCTTACGGTTCATGCCGTAAACGTACACGTCGAAAACATTCGCGTATAACGCTGTTCGGCTCTTGGGATCCGAACTTTCGGAGGGTAATTTGGATAAGAATATGAAGATCGGCGGCGCGCAGCTGCGGGATATGATCATCGCGGGCGCTGCGCTGCTGGAGAAGAACAAAGCGGCGATCGACGCTTTGAATGTTTTCCCTGTCCCCGACGGGGACACGGGTACCAATATGTCTATGACCATGCAGAGCGCGGTGCATGAAATTCGCGCTCTGCCGGAGAACGCGACCGCCACGCAGGTTGCGGACGCGCTGAGCATGGGCGCGCTGAAAGGCGCGCGCGGCAACTCGGGCGTAATACTCTCTCAGTTGTTCCGCGGCTTTTCGCGCGCGTTCAAGGGCGCGGATTTCGTGGATGCGGAGCTTCTCTCACAGGCGCTGACAAAGGGCAGCGAGGCGGCTTACAAAGCCGTTATGAAACCAAAGGAAGGCACGATTCTGACCGTGTCCCGCGTGATCGCGGAGCATGTCGCGCTGCTTCAGGAGCAGGGCGCGAATATCTACCGGATGATGGACGAAATGCTGGAAAGCGGCGAAAAGGCGCTGGCGGACACGCCGAACCTTCTGCCGGTCCTTAAGGAAGCGGGCGTCATCGATTCCGGCGGAAAAGGACTTCTGACGATCTATAAAGGCTTCAAGCTCTCGCTCGACGGCGAAGAGATCGATAATTACGAAGAAATCGCAGCCGAGAGCCCGATACAGGAGCATACGAACGCGGACAGTTTCTCCGGCGAAAATATCAATTACGGTTACTGCACGGAATTTTTTATCATTCATCTCTCGCCGGAGTCGGACGAAAAGGAAATCGAGAGTTTTCGGAACCATCTGGAGCGCCTCGGCGACTCCGTCGTAGTCGCCAACGACGCGGACATGATCAAGGTGCACGTCCATTCCAATTCCCCTGGCAAGGTGCTGCAGATGGCGCTGCGCATCGGCGAACTGGACAGCCTGAAAATCGAGAACATGCGCGAACAGAACCGCGCGATGCTGGCGGAGCGTAAGCGCAACGAAAAGGAATTCGGTCTCCTCGCGGTCAGCACGGGCGCGGGCATCGACGAACTCTTTCAGGCGCTGGCGGTCGACGCGCTGATCCCCGGCGGACAGACAATGAATCCCAGCATCGACACCATCGCCTCCGCGATCAACAAGATCAACGCCAGAAACGTGTTCGTCCTGCCGAACAACTCGAACATCATCCTCGCGGCGCAGCAGGCGAGCGAGCTGACCGAAAAGGGCGTCATACTGATTCCGACCAAAACGATTCCGCAGGGAATCGCGGCATGCATGGCGTACTCGAAGGACGCCAGCGTCGCGGAAAATGAACAGTCGATGAAGGACGCGATCGCCGACGTGATCAGCGGCGCGGTTACCTATGCCGTCCGCGATACGAAGTTCGACGGAAACGCGGTGAAAAAGGGCGACATCATCGGACTCGTCAACAACCACCTGTCGGTGTCTAGTAAGAACGTGGATGACGCGACGGGCGAACTCGTACGCAAGATGATTGCACAGCACGGAGACGACGCCTGTACCGTGACGCTGTATTTCGGCGAAGGACAGACGGAGGAAAACGCGCAGGCGATTGCGAACAAGCTTCAGGCGGAGTTTGCGGACGCGGAGTTCATGGTTCTCGCGGGCGGCCAGCCTCTGTATTATTATTACGTCGCGGTGCAGTAAGAGAATTTGAATCAAACGCAAACCGGCGGCGGAATATGATAATTCCGTCGTCGGTTTTTTCACAAGAACGACAACAAGAACGACAACAGGAGGGGAAATGCTGGATCTTCCGCTGGCCGGCGTCAAGGGAATCGGCCCGAAACGCGCCGAGCTGTTCTCGCAGCTTGACGTTCGTTTCGTGCGCGATCTTCTCTTCCGCCTGCCGCGCGATTATCTGGACTATACGAAAGCTACGCCCGTTTCTCAGCTCTTTGACGGCCAGAATGCCGCCGTACAGGTTCGTCTCTGCGGCGCCACGCGGTATTATCGCGTCAAAGGAATGACGATTCTCTCGGCGCCCGCGCAGGACGAAACGGGGAAACTTACGCTCAAGTGGTTTAATCAACCGTATCGCGGTTCGCAGCTGAAAATCGGAGAAGTCATATTCGCCTGCGGCCGCGTTACAAGGAAAAACGGGATTACGCTGATCAACCCGTCGGTCTCTCAGGCGCTGCCCGGCATCGTTCCCGTCTACACTACGATCAAGGGGGTCAACCAGCGCGCCTGGCGTGACAGCATGAACGCCGCGCTTGAACACGTTTGGGACCGGATTCCCGAGACGCTGCCAAAGACGCTGCTGGAGCGATATTCGCTTGTGCCTCTCGCCCTCGCGTTGCGGCACGCGCATTTTCCCTTTAGCCGAGAGGCACTGGAACTCGCGCGAAAAAGGCTGGATTTTGAAAACACGCTGCTCTATTTCATCATTCTGGAACTGCAGAAATCCGAGCGTCTGCGTCAGAACGGATTTGCGTTCGATACGAGCGGCGTATTCGAAAAATACGCGGCTAAGCTCTCGTTTCATATGACAAACGCGCAGGAACGCGTGATCGGCGAGATCGAAGCGGACATGCGCAGGCCCTCGCCCATGAACCGCCTTTTGCAGGGTGACGTCGGCTCCGGCAAGACGGCGGTCGCCATCTACGCGCTCTGCGTCGCGGCTGCGAACGGTAAACAGGGCGCGCTGCTCGCACCGACGGAGATCCTCGCAGAGCAGCACTACGCGAGCCTGAGGGAGATATTCGGCGATTCCGTCGCGCTGCTGAAAGGCAGCATGAAAAAACAGCAACGGGACGAAGCGCTGTGCCGCATCGAAAACGGCACCGCCCCGTTTGTCGTCGGCACGCACGCGCTGTTATCCGAAGGCGTACGTTTCTATGATCTGGGGTGCATCGTAACGGACGAGCAGCACCGTTTCGGCGTACGCCAGCGCGCGGCGATGCTGGAGAAGGGCGTTCGCCCTGATATGCTCGTCATGAGCGCGACGCCGATCCCGCGCACGCTCGCGCTGATCATCTACGGAGATCTGGACATTTCCGTGATCGACGAACTGCCGCCCGGGAGAATCCCCGTAAAGACCAGCATCATACCGGAAAACAAGCGCGAGGACATGTACCGTTATATCGCGAAACAGGCGAAGGAGGGTGTGCAGAGTTTTATCGTGTGCCCGACGATCGAAGAGAGCGAATCGATCGATTGTCCCAGCGTAGACGCGCTTTACGAAGAACTCAGGCGGCTCCTGCCGGAGACGAGACTGGCGAAACTGCACGGGCGCATGAAAGAAGCGCAGAAGGACGAGATCATGCGCGCGTTCCGCGCGGGGGAGCTCGACGCGCTCGTGACCACGACGGTGATCGAAGTCGGCGTGCACGTGCCGAACGTCTGCATCATGGCGATCGAGGGAGCGGAGCGGTTCGGGCTCTCGCAACTCCACCAGCTGCGCGGCAGGGTCGGCAGGAGCGCGAAACAGGCGTATTGTTTCCTGCTGTACGGCACGAAAACCGAATTGGACAACGAACGCCTGCAGACGATGACGATGACCGGCGACGGTTTCGAGATCGCGCAGAAGGACCTTCTTTTGCGAGGACCGGGAGATTTTATCGGCACCCGGCAGCATGGGGACGACGGCGCGGGGCTGTTCATGGGCGCGCTCGATTCGAAACTGCTGGAGCAGGCGTCCAGGGCCGCGAGGGAAATACTCGACGATTCCGGCGAGGAAAGCGCGCGGCTCATCGAACTTGCTGGCGAGAGGTACGGCAGCATGCTGGGCGATATCGCGATGAATTGACGGCATTGAATAAATATTTTCACGCACTCATAATCTGTTTGACTGAAAAACGGGTTCATGTTATAGTAGGACTGCTCACGCAAAACAGGAAGCATCTATAAACCAACGGATTATAGAAGAAATGCTCTGCCAAAACAGGAACATCTATGATCTAGCAGATTACTATAGAATTGCTCTGCCAGAACAGGAACATCAATGATCTAGCAGATTACTGTAGAATTGCTCTGCCAGAACAGGAACATCAATGAAAAAGCAGAATATTATCGAAATGCTCTGCCGAAACAGGAAGTATTTATGAACTATCAGAATTTGATCTCAAGCTGCGTCAAGCACATTCCGCCTTCGGGCATTCGGAAATATTTCGACTTTCTGGACGATTCGCACATCAGTCTCGGTGTCGGCGAGCCGGACTTTCCCACGCCGAACCGCATCCGCGTCGCGGTTGCCGAACGGCTGAAAAAAGAACGCGTGCCTTACTCCTCGAATTCGGGCGATCCGCACCTGCGTGAACTGATCCTGCGCTTCCTTGAGGAGCGGTACCATATCTCCGGCTACGAGTCGATCGAAAACGTGCTGATCACAGTCGGCGCGAGCCAGGCGATCGATCTTGCGATGCGCGCGATCCTGAACCCGGGCGACGAAGTGATCTATCACGAACCATGCTACGTTTCCTATATTCCCGCGATCGAACTTGCCGGCGGGAAAGCCGTCGGCGTGCTAACGCGTCATGAAGACCGTTTCCGGATCAAGGCGGAGGACATCAGAGCCGCCATCACGCCGAGAACGAAGGCGATCCTCCTCGCCTTCCCGACGAAT
The DNA here is from genome assembly GCA_023459335.1 of Bacillota bacterium. Lineage (GTDB taxonomy): Bacteria > Bacillota > Clostridia > Christensenellales > CAG-138 > UBA7703. The sequence goes on from JAEWUO010000014.1 coordinate 48,658, forward strand.
CCGACGGGCGCGATCATGGAACGCGCGGATTATGAGGCGATCGCGAACATCGTTCGCGGCACGGATATCCTTGTAATCACGGACGAAATCTACTCCGAGCTGACATTCAACGGCAAGAAGCACGTTTCGTTCGCATCGCTGCCCGGCATGCGCGAACGCACCATTGTACTCAACGGCTTTTCCAAGGCGTTCTCCATGACCGGCTGGCGGCTTGGCTACGCGGTGGGTCCGCTCGACCTCATCGCGGCCATGCGAAAGGTGCATCAACTGACCATGCTCTGCGCGCCGACGCCGGCGCAATGGGCCGGCATTGAAGCCATGGAAGACGGTTTTGCCGACGGCTTTGCCGATACGCGATACATGATCGACGAATACGAATCGCGCCGCCGGTATATCATCGATGCGTTCAATTCGCTCGGCCTTGACTGCAACGAGCCGGAAGGCGCGTTCTATGTGTTCCCGTCGATTCGCTCGACGGGGCTGACCAGCGAGCAGTTCTGCGACGGGCTTCTCGCCAGCAAAAAAGTGGTTACCGTTCCCGGGAGCGCGTTCGGCGCGGCGGGAGAGGGGCATATTCGGTGCTGTTACGCAACTTCGAAGGAACAAATCGAGGAAGCGATGCGGCGCATCAGCGAATTTATCAAAGAGATTCGCTGAGCCGAAGACAGGTTTGCCCCGTCACGACGATCGAGACGGGGCTTTTCTTTTGTGTTTGAACGTCATTGAAAAACTGTTTTATATCAATTGGGGGAAATATGATACTGGAAAAGACGTATGTCACGTTGGAGTACGACAAGATACTCGGTATAATAAAACAGCATCTTGCGAGCGAGGTGGGGCAGGAGTTTGCCGGAAAACTTCGCCCGGAGACGAATTTGAAAGAAGCGCAAAAACTGCAGGAGCAGACCAGCGAGGCGGAGAGCGTCTATACGCGCACCGGCAGAACGCCGATCTCGGGATTTCCGGACGTACGCGAACTGGTCGGCCGCATGCACGCGGCGCTGTTTTTAAGCACGCGGGAACTGCTGGCGATTCAGGAAGCGATGCGCGCCTCGCGAGAGGCGAAAGACGTTCTCCAGCCCGGCGAGGAAACGAGCCTTTTATGCAACCTTGCCAACCGTCTCGCCTCGCACCGCTCGGTCGAGGAAGAAATCAGCCGATGCATCCTCGCGGAAGACGAGATTTCCGATAACGCGTCTTCCGAACTCAACCGAATCCGGCGGCAGATGAAGATCGTCAGCGAGCGCGTGCGTGAAAAACTCAACAATATGCTCCGGGGCGCGACGACGCAGAAATACCTGCAGGAAGCGGTCATCACGATTCGAAACGGGCGTTATGTGCTGCCCGTCAAGGCGGAGTTCCGCTCCCAGGTGCCGGGGCTCGTGCACGACCAGAGCAGCAGCGGCGCGACGCTGTTCATCGAACCGGCGGCGGTTGTGGAGCTCGGCAACGAAAACAAGCGCATGCAGATCGAGGAAAAGAACGAGATCGAGCGCATCCTGTCCGGACTGACCGCGATGGTCGCGCCGTTTGCGGAGGAGATCCAAATCAGCTGCAACGTCATGGGCGCGCTGGACGTGATCTTCGCCCGCGCGGTGATGGCACGGGACCAGCGGGCCGTGTGCCCGAAACTCAACGAGGAGGGGCGCATTCGCATCGTGCGAGGCCGGCATCCGCTGATTCCGAAGGATAAAGTAGTTCCGGTCGATATCTGGCTGGGCGAAACGTTCCGCACGCTGATCATCACCGGCCCGAACACGGGAGGAAAGACGGTTACGCTGAAAACGGTCGGGCTTTTTTCGCTCATGGCGATGAGCGGCATGTTTATTCCTGCGGACGATGGGACGGAACTCTCGGTGTTCGACAGCGTGTTTGCGGACATCGGAGACGAGCAGTCCATCGAGCAGTCGCTCTCCACGTTCTCCTCACATATGACGAATACCGTGCGCATTCTTCAGGAGGCGGACGCTCGTTCGCTTGTTCTGCTGGATGAACTCGGCGCGGGTACGGACCCCGTGGAGGGCGCTGCGCTCGCGCAGGCGATTCTGGAAAGCCTGTACGAAAGAAAAACGCTGACCTGCGCGACCACGCATTACAGTGAGATCAAGGCGTTTGCGCTCATGCACGCGGGGATGCAGAACGCATCGATGGAGTTCGACGTCGACCGGCTCTGCCCGACGTACCGCCTTTTTATCGGCATCCCGGGCAAAAGCAACGCGTTTGAAATTTCCAGAAGGCTTGGTCTCGGCGGCGAGGTCATCGACCGCGCGCAGGAGTTTTTACAGAAAAAGGATGTCGCGTTTGAAACGGTGCTGTCCGAAGCGGAACAGGCCAGAAAAAGCGCGGAAGACGACCGGGAGGCGATCGGCAGGCTGCGCGGCGAGATCGAAAAAGTGAAAACCGATCTCGAAAAAGAGAAGAAGAAACTGGAGGACGAAAAGACGCAGCTGCGCCAGAAAGCGCGCGACGACGCACGGCGTATGGTGCAGGAAACGCGGCAGGATATGGAGAAGCTCATCGCGCAGCTGCGCGCGATCGAACACATCGATCCAAAGCAGCTTGAGAGAGCGGTGCAGTCTTCGCGAGACGCGATGCGGAAAACGGAAGACCGGCTCTATGAGCAGGCGATCCGGCGCGATACCGTGGGCGACGCTCCGGAGAGCGTCGTGCCCGGCGAACGCGTCAAGCTCATCACGCTCGGGCAGGAAGCGACCGTGCTCAAGACGGCGGACGCGAAAGGCGAAGTGCTTGTGCAGGCGGGCGTGATCAAGATGAACATCCCGCTTTCCGACATCCGGCCAGTGGAGCAAAAAAAACAGCAGCAAAACACCTCCGCAAAAGTGACGCTCTCGCAGGATCGCGGCAGCGCGCTTTCGCTCGACCTGCGGGGTATGATGGTGGACGACGCGTGCCTTGAGCTGGACCGTTTCATCGACAACGCGGTCATGACCGGCGTCCACGAGTTCTACGCCGTGCACGGTAAGGGAACGGGCGCGCTCAGAAGCGGTGTTCAGGCCTACCTGAAAAACCATCCTCGCGTCAAATCCTACCGCATAGGTGCATACGGGGAAGGGGACGCGGGGGTTACGGTCGTTACGCTGAAGTCCTGAAAATACAATAACGAGGGGAAGCGTTCCGTAAGCAAAGTATGCGTTCGGAACGCTTGCGGCGTTTGTGTGACAATTTATCGTCACGTTGGACAAACCAAAAAAACTCTGTTATACTAAACCCAAATGTGGGGCATATCCCATTTCCTATCAACAACGGAGGTGATCGGGTGGAGAACAATACCATTCTGGTCATAGATGACGACCGAAACATCCTCGCCATCATCGAACTATATCTTAAAAAAGCGGGTTTCCAGGTGTATACCTGCGCGGACGGAACCTCCGCCTTGGCGGCGTTTCACGAAACGAAACCCTCGCTCGTCGTGCTGGACATCATGCTGCCCGGCAGGGATGGCTGGGCGGTTCTCCACGATATCCGCATGGAGAGCGAAACGCCGGTTATCATGCTCACCGCAAAAGGCGACACGGGCGATCGTGTACAGGGCCTTGAACTCGGCGCGGACGATTATATCGCAAAACCGTTCGACGCGAAAGAGCTCATCGCCCGCATCAAGGCGGTTCTCCGGCGCAGCACGCCCGCAGAACCCGCGCGGACGATCTCTCTGCCCGGGCTGACCGTTTCTCTGGAAAATTACGCGGTCACACTGGACGGGCGTCAGCTCGAGATGCCGCCAAAAGAAATCGAACTGCTTTACTTTCTTGCGAGCCACACCGGAAAGGTGTTTACCCGCGAGCAGCTTTTGGAGCAGGTTTGGGGTTTTGACTTTTTCGGCGATTCGAGGACGGTGGACGTGCACGTCAAACGCATCCGCGAAAAACTCGGTGAAAATCACGAATGGGAACTGCGCACCGTTTGGGGCGTAGGGTATAAATTCGAACAAAAGTGATGCGGTAACATGCGCAAGGACTTTCTCAGAACGCTGTTCTCCAGAATGCTGGCAACCTATATGAGCCTGACGCTCGGGTTGCTGCTCCTTTCCGGCGTCATCGTAGGCGCGCTCATGTCGGGGTTCGTCATGCGGCGCGAGAAGCAGAACATCGCAAACGAGATCGGCATCATTACCGGACTGTACTTTAACACGACGAGCTCCGTCGCCGGCGAAAACGCCGCGATACTCGAACTTAACACAATCGCCAGGCATTATGACGGATTGATCCAGATCATCTCGGTCGACGGTGCGATGGCGCAATATGCCTCCGGCTCCAAGTGGAACGAAGTAATGAACACCCGCTTTACGGAGGAAGAGATTTCACGCATGCTGAACGCCGTTTCCGATTTGGACGCGAGCAGCGTGCGTTTTACACAGAGTAAGGACAGTTTTCAAATACTGGTGGGGACGAAACCCGTCGTCCGCGAGGGGATCGCGACGCATGTGGTGCGCTTCTATATCGATATCACCGAAGCGCGCGGCGCGGTGGGAATGGCGTTTGCGGAAGTCATGCTGGTGTCGCTCATCGCGGTTTTACTTTCCGTCATCGCCGTATATTACACTACTTCACGCATGACGCGTCCGTTTATGGAGATCAACGAGATCGTGCAGAAGTACGCCAAAGGCGATTATAACATTCGTATTCCGATCAGCAGCGTGGAGGAAGCGACGCAGCTCGCCGTCAGTTTCAACAACATGGCGGACCAGCTCAAGGATCTCGAGGCGACCAGAAGGAGCTTCGTAGCGAACGTCAGCCACGAGCTGAGAAGCCCGCTGACCAGTATGAAGGGCTTCCTCGAAGCGATGCAGGACGGAACGATCGGACCCGAGGAACATGAAAAATACATTGGCATCGTCCTCGCGGAAACCAAGCGCATGGCGGGCATGGTCAACGACCTGCTAGACCTGGCGCGCATCGAAAGCGGCAAGACGGCGCTGAAGCTCGAAATTTTCGACATCAACGAGCTGATCCGGCGGACACTCATCACCTTCGAAGCGCGTATTTACGATCACCACATGGAAGTGGACGTCAAGTTTGCGCAGGAACAATATTACGTGGAGGCGGACAGCGCGCAGATTTCGCAGGTGCTGCGCAATATCATCGACAACGCGATCAAGTATTCACCGGACGACAGCAAACTCAGGATCGCGACCTACGCGCTGCGGCGCGAGGTTTACGTCAGCATTCAGGATTCCGGGCAGGGCATACCGGAAGAGGACATTCCGCACGTATTCGACCGCTTCTACAAGGTGGAAAAGGCGCATACGCCCAGCAAACAGAGCGGAACGGGGCTCGGCCTTTCCATCGTAAAGCGCATCATCGACCAGCATAACCAGACCATTACGCTGAAAAGCGCGAGAGGCAAAGGAAGTACATTTACATTTACGCTGAAACGCGCGCCGGTTCCAAAACGCGCGCCTCAGGACGGAGGTAAGAAAAATGGAACATAACGGATTTTACAGTTCGGACCAGGGCGACGGGCACAGGCGCGAAAACAGGGGCGGCAACGCGTTTGCCACCATCGTCATCGTAATCGTCGTGGCGCTCCTCGCGCTGTTGATCGTCGGCCTCTTCTGGCCGAATCTGCTTGGCGTGAATCCACAGGATGATCTTATTTTGGCGACGCCGACGCCGCATCCGACCGCGGCTCCGAACGGGGAGGAAATAACGCCGCCTGCCGCCGCCGCAACCGAGCCGCCGAAGTCGAGCCAGTCTCCGCAGGATACACAGGAGCCGGGCGTCAGTTCGGAAGACAGACAAATGCCCGCTCTCGACGGCATGGTCCCCAACCTGCCGGGCGCGATAGCAAACCCCATTCCGGATATTTTCGATGCGGTGTCTCCGGGCGTAGTCGGCGTGCTCAACTATCAGAAAACGCTGAACTTCAATGGAAAGACTGTTGATGAGCTGTTCGGAAGCGGATCCGGATTCGTCGTTTCCAGCGCGGGGTATATCCTGACAAATGCGCATGTTGTAGACGGCGCGAGCAAGATCACCGTAAAGGTGTACGGAGAGAAAGAGGAGCGCGACGCGCTGCTGATCGGTTCCGATATGGAGACGGATATCGCCGTTCTGAAAGTGAAGGATGCGAATCTGACGCCGCTTAAGCTGGGCGATTCCGATCTGGTTCGCGTAGGCGAGTATGTGCTGGCGATCGGCAATCCCCTTTCGACGGATGAACTTGCCAACACGATCACGTTTGGCATCATCAGCGCGAACAAGCGCGAGGTGACCATCGATAACTATACGAACACTTACCTCCAGACCGACGCCGCGATCAACTTCGGCAACAGCGGAGGTCCCCTGATCAATATGAGCGGCGAGGTCATCGGCATTAACAGCGCGAAGACCGTTACCGCGGGTTATGATGCGATGGGAAACGCGGTCAGCGCGGAAGGAATCGGATTCGCACTGCCGATCAATCAAGTCAAGAAGATCATGGCAACGCTCATTGAAAACGGCCGGATCGAACGTCCGGGCATCGGCGTCACGGTCAGTACGGTGGACGAAGCGACGGCGGAGGAAGAAGGCGTCCCGGTCGGTGCGCGCGTTGAGAGCGTCGTAAAAGACAGGCCGGCGGCGAATGCAGGCGTGTTGGCCGGCGATATCATCGTGGAAGCAAACGGCGAAACCATCACGACCCATCAGCAGCTGGTCAATCTCGTGCTCGCGTGCATGATCGGCGACGAGCTGAAGATCAAAGTATACCGGGACGGGGAATACCTCGATCTAACGATTATGATCGGAAATAAAACGGACATGAACTTTGAAGACATCGTTGGCGGAGGCACGCCGTCGCCGGAACCTTCGACAACCCCGTAAACAACAGGTAATGAGAAAAAAGAAGCGGCGCTCCGAAAAGAGCGCCGCTTTTCATATGATACCTCAGTCAGCGTGAGAGCGTTTGAAACAGGTGCATTGCATACCCGTCAATCCCGTCAGACAGCGTCGCGCCGATATGGGATGCGTTCAGGTGCTCTAAAAGAAACTGCAGGATGACGCCTCCGTGCAATATCACATCGTGGCGGTCTTTTAAAAGCGGCACTTTCGCACGTTCCGCGTCGCCCATGCCGTCCAGCGCGTTGAGAACCGCCCTGAGCGCGAAGGCCTCGACAGGCTTTTCACCCTGCCAGGGAGAGAACGTATCCTGCCCTTCGCAGAGCAGAGCGAGCGTCGTAATGGTTCCGCCCACGCCGAGCAGATCGGCTTCTTTTTTCAATCGCTCGGCGGCATGGATTTCCGTTCGCGGGTCTTGGGCCGAGAACCCGAATAAACCGGATAGTATGGGGTAAAGCGCGTCATGGATCATCGGCAGTTCGTCAAACGGCGCGAGGTCTTTCGCGCGGACACAGCCGATCGGCCAGCTTTCCTGCGATTTTGCGCGTACGATCTGCGTGCTGCCGCCGCCGATATCGAGAATTGTACGCAATCCGCTGGGGTCGGCGCCGCGCTGTGCGAACAGCGCTTCCTCCGAACCGGAGAGGATGCGCGCGTGGCCTTTTCCGATGATCTCCTCGACCGAGGAGATGAATGAATTTCCGTTGGCCGCGTCCCGTACTGCGCTTGTCGCATAAGCAAACGACAAAAATCCCTGCGCCGCCAGATCGGCATGCACCGAACGGATGACGAGCAGGGACTGCAGCATCCGCGCCTGTGATAGCGCGCCGGTCTCGGCGAGCCCTTCCGCCAGACGCGTGGTATAAACGCGTTTTCCCGATATCTGCGGCTCACCTTCCGAGGAGGCCGTCAGCCGCGCGGTTCGGACCGTGTTGCTTCCGATGTCGAATACGATTAGTTTCATGGCCCGATGGTGACGACGGTAACGTCCGGCGCAGAAGTCGGCATCGGCGTAGGCGTCGGGGAAGGAACCGCCGTCGGCGTCGTCAGCGCGGGCACAGGCGTTGGCGTTTCCGCAAATTTCGGCGTCACCTGGGCAGTGTCCGAATCATCGTAAAATTTCCAGTCGCCTTCAAAAACATAACCCAGTTTTTCGCGCGCATACTGAATCATATAATCCGTAGTCTGCATGTATTCCAGCATGCGTTCCAGCCGCTCCTGTTCGACCTTCTTAGCGTCGAGCTTTGATTGCAGCTCCACCTTCTGACTCGCGATGCTGTCCAACTTCGTCTGCTGGGAAAGGAATACGCCGCCCAATACAAAGAAGGTGAGGATGAAAAACAGGATAAGATAACGCGGCCGGATGCGGAATCCGGTTCGGACGCGTTCGATTCGTTCTGTGGGCTTATTTGCCATGGTGAGTATCTTAGCATAGTTCATAATAAAATAAAAGAGACGCCGCAAGAGGTTTTCAAAATGGTTACACTGATAAAAAGATTCGTAAAAGAACGATCGAAGTAATAAACATAAGTTGATTTTATTCTCCAATAACACGTACGGTTAACGCGGAATTGATCCATTCAAAATAAATACAGTGTAAAATTATAAGGATCCTTTGATCGTAACGCAGTCGTTCCGGTTACATACCCGCCGATAGATCGCGTAACGGCAGACGCTTAAGAAGCCTTGTCTTGCTTAAGATCGTTACTTTCCGGCTGAATTGCCTTATTTGAAAGATCGGAGCCGAAAATAGAACGGCGCATATTGACAAACGGAATACCAGAAGATATGATTTATTATTAATCATATCATATCGAATCAGCTTCTTGAATCATGACAGGCAGTTGGTCTTACCGTAGAGAGGAGTATACAGTTGAACAAGGAACAGCTAGAGGCGAAGAGCCTTGGAGATTTGCGTGAAATCGCAAAACTGCAGGGTGTAAAGTCCTTAACGAAATATCGAAAAAACGATCTGATTGAAATCATCATGGCGGGCGGGGTTTTGCCTGCCGATTTTGAGTCGCCCGCCGCAGACGATGCCGCTGAAGCGGAAGAAGCCGTTTCCGCATCGCAGCCGCAGCCGGACGGATCAGGAACGCTCGAAGAGGGAGAAGACCCGATGAGCCGCGCTCCGCAGCAGGAAGCGGATGGCGGTTACCGCCGCGGCGGATATACGCCGCGTCCGTACCAGCAAAACAAACCATACTACGACAACCGCCAGCAGCAGGGCGGATACCAGAGACGGCAATATTCGCCGCAGGGGAACTACCAGCAGGGATACCAGCAGCAGGGCGGATATCAGCAGGGCGGGTATTCGCGCGGCGGATATCAGCAGGGCGGCTATCAACAGGGCGGCTTTCAGCAGCAAACTGGCTATCAGCAGCAAAGCGGATATCAGCAGCAGAGCGGTTACCAGCAAAATGGTTACCAGAACAACTATACGCCGAACAATTATGGCGCAGATCAGGCGGGGTTTGAAAACGACCGCAACTACCGCCCGCGTGCGAACGCCGCGGAAGGATACTATAACAAAGATTACGGGACAAGCAATCCCGCGGTGCCGGAAATCCTTCAGACCGGCGAGTGCGGGGACGCCGAAGGCGTTCTCGAAGTGCTTCCGGACGGATATGGTTTCCTGCGCAGCGAAAATTACCTTTCGGGACAGCACGATGTCTATATATCCATCGCGCAGATCCGCCGATTCGGCCTGCGCACCGGGGACATGGTGACCGGTAAAACGCGCCCGTCGAAAGAAGGGGAGCGCTTCCTTGCGCTTCTCTACATCACTGCGGTCAACGGCGAATCCCCCGAGAGCATCGTGGAGCGCAAGCCGTACGAAGAGCTCGTTCCCGTTTTCCCATACGAACGCTACACACTCGAATTGCCGGGCTCAAACAACCTTGCGATACGTCTCATCGACCTGATCGCGCCGGTCGGCAAGGGCCAGCGCGCCATGATCGTATCCCAGCCCAAGGCCGGAAAGACGACGCTCTTAAAGAGTATCGCCAACGGTATTTCGACGAACTATCCCGATTCGCACCTCATCGTGCTGCTCATCGACGAACGGCCGGAAGAAGTGACGGACATGCAGCGCTCCATCAAGGGAGAAGTACTGTATTCCACCTTCGACGAACTGCCGGAACACCATACGCGCGTGGCGGAAATGGTTCTTGAGCGCGCGATGCGCCTCGTAGAGATGGGCAAGGACGTCGTTATCCTGCTGGACAGCCTGACGCGCCTTGCGCGCGCATACAATCTCACAATTCCCCCGACTGGGCGGACGCTCTCCGGCGGCATGGACCCCGGCGCGCTGCATAAACCGAAGCGTTTCTTCGGCGCCGCGCGGAAAATCGAAAACGGCGGCAGCCTGACCGTGATCGCCACCGCGCTGACCGAAACCGGCAGCAGGATGGACGATATGGTGTATGAAGAATTCAAGGGCACCGGCAACATGGAAATCCATCTCGACCGCAAGCTCAGCGAGCGGCGCATCTTCCCGGCCATCGACATTTACAAATCTGGCACGCGCAGGGAAGACCTGCTGCTCTCGACGGAGGAACTCGAAGCGGTACGCACGATCCGCCGCGTCCTCTCCGGCGGAAACCCGGCGGACGTGACGGAACACCTGATCGGCATGCTTGAGAAAACGAATAACAACGAGGAGTTTCTGCAGCGTCTTAAGGATTGGGTCAGCATCTACGAAAAAGACGGCTATACGACCATGTCAACGAGCCGGTTTGGGAAATAAACCGCGTCAACAACCGTAAAAATACGCATTTGAACACGAATGCGTTAAAAAACTATTGCTTTTTATTCGCCCGCTCGTTATAATAGCCGATGGTAGAGTTTTAAAGGAGTGATCTGGCATGAAAAAGGACATCCATCCGAAATATGGCGAAGCTACCGTCCACTGCGCATGCGGCGAGACGTTCAAGACCGGTTCTACGAAAGAGGAACTGTCCGTTGAAATCTGCAGCAAGTGCCATCCGTTTTTCACCGGCAAACAAAAGCTCGTGGACAGCGGCGGACGCGTCGACCGTTTCAAAAAGCGTTACGGTCTGTAAGAAACGTGAAAACCTTCCCTATATTAAGGGGAGGTTTTTTCTTGAAGAGCAGATTTTTTTCAGGACTGGCCTTTTATTCTCTTGAATTTTTTCTTAGAGAGAAGAATTTTCTTAGTACGGGCTTTTGTTCGGGGAGGGTTTTTCTTGCCCGAGGTAATTTGACTGTGATACAATAATCGGAACCATGCAGGGAAACGTGTTCGGAACTGCAAATTTATTCTCGCGAAAAAGCAAAACAAGGAGCAATCATCGATGAAACGATGCTCGGTCGGCGGCCAGGCGGTCATGGAAGGCGTTATGATGCGCACCATGAACGGCGGTATCGCGCTCGCCGTTCGCAAAGCCGACGGCACCATAGAAACGGAATTTACGCCGAAAAAAAATCTCAATCAGAACCCGATCCTGAAGTGGCCCGTTGTGCGCGGGGTCGTCGCGTTCGTCGATTCGATTTCGACCGGCATGAAGACGATGACGCGCTCCGCCGAACTCTACGGCGAAGCGATCGACGAAGAGCCGAGCCGGTTTGAAAAATGGATCGCCAACAAGACGGGCAAGGATGTCATGGATATCGCAATCGTCGTGGCCGTCGTTCTCGCGGCGGCGCTCGCAATCGGGTTATTTGTCCTGCTTCCTTCGCTGGTCACGCAGTTCATCCCGTGGGCGGACGACACGCCCCGTATCTGGAAGAGCCTCGTGGAAGGCTTCGTCCGGCTGCTGATCTTCCTGGGTTATATTTCGGCGATTTCGCTGATGAAGGACATCCGCCGCGTCTATATGTATCACGGTGCGGAGCATAAGACCATCGCCTGCTACGAGCACGAAGCGCCGATGACGCCGGAGAGCGCGATGAAATACTCCCGCCTGCACGCGCGCTGCGGAACGAATTATCTGTTCCTGGTCATGGCGGTTTCAATTCTGTTTTTCGCGATGCTGCCCTACGCTGAAAATTTCTTCCTGCGCTTTCTGACGAGAATCGTCTTTCTGCCGCTCGTCGCTGGACTTGCGTACGAAGTTCTGAAGCTCGCAGCTTCATCGGACGCGCTTTGGGCGCGCGTCATCCGCGCACCGGGGCTGGGGCTGCAGTATCTCACGACCAGGGAGCCGGAACCCGCAATGATCGAGGTTGCGATCAAAGCGTTTGAGCTCGCCATCAACGACGGCGTCGTTCCCGCAAAAGACGAGACGGCGCATGAAGCAAAAGAAAGCGTAAAGGAGCCTGATCCCGCGTGACAATGCCGGTTTCGGAAATCGTTCGGCTGGTTAAAATCAAACTGGAACCTGTCGCAGGCGAGGAAGCGGAGCAGCAGGCGAAATTTATCGTCGCCGCCGTAATCGGCGCGGAGCCCGCAGCGCTTGCCGTTCACGCGTGGACGCAGATGACGGAAGAGCAGATCGCGCTGACGGGTGACCTGCTGGAACGCAGGATCAAGGGAGAACCGCTGCAATACATCCTAGGCGAATGGGGTTTTATGGGACTGCCGTTTTACGTGGACGAACGGGCGCTGATTCCGCGGCAGGACACGGAACTGCTTGCGGAAACGGCGGTCAAGCTGATTCAGGAACGAGGCTGTCATACATACCTCGACCTCTGCACCGGAAGCGGCTGCGTCGCGGTCTCCGTCGCTAAGCTGTCCGGCGTGCATGCGCTTGCTTCCGACATCAGCGCAGGCGCGCTGGAACTGGCGTGTGAAAACGCGGAGCTCAACGAAGCAAGCGTTGAATTTCTCGAAAGCGACCTGTTCGAACGGATCGACGGAGCGTTTGACCTGATCACCTGCAATCCGCCGTATCTTTCACAGGCAGATATGACCAGCCTGCAAAAAGAGATTACATTCGAACCCGTGCTCGCGCTGTATGGCGGCGTAGACGGGCTGGATTTTTACCGCAGGATTGCGAAAGAATATCGCGCGCATCTCAATCCCGGCGGCGCGCTGCTGCTCGAAATCGGTAGTACGCAGGCGGAGACGGTATCGCCTCTGTTTTCCAGTAAAACGAAAGTGCTGAACGATATTGCCGGTAACCCGCGCGTACTGGTGATTGAATAGTATCGTTTACGCGGCGATCCCGCAGACAGCGAATGACGCCGTCGGAAAAACGCAGTAAAACAGGCTCGGACATCGGAGGAACGATGATCGAAAAACTTCAGGGAATCAAACAGCGATTCGACTTTCTCTCCGAGAAGCTCGCCGCGCCGGACGCGATGGATAACCGCGATCTCTGGCGCGATATGGTTAAAGAGCGGGCTTCTCTGCAGGAGATTGTCGACGCGTTCGACGAATATAATACGAACAGCGCCGCGCTCGAAAACTGCAAAGCGATGCTTGCCGAGCGGCTTGACAGCGAAATGAAGGAGCTTGTCCATTCCGAAATCGAGGAACTGGAAGCGAAGCTGAAAGAGCTCGATGAAAAACTGCACATCCTGCTGCTGCCGAAGGACCCGAACGATGAGCGGGACGTGATTCTCGAAATTCGCGCTGGAACGGGCGGAGACGAGGCATCGCTCTTCGGTGCGGACCTGCTGCGCATGTATCTGCGTTATGCCGAGCGAAACGGATATAAGGTAGAGCACCTTTCGAACAACATGACCGAGATGGGCGGAGTCAAAGAGGTTGTGATCTCCATCGGCGGGAAGAACGGCGCATACAGCAGATTGAAATATGAAAGCGGCGTGCACCGCGTTCAGCGTGTGCCGGAGACGGAGTCGCAGGGACGCATCCACACGAGCGCGGCAACGGTCGCCGTATTGCCGGAGGTGGACGATGTGCAGGTGGAGATCAAAGACGGCGATCTGAGGATCGATACCTATCGTTCCAGCGGCGCGGGCGGCCAGCACGTGAATAAGACCGAATCCGCGATCCGCATCACGCACATTCCGACCGGCATGGTGGTTTCCTGCCAGGACGAAAAATCGCAGCTGAAGAATAAAGAGCAGGCGATGCGAGTTCTTAAGAGCCGTCTGTACGACTATTATCACGGGCAGCAGCAAGCAGAACGCGCGGGCGAAAGAAAGAGCCAGATCGGTTCGGGTGACCGCAGCGAGAGAATCCGCACCTATAATTTTCCGCAGGGGCGCGTGACCGACCACCGTATCGGGCTTACGCTTTATAAGCTGGAAGCGTTCCTCGACGGAGACATGGACGAACTCATCGACGCGCTGATCGTTGCGGAGCGAAGCGAACGGCTCTCCGGGGAAGCGGACTGATATGGGTATGCGTCGGGAAGAACCATCCGCCTATGTGACGGAGGTCGTCAGCGCGGTGCGGCAGGAGGAAGCGGGGACGGCGGAGGGCGCGAAGCTGATTCAGGCGGGTGAACTCGTCGCTTTCCCGACCGAAACGGTCTACGGTCTCGGCGCCGACGGACTGAACGCGAATGCGATCAGGAAAATATTCGAAGCAAAGGGGCGTCCGGCGGATAATCCGCTCATCGAGCACATCGCAAAAAAGAGCGATGTGCGAAAGCTCTGGAGAAGAATTCCCAAACAGGCACAGATTCTGATGGATACGTTCTGGCCGGGCCCGCTGACGCTGATCGCGCCGAAAAGCGATATCGTGCCGCAGGAAGCCACGGCTGGGCTGGACACGGTAGCGGTACGGATGCCGCAGAACAGAACCGCGCGGGCGCTGATTACGAAATCAGGCGTTCCCATCGCGGCGCCGAGCGCGAACCGCTCCGGCAGGCCGAGCCCGACGACCGCCCGTCATGTGTTGGACGATATGGACGGGCGCATCCCGCTCATCATCGACGGAGGCCCCTGCAGGTACGGCGTGGAGTCGACGGTGCTTTCGCTCGTCAGCGACCCTGTGATTCTGCGGCCCGGCGCGATCACGCGCGAAATGATCGCGTCCCTCATCGGCGAAGTGCGCGTCAGCGAAAGCGTGCTCAATCCTTTAAAAGACGGAGAAACGGCGGCGTCTCCGGGTATGAAATACCTGCACTATGCGCCGAATGCGGAAGTGATCGTCGTACAGGGATCGCCGGAAAAAGCGGCGAAACGGGTCGGCGCGCTCTACCGGGAAGCGGAGGCGGACGGAAAAACGCCGGAGATCGCCGCGACGGAACAGACGAAACACTATTATAAAGGGAAACGTTATACCGTCCTTGGAGACCGGAACGCGCCCGTCACGCTCTGCGCAAACCTGTTTTCCGCGCTGCGGGACATGGACACGCGCGCGGATCTGATCCTCGCAGAGGGAATTCCGGCGGAGGACGAAGGGCTTGCTTATATGAACCGCCTGCTGCGCGCGGCGGGGTTTCACATCGTAGACGCGAACGCGAATATAGATTGAACGTTATTATCGTTCGAACGAGAAAAGGAGAAAGTATGAAGATTGCGATTGGATGCGATCACGGCGGATTTGATATGAAAGAAGCGCTTGTACAGTACATGCGCGAACAGGGGCACGAAGTGAAGGATTTCGGTTCCTACGACAAGAACAGCATCGATTATCCGGACTATATCATTCCCGTTGGAGAGAGCGTCGCGCGCGGCGAGTTCGATCGCGGCGTCGTTATCTGCACGACGGGAATCGGCGCCAGCATCTCGGCAAACAAAGTGTGCGGCATTCGCTGCGCGCTCGTTTCCGATGAGTATTCCGCAAGGATGACGCGTCAGCATAACGACACCAACGTCATCGCGTTCGGCGCAAACGTCACGACCGTCATCCGCGCAAAGGAAATGCTCGAAATCTGGCTGAGCGAACCGTTTTCTCACGGAGAACGGCACCAGCGCAGGATCGATAAGATATCCGCCTACGAAAAAACGCATTAAGGAGGCTCACACATGTCAAAACTCATTACCATCGACCATCCGCTCGTACAGCACAAGCTCTCGCTGCTCAGGGACAAAGACACTGGCTGCAAGGCGTTCCGCGAACTCGTCTACGAATTGGCTATGCTGATGGCATACGAAGTGACGCGCGATTTGGAACTCAAGGAGATCGAAATCGAAACCCCGATTTGCAAAACCACCGTGCAGACGCTCGCAAACGAAAAAATCGCGGTGATCCCGATCCTTCGCGCCGGACTTGGGATGGCGGACGGGATCATGAGCCTGATTCCCAATGCGAAGGTGGGGCATATCGGCCTGTACCGCAATCCGGACACGCTGATGCCGATCGGATATTACTGCAAGCTGCCGCAGGACATCGCCGAGCGGGAGACGATCATCGTGGATCCCATGCTCGCGACCGGAAACTCCGGCATCGAGGCGATCAATATACTGAAGAAAAACAACGTCACAAGCATTCGCTTCGTGAGCCTGATCGCCGCTCCGGAAGGAATCGCGGCGATGCAGAAGACGCATCCGGACGTGGACATCTACGTTGCGCATGTCGACGAAAAGCTCAACAGCCACGGATATATCGTCCCTGGACTTGGCGACGCGGGAGACCGTCTCTTTGGCACGAAGTAAGCAAGCAGGAAGCGGTACGATCATCGAATCAAAGCGCAGGCGTGCGGCGGGGGTTTCAGAAGAAACCGTCCGTATGCCATGCGCTTTTCTTTTTCGGCGCTGCATGTTTTCTGTGAAAAAAGACATGAAAAATGTAGCCAAAATATTATATAAATCCATTTCAACAAACGAGCAGATGTGTTAAGATAAATAAGTTGTAATTATCGGAACCTTCGATCAAGGATAATACGTCTTGTTTCGAGGATGGTTTGGAGGATATCCATGCGGTCTGTCATAGACGAAATTGCGGCAGCCGAGCAGCGCGCGGAAGAGATACGTCTTTCCGCCGCGGCAGGCGCGCGAGAAGCGATTGCCAAAGCGCGCGAAGACGCGCAGTCTGCGCTGGCACGGCTGGAGGAAACGGAGCGGGAAACGGCGCGCGCGCAGCTGGAGCTTGCGGGGCTGGAAGGCGAACGTCTCTCAAAAGAGCAGCTCGAACAGATGAAACGGGAAGCGGACGAGCTCTGCGCGCGCGCGCAGGATCGCGTTGCCGATGCGGTTCGCTATCTCGTGGATAAGGTGTTAAAAACGGCATGATCGTTTCGATGAAACGTATGACGCTCGTCGCCCATAAGGCGGACGAAGCGGCAATTCTGAAAACACTGCAGGCGATCCGTTCGGTCGAGATCATCGCCGAAGACGGCGAAAGCGCGGAGAATACTTCGCTGGAGCGCGCTGAAGCACGCCTGCAGAAGCTGGGCGACGCGCTGGTCGCGATACGTCCGTTTTCACAAAAAAAGAGTATGCTGTCTGCCGCGCCGGAAGCGAAAGTGGGGCAGCTTTCCGATACCCTTCCGGAAGCGCTCGCGCTCTCGGAGAGGCTGAATGCAATCGGCCGCGATCTGGCGTCGACAAAAGCGGAGATTGAAAAAAACGAAACGCTGATCGAATCCCTCCGCCCGTGGGAAGCGTTTCCCGCGGATATGATGGCTTATCAGACCAGCAAAAGGGTTAAGTATTTTACCGGATTACTTGCGGCCGCGGATGTGGAGAAGCTGGAAAGCCTTGAAGCGACGGCCGAATATCAGCTCTTCAACGAAGGACTAGTGCGTACCTGCATCGTGGCATGCCCGCAGGAAGAAGCGAAAAGCGTCGCAAATTTCCTCAAGTCGCTCGATTGGACGGACTATGCGTTTCCGAAAATCGGAGGAACTCCGGCGGCTGCAATGGAAGAGCTTGCCGAACAGAATCGCACGCTGACGGCAAAAAAGGTCGAACTGGAAACAGAGTTATACCAGGCGGCCAACGGAAAGGATTCTTTGGTTGAAGGCGCTTATGACGCAGCCGTAATCGAACGGGACCGCGCGCGCGCGGCGTCGGAACTTCTGCGCACAAGCGCGACGTTTCAGTTGGAAGGCTGGATACCGGAGGATCGGGCGGAACGCGTTGAAAACGCGATCCGATCCGTCACGGACGCATATTATCTCGATATAAGGGACCACGCGGCGAACGAAACGCCGCCGTCATACGTGGAAAACCGACCGTTTGCCACCCCGTTTGAGCAGGTGACGAACCTATATTCGCGGCCCGACCCGAACGGCATCGACGCGACGCCGTATATGGCGCCGTTCTATGTGCTGCTTTTCGGTCTGATGCTCAGTGATTCGGGCTATGGCATCGTTCTGGCCATTCTGACGGCGATTTTTATCAAAATCAAGCATCCGAGCGGAATGATGGGCGGGTTTGCGCGCGTGATTTTCTGGGGCGGACTGTCCACGATCGTCTGGGGCGTACTGGTCGGCACGTTTTTCGGGATGGACTTCGATACGGTATTCGGGACCAACAATCTGTTTCCGCTGTTCGTTGACCCGATGAGCGACCCGATCGGGATGCTGATCCTTTGCTTCGGGCTGGGCGTCGTGCATATCCTCTTCGGCGTCGTACTGAAAATGAAAATTTCGTTTTCGCGAGGAGACTGGCAATCCGCGATCTTCGACAGCCTGTCGTGGATTCTGATCGTCGTCGGCCTGATCGTCTATGCCGTGCCTTCCTCCGTACAGGGGATTCCGGCGGCTGTCGGGACCATCGGTCTTATCATGGCGGGGCTGGGCGCGCTGATGATCCTTCTCTTTAAGGGACGCGAGAAGAAAAATCCATTTTCAAGAACGATTTCCGGTTTGGGCGAACTGTATCAGGTGACCGGGTATCTTTCCGATATCCTGTCCTACGCGCGTTTGTTCGCTCTTGGCATCGCGACCGGCGTTATCGCATCGGTTTTCAACGAACTCTGCAAGATGCTGATGGGATCGAACATCCTCGTACTGAAGATTTTGGGGATCATCGTGGCATGCGGCCTTTTAGTCGCGCTGCACGCGTTCAATATCGCGATCAATACGCTCGGCGCGTTCGTTCACTGCGCGAGGCTCCAGTATGTCGAGTTTTACGGGAAGTTCTACGAGCCGGGCGGACGGGCGTTTCGACCGCTGGGATATCAAACAAAACACATTCGAATTCTTGATGAAGCGGCATCCGATACAAAATAATATCGACACAAAATATGTAAAACGGAATCAAATTTCGGATGAACAATCATCCAAACAAGATTGACAAGGAGGCTATTCTACTATGGAACTTCAATGGGGTACAATCTTTGCGGCGGCTGGCGCCGCGATGGCCGCGGTGATGGCGGGCGTAGGCAGCGCGATCGGCGTAGGTCTGGCCGGTCAGGCGAGCGCCGGCGTTGTTTCCGAGGATCCGGATCGTTTCGGCTCCTGCCTGCTTTTACAGCTGCTGCCCGGCACGCAGGGTATCTACGGGCTTCTGATCGCGTTCGTCATCGCGACGAAGGCCGGCCTGCTCGGCGGCGGCTCCGCGCTGAGCGCAACGGCGGGGCTGAACCTGTTCCTCGCGGCGATTCCGATCGCGTTCGGCGGCCTGCTTTCTGCAATCGCGCAGGGCAAAGTCGCCGTGGCCGGTATTAATCTGGTCGCGAAGAAGCCGGAAGAACAAGGAAAAGCGATGCTGATGACCGTCATGGTCGAAACCTACGCGGTTCTTTCGCTGCTGATCTCCTTCCTGCTCGTCAACGGCGTCAAGGTCTGATCACCGGCTGCGATTTTTAAGTAAGGTTAGGAGAAGCCAATGGCAACGATAACCATCTCCGGTACGAATAAACTCGCGAATCGAATCGTCGGCGAGGCGGAAGACGATGCGCGTCAAGCGCGCGAAGAAGCGGACGCATCCATACGGGAAATTCGCCAGCAAAGTGAAAAAGCGCTTTCCGTGCGCCGCGCGGAACTGGAAAACCAGCGTGAAACATCAAAAAAGAGTTTGATCGCGGGCTATCTGACACGCGCTTCGCTGGATGGAAAAAAAGAAGCGCTGCGAAAAAAACGCGACGTAATCGACACGGCGTTTTCGCGCGCTTACGACGCCTTGCTCGCGCTGGACGCGGAGAAGAGAAAAGCGATCTGCGCGCGCTTGCTGGAGTCGGAAGCCGAAGGCGGGGAAACCGTCCTGCCAGCAAAAGCCGACCGCAAGGCGCTGGAATCCCTGATTGCCGCGCTGCCGCAGAAAAAGCTTGCGTTGTCCAAAGACGACGCGAAGATCGACGGCGGTTTTGTTCTGTCGGGACAGGGTTACGAAAAGGACTGTTCGTTTCTGTCACTGTTAAGCGGCCTGCGCGCCGAAGAAGAGACGTCGGTTTACCGGCTGCTCTTCGACTGAGCGGAGGGAGGATTTCATGCCACAGCCAAGTTACGCCTATGCCGGCGCGCGCATCAGCGCGCTGGAAAAGTCGCTTTTTGGCAGGGATGCCGTCCGCCGCATGGCCGAAGGCTCGCTGGACGACGCGATGCGCGTTTTACTGGACGCGAAATACGGCAATCTTGCGGACGCGACCGGGGACGACGTGGAAACCATGATCGACAACGTGCGAAGAGATACGGCGCGTACCGTCATGGAGCTTTCGCCGGATCCCGCGCTGACAGACCTGTTTTTGCTGCAGACCGACGCGCAGAACCTGAAGGTTCTCGTCAAGTCCCGCCTGCTCGCCGCAGCCGATCCTCTCTGGCTCGAGGGCGGGATCTATTCGCGAGATCAGCTGACCGGAATGGTATCCGAATCGAAGTACGATCTGCTGACGCCGCGGATGCGCGAAGCGCTGGAACGGCTGGAAGCGAAGATGCGCATCCAGATCGAACCGCAGCTGGTGAGCGTCATGATCGATTACGGATACTTCGCGCATTGTCTCGAAGCCGCAAAAGATACGAAAGAGCCGTTTGTGCGGCAGTATTTCGAAGCGAGCAGCGACTTTAACAATGTGATCACGTTTTTCCGGATGCGCGCGATGGGTGCGCAGAAGGAAGATCTGAAGGATGTTTTGCTCCCGAGCGCGGGCGTAAAGTGCGAAACGCTGATCGACGCGTATGAACTCACCGCTGAATCGCTGACCCGCGCGCTGTCCGGCAGCGTCGCAAAAGGCGCGCTGCAGGACGGGCTCTCGAAGATGCTGGTCAGCGGCAACATCGCCATGATCGAAAAGGCGCGCGACGATTATCTTCTCTCGCTCGTAAACGCGCACCGGCACGAGCGCATGACGATCTTCCCGGTCGTGGGATATCTCCTCGCGCGGGATCGCGAGGCGAAGGCCGTTCGGCTGATCCTGACCGTCAAGAGAAACGGCCTGGAGGATGCGGTCGTCGCGGAAAGGCTCAGGGAATTGTATGGCTAAAATCGGCGTGATCGGGGACCGGGATTCCGTACTGCTGTTTCAGGCGGTCGGCCTGGACGTTTTCTTTGAAGAGAACGGCGCGGGCGCAAACCGTACGCTGCACCGGCTCGCGCGCGAGGGTTACGCCTCCGTGTTTATTACCGAAAAACTGTATGCCGCCTGCGCGGAGACGATCGCGGAGTATCAGGGACAGCCGTATCCGGCGATCATCCCGATTCCGAACAATCAGGGTTCGCGCGGTACGGGAGAACGTATCCTAAGGCAGAACGTGGAAAAAGCGGTCGGCATGGATATCCTCTCCAACACATAAGCTTGAATAAAAGCGTCCGTCCCGTTTTCGGGCGGCGCGGAAGATAAGCGTAAAGATAGTTACGATTACGAAAGGGCAAACAACATGCAAGGAACGATCATCAAAGTTTCGGGGCCGCTCATCGTAGCCGACGGCATGGCGGACGTGCAGATGTACGACGTCGTCCGCGTTTCCGAAAAGCACTTGATCGGAGAAGTGATCGAGCTGCGCGGCGATCAGGCCTCTATTCAGGTATATGAAGAGACGGGCGGAATCGGCCCGGGCGAACCGGTCGAGACGACGGGCGCGCCGCTTTCCGTCGAACTCGCGCCGGGGCTGATCAACTCGATTTACGACGGAATCCAGCGTCCGCTCGACCAGATCCGCGCGCGCACGGGGGATCGCATTACGCGCGGCATCATGGTCGCTTCGCTCGATCACGAGAAACTCTGGGCTTTTACACCGGTTGCCAAGGTCGGAGACATGCTGACCGGCGGCGATATTTTAGGCACGGTACAAGAGACGGAGGCGGTTCTGCACCGCATTCTGGTCCCGCCGCAGATCGCCGGGAAGCTCGTTTGGATCTTCAGGGGAGAGGCGAATATCGTCACCCCGATCGCCAAAATAGAAAAAGCCGACGGTTCGGTCGTCGAACTGCCTATGATGCAGAAATGGCCCGTCCGCAAAGGCAGGCCCTATGCGGAAAAGATCGCGCCGCAGGAACCGATGATCACGGGCCAGCGCGTCATCGATACGCTGTTCCCCGTTGCAAAAGGCGGAACGGCCGCCGTTCCCGGCCCGTTCGGCAGCGGAAAGACGGTCGTGCAGCATCAGCTCGCCAAGTGGGCGGACGCGGACATCATCGTTTACGTCGGCTGCGGAGAACGCGGAAACGAAATGACGGACGTTCTGATGGAGTTTCCGGAGCTGAAGGACCCGCGCACGGGGCTTTCGCTGATGAAACGCACGGTACTGATCGCGAATACGTCGGATATGCCTGTCGCCGCGCGCGAAGCGTCCATCTACACGGGTATCACGATCGCGGAGTATTTCCGCGACATGGGCTATAAGGTTGCAATCATGGCGGACTCCACCTCTCGCTGGGCGGAAGCGCTGCGCGAGATGAGCGGACGCCTCGAAGAGATGCCGGGCGAGGAAGGGTACCCCGCATACCTGTCCAGCCGTATCGCGGAGTTTTACGAACGCGCGGGCGCGGTGAAGGCTCTGGGGTCGGAAGGGCGCGAAGGCGCGGTTTCCGCCATCGGCGCGGTTTCCCCGCCGGGCGGAGACATTTCGGAGCCGGTTTCACAGGCGACGCTGCGTATCGTCAAGGTGTTCTGGGGACTTTCCAGCAAACTCGCCTACGCGCGCCATTTTCCGGCGATCGACTGGCTGCAGAGCTATTCGCTCTATCTCGACCGGCTTGAAGGCTGGTTTAATCAGAACGTCGCGCCCGACTGGGCGGCGCTGGTACAGAAAACCATGTCGCTTCTGCAGGAAGAGAGCGAACTGGACGAAATCGTCCGGCTGGTCGGTATCGACGCGCTGTCGTACCACGACCGGCTGACCCTCGAGAGCACGCGCAGCATCCGCGAGGATTATCTGCATCAAAACGCGTTTCACGAGGTGGATACGTACTCTTCGCCGAGGAAGCAGTATCTGCTGCTCAAGGCGATCCTTGCGTTCTATGAAAAGAGCCTGATCGCGCTGCAGGAGGACGCTCCATTCTCCAAACTCTCGCAACTGCCGGTGCGTGAGAAGATCGGCCGTCTCAAGTATGTGCCGGAGGACGAAGTGCAGGCGCAGTACGATGTGATCATGAAAGATTTGACCGACCAGATCCGCGTTCTGACGGAAGGGGGCGAAGCGCATGCGTAAGGAATATAAGACCATCCGCGAAGTCGTCGGCCCTCTGATGCTCGTGGAGGAGGTTTCCGGCGTCAAGTACGACGAACTTGTGGAGATTCAGCAGGCGGACGGAAGCATCCGGCGCGGCAGAGTACTCGAAATCGATCGCGACAAGGCGCTGCTGCAGCTCTTCGAGGGTTCGCAGGGATTGCAGATCAGCTCGTCCAAAGCGCGTTTCCTGGGTAAGTCCATCGAGCTGGATGTCGCTCCCGATATGCTGGGGCGCATCTTCGACGGCATGGGCAAACCCATCGACAAAGGCCCCGCGCTGATCCCGGATAAACATCTTAACATCAACGGCACGCCGATGAACCCCACCGCGCGCGACTACCCGAGCGAATTCATCCAAACGGGCATCTCCGCGATCGACGGGCTGAACACGCTCGTCCGCGGCCAGAAGCTGCCTGTGTTTTCCGGTTCGGGCCTTCCGCACGCGAACCTCGCCGCGCAGATTGCGCGGCAGGCGAAGGTGCTTGGTTCGGATGAAAAATTCGCCGTCGTGTTCGCCGCGGTCGGCATCACGTTCGAAGAAGCGGATTTCTTCATCAGCGATTTTCGTAAAACCGGCGCGATCGAAAAGACGGTCACGTTCATCAACCTCGCGAACGATCCGGCCATCGAGCGCATCGCGACCCCGCGCATGGCGATTACCGCCGCGGAATATCTGGCTTACGAACTCGGCATGCACGTGCTCGTCATCATTACGGACATCACGAACTACGCCGAGGCACTGCGCGAAGTTTCCGCCGCCCGCAAGGAAGTTCCGGGCCGCCGCGGTTATCCGGGCTATCTGTATACCGACCTCGCGAGCATGTACGAGCGCGCGGGCAGGATCCGCGACAACGCGGGTTCCATCACGATGATCCCGATCCTCTCCATGCCGGAGGACGACGTGACGCACCCGATCCCCGACCTGACCGGTTACATCACGGAGGGGCAGATCATCCTCTCGCGCGAACTTTACCGCAAGGGCCTGACCCCGCCGATCAACGTGCTTCCCTCGCTTTCGCGTCTGAAAGACAAGGGCATAGGAAAGGGAAAGACGCGCGAGGACCACGCGGATACGATGAATCAGCTTTTCTCCGCGTATTCGCGCGGCAAGGACGCGAAAGAACTCGCTGTCATTCTTGGCGACGCTGCGCTCAGCGACGTGGACAAGCTCTACGCGAAGTTCGCGGACGCGTTCGAGGCGGAATATGTTTCGCAGGGATATTACACGAACCGCTCGATCGAGGAGACGCTGAACATCGGCTGGAAGCTTTTGGGTATCCTGCCGAAATCGGAACTCAAGCGCATCCGGGACGCATTCATCGAGAAATATTACCCCAGGGAGGCGTAGCCGATGGCCGCGATCCAGGTAAAACCGACCCGCATGGAGCTGAGCAACCTCAAGAAACGCAAGAAGGTTGCCGTCCGCGGGCACAAGATGATGAAGGACAAGCGGGACGAACTCGTCCGCCGCTTCATCGAGTTTGCGCGGCAGAACAAAGCGCTGCGCGCGGAGGTGGAAGAAAAGCTCTCCCGCGCGATGAAGAGCTTCGTCCTTGCGCGCGCGTCCATGAGCGGCGCGGAGATTGAAGAAGCGCTGTTATATCCCGCGCGTGCGGCGGAGGTGACCGCCGGCGTTCAGCACGTGCTCTCCATTCAGGTGCCGAAGATCGAAATCTCCGCGCAGGAAGGGTTCACCTACCCTTACGGCTTTGCGACCACGAGCGCGGATCTCGACCTTGCGGTGCAGCTTTTGGCGGAGCTGTTACCGCTTCTGGTGCAGCTCGCAGAGATCGAGAAGACTTGCGGCAGACTCGCGGATGAAATCGAAAAAACGCGCCGCCGTGTCAATGCGCTGGAATACGTCATGATTCCGCAGATCACGGAGACGATCCGCCGGATCCAGATGAAACTGGACGAAAACGAACGCGGCAACCTCACGAGGCTCATGAAGACAAAGGAAATGCTCCAGCAGCAGAAAGCGTAATGGAGCGGAATCTCCAAATGTTGCGGGGAAGAAGCATGGATATTCGTGCTTTGGCGGCGGGATTCGGATTCGCCGAATGCTATGTATTCACAACCGAACCATTCACGTACTATGAGCGCCGGCTGAAAAGCGGCGCTTTGCATTCCGCCGGAGAAAAACTGACGGCCGATCCGCGCGTTTCGCACGCGTGGGCGAGCGTGATTCTGGCGCTGATCTATCCGTACTGTACCTATATCGATGAAATTTCCGTTTCCGGCGACTATCCTTCCAGCAACGCGGCATATCACGCGTCCGGAAGGCTCATGCGAAAACTCGGCGATCTGGGTATTCGCGCGGAGCGTGCGGAAGTGCCGATGCGGGAACTGCTTGTCCGAAACGGCGCCGGAGTGATGTTGAAAAACGGGTTGACGGCCCTGCCCGGATTCGGGACGCGGTATTCCGTGCGCGCGCTGTTCGCAGCGCTGCCGGAACCGGAGTATACGCCCGCCCGCGAGTCGGAATCGTCCCGTTGCGGCGTCTGCCGCGCGTGCGAGCGGATCTGTCCCAGCGGCGCGATCGGGGACGCCGGGTATGATTTTCAAAGATGCGCGCGCGCCTATATGGGCGGCGATCCTATGGAGGACTGGGTCATGGACGCGATGACCAGTATGCTCGGCTGCGAACTCTGCCAGAAGGTTTGCCCCTACAACGCGGGCATCGAACCGATTGCCGAAATGCCGGACGCGTTCCGCCTGGAAGAAATCTTAAGCGGAAAGATCAAGCCCGTACTGGAGATCGTCGGAAAAAACCTGAACAAACAGGGGAGGATCGTCCAGCATGCCTGCGTTGTCGCGGCGCATCAAAACAGAACAGATTTGATCCCGTTGATCAAGCCCTGGCTGGAAGATCCGCGCGAGGGCGTACGCGTTGCGGCGGACTACTCGCTGAAAAAGCTGCGCGGCTAAGAAAAACGTTGCAAACAATTTCGCAATCGTTTCAAACCAGCGACGCAAAACATATTTGTTTTCGCTCTGCGGTATGGTACAATATTCCGGTAATCAGTTTGCCGCGCTAGGCGGGGAGATAGCGGTGCCCTGTACCTGCAATCCGCTACAGCAGGGTGGAAATCCCGTTCCCCGGCAAGCGTCTGTGGGGTCGGATCCCGATAAGGAGCGTTGAGCGTCGGGTCCCGTGCAATCGCAGGCCGTGAACCATGTCAGGTCCTGACGGAAGCAGCATTCAGCGGAATACGCGATGTGCCGCGGAGCAGCCTGAAAGGAGCAACCTGTCGGAGCGTCGCCCGGAGGCGTGTTTGTCAAAGATCGGGTGCGCGGCAATCCTTTCGACCGGCGTGTCAGCATATGGTACGCCGGTCGATTTTTATCGTAATGCACATTTTTTCGGGAGTAAAATTGTATGGAAGATTTTTCGGTGTTCGATATCATCGGCCCGCGGATGACGGGGCCTTCCAGTTCACATACGGCGGGCGCGGTACGTCTTGCGCACATCGCGCGAAAGATCGCGGGCGGGGACGTCGCGGAGGCCGCATTCACGCTCTACGGTTCGTTTTCGGAAACGGGGCGCGGCCACGGAACGGACAAAGCGCTCGTAGCGGGCGCGCTCGGTATGGAACCTGACGATCCGCGTATCAAGGAAGCGTTTTTGGTTGCACGCGAGACGGGGATTCCGGTTTCGGTCGAGTTTTCGGATGATCCGCCCGCGCACCCGAACACCGCGCGCATCGTGATCACCGGCTCGCAGGGCCAGGTGACGGATGTGCTGGGCGAGTCGGTCGGCGGCGGCAACATCCGCATCGTAGAGATCAACGGCCTCGCGGTCGAGTTTTCCGGCGAATACCCGACGCTGATCATCCAGCACAACGACCAGCCGGGTGTGATCGCGGAGGTGTCGCGCGTCCTCGCGGAACTGAACGTCAACATCGCGTTTATGCGCGTGTTCCGGCACGGCAAAGGCGAGGACGCGTATATGACCATCGAAACGGATCAGGCCGTCTCGCCTGAAATGCAGGCAATGATACTGCGTCTCTGCCACGGAATCAACAAATTGTTTGCGGTATAAGGAGGGGGTGCTTCTATGCTGTTGACAGATGCTTTTGCGAACGGCGAATCCCTGCGCCGCTACTGTATCGAAAACGACATCCCGATCTTTGAAGCGATGATACGGCGGGAGATGAAGCTCAGCGAAAAAACGCGCGGAGAGATTTTAGCCGAGATGCAGAAAAACCTCGACGTCATGCGAGCCTCCGTCGAACGCGGGCTGTCCGGCAAGGTGGAGTCCGTCAGCGGGCTTTCCGGCGGCGAGGCGATGAAACTCTTTAAATACGGCAAGCACAATCCGTTTTCGGGTTACACCGCCTGCCGCGCGGCTGCGTCCTCCATGGCCGTCGTCGAAGTAAATTCGTCCATGGGGCGAATCGTCGCGGCGCCGACCGCGGGTGCGAGCGGAATTCTCGCGGGTGCGCTCATCGAGGCGGGACGACAGCGCGGCTGGTCGGACGAGACGCTGATCGAAGGCTTGTTCACGGCGGGTGCGATCGGGCTGATCTTCGCGCGAAACGCGACGATTTCCGGCGCGGGCGGCGGCTGCCAGGCGGAAACAGGCGTCGCGGCGTCGATGACGGCGGCGGCGCTGGTCGAGATCAGCGGCGGCGCGCCCGTACAGGCGCTGGACGCGGCTGCAATGGCGATGAAAAACGTTATGGGCCTCATCTGCGACCCTGTAGCGGGGTTAGTAGAGTGTCCGTGCATCAAACGAAACGCGCTCGGCGCCGTCAACGCGATGCTCTGCGCCGATATGGCGCTGGCTGGCATCACCAGCCTGATCCCGTTTGACGAGGTCGTATCCGCGATGTATGCGGTGGGACGAGATATCCGCGCGGAATACCGTGAGACGGCTCGCGGAGGCCTTGCCACCACACCGACCGGCAAAGCGGTTGCGGAGCGGGTCAAACGAATGCAGGGAAACTGAACGGAGACAGAGGAAAACAAATGGGAATTGGCGGAGGCAGGGGGATGGGCGGCCCGCGCGCCTACTTAACCGAGGAAGAGAAGAAAAACCGTCCGAAACTGAGCAAAGCGCTTTTGTTTCGGATTCTGGCCTATCTGAAACCGTACCGAATGCAGTTTATCGCGGTTCTGATCGCGATCCTGATCAGCGCGGTGATGGGGCTGTTTCCGTCTCTGATTACCGGACGGATCGTCGATGAAGCGCTCGGCGGCAAAAACATGTCGCTTTTGATCAAGCTGCTGCTTCTTGCGCTCGTGACGCTGACCGGCTCGCAGGCGATCGGCGTGCTGCAAAGCTATATCAACTCCTGGATTTCCCAGCGCATCATATTTGACATGAAGAACCAGATGTACGCGCATCTGCAAAGCCTGCCGCATTCGTTTTACACGACGGAAAAGCAGGGGGATATCCTCACGCGCATGGAGAGCGACATCAGCGGCGTCGGTTCCGTGATCTCTAGCACGCTGACCACGTCCGTCTCGAACTTCATCACCGTAACGGCGACGCTGATTGCGCTGTTTTCGATGAATTGGAAGATAGCGCTTATGGGTATCGCGGTCATTCCGCTGACGCTGATCCCCGCTCGCAGCGTAGGCAGGACGCGCTGGAAGATCCTGACGGACGCGCAGGGCGAACGCGACAAAATGAATCAATTGATCACCGAAACGCTCAGCGTATCGGGTTCCATGCTCATGAAACTCTTTACGCGGGAACAGTCGGAATACGACCGGTTTGTCGACGCCAACGAACGCGTGACCAGACTCACGCTCAAGGAGCAGCGCAGCGGGAAATGGCTGATCATGATCCTCGGCACGCTTTCGCAGGTCGGCCCGCTGCTGATCTACTTCATGGGCGGGTGGCTGATCATCTCCCGAAACGATCCGACGCTGACCATCGGTACGATTACTGCGATGATCGCGCTGGTCGGCCGCCTGTACGGCCCGGTCAGTTCTCTGCTCAACCTCGGCGTAGACTTTACGCGTTCGCTCGCGTTGTTTACGCGTATCTTCGACTACTACGACAAAGAAGTTACGATTCAGAGCAAACCGGATGCGATCCGGCCGGATTTGACGAATCCCGATATCCGCTACGATCACGTGACGTTTGCTTATGAACAAAAAGCGCCGATTCTGAAAGACGTCAATTTCTTCATTCCTTCCGGCAGAATGTACGCCGTCGTCGGCCCTTCCGGCTCGGGCAAGTCCACCATCGTAAACCTGCTGCTCCGGCTGTACGACGTCGATTCCGGCAAAATTGAGGTCGCAGGGATCGACGTTCGCGATTTCGATCTGACGTATCTGCGGCAGAATATCGGGGTTGTGACGCAGGACGCGTATCTGTTTAACGGCACGATCCGTGAAAACCTGCTGTACGCAAAGCCGGACGCGACACAGCAAGAACTGGAGCGTGCCTGCCGGCTCGCGAACATCCACGATTTCATCGCCTCACAGGATCTCGGTTACGACGCGATGGTCGGAAACCGCGGCCTAAAGCTTAGCGGCGGGGAGAAGCAGCGCCTCTCGCTCGCGCGCGTGGTGCTGAAGGACCCGAAAGTGCTCGTACTGGATGAAGCGACTAGCTCGTTGGACTCAATTTCGGAAAACGCGATTCAAAACGCGCTTGAATCGGTCATGACGGGCAGAACGAGCGTCGTCATCGCGCACCGACTTTCGACCGTGCTCGCGGCGGACAGCATACTGGTGGTCAAGGACGGTACCATCGCGGAGCAGGGAACGCACGAAGAATTGCTGAAGAACAGCGGCATTTACCGCGAGCTATACGAGACGCAGTTCCGGCGAGTGTTGGAGCAGGGCGCTTCGGTGCAATGAAACGCAAAGAAGACAAAACGGACGGAGAATTCCGCCCGTTTTCATGTATCACTGTGCTTACTTAAAGAGGATGGAGACCGACTTGTAGAAGTCCCAGTCGACTTCCTTGCGCTCGGTGACGGCCTTGTCGAGGTCCGCGGTCACGATGGACGTACCCTGGAGAGCAACCATGTTGCCGTACTTCGCGGAGACGACCAGTTCGCCCGCCTTGAAACCGAGGCGCGTACCGAGCACGCGGTCGAAGCAGGAGGGCGAGCCGCCGCGCTGAATGTGGCCGAGCACGACCGAACGGCACTCGAAATACTTGCGCTTCTCGTCAAGCGACGTATCCGCGCGCATGGCTTTTTCGATGCGGTCGGAGAGCGTTTTTGCGATTTCTTTTTCAAGCAGCAGCTTGTTGCCGAATGCGTCGAGACCGACAGTTTCATCCGTCTCGCCCTTGAGCTCGAAGCCCTCCGCAACGGCGATAATCGTATGGCGCTGGCCTTTGATGTAGCGCGAACGGATGACCTGCATGATCTCTTCGAAGGTCTTCGGAAATTCGGGGATCAGGATCAGGTGCGCGTCAGCGGCGAGACCTGCCTGTACGGCGATCCAGCCGGTGTGGCGGCCCATGCACTCGACGACGATGCAGCGCGCGTGGGACGCGGCGGTCGTGTGAAGGCGGTCGATGCATTCCATCGCGATGTTGCTCGCGGTGTCGAAGCCGAAGGTGTAATCCGTGCAGGAAAGATCGTTGTCGATCGTCTTCGGCACGCCGATCATCTTCATGCCCATCTTGGTGAGCTTGTTCGCGACGCCCAGCGTATCGTCTCCGCCGATGGCGACCATACCTTCCAGCCCGAGGCTTTCGAGCGTCTTTCTGACGCGCTCGGGGCCGTTTTCTTCCTTCATGACGTTTGTGCGGCTGCTCTCGAGGATCGTGCCGCCTTTCGTCTGCAGGCCTTCCACGTCCTTGAGCGTGAGCCAGCGGCCTTCGCCGGTCAGCGCGCCGCGCCAGCCCGCGGAAAAGCCGTATACTTCGATGCCAGCCGCCGCGCATTCCTCGACGACGCCGCGGATGACCGCGTTGAGACCCGGGCAGTCGCCGCCGCCCGTTAAAATACCGATTTTACGCATCATTTTTTTACCTCCTATATGATATCTTCAAGCAACCGAAGCTTGTTTCAAGCAGGCGCTTTGAAACGGATTTACTGAGCGAGCAGATCGGACAGCTCCGCGTCGATAAGTTCGCCGATGGCTTCTATGCTTTTTAATCGATTCTGTTCCATACAGGGAATGATATAAACTTTATCCATGCGCGAAGCGTACTCGATATATTTTTGCCGCGCGCGCTTCTGAATATCCGGAAGCGCTTCGTAAATATCCGGCTGATCGCCGACATATTCCCGAAAGCCTTTTTTCCCGACGTTTTCGGATGCGTTTTCCGGATTCATGTCCAGCACGATGTGCGCGTCCGCTTTCGGAATCTTAAAATGCCCGTATTCCAGCTCCAGCACAAAATCCAGCAGGTCGGGTTTGCCGAGATCGCGTTCGCGCACGGATTGGTATACCGCGTTGCTGAGCAGATAGCGGTTGATCAGCAGTACGTCCGCGTTCGAATAGTCGTAGCTTTGAAACGCTTCGAAACGGTCGAGCGCATACCAGAGCGCCATGCTTTTCTGATCCACCTCGTTCGCGCGCACGCCGCCGCTGCCGGAGAGCAGGCGGCCGCATTCCGCGCCGAAGAAAGTGTCGTACATCGGAAACGAGAGCGTCTGTACGCGCGCGCCGTCCGCCGTCAGCCGCTCAAAAAGCCGCTGAAGCTGAACGGTTTTGCCCGTTCCGTCGATCCCCTCGAATGCGATGATCTTAGTCATACCGATCCTCTGAGGATGCGCTCCATCGCTTCGATCGTGTTTTCCCGCGATGCAAACGCAGTCATGCGGAAGTATCCTTCGCCCGCCGCACCGAAGCCTTCGCCGGGCGTGCCGATGATGTGGTAATTCTGCAATAGTTCGTCGTAAAATTTCCAGCTGTCGCCGTGAGGCACTTTGAACCAGATATAGGGCGCGTTGACGCCGCCGAATACCGTGTAGCCCGCCTGCCGGAGCCCCTCGCGGATGATGTGCGCGTTTTCCATGTAATCCGCGACGACGTCCATGATCTGCTCGTTTCCTTCGGGGCTGTAGGCAGCCTCCGCGCCGCGCTGGGTGATGTAGGATACGCCGTTAAACTTCGTCGAGACGCGGCGCGCCCAGAGGTCCCTTAGCCGTACTTCATTCTCGAAACTGTCGCGATAAACCAGCGACTTTGGCACGATCGTATACGCGCAGCGCGTGCCGGTGAACCCGGCGGTCTTGGACATGGAGCGGATTTCAACCGCGCATTCCTTCGCGCCCTCCACTTCGTAAATACTGTGCGGGATCTGCGGTTCGGAAATGTAGGATTCGTAAGCGGAGTCGTAGACAATCAGCGTTCCGTTTGCGCGCGCGTAATCGACATACGTTTTCAGCTGTTCCTTCGTGAGCGTAACGCCGGTCGGATTATTCGGGAAACAGAGATACATCACGTCCACGCGCTCTTTGGGCAGGCTTGCGACAAAGCCGTTTTTTTCGGAACCGGGCATGTACACGATCTTTTCATAGCCGCCTTTTTTCTCGGAGAACGCTCCGCCGCGCCCGCTCATGACGTTCGTATCCACATAAACAGGATAGACGGGATCGGTGACCGCGATCGTACAGTCCTGAGAAAAGAGCTCCTGAAAATTGCCCACGTCGCATTTTGCGCCGTCGGAAATGAATACTTCGTCGAGTTCAAGCGAAACGCCCCGCGCGGCATAATCGCGCCGCAGGATCGCCTCGCGCAGGAATTCGTATCCGAAATCCGGACCGTATCCGTGGAAGGTTTCGGCGCGGGACATGTCGTCCACCGCTTTATGCATGGCCTCGATGACGGCGGGAACGAGCGGACGGGTCACGTCGCCGATTCCCATGCGGATGAGCTTCGCTTCCGGGTGCGCCTTGGCAAACGCCGCTGCGCGCTTACCGACTTCGTAAAAAAGATAACTGCCGTGGAGTTGAGAATAATTACCGTTTGCAGTGAACAATCCAATATTCTCCAATCTCGAAATCAACGCATTATATCATACGCTCTCCCGCGCACGCAAGAGATGGGGACGCTGTGCGTATGCCCCGGAGCGTGATTTGAATCGCAAGGTTGCGAACCACTCGGCCAGTCTGTATACTGATTGTGAGTAAGTATCATTCTATTCTCATCATAAACTCATACGACTGTGATAAGAATAGTGAAATTGAAACTATGAAACGACGGTATATCTCATGGAGCAAACCACAAAACCCGTATTATCCGCCGCCCGACTGTTTATCGTACGCGTTATAGAGGGCGCGATCATCGGCGCGGGCGCGATCCTTCCCGGCATTTCCGGCGGCGTTCTTGGCGTCGCGTTCGGCATCTATCAGCCGATGATGGCGGTGCTGGCAAAGCCAAAGAAAAACCTGAAGCTGTACTGGAAAATGTTCATCCCGGTCGCGATCGGCTGGGCAGCGGGTTTTCTCGGCCTTGCGGGCGTGATCGCAAAACTCCTCTCGCTCAACGCTGCGGTGATGATCAGCCTGTTCGTCGGACTGATTGCGGGGACGTTTCCTTCGCTCTTCAGGGAAGGCGCGAGGGACGGAACGACGAAAGGCATGTATGCCGCGCTTGCGATCAGCACGGCAGCGCTGCTGGCGTTCTTTTATATCCTGAAGTACAGCACGCAGACGACCGTTACGCCATCGTTCGGGTGGTATATCTTCTGCGGAGTGCTCTGGGGCATCAGCCTGATCGTTCCGGGGATGAGTTCCTCTTCCACGCTGATTTTCCTTGGCCTGTATCAGCCGATGTCGGAGGGGATCGCCGCGCTGGACTGGCACGTGCTGCTGCCGTTTTCGATCGGGATCATTGGGACGGTAATCCTTCTCGCACGGATGGTCAACCACCTGTTTGAAAAACATTACGGCATCGCGTTTTACTGTGTGATCGGATTCGTGATCGCTTCCACAATTCCGATCATCCCTCTTTCTTTTTCGGACGTATGGCAGGCGATATTCTGCGTCGCCGCCGCGCTCGTCGGGTTCGTCGCTTCGTTCTATATGGACCGATGGGGAACGAAGTATCCGAAGGAAGAGATGAAAGAGTAACGTACACAGCGCAAACAAGCCCGCCGGATGGTCCGGCGGGCTTTTCAATCGCAAGAACGGAAAAATAAAGATAATTTTACATTGCTTCGCTTCGCATTCAGACGCCGTTACGAGCCGGCAGTCATGGTAATTTATGCGCGTATGTGTTATAATCGCGAATAAGCAAAACTGCGGCTATATCGGTAAAACACCCGCAATACGCGGTATGTGCGTTCGTTTGGAAACAATTCATCAACAAAGGGGAGCGTTGCTTGACACAGGAATCGGAACGGGTTATGCTTGCAATTCCACTGGAAAACGTGGACGAGCTGCTCAGCTTGTTCGGCGTGTTCGACGAGAATATCGGCGTATTGGAAGAAGAGACCGGCGCGCACATCACGGCGGAGGAACACGGCATCCGCATCACGGGCGAACGGGAGGGCGCGGAACTCGCCTCAACCGTCATCGAAAAGATGCTGGAAATGCAGCGGCGCGGAGAGAAGATCAATAGAAGCCGCATCCGTTACGCCGTGGATCTGGCCAAGGAAGGCAACGCCGACATGATCGAAAAGATCATGGGCGACGTGATCGCCATCACGAACAAAGGGCGGCAGATCAAGTGCAAAACGCTCGGACAGAAACGGTACGCCCAGGCGCTCAAGGAATTCGAGCTGGTATTCGGAATCGGCCCGGCAGGAACGGGAAAGACATACATCGCCGTCGCTATGGCTGTGCAGGCGTTTAAAAACAAAGAAGTCGAGCGCATTATTCTGACGCGTCCGGCGGTGGAAGCGGGAGAAAAGCTCGGCTTCCTGCCGGGGGATCTGCAAAGCAAGGTCGATCCGTACCTTCGTCCGCTTTACGACGCGCTGCAGGAATTTCTTGGGCTGGAGAGCTACAAAGCGCTTTATGAGCGCGGCGCGATCGAAGTCGCCCCGCTGGCGTATATGCGCGGCAGAACGCTCAACAACGCATATATCATACTCGATGAAGCGCAGAATTGCTCGGCCGAACAAATGAAAATGTTTTTAACGCGGATCGGCGAAGGGTCCCGCGTCGTCGTAACGGGAGATATCACGCAAATCGACCTGCCGCGGGAAAAGGTCAGCGGGCTCGTGCAGGCGGTCAAGATACTGGACAACGTAGAAGGAATCAAGATAATCAATCTGACGCATAAGGATGTCGTCCGCCACGAACTGGTGCAGCGGATCATCTGCGCCTATGAGAGGTTCGAGAAACCGAAACGCTCTTAATCGCCCCGCCAGCGCGTATGTACGGCGAATCCTGAACGAACGAGGACGAGAAGATCGTGCCTGAAACGCAAAAAATCGCCCGGCCCAAAAAGAAAAAAAGCGACGGGAAACCGAACGCGCGATTCTACGGCGCGTTTGTAATGCTGCTCTGCTTTGGACTTTCATGCCTCGTTTCAATCACTTCCCTGACCCCAAAGCGTTACGAAGTCTCCGTCGGAGAGGTTTCAAAACAGGCTGTGACCGCTCCGCGCATGGTCGTGGACACCGCGATGACCGACGCGCTCAAGCAGGCGGCGCGCAATAACGTCGCGGACGTATATGCGGTCGATACCGATCTGGCCGATACGCTGATCTCCAACGCGCAGAGCTTTTTCTCCGCGCTGAACAGTTTCCGAAACGCGGCGAAGGATATCCGCGCCGCGTCTCTGGCGGCGGATTCGGACGATCAAACCGCGTCCGGTACGGACACGCGCACCTGGCAGGAAGTCATCCCGACCAACGACCTATTGGCCATGCTGGTCAAACTGCCTGTGAGCATTTCCGATACTTCCCTTGGGTACGCGATGCTGGACGCCGACGATTCGGAGATCGCACAGCTGAAAGAACGCGTTCTGACGACGCTGCAGCAAACGCTCCGCGCGGGCGTAACCGAAGCGGATCAGGCGAAAACACTCACGGCGATCAATAAGGAACTCAACGTTTCAACACTGTCCATCTGGCTCAAAGCGCTGGGCGAGCGCATATACGAGGCGTATCTGCTGCCGACGAATGTAATCAACTCCGTAGAAACTACGCGCGCGCAGGAAAAAGCGGCGGACGCGGTGGAGCCGGTCTATATCGCGCGCGGGGCGACGATCGTGGAAGCGGGACAGACGGTGACGCAGACACAGTACGATATGCTGCTTTCGCTCGACCTCGTCAAAGGCGCGGAGGCGGCAAGCCACCTGACGCCCGGAACGATTCTCTATCTGTTCTGCGTGTTCGGGATGTTCGCGCTGTATCTGTTCGTATTTGAAAAGGAAACATTCTCCTCCGGCAAGCAAATGACGATCCTCGCTCTGATCCTGATCCTCACGCTGCTGCTGGAATGGGTGTGCTATATCATCGATCCGCGCGTAACGTCTGCGATATTCGGCGTGCTGCTCACGACCCTGCTCGTATCGCGCAAATCGGCGGAGGCGATCAACATTCTTCTCGCGCTGTCGTTTGCGCTGCTCGCGGGCGGCAGCGGAGATACGATGTTCGGCTCCGACTCCATCCTTGAGATGGCGGCGATTCTCGTATCGGGGCAAATGACGATACTGATCGCGGAGCGCACGAGAAAGCGCGGCACGCTGATCGCGGCGGGCTCTCTTGGCGGCGTAGCGGGAGCGGCGGTCGTTGTGGCGGGCGGCATCATACTGGAATATTCATGGAACACCGCGCTGATCTACGCAGGGCTGCAGATGGCGTCCGCGCTGATCCTGTCGGTTTTCTGCATCGGCATGCTGAGCATGTGGGAAAATCTGTTTGACATCGTGACGCCGGCGAGGCTGCACGAGCTCGCGAACGCGAATCACCCGCTTTTAAGAAAGATGATGACCGCGGCGCCCGGGACCTACCACCACAGCATGATGGTGGCGGCGCTTGCGGAAGGAGCGGCGGACGCCATAAGCGCCAATGCGCTGCTCGCCAGGACGGGCGCGATGTATCACGACGTAGGCAAACTGCGCCGCCCGCAGTATTTCAAGGAGAACCAGAACGGACAGAATATCCACGACACGCTCGCGCCGGAAGAAAGCGCGGGATACATCATTTCGCATTTAAAAGACGCGATGCCGTACCTGTCCCGTTACCGTATGCCGTCCGAGGTAAAGAAGATCGTGGCCGAACACCACGGCACGACGCTGGTCGCGTATTTTTACCACAAAGCGAAACAGATGCAGACGGAGGACGGGGAACCGGTGATCGAGCGCCTGTTTCGTTATCAGGGAAACCTGCCGAGTACGAAGGAGAGCGCGATCGTCATGCTCGCGGACAGCTGCGAGGCGGCGGTGCGCTCCATGAGCGAACCCACCCGCGAAGAGGTTGCGGAGATGGTGCGCCGCATCGTGCAGGGCAAGATGGACGACGGGCAGCTGCGGCAGAGCCCGCTGACGCTCGACGAGATCAGCCGCATCGAGAAGAGCTTTCTCGTGACGATTTCGGGGCTGATGCACGAACGCATCCGCTATCCGGGGACGGAGAAGATGTCGTGATCGACGTGCAGACGGAACTTACGAACCTGCCGGAGGGCGCGGAGGAACTGATCCGCCGCGCGGCGCAGGCCGCGCTTGACCGCGGCGGCGCAAAAGGCGGCGTCTGTGTTTTGGTGACCGACGCGGAGGAAATTCAGCGGCTCAACGCGGGATTTCGAAACATCGACCGCGTAACGGACGTGCTCTCGTTTCCCGCGTGGGAGGGGGAGGCCATCCTCTGCCCACCGGACGGGTATCTGGGAGACATCGCGATTTGCTTGGAGCGCGCAGAGGAACAGGCGGAGGAATACGGACACCCCCTGACGAGGGAACTCGCGTTTCTGTCTGTGCACGGCGCGCTGCACCTGATGGGATATGACCATATGACGAAAGAGGACGAAGCGGCCATGGCCGCGATGCAGGAAGAGATCCTGAACGATCTGGGGTATCGCAGATGAATACAATCGACGCAAAAGAACGCGAAACGATGCTCGACCTCGCTTACGAGGCGATGGAGCGGGCGTATACGCCATATTCGCATTTTCAAGTCGGCGCGTGCCTGAAAGGGGCGAGCGGAAAATATTACCTAGGCTGCAACATCGAAAACGCGTCCTATACGCCAACCAACTGCGCCGAGCGCACGGCGGTTTTTAAAGCGGTATCCGAAGGCGAACGGAAATTCGACGCCATCGTCATCGTCTGCTCCGGCAAAACCCCGGCGTCTCCCTGCGGGGTCTGCCGTCAGGTGCTGCGCGAATTCTGCGCGGACGATATGCCGGTAGTTTTTGCGGATGCGAAGCGGAACTGTATCGAATCCGCGCTGGGCGAGCTTCTGCCGCATTCCTTCGGGCCGGAGGACCTGCTATGAGCGAATTCCGCTCCGGCTTCGTCTCGATCATCGGCTGCCCGAACACGGGAAAGTCGACGCTGATCAACCGGCTGGTCGGCCAGAAGATATCCATCGTGACCGACCGCGCGCAGACCACGCGCAATAAAGTCACGGGCGTGCTGTCGCGGCCGGAGTACCAGATCGTGTTTCTCGATACGCCCGGCGTGAACGAACCGAAAAACCGGCTCGGCGAATTCATGCAGAAGGTCGCCTTCGATGCGATGAACGAAGTCGAGGCGATTTTATTCGTAGCCGACGCGTCTCAGGGCGTGCGCGAACGGGACGCGGCGCTTCTAGAAAAACTAAGCCGCGCAAAAGCCCCCGTCGTCGCGCTGATTAATAAAATAGACACGGCGAGCCTCGGGCAGGCGAACGAGGCGCAGGAAACGCTGGAACAGTACGGCTTTATCCGCGCGATCCTGCGCGGGTCGGCGAAAACCGGGCAAGGGCTCGACGAACTGGAACATACGCTGAGCGAACTGCTCGCGCCCGGACCGCAGTATTTTCCGGACGATATGGTCACCGACCAGCCGGAGCGGATTCTCTGCGGCGAATTGATCCGCGAAAAGGCGCTGCTGCTGCTGCGGGAGGAAGTTCCGCACGGCATCGGCGTCGGCGTGGATAAAATGGAGCGCAGGGAAGACCGCGATCTGATGGACGTATTCGCCACGATCTACTGCGAACGGGAATCCCACAAGGGGATCGTCATCGGTAAAGGCGGCGCGATGCTGAAACGAATCGGGCAGGAGGCGCGCAAGGATATCGAGTGGATGCTCGGCTGCCCCGTCAACCTCCAGCTCTGGGTGAAGATCAAGGAAGACTGGCGAAACCGCCAGGGCATGCTGCACGAGCTCGGCTACGAGTGAGCGCGGCGGACGGGAGCCGACTATGCCGGTCATCTGCGCGGACGGTATTGTAACGCGGTACGTCAACTACCGCGAGAGCGACCGCATCCTGAGCATCTTCACGATTGAACACGGCCGTATCGACGCGAAGGCGCGCGGCTGCCGCAAGCCGCAGAGCCCGCTCGTCAACGTGTGTCAGCCTTTTGTATTCGGACAATTCGAACTCTATACCGGCCGCGAAAAGGCGACCGTCAACGCCTGCGACATCAAGGAGACGTTTTACCCCATCCGCGAGGATTACGAGCGCTTTTCGATCGGTTCCGCCATGCTGCGGCTCTGCCACGACGCCGCGCCGGAAAACGAACCGAACGAGGCGCTCTTTTCGCTGCTCTATCACGCGTTGTCCTTTCTTTCTTATGGCAAATCGGATCCGCAGGATCTGTTCTGCTGTTTTCTCGCGCGCTATCTCAACGCGATCGGATACCGACCTGCCATCACCGCCTGCGCGCAGTGCGGGCGCGATCTGAGAAACGACGCGATCGTCCGCTTTTCGCCGCGCGGCGGCGCGGTCTGCAGCGCCTGCGTTTCGCAGGGCGAGCGCGTGAGTAAAACCGCGCTGGAGGGAATGCGCCGCATGCTGACGATGGAGGACGCGGACATGGACCGCGTGAAGCTTTCGGCCGGCGTACGCGCAGAGATATTCCGCGCGCTGACCGCCTATACGGAAAACTCGCTGGAGTACGGCGCGAAAGCCATGCAGATTCTCTTCAGCTTCCAACCCGCAGCCGATGACGCAAAACAGGATTCGACGGAAGAAAAAGAGAAATAGACTTCGTATTCGGGAAAAATTGTGAACTTTCCGAGTTGGGAGAAACAACTTCCGCGGCGGTGTGGTACAATACT
This sequence comes from Bacillota bacterium, assembly GCA_023459335.1. GTDB lineage: Bacteria > Bacillota > Clostridia > Christensenellales > CAG-138 > UBA7703. Next base: position 88,955 of record JAEWUO010000014.1, read on the forward strand.
TTGGATTCCACAGAGGCAGATTGATTCCCATACCGGCAAAACGGCTATGGCATCACCGATGGGATCGACTAAAAAAGGTTACGAGGTTACGATTATGCCCCAGAGACGACAAAGCGCGAAGATACCGCAGCTTGCGTGTCTTGTGATTGCCGCTCTTTTGCTTTTTGGATGCACCGCGAGCGTAGCGGAGGAAGACACGGTCACGGTCACACCGACGCCGCAGCCGGACATCGTCAGCTTTGAAGTGCTCGATCTGAACGACACCGAGTTTGGCGATATGCCTTCGCCGACGCCGACCGCGGAGCCGACGCCGACGCCGCTGCCATTCTCCTATTATGCGCCTGCGGTCAACATGACTTACGAGGAACTGGTCGGCAGCACGGACGACATGAGCGTCAAGGCGAAGGAACTCCTGAAGGAAGGATTTCCCGACCCGAAGACGTATTACATCATCGTGGACAAGCAGTGGCAGCTGGTTCTGGTTTATCAGCGACTCGACGACGGAACAAAGCTTGGCAAGCCCGATCTGACGAAGCCGGTGCGGTATATGCTCTGCTCCACCGGCAACCCGAACAAGGAGTACGGCCACGAAACCACGAGCGGGACCTGGCAGATCGGCGTTCCGAAAGAGCGGTTTTATCAGTTTGTCAATCTGGAAGCGGCGCAGTATCTGACGCTGATCCACAGCAGGACGTATTTTCACTCGGTGCTGTACGATAAAGCGAAGGACTTAAGCACGCTGGTGCAGGAATCCTACGACAATCTCGGCACAAAGGCGAGCCACGCCTGCATCCGGCTGACGGTTCCGGACGCGCGCTGGATCTGGTATAACATCGGATACGGGACGACGTGTGAAATCCGGGACGGAGATCCGACGGACACCGAGACGGGAACGATCCGCGCGCAGATGATTCTGCCAAAATCGATCTCCGGCATTCGTCTGAAGGCGGGGACGGCGCCCTGGACGGACAACTGGCAGATCGCGGACGTTGCGCACGTTCTGGCGTATAAGTACGAACCCGCGCCTCTGCCCGATCTTGGCGACGGCACGGACGAGGCAACGCCTACGCCCACTGTTTCCGACGGAACAAGTTCGACACCAACGGCACCGCCGGAGACTACACCCGAACCGCCGCCATCTGATGCAGGCGGCTGGTAATGAGACGACGGACAAAAATTGAATCTATTGTTATCATGCTGTCGATGCTGTTTTTAGCATCGACAGCTTCCGTTCGTTCCTCCCTTGCGGCGGGAACGCCGCTGCCCACGGAAACGCCGGTGCCGAGCGAAGCGCTCGCAACGCTGGCGGGTGCGTGCGTCGGGCCGAATACGTTTCCTTCGGATTCCGCGGCATACGCCGCAATTCAGCTTCGATACGAGGCGGGCTATATATCAAGCATGTCGCCGCACGCGCATATGACGCAGACGCAGTGCGTAATAGAATCGTTCAGCGCCGCGGGCAGGCTGCTCCACACAATGATCGCGCCGGACTGGAAAGCATGGCAGGCGACGCTTGTTCAATTCGATCCGTACTCCTACGACAGTTATGCGGAAAACGTATCGGCGTTCGCCGTGCTGGCGGAGACGCTGGACGGCGAAATCCAGCAATCCTCCGCCGCGAGCGTGCGCAGTATCAGCCGTGACCTGCGAAACGCGGACGTGCCGATCAAAACGGGAGGGCAGATCGCAACGCGGCTAAACTGGCGCGAATGCGCCGCGCTCTATTACGCCCTCGGCGAGGATATGGCGGGCGCGCTGGCGGATGCGATCGCTCTAGAACGCGCGGGGGACACGTCGGCGGGCGTGTCTCTGCGCTGGCCGAATCCCGCGTTTGAGGACATCGCAGCGGGCGGTTCGCACGACCAGCTGGTCGAGGCGATCCTCGCGCTGGATTATTTCAACACCGTCTATAACGACGACGGTGCGACGGCGCCCGTGGAGACGCATATTTTTTCCAAGGAGTATCTCGCGACGGTCGCGCATCCCTTGCCCGGCGGAGTCATCAAAAACGGCTGGTACGACCCGCGCTCGCATAAAACGCGCCTGCACATGGGGACGGATATCCGTATGCGCGCGAAAACGCCGATCCTGTCCGCGACGGACGGCGTGGTGAAATACATCGGATTTCTTCCCATTCCGGGGAATTACGTCATCATCGAAGACCCGTACGGCTATACCTACCATTATTATCACATGTACGAGCTTACGACGTTCGTCAAAGAAGGGGACGCGGTCAAACAGGGACAGCAGATCGGAATCGTCGGCAGCACCGGCAACAGCGTCGCCTACCACCTGCACTTCGGGGTGGTCTCGCCGGAGGGGAAGTACCTGAACCCGTACGACCTGTTTGTGCAGGCGGGCATCGGCCCGATCCTGAAGGACGGTTAATGCAGGAATGCGCGAAGAAGCCCGATCTTTGGGAGGATCGATCCCTTCTCAGCGGCGCAAACAGGATGTTTTTCTTGTACCTAAACGGCTTCGGTGCTATACTGAAGTAGCTTTTTATGGGTTTATGCGCGGGAAATACGCTGAACGGGGTCGGGAGGCGCGGTTTGAGAATCATTGCAGGGTCGGCGCGGGGGCGCCGCTTTGACGCCCCGAAGGGGATGGATACGCGCCCTACGCTCGACCGCGTGAAAGAATCGCTCTTCGGCATGCTGCAGTTCGATATCCCCGGCAGCGCCGTACTGGATCTCTTTTCCGGCTCCGGCAATCTCGGGCTGGAGGCCGCCTCGCGCGGCGCGAAGAAAGTCGTCTGCAACGACCGCAGCAGGGACTGCGCGGAGCAAATCCGGCAAAACGCGAAGCTGCTCGGCCTCGACGGGACCGTGCAGACGGCCTGCAAGGACTATGCGGCGTGTATCGCCGATCTGAACCGCGCGGGCGAGACGTTCGACTTTGTGTTTCTCGACGCGCCGTACCGGGACGGAACCGCGCAAAAAGCCGCGGAACTGATATTTACGCAGGGGCTTTTAAAGAGCGGCGGGCGCGTGGTGATCGAGCACGCGTCGAACCTGCCGCCGGAGCTTGACGAACATACCGCGCGGCTGGCCGAAACCAGAAAGTACGGAACCTGCGCGGTCTCGATCTATGTATCATCGCAAGACCAGGCGTGAGCCGCCGCGGCACGCTCTGAGAAAGGGTTGGACACATGCGATCCTGCGTCTATCCCGGAAGTTTTGACCCGTTTACGATCGGACACCTCGACGTACTGGAACGTGCGGTCGAAATGTTTGACCGCGTTTACGTGAGCGTACTCAACAACACGACGAAGCATCCCGTATTCTCCGTGGAGGAGCGCGTAGCGCTGATTCAGCGGATGGTGGACGCGGAGGGGATGAAAAGCGTCGTGGTAACGTCGTTTGAGGGCCTGCTCGTCGATTATGCCCATCAGCTCGGCGTAGAATATCTCATCCGCGGCCTACGGGCAACGATGGACTTCGAGTACGAATTTCAGATCAACGCGTTGAACCTTCATCTCGCGCCGGACGTCAAGTCCGTATACTTTATGGCGCGGCCGGAGCATTCGTTTTTAAGTTCCAGCGTCGTTCGCGAGATTGGCTCCATGGGCGGAAACATCAAAGGATTGGTACCGGACAGTATTCAGAATATCATTGCAGAAAGGTTAATAAAACCATGAGCAGCGCACAGACCATGAAAATCTTCAGCATCATCAACCGCATCAAACAGGAGCTGGAGGAAAGCCCGCGGCCTAAAATCGGCGGCACAAATAAGCGGGTTGTGGAAGTAGACCGACTGCTGGACCTGCTGGAAGACCTGAAAGTAGTCATTCCGGAGGACATTCGCCGCGCAACCGGCATTCTCTCCGAAGCGGATAACACCATAGCCGACGCAAAAGAGAGCGCCCAGGAAATCACGGACCAGGCGCATCAGGAAGCGGACGCGCTGATGGAGCAGGCGCATGTGCAGGCGGACGGCATCCGTGCCGACGCGCAGGCGGAGTACGAGCGCCGCGTAAGCGAGTCCGAAGTCTATAAAGAAGCGTTTACGCGCGCGAGCGGAATCGCCTCAGAAGCGGAGGAGAACGCGACGGCGATCTATAACGGCGCGCGCAGATATGCGGACGAAATTCTGGTCGACCTGCAGCGGTATCTCGCGGAATATCATCAGATGATCGAATCAAACCGCAAGGAGCTCGGTGTGAGCGACGAACCCGTAGCCGTTCAGAAGCCGGCTCCGGTTCAGCAGAGCGCACAGGCGCAGTACGCGCCCGCGCAGCCGCAGTATGCGCAGCCGCAGCCGCAGCAGTATGCGCAGCCGCAGTATGCGGAACCTTCGCGTCAGCAAACGGCGCGCCAGCCGCGCGTCGCTTCCAGAAATGCCGTGGAGCGTATGCCGGTGGAAGAGGATCCGACCGCAACGCGGCAGTTTGCACGCCCCACCGCGCGTCCTGCGCAAGCGGAAGAGATGGAGGAGCCGCCGCGCCGCGGTCAGCAGCGCGCCGAAGAAGCGCCGCCGAAAAAGAAGGGCCTTTTCTCCCGCCTGCTGGAAGCCGAGGATGATGAGGACGACGAGGAAGAAGACGAAGAAGGCTGGGAGGAACCCGTTAAAAAAGAACCTAAGGAGAAAAAACCCCGCAAACGCCTGATCGAGTTCATCGAAGCGGACGACGACGAGGATGAAGAAGACTTTTAACGGAAAACAACGAGCCGAGGATTTCGCCTCCGGCTCGTTTTCTGTCCGAACAAACGCAGCGAATCACTCAACAATACGGAGCGAGGACCGGATATGACGAAAAAAGTGGGTCTGGCACTCGGCGCGGGCAGCGCGAAGGGATTCGCGCACATCGGCGTACTGCAGGCGCTGGATGAGGCGGGCATCCATATCGACATGATCTCCGGCTCAAGTATGGGCGCGATCATAGGCGGTATCTACAGCGTAGGGACCGACCTGTATCTGCTGGAGCGGTTCATCAAGTCCATCAAATTATATGATTATCTCGACGTGAATCTGCCGCTCACCGGCGGCCTGCTCAAAGGCGAACGCCTGCAGGAACTTGTTCGTGTTTTTACGCACGGAAAGTCATTTGATCAGACGAAAACTCAGTTTTGCTGCGTTGCGGTAGACGCGGAAACGGGCAAGCTGGACGTGCTGGAGGAAGGCCCCCTGCACGAAAGCATCCGCGCGAGCATGTCGATTCCCGCTTTCTTCGAACCGGTGCAGCTGAATGGAAAGACGTATATCGACGGCGGCGTTCTTGAGCGCGTACCCTGCAAAACGCTGCGCGATCACGGCATGGACGTCGTAATAGGCGTGGATGTCGGTTACCACGGGGGGGCCGTGAACGTAACGGACATGAGCGTATATCAGCTCATGAATCATACGATCAATATCATGCAATGGCAGATGACGAAGATACGCCGCGAAGAAGCGGATATCATGCTGGTTCCCGAGGTGCTGTTTGTGCACGGGCGGTTCCAGACCGATCAGGCAGGGGCGACGATCGACGAGGGCAGGCGCGCGGTGATCGAGGCGCTTCCGCAGATCAGACGGCTGATCGGCCCCTGAAAATGTATGAAACATGTTATAATACGCATAAAACAAACGCGAATGGATCAATCCTTCGCGTTCTTGTTATCATATAACATTTTATGATCTTCTCTTCCGGGAAAGGATTGCAGGGATTACAGGATAATCGGCCCGCCGAGGTCGCGGCGGATCTCCTGCGCCGTGATATAGCTCAGTATATCGGTGCTCAGCATATCGATTTCCGCGTTTTGGCGCATAACGGGGGAAAATTCCTCCAGATCGGCGTTTCTCAGGAAGAGCGGCGACGTTTTCTTTTTTGCGATTTCGCTGATGAGCGGCCTTGCACTCTTGCGAAAGCCGAGCACTTTCAGGTAACTGCCCTCTTTGCTCTGCGCCGTTTTCTGTACAAGCCCGGCTGTGATCCCAAGAAGCGCGCAGACCGCGATGCGTTTGCAGCGCGCGAGCGTATATCGTTTCGTTTTTACCTGTTCATAAAACTCCAACAGCGTGCGCGCCGAGCGGACCGCCCGATAAAGAACGTTTTCAAACCCCTCCGCGACATCCGGCAAAGCGGCCAGCTCGGGTGCGGATAAACGGCGGATGGCGTAGAGCATCACGTCGCTGAGCGCTTCCTGAGGAATGATGAATTGTTCGTCGTAAAAGAGCGGCCCGCCGACAAAACTCGGCATCGTGTTGAGGATTTCCTTCCGTCCTTCCACGATGGCTTTTCGGATTGCCGTTGCGCTCGCAAACTCGCCGGAAATTTCGTCGCTGTGATATCCGGTTCCGATGCGCTCGATGGGCAGCGGTTCGATTCCGCCGGCATACTGACGGATCGCGTTAAGGTATTCCACGGCGAGGATGTTGTTCGGCTGCGCGATGGCGTCCAGCATATTCTTGGGGACGCCGTATTCCGAAAGCGCGTCGAATCGCGCGCGCGGATAACTCTTGCCCAGCGCGAGGTGCTTTTTGATCGCTTCCTGCAGCGCGGGGGGTTCCGTCGCGATGATGTCCGAAATCTGATAGAGCGTCTGCAGGTCCGGCGCTTCGCAGCCAAACGCGAGATCGGTGACAACGCCGGTGCCCTGCAGCGTGCGGACTCCGCCCGCGGCGAACCGCTCCGCGGGAGCGGCCGCGTAAAGGCTGGGAAGTTCGAGAATAAGATCCGCGCCGGCGCGAAGCGCCCAGGCCGCCCGAGAAAATTTATCAGTGCAGGCCGCCTCGCCGCGCTGCACAAAGTTGCCGGAGAGCACAACGACGCAGTAATCCGCTTCCGAAAGCGCTTTCGCGCGTTCAAGATGATAAATATGCCCGTTATGCAGCGGGTTGTATTCCGCGATAACCCCTACGACACGCAAGAAAGCTGCTCCCATCGATGCTAAATTTTTATATGACAAGTATACCATTTCAGAAATGTTTGTGGTATACTTTATCGGTTGGGATAATTCTGTCAGAAATTTGGTAAAAACGAACATTTTCTGTTCGATTTTTCATATCAAAATTCATTTTTTATAAAGGATCGTGAACGAATATGGCTCTGATGGACATGATCAAGCTGAAGGCAAAGATGCAAAAGAAACGCATTCTTCTGCCGGAGGGCTCGGAGGAGCGTACCGTACAGGCGGTATCGCTCATACAGGCACAGGGGATAGCAGACATAACGCTGCTCGGGAACACGGATGAAATTCTGGCGACTGCCGAGAAATTCAACGTAACGCTCGGCGGCGTTTCTCTTGTCGATCCGGAAAAAGACCCCGATTTTACCGCATATGCGAACGAATATTACGAAATGCGCAAAGAAAAAGGCGTCACGCCCGAATCGGCTGTCAAGGCGATGCGCGATACGAAGTTCTTCGCGGCGATGATGATCATTCACGGCCGCGGAGACGGCATGGTCGCGGGCGCGATCAGCACCACCGGCGATACGCTGCGTCCAGGGCTTCAGATCATTAAAATGGCGAAAGGCATCTCCGTCGTATCCAGTTGCTTCATTATGGAAATTCCGAACAAAGCTTACGGAGACGACGGATTGATGGTGTTCGGAGACTGCGCGGTGAACCCGCTTCCAAACGCCGAACAGCTCGCCGCGATTGCGGTTTCCTCCGCGCAGACGGCAAAATGCCTCTGCGGAATGGAGCCGCGGGTTGCGATGCTTTCGTTTTCCACAAAAGGCAGTGCAAAGCATGAACTTGTCGACAAAGTCGTCGAGGCTACGCGCATCGTTCATGAGATCGCGCCGGAACTGAATGCCGACGGCGAATTGCAGGCGGACGCGGCGCTCGTGCCGAAGGTGGGACAGCTCAAGAGCCCCGGCAGCACGGTTGCGGGCAGGGCGAACGTGCTGATTTTCCCGGATCTTCAGGCGGGCAACATCGGCTACAAACTCGTGCAGCGCCTTGCCGGTGCGGAAGCCATCGGACCGATCTGCCAGGGATTTAAATATCCCATCAACGATCTCTCCCGCGGATGCAGCGTGGAGGATATCGTTTCCGTCGTCGCAATCACCGCCGTTCAGGCGCAGAACTGATAAGGAGATCCTTTCATCATGACGTATATTCTGGTTATCAACGCGGGCAGTTCTTCATTAAAATATCAATTAATCGATATCGATGAGGAAAAAGTGATCGCAAAAGGCATTTGCGAACGCATCGGTTTGGCGAAGTCGGTCATCAGCTATAAGCGTATTTCCGGCGGCGGGTTTGAAAAAGAAAGTCCTATGAAAACGCACGAAGAAGCGATCAAACTCGTTCTCAGTGCGCTGACAAACCCGGAATCCGGCGTGATTGAAGATATGAGCTGCATCGAAGCGGTTGGGCACCGCGTTCTGCACGGCGGAGAGAAATATTCCGAACCGGTTCTGATCAACGATCTGGTTTTAGAGACGATCGAGGAATGCATCCCTCTGGGTCCGCTGCACAATCCCGCAAACCTGATGGGCATTCGCGGCTGCATGGCCGCCATGCCGGGGGTGCCGATGGTTGCCGTGTTCGACACCGCGTGGGGACAAACCATGCCGAAGGAAGCGTATATGTACGCCCTTCCCTATGAAGCCTATACGGAACATATGGTTCGCCGCTACGGATTTCACGGTACGTCGCACCGCTATGTTTCCGGTCAGGCGATTAAAAAACTTGAGAAGCACGGAATCAAAAAAGAGTCCACCCGCGTCGTCACCTGCCACCTTGGAAACGGCTCCAGCCTGTCCGCCGTCAAGGGCGGCAAATGCGTGGACACCTCGATGGGGCTCACGCCTCTGGAGGGGGTGCCGATGGGGACCCGCTGCGGAAGCATCGATCCCGCGATCATCCCGTATCTCATGGGCAGAACCGGCATGAACGCACAGGACATCGATACGTACATGAATAAAAAAAGCGGCGTTCTTGGCGTCTCCGGCATTTCCAGCGATTTTCGCGATTTAAAAGCCGCCGCCGATCAGGGGAACGAGCGTGCGGCGCTGGCGCGCAGCATGTTTTGCTACAAGGTGCGTCAATACATCGGCGCGTATGCCGCGACGCTCGGCGGTGTGGACGCAATCGTCATGACGGCGGGCATTGCGGAAAACGACGCGTATATCCGTGAAGACATTTTAAAGGGGCTCGAATATCTCGGAATGGATATGGACTGGCATCTTAATATGACGTGCCCTCGCGGAACCGATCTGGAGATCACGAAGCCCACGAGCAAAGTGCACGTATACGTGATTCCGACCGACGAAGAGATGACTATCGCGAAAGACACCGCCGCGCTTGCGCTCTAAGCGAAAATCGTGTATAATCACGCTCAGTGATCAGTTTATCGGAGGAATTCGGCTATGAAGCATATTCAGACGATTCAGAAACCCTGCATCAAAGCGGGTAAAAACACCGCGTGCGGCGAGTGCCAGGCGAGCTGCCAGTCGGCATGCAAAACGTCCTGTACGGTCGCAAACCAAAAGTGCGCGAAGGAAGAAAAATAGTTTTTCCAGCGAGCTAACCTGCGAAGAAAGGCCTCTTTCGGCCTTTTTTTGTCTGTTAACGAAAAGGAAGACCGAACCAGAATAATACAGGAGAATCCAGATTGATCCATTCGTTCCGATTTCAACAACACAATATTCTGCTGGATGTGGAAAGCGGCGCCATCCACGAGCTGGACGACGCGGCGTTTGCGGTCGTTCAGGCGGCTGAACACGGCGGCGATCCTTTTTCGGCGGGCATCCATGAAGGAACCGTCCGCGAGATCCTGTCCGATCTCGAAGAATTAAAACTGCAGGGAGCGTTTGAGACGCAGACGCCGCAGGCGCCGGAGATCGCCGGCGGAAGCGCAATCAAGTCCATGTGCCTGCATGTGGCGCACGATTGCAACCTGCGCTGCCGGTATTGTTTCGCATCGACGGGAGATTTTCACGGCGAGCGCATGCTCATGCCGCTGACAACAGGGAAGCGCGCGCTCGATTTTTTAGTGGAGCACAGCGGCACGCGTAAACATCTTGAGGTGGATCTCTTCGGCGGAGAACCGCTGATGAACTGGGATGTCTGCAAACAGATCGTCGCCTACGGACGCGAGTTGGAAAAGCGATATCAGAAACTGATCAACTTTACGATAACAACCAACTGCGTCGCGCTGGACGATGAAAAGATCGAATTGATCAACCGCGAAATGCATAACGTCGTCATCAGTCTGGATGGACGAAAAAAAGTGCACGACGCGCTCCGCCCGACCGTTAACGGAAAGGGTTCGTTCGACATCATTTTAAAAAACGCGCAGAAACTCGTCGCCGGACGCGGAGACGGGGAATACTACATACGCGGAACATATACGCGCGAGAATCTCGATTTTCTGGAAGACGTCAAGGCGCTCAGATCGTTCGGATTCGACCAGATTTCTCTCGAACCCGCCGTTCTGCCGGAAGACAGCCCTTATTCCATCCTGCCGGAGCATCTCGGCCGTATTCGGGAAGAATACGACGCGTTGGCCGCGTATTATGTGCAAGCGCGAGAAAATCACGATACATGGTTCAACTTTTTCCACTTCATGTTTGACCCGGACGGCGGCCCATGCCTGAGGAAACGGATCAACGGATGCGGCGCGGGTACGGAATACGTCGCGGTCACACCGGAAGGAGACCTGTACCCCTGCCACCAGTTTGTCGGCATGGCGGACTGGAAACTCGGCAATCTGAACGAGGGAATCGTGCGTTCCGATCTGCAGGATTCGTTTCTCGGCTGCAACGTATGCACGAAGGAAACCTGCAAAAACTGCTGGGCGAAATATTATTGCAGCGGCGGATGCATGGCAAACGCGGTGTTATATGGCGGAGCGCTGGACCATCCGCATGAGATCAGCTGCGAGCTGATGAAAAAAAGGATCGAATGCGCCGTCGGCGTTTATGTGAGTGAACGATGAACAACCGCCTCGCCGCGCGGGAACCGGTCGGCTGCGATCCGGTTCTCGTCGAATCAATCGAATTCGAACTGGGCTGCTCCGCACTCGCCGCGCGGGCGCTGATCCGGCGCGGCGTTTCTTCGGCGGAAGAAGCGCAGCGTTTTCTGTATCCGCAGGAGAGCGAACTAATCGACCCGTTTCTGCTGCCGGATATGAAATGCGCAGCCGAACGCGTGAAACGGGCGGTCGATTCCGGCGAACGGATCTGCGTATTCGGAGACTACGATGCGGACGGCGTCTGCGCGACTGCGATGCTGTTCAAACGCCTGAAAAGTCTTGGCGCGAACGCCGATTACTATATTCCGCACCGGCACAGCGAAGGTTACGGCATGTCGCAGGACGCAGTGCGAAGGCTGCACGAACAAGGCGTTTCGCTGATCGTAACCGTGGATAACGGCGTGTCGGCGTTCGACGAAATTGCGCTCTGCGGCGCGCTCGGCATCGATGTCGTCGTCACCGACCATCACAGCGTGGGAAAAACCGTGCCGGATTGCGCTGCCGTCGTCGCCGCCACGCGCAGGGATTCGATTTACCCAAACCGGCATCTTTGCGGCGCGGGCGTCGCGCTGAAACTGATTCAGGCGGTCTGCGGTTCTTATTCGCAGGAGGAACTGGCGCTTGCGGCGGTCGCGACTATCGCGGACGTCGTTCCGTTGTCAGGCGAAAACCGGACGTTGGTATCGCTCGGCATACGCAGGATGCAGGAAATTCCCGGGATCGCCGCGCTGATGAAAGCCGCGTCCTGCTTTTCGGCAAGGCCGGATGAAACGACGGTATCGTTTATCATCGCTCCTCGCCTGAACGCGGCCGGCCGTATGGCGGACGCGACGGAGGCGGTGCGCCTGCTGACCAGCGCTGACGAGGCGAACATGGACGAACTGTCCCGGAAGCTGAACGACTGCAACCAGAGACGGCGGGACACCGAAAGCGAAATTCTGGAAGAAGCCGAACGCCAGATTGAAGCCGAAGAGAGAACAGGACATGTACTGCTGCTCGCGCATGAAGGTTGGAACGCCGGAGTCATCGGCATCGTCGCATCGAGGCTTTGTGAAAAATACCATCTGCCCGTCATCCTCTTCGCCGGACAAAACGGCGTTCTGACCGGTTCCGGCAGAAGTATCGAAGGCGTCGACCTGTTTGAGAACCTCAGCGTGTTTTCGCATCTGTTTATCCGTTTCGGCGGTCACGCGCGCGCGGCGGGCGTCACGATCGCCAAAGAACGGTTTGAGGAATTTACCGCTCTCTTTCGGGCGCATATCGAGGCGAATTATCAGCCGGAAGATTTTTATCCGTCTTTCTCTTACGACGAACCCGTGCTGCTGAACGAGTTATCGCTTGAGCGCGTAAAGGAGCTGCGCAGGCTCGCTCCGTTCGGAGAAGGGAATCCCGAACCGGTCTTCCGCATCAATAACGTGCGCTTTTCTTCGCTGCGCACCATTGGGAAAGACGAACAGCACTTCTGCGCAAGCGCCGTACAGCACGATCAGGTGATGCGCGTCGTCGCGTTCGGTAAGAGCGAACTGTTGGATCCGCTCGGCACGGCGCTGGACTGGGATCTCCTGGCGCGGCCCTCCGTCAACGAGTACCGGGGCAGCGAAAACGTGGAACTGATCTGGATCTGCGCAAACGCGTCTGAAGAAAAAGTTGCTTTTTTTAATGCTTTTTTTACGCAAAGACTGTATAATGGTGACTGTTCCGATGGGCGGATCGACGACTGGTATTCAAAGTATCCGGGATACGGCACGCCTTCTTTAACAGACTCTGCGATGCGGAAGCATTACCGCGCATTGCAGGATGTAATCGGGGAAAACGGTTCGGCGCTCATCTCGGTCATCCGTTCGCTCAGAAGCGAGGAACTCATGGCGCTCTGCGTTTTTTCGCAATTATCGTTCTTCGGATACAATCCCGAAACGGGCGTCATACGGCAAAACGTCAACCCGGCTGTACGCGCGCTGAACGAAAGCGCGCTGTATCGGCTGGCAAACAATGGACAGGAGGCGTGATCATGGATCTGAAAGAGAAGATTCGCAACATACCGGATTTTCCAATCAAAGGCGTGCTGTTTCGCGATGTTACCACGCTGTTGAAGGATAAGGAAGGGTATCACGCGCTGATCGAAACGATTGCGGATTCGCTGCGGGATCGTCAGGTCGATCTTGTGGTCGGCCCGGAAGCGCGCGGGTTTGTCATAGGCGCCGCTTTGGCTTACGCGCTGAACGCGGGCTTCGTCCTCGCGCGCAAACCCGGAAAGCTTCCCTGCGAGACCATGCGCTACGAGTACGGCCTCGAATATGGAACGGATGTGCTGGAGATCCATAAAGACGCCATTCATCCTGGCCAGAAGGTCGTCATTGTAGACGACCTGCTCGCGACGGGCGGCACGGCTCTCGCTACCATCAAACTTGCCGAAATGGCGGGCGGCGAAGTGGTCGGCGTACGTTTCGCAATCGAACTGGCTTCCGAATTTGACGGCCGCGCAATGCTGAAAGGCTACGACGTGCAGTCCGTCATGCGATATTAATCCGAAATCAAGGATTGAAAGGATCAACGGTTCGCCGTTGATTTTTTCTACCCCGATGAGAGAAGTAAAAATACAATGTGCTTCGATGTGTTTCTTAATTACAATAATCGCGCTGCGCGTTTGACAGATAATGGGCAAAGGGGTATTGTATAGCCTGACGCCGGCAAACGATGCAATGTAAAAGGGTGAAAGGAGGCGCGGACTTGGAAGCAAAGGAACTGGTTGAAATGTTTTCCAAGCGATATTCTCCGGAACAGACGGAGCGATTTTCCCGCGCCGTCGATTTCGCCGTCAAGACGCACGCATCCCAATTGCGCGAGTCCGGGGAGCCGTATATCATCCACCCGCTTGAAGTTTCTCGCATCGTCATGGATATGGGTATGGACGCCGAGAGCGTCACCGCCGCCGTGCTGCACGACGTGGTTGAGGACGGGGACAACATCACCGTCGCCGATGTGGAAGATCAATTCGGTGCGGACGTCGCAAAGCTGGTCGACGGCGTGACGAAGCTGACCAAGAGCGGTCAGCAGACGTATATCACGAAGAAACAGGAACAATCCGAAAACTTACGAAAACTATTTCTTGCGATCGCTTCCGATGTGCGCGTGGTCATCATCAAACTAGCCGACCGTCTGCACAACATGCGCACGCTTGCCTACTGCAACCCCTATAAACGGATGCGGAAAGCGAAGGAAACGCTGGAGGTTTACGCGCCGCTCGCGCACCGCTTCGGCATGGGCGCGATTAAGGGCGAGATGGAAGACCTCTCGTTTATGTATCTGATGCCGGAGGAGTACGCGGACATCAGCCGGCAGTTCCGCGAAAAACAGGCGGAACGGCAGGAAACGCTGGATAACGCGAAACGCATTATCGGGGAAGAGCTCACCGCGGCGGGTATCGAAGCATCCATCAGCGGCAGGCCGAAGCACCTTTACAGCGTTTACCGGAAGATGCAGCGGCAGAACTCCAGCATCAATGAAATCTACGATCTGATCGCCATCCGCGTCATCGTGGACTCCGTCAACGACTGTTACGCCGCGCTGGGCGTGATCCACGCGGGGTGGAAACCGCTGCCCGGCCGGTTCAAGGACTATATCGCGACGCCGAAACCGAACATGTACCGCTCCCTGCATACGACGCTGCTCGCGCCGAACGGAATTCCGTTCGAAGTGCAGATTCGAACGAAGGACATGCACCGGACCGCCGAATACGGCATCGCCGCGCACTGGATGTATAAAGAGGGGCGCAACGTTCAGAGCCTGCTGGATAAAAAAACCAGCTGGCTTCGTCAGGTAATCGAAGCGAAAGACACCACGGAAGACAGCAAGGAATTCGTTGAAAGCATCATGAAGGATTTCCTCGGCGAGTACGTGTTCGTGCTCACGCCGAAAGGGGAGATCATCGACCTGCCTCGCGGTTCCACACCGCTTGACTTTGCATATCGCATTCACACAAACATCGGTCATCACACGCAGGGCGCGAAGATCAACGGCTCGCTTGTACGGCTTGATTATAAGCTGAAGACCAACGACGTCGTAGAGATTATCACATCCAACAGCCAGCCGGGTCCGAGCCTAGACTGGCTCAAGATCGTTAAAACGCAGGCCGCGCGGAACAAGATCAAGCAATGGTATAAAAAGGAAAACCGGGAGCAGAACGTCGCGCGCGGGCGCGAGATGCTGGAGGACGCGGCAAAACGGCAGAACGTCATATTCAGCGATCTTGCCAAGCCGGAATTTATCAACCCGCTCATCCAGCGGCTGAACGTCAGCGGAATCGACGACGTATACGCTGCGGTCGGTTTCGGCGGCATGTCCGCGAGCCAGGTTCTGCATAAACTCGTCGAACAGAAGAAAAAGGACGACAAAGCCGCCGAGATCGCCGAAAAGATTCGCCGCGGCGAAGCGGACGATGCCACGAAGACGCACGTACCCGTCAACGGCATCATCGTCAAAGGGGATCCCGGCATGGCGGTCCGCTTCGGCAACTGCTGCAATCCTTTGCCGGGCGATCCGATCATCGGATACATCACGAGAGGGCGCGGCGTGTCGGTGCATCGCGCGGACTGCCCGAACGTCGCGAATTTGCAGTCCGACCTCGACCGGATCATCGAAGTCGAATGGGCGATCAATACAAAGAGCGCGTTCAACGCGTCTCTGCAGATCGAGGGCGACAACCGACCCGGCACGCTTTCCGCGATTTCGGCGCAGATCTCCAGCCTGAACGTAAGCATTCAGTCCATCAGCGGCAGGCCGATGCCGGACGACAGGTATATCATCGAAATGACGTTTGAAGTCGCCAATACCGAGCAGCTCAACGTGATCATACGAAACCTGAAGAAACTCAAGTGCGTCAGCGAAGTCTACCGCATGAACCGATAGGAGTATACCGGAAGGCATGAGAGCAGTGGTACAGCGCGTGACGGAAGCGTCCGTCACGGTGGAAGGAACGGTCACAGGCGAGATCGGCCGCGGCCTTGTCGTGTTTATCGGAATTGAAGAAGGCGATACGCAGGCGGATCTGGATTATATCTGCGATAAAGTTGTCGGCCTTCGCGTGTTCGACGATGAAAACGAAATTCCGAATCGCTCCGTGGAAGACATAGGCGGAAGCGTTCTGCTCGTTTCACAGTTCACGCTCTGCGCGGACGCGAGAAAGGGGAAACGCCCCAGTTATATCCGCGCCGCACGGCCGGAGCAGGCGATCCCTCTCTATGAAGCGGCGATCGCGAAGATCGGCAAAAGCGTTCCCGTCGCGTGCGGCGTATTTCAGGCAATGATGCAGGTGCGGCTGATCAACGACGGCCCGCATACGATACTTTTAGACTCCAGGAGGACATTTTAGTGTTTTTTCGTCAGATCACGAGCGGTTCGCTCGGCGAACATATCTATTTACTTGGCGCGGATGATTCAACGGACTGTATTGTGATCGACCCCGGCGAACAGAAGCCGTCGCTGGACGCAGTCGCAAAATCCGGCCGCAATTGCGTCGCTGTTCTGCTCACGCACGGACATTTCGACCATATCGGCGGCGTACACGCACTGAAGGAGCGATACGGCGCGAAAGTCTACATTCACGAAGCGGACGCCGGAATGCTCTCGAGCAACCGTATGAGCCTCGCGGTTCTGACGGGAAACACCGTAAAACCCGCGGAGGCGGATGAATTTCTTCAGGGCGGAGAAACGCTCTCGCTTGCGGGACTTATCATCGACGTGATCCACACGCCGGGACACACGAAGGGCGGCGTCTGCTACGTGCTGAAGAACGAACGGAAGCTTTTCGTCGGCGATACGCTGTTTCTCGAAGGCGCGGGGAGGACGGATTTCCCCGGCGGAAGCGAAAAGCAGCTTTATCATTCGATCGCCGATCAGTTATTCCCGCTCGAAGGCGACTTCGACGTTTACTGCGGGCATGAGGAGGACACCACGCTGGAGTACGAGCGCAGAAATAACCCGTTCGTTGAGATGGGTAAGCGACTCGGCTGGTAGAAAAATGATCGCAATATCCACAAACCGAATGGAATACCGAAACGATATCGCCGAAGAAATTCGGCTTTTTCTTGGTTTGTCGGATATTTTGTTGCTGGAAGAGATCAACCCGGACGATGCAGAGCTGGTATTTGACTTGCGGCTTGATCGAAAAGGAAACTGCTATACTGTATACGGAAATGTAAGGTCGATCGATGTGCACGATTCGTTTACACTTTCCGAGCACGCGTCGGCGCTCACAATAAAAAAACTGGAAAAACGCGCGCTGAAACTCACTTGTTATCAGCTGTTAAAGGAACTCTATCCGGAGGTTTCCACACCGTGGGGTTCCTTGACCGGCATTCGCCCGACAAAGCTGTTCCGCGAATTGACGCTGGAAGGCGGGGAAACGTTCGCGCGCCGAATGTTTCGGAAAACGTTCGATGTGTCGCCGGAAAAAACCAATCTCGCCGCGAGGATCTGTTCCGTACAGGAGCCGTTCGTCCGCTCAGCGGAATCGAACGACATCGATGTCTATGTCGGCATTCCGTTCTGCAAAACCAAGTGCCTTTACTGCTCTTTCCCGAGCGAGGTGATTGGGAAAGCAGACCGTTTGGCGCAATATCTCGACGCGTTGAAACGCGATATCGCCGCGGGTGCAACTCTCGTCAGAGAGCGCGGGTTTCACGTGCGCTCGTTCTACATGGGCGGCGGCACGCCGACGGTGCTCGGCGCGGAACAGCTTGAAGACTTGCTTTCCTTCTATCTGGAACAGTACGGCGCGTTCGGCATCGAGGCGAGCGTGGAAGCAGGACGCCCGGATACGACCGACCGGGAGAAACTCTTGATATTGAAACGTCTCGGCGTAAACCGCATCTCGATCAACCCGCAGACGATGAACGACGAGACGCTCCGGCGCGTTGGTCGGACGCATACGGCGGAGGACGTGCGCCGCGCATTTTATCTCGCGCGGGAGATCGGGTTTGCTTCGATCAACATGGACCTCATCGCGGGTCTGCCCGGCGAAACGACGGACGATATGAAGCATACCTGCGACAAAGTCGCAATTCTGAAGCCAGACAATCTGACCGTGCATTCGCTCGCGATCAAACGTTCTTCCAATTTAAAAAAGGAACTCGAACAGCATACGCTCGCGGGATCGGAAACCGCGGAGGAGATGATCGGCATCGGCGCGTCCTGCGCGGCGGGGATGGGCATGCGGCCGTATTATCTCTACCGGCAGAAGTATATGAGCGGGAATCTGGAGAATACGGGGTACGCGCTGCCGGAGCGGGAGTGCGTCTATAATATCGATATGATGGAGGAGACGACAAGCATCCTTTCGCACGGCGCGGGAACGATGACCAAGCGGGTCTTCGGCGGCGAAAACCGGATCGAACGGCTGCCGTCCCCCAAGGACGTACCGAAATATCTGGATAAACTTGACAAACTGATCGGGGATAAGCAGGTATTTTTCAGCTGAACGGACTGAAAATCCGAATTAAAACAGCTTCGGAACGATTGACAGAGGGATATGCCGCGATTATAATGTTTTGGAACAGGTAGCGAACGGGAGAGTAGTCCGAACGAAGTCGCCCAAGAGAACGGAACGCGCGGTGTGAGTTTCGTATACGAGCGTCGGACGAAAGGCACCCGCGAACCGCGCGGCAGAATGTTGATAAAACCGAGTAAGCCGCGACGTAATTCCGGCGTTAACGGATTGAGAGCGGAACGAGTACGCTGAAACAGCGGCATCGTTCAATCAGGGTGGCACCGCGGGTTTCCCGTCCCTACAGGATTGGAACCCGCTTTTTTTATCGTAAACCTGGTTATGGATTGGATCACAGAATTGGAGGTCCGTTATGGCATCCTGCAAAGCCCCGAAGGGAACAAAGGACGTACTTCCCGAACAGAGCTACCAGTGGCAGTTTCTGGAAGCGCGGATTCGGGAGATCGTTAAGAAATACGGGTTTCTGGAAACCCGCACGCCGGTCATCGAGCACACGGAGCTTTTCCTGCGCGGCGTCGGCGAAACGACGGATATCGTGCAGAAAGAGATGTACACCTTCCTCGACAAAGGCGAGCGTTCGATCACGCTGAAACCGGAAGGCACGGCGGGCGTCGCGCGCATGTACGTGGAAAACAACCTTTCCGGCGAAACGCAGCCGACGAAGATGTATTATCTCTACAGCCCGACGTTTCGATATGAGAAACCCCAGGCGGGAAGGCTCAGGGAACACCACCAGTTCGGCGTGGAGTTCTTCGGCGCGAGCAAACCGTGCGCGGACGCGGAGTGTATCGCGGTTGCGGCGGAGCTATTGGAAAGCCTCGGCTGCAGCGGGCTGACCGTGCGGCTCAACAGCATCGGCGATTCCGCATGCAGGCCGAATTATCAGGCCGCGCTCAAAGATTACTTTCGCAGACGTTACGACGAACTCTGCGATACCTGCAAAATGCGCTTTGAGACGAATCCGCTGCGCGTGCTGGATTGCAAGGTCGAATCCTGCCAGAAGATCGCGAAGGGCGCTCCCGTCATCGGAGACTACCTCTGCGACGACTGCAGGGGACACCAGACCGCGCTGCTGAAACTGCTCGACGGCATGGGGATTCAGTACGTCATCGATCCGAAACTCGTGCGCGGGCTGGACTATTATACGAAGACTGTATTCGAGATCACCTCGGAGAGCATCGGCTCCCAGAGCGCGGTCTGCGGCGGCGGCCGGTACGACGGGTTGGTCGAAGAGATCGGCGGTCAGCACACGCCCGCTGTCGGGTTTGGCCTCGGCATGGAGCGGCTGCTGCTCGTGCTGGAAAACACGGGTTACCTGATCGAAAAACCCGTGCGGTACGACCTCTACATCGCTTCGATGGGGCAGGAAGCGGAAGAAAAAGCGTTTCTTCTGGCGCAGCAATTGCGAAAAAGAGGAGCGCAGGTGGAGATCGATCACATGGGCCGAAGCGTGAAAGCGCAGCTGAAGTACGCCGATAAAGTCGGCGCGACATACGTACTCGTGCTCGGCGGCGACGAACTGGCAAACGGGGAAGCGAAACTCAAACGCATGAGCGACGGAACGGAAAAACCGACCGCGCTCAACGCGGAAGAAATATTCAAAAGTATCGATGAAAGAATCGGTTGAGGAGCGAAGGATATGAGCGAACTATTGGGCGGCTGGAAACGGACGAATTATTGCGCGAATTTCAGCAAAGCCGACGCGGGCAGGGAAGTCACCCTGATGGGCTGGGCGAACGTACGGCGCGATCTCGGCGCGCTGGTTTTCGTTCAGCTGAGGGATCGAACCGGACTGATGCAGATCGTGTTCAACAGCGACACGATGAGCGAGGCGGACTTCTCCCGCGCCTGCACGATCCGCTCGGAATTCGTGCACGCGGTGCGCGGAACGCTT
>JAEWUO010000015.1 GCA_023459335.1 Bacillota bacterium
CCCCTCAAACCGTGGTTCCAATCGCTGCCTAGAATTCCGAGTTTACTAACATTGCTCCTGGACCATAAAACGGGGGCAGATCAATTACAATATCTCCTAGTGTTATCACTGTTTTTATTTTCGATAATTCAAATATCGAATTGAAAAACAATATCGAAGATTTTTTCTATGTAGCCTAATTTACTCCCATCTACACACCTTGTTGAAACAAAGGAACGAAGTGTATGGCTGTAACTGATTATGGGAAATCAAGATGGATTATATGTGCAGTAGGGGCTTTATTTATTATTGGACGGATAGTATTACGTGATTCTACCCTTATCGTTTTTATAGTAGCCACTATTAACTCAATAGCATATTTATACGTTACCTTTTCAGTTATTGAGAGATGCTATATTTCATTCAAGGACAAAATTCGTGTTTCTGATCTTCTTAATATAGTAAAAACTCGGCGATGTAAAAAGGCGTATATAATACGTGCAATAGTTTTTTTACTTAACATCACAATTGTTATAATTTATGTTATTTTTTTCAGATCGTCTATGATAAATGATGTTATCGCAATTTTCACAGTAGTTCTTTCCATTGTAGATGATTCAATCATTCAATTAGTTACTGAGAATTACCAAACATATTAGGAATTAAGGATTTTACTAATGGAAAATGTTGAAAAAAACCAAGTTCTACAGACACTAATTGGATACCTTGACGAGGATAAATGGAGTTATAACGTAGATGTTGACTCTATAACAGCGTCTGTGCTTATTAATAAAGCGTATCCAACAGTAAATCTACAAATTGTCGCCAAAGACACTAGTTATGATATTTTTGTCTCTTCAGGCAGGAAAGTTAATGAAGAAGATAAGGTATCTGTTATGGAGTTTTTGACAAGAGCAAATAACATTCTTGCTCGAGGACTATTTCAATTTGATATTGATAAAGGTGAGTATAGATTTAAGTCATATTATGATTGTCATGAAAATGTTTTTTCCAAGGATCAGTTTGTGGCAAGCATCGTTAAACCGGTTCTTTTCTTTTGTAGATACGATAGCTGGATCGGTAAGGTAATTTCTGGTGAATTAACAGCTTCTGAAGCTGCATTGAAAGCGGAAGACATGTCACTAGCTATGTTGTTCAGCAAAGATAAATAATACATAAATTTGTTATTTGGAAAAGATTAAGAACTACATTTGGGGAGCCTTTAAGCAGAAGGCTCTTTTTCCCCCCGTAACAAAGTCACATACTATCGATCCTCAATTATCGTATGCTTATTCCAAACAAGAGAGGCGACAAATCTGTATGGAACAAGATGCGATAAAGCCCGAACCGAAGAAGAAAACCAACTGGAAGCGGTATCTGCCGATGATGATTTTGGCCGTGGTCGGCCTGATCGGCGGCTTTTTGTATTACCGCCTCGTCGGCTGCGTCAGCGGCACGTGCCCCATCACATCCAACCCCTACGTTTCAACCCTCTACGGCGGCGTGATCGGCACGCTGATCGGATATATCGTTACCCCGGGAAAGAAAAAGGAGGAACAGGGCAAATGAAAAAAGTTGTCATCATCGGCGGCGTGGCGGGTGGAGCCAGCTGCGCGGCAAGGCTCCGCAGGCTCGACGAAACGGCCGAGATCGTATTGCTGGAGCGCGGGGAGTACATCTCCTACGCAAACTGCGGACTTCCCTATCACGTCGGCGACGTGATCAAGACGCGGCAGGCGCTGCTTTTACAGACGCCGGAAGCGATGAAGAGCAAATTCGGCGTGGACGTCCGCGTGAAAAACGAAGTTGTCTCCATCGACCGCGAAAAGAAAACCGTGCAGGTCAAGAAGACCGACACGGGCGAAACCTATACCGAAAAATACGACACGCTGGTCATCTCCACCGGCTCGTCGCCGCTGAAACCCCCCATTCCCGGCATCGACTCCTCGCGCGTTCAGACGCTCTGGACGATTCCGGATACGGACCGCATCCGCGCGCTCGTGCGCGAGCAGGGCGTGAAATCGGCGGCGATCATCGGCGGCGGCTTCATCGGCCTCGAAATGGCGGAGAACCTGAAGCACGCGGGTCTGGACGTGAGCCTCATCGAGGCGCTCGACCAGGTCATGTCCCCGATCGACTTCGAGATGGCGCAGCTATTGCATGAAACGCTCGTTCAGAACGGCGTGGAACTGCACCTCGGCGACGCGGTCGAGGCGTTTCACGACGTGATGGGCGGCGTGGACATCAAACTCAAGAGCGGAAAAGTCGTCACCGCCGAACTCGTCATCCTCTCCATCGGCGTGCGACCCAACGGCCAGCTCGCCAAGGACGCGGGGCTGAAAGTCAACGCGCGCGGCGGCGTCGTGGTCGACGGCCGCATGCTCACTTCCGACCCCTCCATCTACGCCGTCGGCGACGTGGCGGAGGTCGAGGACTATATCAGCAAAGAGGCGACGATGATCCCGCTGGCCGGCCCCGCCAACAAGCAGGGGCGCATCGCGGCGGACAACATCGCCGGCCTGGACGCAACCTACGGCGGCACGCAGGGTTCGTCCATCGCCAAGGTGTTCGACCTGACCGTCGCCAGCACCGGCGAAAACGAAAAGACGCTGCAAAAGCGCGGGCTCGTCAAGGGAAAAGACTTCGAGTCCATCATCATCACGCAGAACAACCACGCGAGCTACTATCCCGGCGCAGTGCCGATGACGCTCAAGCTGCTTTTTTCTAAAGACGGCAGGAAGATCTTCGGCGCGCAGGCCGTGGGCAGGGACGGCGTGGACAAGCGCATCGACGTTATCGCCGTAGCGACCCGCCTCGGCGCGGCGGTCACCGATCTCAAGGGGCTGGAGTTTGCCTATGCGCCGCCGTATTCCTCCGCGAAAGACCCGGTCAATATGCTCGGCTTCGTTGCGGAAAACGTGCTTAAGGGAATTGTGAAATTCTCACCGTGGAATGTCGTGGAGAACAACAAGGACGCGATCCTGCTGGACGTGCGCGAGGACGCGGAACTGCTGGCGTTTGCGCTTCCCGGCGCGAAGCACATCCCGCTCGGCCAGCTCAGAAGCCGCATCGGCGAGCTCGACAAGAGCAAGGAGGTCGTCACCTTCTGCGCCATCGGCGTGCGCTCCTATAACGCGGCGCGCATTTTAAGCCAGCACGGTTTCAACAACGTCTCGGTTTATCCCGGCGGCACCCGGTTCTATCAATCGACGCATTACGAGGAGGTTAACCCCATGCCATATACGAAGAACGAACCCGTCCACGACAGCGGCAATGCGGAAACCGCCAATATCCCCGTCGCGGCGATGCGCATCGACTGCAGCGGCATGCAGTGCCCGGGTCCGATCATGAAGGTGTTTGAAACCATGAAGGAGATGAAGGACGGCCAGGTCATGGAAGTCTCCGCCACCGATCCGGGCTTCGCGCGGGATATCGTCGCCTGGGCGCGCCGCACGGGCAATACGCTGTTAAGCAACGAACACCGCGGCAACGATTACGTCGCCCTCGTGAAAAAAGGCATGGGCGGCGAAGTGACGCAGAAGATCCCGCAGTCTCCGGCGGGCGACGGCAAGACGATCATCGTCTTCTCCGGCGATCTGGACAAGGTGCTCGCGAGCTTCATCATCGCAAACGGCGCCGCCGCCATGGGCCGGCCTGTGACCATGTTCTTCACTTTCTGGGGCCTCAACGTGCTTCGCAAATCCAGCAAGGTCAAGGTGCAGAAGAGCTTCATCGAGGCGATGTTCGGCGGTATGATGCCGCGGGGCGTGAACAAGCTCAAGATCAGCAAGATGAATATGGCCGGCATGGGCACGGCCATGATCAAGATGGTCATGAAGAAGAAGAACGTGGATTCTCTCGAAGTCCTGATTGCAAAAGCCATGAAGGCCGGCGTCAAGATCGTCGCCTGCACAATGAGCATGGACATCATGGGCATCCGGGAAGAAGAGCTCATCGACGGAATCGAACTCGGCGGCGTCGGCGCCTACCTCGGAGACGCGGAAG
Organism: Bacillota bacterium; assembly: GCA_023459335.1. Lineage (GTDB taxonomy): Bacteria > Bacillota > Clostridia > Christensenellales > CAG-138 > UBA7703. Next base: position 3,985 of record JAEWUO010000015.1, read on the forward strand.
AGAGCAACGTCAATCTCTTCATTTAAACCATACCGGTAAAAAAGTACGCCGCATGAAAGCGGCGTACTTTTTTTACCCCGGATTCAACCGGAATTTACGCTTTGGTGCGATTGTGTTCCACAGTATGAAGAAGTATAATATGGTTAACAATATTTTCGGGGGGATTTGGCGATGAAACGGGATTTATTGATGGAAATCGAGAACCAGCTCTCTGCGATGGGCATTGTCGCGGCGAAAGGGGACAAGACCGATCTCAGCGTAGACGCCGAGCTGCTGGACGCGAGTTTTTCCACCGGCAAAAAGAAAATTCGGTACGAAGCGTCCATTTTGCTGGACGAGGCGGAGAACACGGTCAAGATGTATGAAAAAACCACCGAGATCAGCGTCGGCGTTTCCTTCGGTATGAGCGGGGAGTCCACGTTTCAGAGCGGCAAAACGCTTTTTCGTAAGGTAAAGAGCGTTCAGTACGGGCCGGAGGGCAAGGTATTCGAGTATAATTTCGACATCGGCGCGATCTCCAAGGCGGTGAAATCGGCCGCGCAGGCGCAAGGCTGGTCGTTCAAGACCGTCATAATGAAAAAGAACGCCCAGTTTCGATAAAAAAACGTGCGATACCATATGAAAACGTATTGCACGCGGACGATCCGGGTGTTACAATGTAACGGCTGAGGATTCCGCTGTCAAAGCGGGCGTAAGCGGAGCGTGAAATGAACCGCCCAAAGGCGTATACCGGGGCGGTTTTGCATTTTTGGAAATGGAGTAAGCTGCGGCGTTCGGTGCGGGCCGGCAAGAAACCGCTGTCCATGCCGGAATCGGTATGGTATAATCGCACCATTAAACATGCAAAGGAGCGCATTATGGCAGACGTCGTTTGGAAGGACCGCAAGCGCATCATCTTCGGCTTACCCTGGACGTTTACGCGATACTCCCTGACGCAGGAAAAGCTGATCGTCGACACGGGCTTTTTTAGCCGCAAAGAGGATGAAATCCGCCTTTACCGCATATTGGACATCACGCTGAACCGGCCGCTGCACCAACGCATCTGGGGCCTCGGTTCGATCCGACTGAACACGGCGGACAAGTCTGCGCCGGAACTGGAGATCAAGCGCATCAAACGCGCGAAAGAGGTCAAGGAAATGCTCTCGGACATGGTCGAACGCGAACGCGACGAAAAACGCATCTCCGCGCGGGAGTTCATGGGATTTACGGATGCGGACGAGGTGGATCACGTCAACTGAAAGGCCGCTGATATGAGAAACGGGACGACGCGGAAGCGTTGCCCGTTTCTTTTTTTTGCGAACAAAATCCGCAACATCGTGTTTTAAAACAGACAAAAATCTGAATAAACGGATTGAATTGCATACCAAAGCTGTTATAATTGAGAAAAATATCGGACAAAAAATCGAAAGCTGTTTTTGACAGAACGTTATGCATCCAATATTCTTGTAGTTTCTCCTGACAAACGTGATAAAGGGAGTATACTGAACACAATAGAACGGCTTCCCGAGTCGGAAGCGGATATGGAAGGAAAAGGAAATGATGTATTTCTGGCTGGCGCTTGCCGCGCTGGTTCTTGCATTACTGGCGGTGATCGTGATCCGCGCGCTGCGGTTTCAGCCGAAGTCAACCGCAAACGCTGCGCCAGGCGCGGCCATCGTGGACGAACAGGCGGCGATCGATCATCTCGCCGAGATGATCCGCTGTAAAACGGTGTCCTATTATGAGGACGAGCGGATCGACAAGGCGGAGTTTCAGAAATTTCGCGCGCTTTTAAAGAAGCTTTATCCGACGGTATTTTCGCGCAGCGTCTATGAAGAGATAGGACCAAGCGGCTTGCTCTTTTCGCTGAAAGGAAAGAGCGCGGAAAAACCCTCCGTATTCATGGCGCATTACGACGTGGTTCCCGTCAACGAGTCGCTATGGACCAAACCCGCGTTTGAAGGCATTGTCGAAGATGGCATTCTTTGGGGGCGCGGCACGCTGGATACGAAGTGCACGCTTTTAGGCCCGATGGAGGCGGCGGAACAGCTGCTGAAAGACGGATTCGTACCGGAGAACGACATGTATTTCGCCTTTGCGGGAGACGAGGAAGTCGCGGGCAAATCGCAGCCGGTTATCGTGGAAACTCTGCGCGCGCGCGGTGTTGTCCCCGCCATTGTTGTGGACGAAGGCGGCGCGGTCGTGGACGGTATTTTTCCCGGTGTGAAACAGCCGTGCGCGTTGGTCGGCATCGCGGAAAAAGGGCTGATGGACGCGCAGTTCATCATCGAGGGTGCGGGCGGACACGCCTCTGCGCCGCCGCCGCACACCGCTATCGGCAGGCTTGCGCGCGTCGTGACGAGGATTGAGGGAAAACCCTTTCCGCGCGTGCTGACAAAGCCGGTCGCGGAGATGTTCGATACGCTTGGAAGGAAGTCCTCGTTTGTTTACAAGCTGATCTTCTCCAACCTCTGGTGCTTCATGCCGCTGCTGGATGCGATGTGCAAAAAATCCGGCGGGGAACTCAATGCCATGATGCGCACCACCTGCGCGTTTACCATGGCGGAGGGCAGTAAAGCCAGCAACGTGCTTCCCCCGCGTGCGCGGATGGTCGCGAACCTTCGCGTGATCAACGGCAGTACCTGCGAGGAGACGCTTGCCGTGCTGAAAAGCCACATTGACGACGACGGCGTGCAGGCCGGTATCGTGCATGGCATGAACCCAAGCAAGGTTTCCGAGACGGAGGGTTACGGCTGGGAGAAACTGACGACGGCGATTTCCGAAACATGGCCGGATGCGCTGATTTCTCCTTATCTAATGGTCGCCTGTTCGGATTCACGACACTACTGCGCGATTTCGGACTATGTCTACCGCTTCTCGGCAATGGCGCTTTCCAAGGAAGAACGCGGCTGTATCCACGGCAACGACGAGCGCATCCCGACAGCGAAGATCGTCAAAACGGTTCAGTTCTACCTGAGGCTGATGAGGAGCCTGTAAAGTTGAAAACAACATCAAACGCCGCCCGGAAAGGCGGCGTTTGATGTTGTGTACTCTGTTGCAGAGAAGAGCTTTATATTTCCAGCCGATAGACCACTTCTCCGTATTCGATCCTGCCGTCCGGCAGAAAACCGAGACTTTCGTAGAGCGACTTCGCGACGGTATTCTCCGGCTCAAAACTGATATAGATGCAGCGATGCTCCTCATCCGAAAATCCGCGGATGCGGTCGATCAAAAGACGCATCGCCTCTCTGCCGTACCCTTTGCCCTGATGCCGCTGATCGATCATGAGACGGTAAATCCAATACTGGTGATCGTCCGCGTCGAGGCAGTACATGGCAAACCCGACCGGTTTATTTTCCGCGTAGAGCGCAAACGGAACGCACTCGGGCTGGGCGTACGCCTGCGCGAGCGAATATTGATTCGTCGCGACAAACTTTTTCTGCTCCTCCGAAACGGAGAGCTCCAGCACGGGGAGATAGTTGTAACGGTCGATTTCCACAAGTCGGAGCATGGCGTTCGATCTCCTGATACGCGCAGGCGGACGAAGCTTTACTGCTGTGCCGTCTGTTTCGCGTTTTTCATGCGAAGCTCTTTATTCAATATGCGCTTGCGCATACGGATGCTCTTTGGCGTGACTTCGACGAGCTCGTCGTCCGCGATGAATTCGAGGCACTGCTCCAGCGTGAGCGAGACGGCGGGCGTGAGGCGCAGCGCCTCGTCCGAACCGGAGGCGCGCATGTTGGTCACGTGCTTCTTTTTGCAGACGTTGACCACGATGTCCTCCGCGCGCGCATTTTCGCCGACGATCTGCCCTTCGTAAACGGGTACGCCGGGACCGACGAACAGCTTTCCGCGGTCCTGCGTGTTAAACAGGCCGTAGCTGGAGGTGTCCCCCGTTTCGTGCGCGACCAGGGAACCGGTCTTGCGCTCCTCGATCGAGCCTTTGTAAGGTTCGTAATCATGGAAGATATGGCTCATCACGCCGTTGCCGCGCGTATCGGTGAGAAGCTCCGAGCGGTATCCCATGAGGCCACGCGCCGGCACGAGAAACTGGAGACGGACGCTGTTTTCGCTCTGATTGGTCATGTCGGTAAGCTCCGCTTTTCGCTGGCCGAGCTTCTCCATGACCGCGCCGACGTAATCGATCGGAACGTCGATGGTCAGTTCCTCAATCGGTTCGGTGACGTTGTCGTTCGCATCCCTGTGAAAGATAACCTTCGGGCGTGAGACCGCGAATTCATATCCCTGCCGGCGCATGGTTTCGATTAAGATGGACAGGTGCAGCTCACCCCTGCCGCTGACGCGGAAGGAGTCGGTGGTGCCGGTCTCCTCGACGCGCATGGAGATATTGGTCTTGACTTCGTTAAAGAGGCGGTCGCGCAGGTTGCGTCCGGTGACGTATTTACCCTCGCGTCCGGCGAACGGGCTGTCGTTGAGCATGAACATCATGCTGACCGTAGGCTCGTCGATGTGCACAAACGGCAGAGGTTCCACACAGGCGGGATCGCACAGCGTCTGACCGACGTTGAGCCCCTCCACGCCCGCGACGCAGACGATGTCCCCGCAGGGCGCTTCCTCGACTTCGACGCGCTTCAATCCCTCGTAGCGGTATAGACGCGTGATCTTCGTGTCGATGCGCGCGTTGTCTTCTCCGCCGCAGATCACGGCGGGCATTCCGCGCCGCGCGGTGCCGCGTTCGATGCGGCCAACGCCGATGCGTCCGACGTAATCGTCGTAATCGATCGAGGAAAACAGGATCTGCAGCGGTTCGTCCGGCTGGTAATTCGGCGCGGGGATCGCGCTCAATATCGTCTCGAAGAGCGGGCACATGTCGTTTTGCATATGGTCCGGGGACAGCCCGCTCTGCCCGTCCCGCGCGCTGGTATACACCACGGGAAAATCGAGCTGGTCGGCGGTCGCGCCGAGTTCGATGAAGAGCTCCAGCGCCTCGTCCACTACCTCCGCGGGGCGCGCGTCGGGACGGTCCACCTTGTTGACGACCACGATGGGGATCTTGTTGAGTTCCAGGGATTTTCTGAGCACGAACCGCGTCTGCGGCATGCAGCCTTCAAACGCGTCCACGAGCAGCAGAACGCCGTCCACCATCTGGAGGATGCGTTCCACCTCGCCGCCGAAGTCCGCGTGGCCCGGCGTGTCGACGATGTTGATGCGCGTGCCGCCGTAGACGACCGCCGTGTTTTTGGAGAGAATGGTGATCCCGCGCTCCCGCTCGAGATCGTTGGAGTCCATAATGCGCTCGACGTCCTGTTCGCCCCTGCGCAGTACGCCCGCATCGCGCAGCATCTGATCGACCAGCGTGGTTTTACCGTGGTCGACGTGCGCGATGATGGCGACGTTTCGAATGTCCATCTGAGTACCTTCTTTCTGAATACGAAAACAAGTTATTATACAACCGTTCCTGCGATCAGGACAAGAAGATTCGCGCAGGAACGAGTTAATTTTACGCTGCGGTTACAAAAACGGCCGTTTTATACAGAAAAATCGGCAGGATGCGTTTCAGAGCCGTACATTTTAATCTGTTTACAAGAAGAAGCGCCGTTCCAGTCCGGAAATTATATTTTCAAAAAACTATTGACAAAGCGAATCACGCTGTGTATAACTGTATTAAAACAATAATACAGCGACACACGGAAGGAGGAACACGCATTGGCTTGGCAATTTACTTCGAATCGTCCGATCTATCAGCAGATTGTGGACGAGATAGAGCTGCGCATTCTCAACGGTACCTATGAGATGGGAATGCGGCTGCCCAGCGTACGCGATCTGGCGGTGCTGGCGGCGGTCAATCCGAACACAATGCAGCGGGCGCTCGCGGAATTGGAGGACATGGGATTGGTTACGACACAGAGAAACACCGGACGGACGGTGACGACGGACAATTCTGCCGTCGCCCGCGCGAGGGATGCGAAAGCTGACCTGCTCGCAGAGACGTTTATGATGCAGATGAAGGCGCTGGGTTTGAGCCGCAAAGAGGTGCTCGAGCGTCTCGCCAAGGGGGAACAGAAGGAGGGGGAACATGCAGTCCATTCTTGAAACCAGAGCGCTCAGCAAGCGTTACGGATCGACGCTCGCGCTCAACAACGTTGACATTTCCCTGCCGAAGGGAAAGATCGTCGGCCTGTTAGGGCCGAACGGAAGCGGCAAGACCACGCTGATAAAGATCGTGGCGGGGCTTTTAACGCCGTCAGGCGGAACCGTGCTCGTGGAAAACCAGCCGGTCGGCGAGGGAACGAAATCGATGATTTCCTACCTGCCGGAGCACACCTACCTGCCTGACTGGATGACGGTGGAGGACTGCCTCGATTACTTCGTCGACTTTTACGCGGATTTCGACCAGGCGCGGGCGCGGGAGATGCTCTCGAGGCTCAACGTTCCGGCCGACAAGCGCATGAAACAGCTAAGCAAAGGCACCAGGGAAAAGATGCAGCTCGTGCTCGTCATGTCCCGCAGGGCGAAGCTTTATCTGCTGGACGAACCCATCGGCGGCGTCGACCCGGCGACACGGGACTATATCCTCGATACGATCATCGGTAACTACGACAACGAAGCGACGATCCTGATCTCCACGCATTTGATCGCGGATGTGGAAAAGGTGCTCGACGAGTTCCTCTTTCTCAAAGACGGCGTGATCACGATGCACGACACGACGGACAACGTCCGCGAGTCGCAGGGCAAGTCGCTGGACGAGCTGTTCAGGGAGGTATTCAGATGCTAAACAAATTGATGAAACACGACTTTCGCGCGCTTTCGCGCACGCTCTTTCCGCTTCAGATCGGCATTCTCGGCGGAGGGCTCGTCGCGACGCTGCTCACCGCGCTGACCATCCGGCTCAACGACGCGTCCTGGGCGGGCACGAACGGCAGTTCCCTTCTAAAGGGGCTGATCATGGCGGTCACGGGGACCGCGTCGGTGCTCATCGGCCTCGCGATCATCGCCTCGACGCTCGTGACGCTGATCTTCATCTGCTACCACTTTTACCGCAGTTTTCTGACGGAAGAGGGGTATCTGACCTTTACGCTGCCGGTTTCCACCAGCAATCTGCTCTGGAGCAAGCTCTTTACCGGCATGTTCTGGACGCTGATCAACTGCATTGTGGTCGCGGTGACGCTTCTGATTTTCGCGGTATTCGGAACGACGACGAACACCCTGGTCAACCAAAGCGTTCTGTCCGCCATCCGGTATTTCTTCACGGATCTGATGCCGCAGGCAACGCAGTATTTCAATGTTCCGCTGGTCTCCGTGGAAGTTGTTGTGATCGGCATCATCGCGCTTGCGGCGCAGATGCTGCAGATCTATTTCGCCATCATCGTGGGCGGTCAGGTGGCCAAGAAGCACAAGATCCTCGCGGCGATCGGCATGTATCTGCTCATCAACATGGGCGTCGGCATCGTGAGTTCGACATTCATGGCGGCGGTGACGCTTGGCGAAGGCACCATGAGCCTCGCGCTCAACAGCGTGCAGGAGGTCGGCACCTTCATGACCAGCGTATTCGGCTGGTACGGCGTACTCTTTGCGGGTCTGTGCGTACTCTTCTTCCTGGTTTCACGCTCTATTCTCAGGAAGAATCTGAATCTCCAATAATCACAGAATCGTACAATTCGCTTTCGCGAGTAAGGGCGGCATAGGCCGCCCTTTTTCATATCGCATTTAGGTGGGCAACATACGAAGCGCGAAACTTCTTGCGTATTGCGCCCGGCGCATCCTATAATATCCCTCATGAAACGGGTATTGGGCAGCATTCGCCGCGCGGACGAGCGGTATCACATGATCGAAAACGGAGACAAGATCTGCATCGGCGTCTCCGGAGGCAAGGATTCCCTGCTGCTGATGGAAGCGATGAAGCTCTATCAGAGGTTTTCCTATACAAAGTTCGACGTGATCGCGGTCATGCTCGATCTTGGGCTGAAAGAGCAGGACACGTCGAAAGTCAGCGAATTCGCCGAGCGGATCGGAATCGAATTCGCCGTGGAAAAAACCGACATCGGTAAAGTCGTATTCGAATACCGGCAGGAGCGCAGTCCCTGCGCGCTCTGCGCGAAACTGCGGCGCGGCGCGCTGAATACCTACGCCGTCGAGCACGGCTGCAATAAGGTGGCGCTCGGACATAACCGTGAAGACGTGATCGAGACATTCTTCATGAGCATGCTTTACGAAGGCAGGATCAACACCTTCGCGCCGGTGACCTATCTTTCCCGCCGGGATGTGACGGTGATCCGCCCGCTGATCTTCCTGCCGGAGAAGCACGCGCTCAGCGTTGCCCGCGCGAGAAATCTGCCGATTCTGCCGCCGAACTGCGACATCGCGGGGCACACCAAGCGCGAGGAAGCCAAGCAGCTCGTCCAGCATATCGCCGGGCTGGTGCCGGACTTTGAGGAAAAGTTCATGCACGCGCTCTCGACCACCGAAACCTACGGCCTCTGGGACAACATGCGCCTCAAAGGCGATGAAAAACACAAGAGATAGCATTTTCCCCTGCGGACGGGATAAGATTTTATTGGAATCAATCAATAAATCATATAAATTCGTTAATTTAAAATAAACGAGAGGTGCTTTCCGTGATCAAGGGGATCCTTTTGGGCAATGTGGGAATCGACTGCAAAGACGCGTTGAGGCTTCAGGATTTTTATGCAAAGCTTCTCGGTTGGGAAAAGGGCGTCCTGTATGATTGTCCGGCGGTCAGCGACGAAAGCGGCATCGTGTTTTTGTTCGACGAAGAGGAAGATTACGTCCCTCCCGTCTGGCCGGAGGAACCCGGAGAGCAGCAGAAACAGATGCATCTTGATTTTCAGGTAGACGACCTGCCGTCCGCCGTGCGGGAAGCCGAATCGCTCGGTGCAATTCAGGCGGGCAGCCAATATGGCGGCGATCATTTCGTTACGATGTTCGACCCCGAAGGCCACCCGTTTTGCCTCTGCAGGAAATAAGCAGAAAATCCTGACAAAAAGGAAAGAACAATCGAATAGGAATTTAGTGGAACCTGTTTCGACCGGTTCTGATTCTGCTCATCTTTTTATTCTTAAGATTAAAAAGAATATAAAAAAGAACCGATCCTGAGACCGGTTCTGATTCTGCTAAGTCCTTATGTGTGTGCGCTAGGTTTTTAGTCTGCTACGTACGGCAGCAGGGCGACGGTGCGCGCGCGTTTGATGGCGATGGCAAGGTCGCGCTGATGCTTGGCGCACATGCCCGACATGCGGCGGGGCATGATCTTGCCGCGCTCGGTCACGAATTTTTCAAGGGTACGGATATCCTTGTAGTCAATCGTTGCGGCTTTATCGGCGCAGAACTTGCAAACCTTGCGGCGGCCGCGCTTGGGGCGGGGACGCATTTTTCGGTCTTCCATGTTGCAAGCCTCCTAATCGAAAATTTGGTTGCGGGGGTCAGCCCGCTCGTGGTTTAAAAGGGAATGTCGTCGGACTGGATGTCGGTAAACCCGGCCATATCCTGCGCGTTATCCGCGCGGGAGCTGGGCGCCGCCCCTTCCTCCTGCTGCTTGGGCGAGAGGAACTCGACCTCGTCCGCCTGCACGTCCAAAGACATGCGCGTCGTGCCGTCCTTTGCCTCGTAGGTGCGCGCCTGGAGTTCGCCGATGACGGCGACCTTGCGGCCCTTGCTGAGGAATCGGGCGCACGTTTCGCCCAGCTGCCGCCAGGCGTTGATGCGGAAAAAGTCCGTCGGGCGCTCTCCGCCCGCACCGCTGGCAAAGCGGCGGTTAACCGCGATGGTGAAGGAGCAGACGGTGACGCCGTTTGGCGTGGAGCGCACTTCCGGGTCATGCGTCAGGTTACCGATGAGTGTGATTTTATTCATGCTTCATCCATCCTTTCGGCACTGCGGGTTCGTTACGCTTCCTTTCGCGTGACGAGATAGCGCAGGATTGCTTCGTCGTTTTTAAAGTTTCGCTCGAGTTCTTTGGGAACTTCCGGCGCACATGCAAACGACATCAAGACGTAGTAGCCCTCGGTCTTGTAGTTGATCGAGTACGCGAGGCGCTTCTTGCCCCACTCGTCGACGGCCGTCACTTCGCCGCCGTTGGTTTCGACAATCCCTTTGAATTTTTCGACGGTTGCCTTCATCGATTCTTCGTCCTGATTGGCGTCGATGATGTAGAGAGCTTCGTATTGATTCATTCATTTCACCTCCTTATGGTCTATTGGCCCGGCGACTGATGCGCCGAGCAAGAAGGACGTTAGCAAAAGCGAGTATAGCACAAGAAAACGCCACTTGCAAGGGAATTTTACGTCGATCAAGTGTGCCGGCGCTTCCAGGTGCCGGGTGGGGCGCTAGTCATAATGGTTTTAAAATGCAATAATCGCACACCGGTATTTTCCTGTTCTATCTTATACGCTGCGGGTGGGGTTGCCATGGAAAAGAGTAAGAATACAAACCAAATGATCGATCTGCTGAATTGGGATGCGTCCGCCCATAAGAGGAGGCTGCTGATTGCCGGCGTTCTGATTTTCTTTTTTACGATCATGTTGATCTTGAATATTCTGACGCCATTGATCAGCGACGATTGCCGCTATTTATACTCTTTTGCCGACGGGACGCGTATTCGGCCGCTCGCGGATGTGTTCCGCTCGCAGTTTACACACTATTACAACATGAACGGACGTGTGATTACACAGATTTGCGTCCGGCTGCGGCGCGGCTTATTCGAATGACCGGACGAGAAACGAAGACGCGGCTCGCATTCAAAGCATTATACGACAAGAAGATTCCGGTCGGTGCAGTACTTGCCCGGCATATGCGACCGGCCGTTCGCGCTGCCCCGCCTGCCGGCAGCCCTTGCCCTGGTTGTCCGGACAGAGCGCGTCGGTAACGCAGACTGTTTTTAAGGTCAGCCGGCAGACAATGAAATATCCTGAATCCCGAGCTCGGAAGGCAAATCGTTCAGGATATCCGATCCGAACGATTTCGGGACGAACACGGAAAAATCGTGCAGAAGTTTCCCCGTCTGGTAAGAAGCTTGGAGCGCGTCGCGGAGTTCATCCTGAAAATCACGCCATAGCAAATCATACGACTCCCGGTCGATGATCAGAATACAGTCAGCCTCCCGGATACTTTTTATTACGCCTTCACAATCGGCTCGTTCGAACCAATCGACCGTAGCGGGGACTTTCTTCACCCATGGTTCGTCAAGGGTGGAATAGATCGCGGCGGCGTTATACATGACCAGATTCAGCGGTTCCTGATTCCTGCGAAACGTATGGATTACGTTCAGCACGCTGCTTAAGTACACACTGTCCTCCGGATCGGCAGAAGACGCAGCATGGCTGTTAAGCTTGTTTGTATCTTTTTTGAGATAAGACTGGTACGCGTTTGCCACGGCCGGTATTTTCAGAGCGTCTGCTTTCGCAGTTTTAAGCGAGAAATAGACAGAAACGCCGGCCAGGATGGATAAAAATACGATAACGGCCAGAAGCCCGATCTTTTTGCGCCAATTGATCAGCTTGATTTGCTCCAGATATTCCTGAGCGAACAAGGCGAGCAAAACGAATCCCGGCCAGCAGACGTAGCTAAAAACATAATCATGGCTTCGGCCCTGATAATAGGAAAACAATCCCAATCCCATAACGGAAAGAAGAAAATACATGGGCCCAAGGGCGTTTCGCTCCGCGGAACAGGTGGTTTTCATGAAGGAAAGATCTTTGATGGACTTTACGAGCGCGGTCGTGTAGAGAGAGATAAGCAGGATCCATTCGTGAATCAGGGGTATTTTCAGCATGTAAAATCCATAATGGTAAAAAATCGCCTGTGCATAAAACAAATCCGCAAATTGAAAACACTGTCCGGTCCGGACATAAGTAATCAACAGCAGAAGCAGATACGCTCCAACCGCGGCGGCAAGGGTGCCGGCGAACGCTGAACCGATGTCCCGATACAATTGCCTGTCTTTCAGGTTATGCTCGGCCAGCGACTGGTAGATTAAAAAAGCAGGATACGCAATTGCGACGACCAGCCCGGTATCCAGATTCCAAAGCAGAGACAGGGAAATGATGAAAAATGTCACGGCCTTCAGCCATTTCTTTTGCGACATTTTTTTTGCGGCCAGATATAATACGCATAACAGAAGAAGGACCGACGGAAACAAAAACCGCTGCGGTACATATTGGAGATAATACACGCCGGTAAATTCGCCCATCCAGTTGATGATGGCGGCGGCGCAGAGGGTCGAAAGGAGTTTGTTTTTGAGCAGCAGCGTCAGACTGAAAAAAATCGACAAATAGCAGATTGCGACAAGCACGGTCATGATCAGACTGAAATGGAACATGGAGGCGCCGCCCATGACCGCCAGAATCGGAGCGAGAAAATAGGGATAAAACCCGTAAATATTTTTAAAATCGATCAGGGGCGTCTGTCCGCTGTAAACTTTGTATACCGGATAGAAGTATGCATCAAAGTGGAACGTCGTATAACCGTCGTCATCAAACAGATACGTTTTTGTAACGTACCGATATGATACAAACAATACGAATAGAATACCGAATATTATCGATAAAAGATCGATCGTTCGGCGATTCGGTTTTTTCTCATAACGATAGAAACAAAGCAAACCAAGAATGCCGCTCACTGCGATAAACAGAATGTCGCTTAAAGGCGATCTGTTCACATGAAATGAGCGCAGATAGAACGGATTGATGTAAACGATCAGAAAGATTCCGCACACGCCGGCGATGAACAATATGCTGAAAACCCATTGAACGGCCGATTCGGAAACATTCCATCGGACCTTTCGCAATACAAAGTGAAAAACAACATACAAAACGGGAAAGGATACGGTGCAGATCATATACTGAAGCTTTTCAGAACGTTCCGCCACAAAATCTTTCAGATTCACTACGAAATTTGCCAAGATATAATTTTCATCCAAATAGTTTGGCACGAATGACAATAGAAATCCAATCAACACTACGGAAACCGTCGTGAGTAAAAACGTGAACATTTCCTTAAACCGAAGATTTGTATTCTCGATAGACTCCAGCGTCATAAGAATGTTACCCTCTTGATATCAGCCGAATTTATTCCCAATCCATACATCATATTATACCCGCCCGGAATTTACAACCATGTATGATGGTAACGATCCAACGTGAAAACGATGAAATTTGACTTATCCCAAGACCGATTTATCGGCGTATTTTTTGGTGATGTGAAAAGACGCAATCATCAAATCTCCGCCTGCCGCATAGAATAAGGAGCAGCGCCTCCGTCTGCTCCAAAGTGATTTTGCTGTGCTTCGCTTTCTATTTTCCCGCAAGCCGCGCGATCGCCTCCGCCATCAGGCGCGTGTCGAAGCGAACGTTCTGCTCGGTGCAGTACTCGTCCGGCATATGTGCCTGCGCGGGTTCGCCGACGGGTTCGATCCCGAAGGCGACGGCGTTTTCGAACGAACGCGCGTAGGTTCCGCCGCCGATGGAGATTGCCTCGCTCCGCTTGCCGGTAGCTTTGCTGTAAATGTCGAGAAGGGTCGTGACGAGCTCGCAGTTCGGGTCGATATAGTGTCCCTTCGAAATCTTCTGCCAGGTGCGAGAAAAACCGATCTGGCTGAATTTTTCGTCGAGCGACGCGAGCAGTTTTTCCGGCGTGACGCTGAACGGAAAGCGGCTGTCCAGCGTGATGGATACGCTGTCTTCCGTCCATTCGAGGATATTCGGCGAGAGCGTAAGCCGGCCGGATTCGTCCATGATGTCGAGGCCGAACGCCTCGCCGTGCTGGTCGAATCCTAACAGCGCGGCGAGCGAGGACGCCACGGCGAGGTCTTCCGCGCGCAGCGGCTGCTCCTTGAGTGCGTCTAAAAGCGCGAGGAGCGCGTTCTGCGCGTCCTGCGGCGTGGAGGCGTGCCCGCTTCTGCCGACGGCGCGGAGCTCGCCCTCTTTGCCGCTTAAGAGCATGCCGTGCGTCGACGTGACGGGTTCCGGCGTAAACGGCAGGCTTGCCGTCGCCTCCCCGGGGATGACGTTCGGCGCGATGCCGCAAAAGATGCGCACCTCGCTGCCCGAAAGCGGCTTCGTGTAGGTCGCCTGTCCGATGTTCTTTTCGGAGTTGATGACGGGATACTGCCCGTCCGGCGTAAAGGCCAGCGTCGGCTCCGGCTCGGTCTGTTTATAACGGTTGACGCAGCTCCAGCCGCGCTCTTCGTCGCAGCCTAAAAAGATGCGCACCCTGCGCTTGAGCGGGATGCCCGCCTCCTTAACCGCATACAGCGCGTAGAGCGCGGAGATCGCGGGGCCTTTGTCGTCCGCGATGCCGCGCCCGATCAGCCTGCCTTCCTTACGCGTGAGCGTGAAAGGATCGCTCGTCCAGCCGGAACCCGCGGGAACCACGTCCAGATGCGCCATGATCATGAGCATCTCTTCGCCTTCGCCGTAGTCGACGACACCGCAGTAACCGTCCAGCGATCGGGCGGAGAAGCCCAGCTCTTTTGACAGATCCAGCGCGTAAGCAAGCGCGTTGTGGATGTCTCTTCCGAGGGGCATGCCTTCTTCCGGTTTGCCCTGGGAAACGCTCGGAAACGAGATCAGCTTCGCGAGGGAGTCGAGCTGCCTGTTAAAATGTTTGTCGATCAGATCGATATAACGCTGCTTCATTTCAGTCATGTATGCCTCCCTCGGCCGCAAAATGCAACTGCATCTATCATAGCGGCACGTTTGGTAAAATGCAAGCCGGAAGACGGGCGCGCCCGCTTGCGGAAAGCACGTGCGCCGTTGACTTTTTTCCGTACGGTTGTTACCATTTTCAGTATGGAAACATGCGGGAGAACCATTACGCAAACGCTGCCGTCGGGACGAATCCTGACGATCACGCTGGACCGCGCGGAGGCGGAGCGTGCGATTCATCGCGGCGAAATCGCTGCCTACGACGACCGCTTTACGCCCGATCCGTCGTTTCGCGTGCTTCGCTCCTGCGATATTCGCAGCAGGGTCCTGCGCCGAGAGGCGCTGTCCGCTCTGATTGCCTATGACGCGGCGCATCCTTCCGACCCGCCGTGGAAGCGTACGCTGCCTTCGCTGGAGCGGGAATGGCTCGCGCATAACTTCGCCTACCGCGTCGGATTTCTGCGCAGCCGCGCGCGGGACGTGGACCTCGACAACCACGCGGAAGGAAAAGGCGCATTCGGGTATTTTTTAATGAGCGCGTGGGAAGTGATACAGGGGTATCTGAGACAACGGAATAAAGAGTAGACACTGTTATACGCCGACCAGAAAAATTAGACTCGCTTCTATAGATTGAAAAAAGGCGCCGGTTGCCTGTTTGGTAACCGGCGCCTTTTTTCTTAGTGCTGTTGAATTTTGATCAAACGTTGTGATGATCAGGAAAGCGGAAGAATCTGAGCAGTTTTATCTCCGAGGGTATTATGTACGATATCTTTAATATGCTCATCGTTTGTTGCAGAACAATTCGTAAACATGTTTTTGTCGTTTTTGACGAATGCGATGATCCCGTTGTTATTCTGCACATAGGTGTTGCCGGACAGTGCCGGCTTATTCTCGCCTTCGGCTCCGTTCATGATCAGCGCGTGCTTCGCGATGTAAAGTACATTGTTGCTGACTTCGCCCGCGTTGCTCCAAAGAGGGCCGTACCACCATGTAATGGCGTTTCCGTTATACTCAACGTTGTTCCACGTGAAGTTATAGTGCGGATCGCTGCTCCACCCATAACCGCTGTACATAATATAGTTATCGGCAATCCGGATGCCACTGAATTTAACCTTGTCCGCATAGGAACTGTCCTCGTTGTGCTCACCGGCCAGAACACCGGAAATACAGCGTTCAATCACATTATTCCGTATTTCCATTCCGTCCGCTTTTGGCATAAACTGCGCGCTGAATTCAACGGTAATGCCGCCGTCAAAGCAATCGTGCACATAATTATTGATCGATTTATTGTTGGTTCCTTCCATTCGAATTCCCTCGCCCGCTACGGGCAGAAACGGCGTATCACCATTTATATACCCGATCGAGTGGGACGCGCCGCCAACCCATGCGACTTCGCAGTTTTGAAATGTTACATTATTGCAGCCACAATTATTCAACCCCATTGTAAAACTGTACATCACGCAAAGGTTATCAACAGTAAATCCGTCTCCACTGCCGGCAATAATCCCGAAATAGCCGGGTTTTATATACTGTACCGACGAAGAGAATTCGATTTCACCGAATAATTCCCCTGGATTGCCCCTGTCACAGCGCAGATACACCGTGTTTCTTGTATCGATCTCGTACGGATCCGCCAGGCGCTGCGAACCGATGGAGGAATCGTTCGACTTTGAGTAGGTCGTATAAGCACTGTAATCGCCGTAAGAGTAAAACTGCATGTCAAACTTTAAATCCTTTTGAATATCAAAAGGCGTTTGGTAATCATCCACGGAAACCGTATTCTCGCCGTTCCAGTAGGAGAAGACGCGTGAGGCGTAGCTTTCCCCGCCGTTGAAAACGATGCAGGCTACTTCCGAAATATCGTGGTAAAATTTCCAAATCTTTACGCCGTCTTTGTCATACCAGATCTGCCATTTATCTGCGCCGACGCCGCTTTCCGGCGAACTGATGATTCTGGGCTTCGGCCCTTCTCCATACGCGGAGTAGGTTACGCCAGCAGAGCATCGCAGTTCGCCGCGCCAGAGGCCGCCGCGTTCAAAGAAGACGCCGTCGCCCGGTTTTAAGACGTTGGACCATGGCGACAATTTGGGATTAGACAACGTCGCCCATGCGGTTTCCGGTGTTCTACCGTCGTTTGCATCATTGCCGTCGTTGGAAATGTAGTATTTCTTTCCGGTGACTTCCACGGTTGTTTCGCTGGTCAATATCGCTGTTTTTCGTTCTTCTGCCGCCTGGAGAATCTCTGCGTCCGCAGCGGTTGGAATTCGTTCTGTTACGGGCTTCATGGTGCTTTCATAAAGCCGCAAAGCCGCAAGCATGGCTTCGGAATAGGTCATGATATCTTCGGGGCGCATGGAATTACGCTCGGAATCATAATCGAATATTGTTTCCCCGCTCTCCTGCGACACTCGCCCGAACGCGTAGCGGTAAGCAACACCAAAGAAATCCCAGTCATAAACATAAGTATCTTTTGTAAATCCGCCGCTGCTGTAAGGGAACTCATCGCTGATCCATTGATAGGGGTTCGGGACCTTTTCAATTTCCGTCCAAACCTTTTCGCCAATTTCATCATTGACAGGCTGCCAGTTGGTGTTGAATTCCGTATAGGAGTCTCCCAAGGACAGCGCGCATTTTAAAACCGCCATCATGCCTTCCATGCGGGTCATTTCCGCATTCGAAGCGCGCGCTTCGGTCAACTGCTTTTGCCAGCTGGCAAGCTGACTGCTGCCTACCAAACCGGCGACCCGATCCAGCATTCCGAAAAATTGAGCATACGTCGCCGCCTGATCCGGCTCTTCGTAGACACCGATTCCTAGCGAGACTGCCCGGTCCAGCTCAGTGTCGCCATAAACCATGACGGGCGTCGCGCTGGCCGACGCGGTCTCGGCAGGCAAGGGGGGTTCCTGCACGTTTTGGCCGCAGCCGGAAAGGGCAAACAGCAAAGAAAGCAACAAGGCAAAACTCAAATACCGCTTCATATCACACCTCGACCCTGGTTGTATAAACATCCGAAGTAGTATATCACGAAACGGAACAGAGCAGAATAGTGTCTGCAGAAGAATTATCATCGACAGAATCACTGACAGAAATGATCAGCGGCAGGTTTTCCCTGCCGCTGAATGAAAAAAAATCTCTATTATTCTTACAGCCCCAGCGCCTCGTGCACGTCCCGCATGCCGAGGATGCTCTGCTGGATTACGTCCTCAAGCGTCATGCCGAGCATTTCGCAACCGCCGAGAATGACTTCGCGATTGACGCCCGCCGCAAAACCCTTATCCTTAAATTTCTTCTTCACGCTGGAGACTTCCATATCCATCACGCTGCGGCTCGGGCGCATATATGCCGCCGCCGTGATGAGGCCGGTCAGCTCGTCGATCGTGTAGAGGACGAGCTCCATTTTCTTTTCCGGCTTGACGTCCGAACAGAGACCCCAGCCGTGCGCAAGCACCGCATGGATCACGTCTTCGCCAAAGCCTGACTCGGAAAGCAGACGCGGGGCGACCTTGAGGTGTTCCTCCGGCCACTGCTCGTAGTCCACGTCGTGCAGCAGTCCTACGATGCCCCAGTATTCCTCGTCCTCGCCCAGCTCGCGCGCGCAATGGCGCATGACGCCCTCGACCGCGTAAGCGTGCTTGAGCAGCGCTTCGCTTTTCGTGTAGGTTTGCAGCGTTTTCAGCGCGTCCGCCCTCGTGTGTTTCATCCTTGATTCGCCTCGCTGTATCATATTCGGGACCGATTTTATTCATCCGCCGCGCAAATGGAAAAAGCGTTTTAAGACGTCACCGTGAGATTTTGTATGCTCTCTGGCCGGACAAATCCGGTCAGACAGACGTGTTCTAATATCATATAATAAAATTGCAAAAAAAGGCAACATATTTCAACATTTTTTCTTGACAGGAGATGCAACGGATGATATCATACATGATTGACTTAAGATCGCATAAATGTCGAAATATGCCCAAAATCGAGTTTTCGACCGGTTGAATTCCGGTAAAAACAGGAAAATGGGCAGTTTTTTACCGGTCATGGCGGTTTTTCGTCCGGCAAGGTTTTGACGAGAAAAAATGCAAAGGCGCGACCTGCAATCGCGCCGGCAAGGGGAGTACGCGATGATGCATGACGTTCAAATGGGCAGACAGACGCGAAAGAGCTTTTCCAGAATACGAGAAGTGCTCGACATGCCGGATCTGATCGAGATTCAGAAGAATTCATACTATCGATTCCTGAGGGAGGACCTGAAAGAAGTTTTTGACGATATATCCCCGATAACCGACTATTCCGGCAAACTGGTATTAGAGTTTGTCGATTACCGAATCGACCTGGACAATCCGAAATATTCCATCGAAGAAAGCAAAGAGCGCGACGTCAACTTCGCCGCGCCGCTTCGCGTTACCGTCCGCCTGATCAATAAGGAAACGGGCGAAGTCAAACAGCAGGAAGTCTTCATGGGAGATTTTCCGCTCATGACGCCGCAGGGCACGTTTATCATCAACGGCGCGGAGCGCGTCATCGTTTCCCAGCTCGTCCGTTCGCCCGGCGTGTATTTCTCCGAGAGCTTCGACAAGGTCGGCAAACAACTCTTTTCCGCGCAGGTGATCCCGAACAGAGGCGCCTGGCTGGAGTATGAAACCGACTCTAACGGTGTGCTCTACGTCAAGATCGACCGCCAGCGCAAGGTGCACATCACCGCGCTTGTGCGCGCGCTGGGTTACGGCGCGAACGCACAGATTTTAGACCTCTTCGGAGACGACGAGCGCCTTTCCGCCACGCTGCAGAAGGACCCGACGCATTCCGAAGCGGAAGGCCTCATCGAAATCTACAAACGCCAGCGCCCCGGCGAGCCGCCGACGGAAGAGAGCGCCCGCTCGCTTCTGAATTCGCTGTTCTTCGACAAGCGTTACGACCTCGCCAGAGTAGGGCGTTATAAATTTAACAAGAAACTGGCCATCCGCGCGCGCATTCGCAACCACATTGCCGCGGATAAGATCGTGCATCCCGTCACGGGCGAAATCCTCGCGGAAGCGGGACAGACGATCGACCGTTTCATGGCCGGGGATATCCAGAACGCCGGCGTCAACGAAGTATGGCTGCAGGTTGGCGACAACCGCGTGAAGGTCATCGGCAACAATTTTGTGCGCGCCAACGAATGGCTGGACTTCGACCCCATCGAAGCCGGCATCAACGAGGACGTGCACCTGCCGACGCTGCTGGCCGCGCTCAAGGAAGGCAAAGATCTCCCGAAGGACGAATTAAAGGCGATGATCAAATCGCGCTATTACGACCTGATCCCGCGGCACATCATCCCCGACGACATGATCGCGTCGATTTCGTATCTGATCGGCATGCCTTACGGCATCGGCCGTACGGACGACATCGACCATCTCGGCAATCGCCGCATCCGCAGCGTCGGCGAACTGCTGCAGAACCAGATTCGCGTCGGCCTCACCCGTCTCGAGCGCGTGGTGCGCGAGCGTATGGGCCTGCAGGATATGGATGTTGCGATGCCCAGTAACCTGATCAACATCCGCCCCGTTACCGCCGCGATCAAAGAGTTTTTCGGCTCTTCCCAGCTGAGCCAGTTCATGGATCAGACGAACCCGCTCGCGGAACTGACGAACAAACGCCGCCTCTCGGCGCTCGGCCCGGGCGGCCTCAACCGCGAACGCGCGACGTTCGACGTGCGCGACGTGCACTTCTCCCATTACGGCCGAATGTGCCCCATCGAGACGCCGGAAGGTCCGAACATCGGACTGATTAACTCGCTCTCGACCTACGCGCGCATCAACGAGTACGGCTTCATCGAGGCGCCGTACCGCCGCGTGGACGGCAAGAAACAC
Source organism: Bacillota bacterium (assembly GCA_023459335.1). Lineage (GTDB taxonomy): Bacteria > Bacillota > Clostridia > Christensenellales > CAG-138 > UBA7703. The sequence goes on from JAEWUO010000015.1 coordinate 24,422, forward strand.
ATTATTTCGGACAACATCGACTACCTGACCGCGGACGAGGAGGATAACTTCATCGTCGCGCAGGCGAACGAGCCGATCGACGAAGAGGTGCACTGGTTTAAAAAAGACCGCGTCATCGCGCGCCTCCTCGACCAGATCATCGAGGTCAAGGCCAGCGAAGTGGACTATATGGACGTTTCCCCGAAGCAGCTCGTTTCGGTTGCGACGGCCATGATCCCCTTCCTCGAAAACGACGACGCAAACCGCGCCTTGATGGGTTCGAACATGCAGCGCCAGGCGGTGCCGCTGCTCGTGCCCGAATCGCCGATCGTCGCGACGGGCATGGAATACAAGGCCGCGCACGACTCCGGCATCGTGCTCATCGCGAAGGAGGACGGCGTGGTTTCGCACGTCTCCGCCAAGACGATCGTCATCACCGACAGGATCGGCGTGGAGCATATCTACAAGCTCACGAAGTTCCAGCGCTCGAACCAGGGAACCTGTTTAAACCAGCGCCCGATCGTCCGAAAGGGCGAAGTCGTGGCGCGCGGAGACGTCATCGCAGACGGCGCGTCCACCGACAACGGCGAAATCGCGCTGGGCCGCAACATCCTGATCGGATTCATGACCTGGGAAGGCTATAATTACGAGGACGCGGTTCTGATCTCCGAAAAGCTCGTCAAGGACGACGTATTTACGTCCATCCATATCGAGGAGCACGAGGTTGAAGCGCGCGACACCAAGCTCGGACCCGAAGAGATCACGCGCGACATCCCGAACATCGGCGAGGACGCGCTCTCCCAGCTGGACGAGAGCGGCATCATCCGCCCCGGAGCGGAGGTGCGCAGCGGCGATATCCTGGTCGGCAAAGTGACGCCCAAGGGCGAAACCGAACTGACTGCGGAGGAACGCCTGCTTCGCGCCATCTTTGGAGAGAAGGCGCGCGACGTGAGGGACACCTCCCTGCGCGTTCCGCACGGCGAGGGCGGCATCGTGGTCGACGTCAAGGTATTCACCCGCGAACATAAAGACGAACTCAGCCCCGGCGTGAACCAGATGGTCCGCGTTTACATCGCGCAGAAGCGTAAGATCTCCGTCGGCGACAAGATGGCGGGACGTCACGGCAACAAGGGCGTTATCTCCCGCATCCTTCCGGAGGAGGATATGCCATTCCTGCCGGACGGCACGCCGCTGCAGATCGTGTTAAACCCGCTCGGCGTACCTTCGCGCATGAACATCGGCCAGGTGCTGGAGCTGCACCTCGGCGCAGCCTGCAAAAACCTCGGCATCCGGATCGCGACCCCGGTGTTCGACGGCGCGACCGAAGCGGACATCAAGGAACTGCTCGTCAAGGCCGGGCTCGATGAGGACGGCAAGACGATGCTCTACGACGGGCGCAGCGGGGAACCGTTTGAAAACCGCATCTCCGTCGGATACATGTATTACCTCAAACTCGCGCACCTTGTGGACGACAAGATCCACGCGCGCTCGACCGGACCGTACTCGCTGGTGACCCAGCAGCCGCTGGGCGGCAAAGCGCAGTTCGGCGGCCAGCGCTTCGGCGAGATGGAAGTCTGGGCGCTGGAAGCCTACGGCGCGGCATACACGCTGCAGGAGATCCTCACGGTGAAGTCGGACGACGTGGTCGGCCGCGTGAAAACCTACGAGGCCATCGTCAAGGGCGACAACGTGCCGCCCGCGGGCGTTCCGGAATCGTTCAAGGTGCTCATCAAGGAACTGCAGTCTCTCGCGCTCGATATCAAGGTGCTTACCGATACGCGCGAAGAAATCCTCATCGGCGAGGACGACGATGAAGAAACCGCGCCGATCGACGTCAACATCGCGGGCCTTGAGGACACGCCCGCCTTCGCGCCGCTGGGCGACGACGAGGACGAGCTGGAAGACTTCGACGAGTTCGAAGACTTTGACGAGGGCGAAGATGAGCCGGTGGTCGCCGAGGAGGAAGAACCCTCCGAGGATGAACTGGACGGGCTGGACGAAGACCTCGGCGAGCTTTCCGACACGCTGGATCTCGACATCGACAAGGACATCGAATAAGCGCGGGCAGAAGAGACAAACCGTGTCTCTTCTGACGGATTTTGACAAGAGCGGCAGCAAGGAGAGATAGATTGTGTTTGAACTGACGAATTTTGACGCATTGCAGATCGGGCTCGCATCGCCCGAAAAGATATTGGAATGGTCCCACGGCGAGGTCAAGAAACCGGAAACGATCAACTACCGCACGCTCAAGCCCGAAAAGGACGGCCTCTTCTGCGAACGGATTTTCGGGCCGACCAAGGACTGGGAGTGCCATTGCGGCAGATATAAACGCGGCCGCTATAAGGGGATCGTCTGCGAAAAGTGCGGCGTGGAAGTCACCCGCGCGAAGGTGCGCCGCGAGCGTATGGGCCACATCGAGCTCGCCGTGCCCGTGAGCCATATCTGGTATTTCAAAGGGATTCCCTGCCGCATGAAGATGCTGCTGGACATGAGTCCGCGCGCGCTGGAGCAGGTGCTCTATTTCGGCGCGTACGTGGTCATCGATCCCGGCCGCACGACGCTGAATTATAAACAGATCCTCACGGACAAGGAATTCCGCGAGGCGCAGGAGCAGTACGGCCCGAAGGCATTCCGCGCGGGTATGGGCGCGGAGGCGATCCGCGAACTGCTGATCCAGCTCGACATGCCGAAACTGGAAAAAGAACTCCGCGAGGAGATCGACAATTCCTCCGGACAGAAGCGCGCCAACGCGATCAAGCGCCTCGAGGTCATCGAAGCGTTCATCACGAGCGGCAACAAGCCGGAGTGGATCATCCTCACGGTGATCCCGGTCATCCCGCCGGAAATCCGGCCGATGGTGCAGCTCGACGGCGGACGTTTCGCCACCAGCGACCTCAACGATCTCTACCGCCGCGTGATCAACCGCAACAACCGCCTGAAGCGGCTGCTGGAGCTGCGCGCGCCGGACATCATCGTACGCAACGAAAAGCGCATGCTCCAGGAAGCGGTGGACAGCCTTATTGACAACGGCCGCCGCACGCGCCCCGTCACGGGCCCCGGCAACCGTCCGCTCAAGTCCCTCTCGGACATGCTGCGCGGCAAACAGGGCCGTTTCCGCCAGAACCTTCTGGGCAAGCGCGTGGACTACTCCGGCCGCAGCGTCATCGTCGTCGGCCCGGACCTGCAGATGTACCAGTGCGGCCTGCCGAAAGAGATGGCGCTCGAGCTGTTCAAGCCGTTCGTCATGAAGAAGCTCGTCAAAGGCGGCTTTGCGCAGAACGTCAAGGGCGCAAAGCGTATGGTGGAACGCGTCGACCAGGCGGTCTGGGGCGTTCTGGAGGAGGTCATCAAGGACCATCCGGTACTTTTAAACCGCGCGCCGACGCTGCACCGCCTCGGAATCCAGGCGTTTGAGCCGATCCTCGTCGAGGGCCGCGCGCTCAAGCTGCATCCTCTGGTCTGCACCGCATACAACGCGGACTTCGACGGCGACCAGATGGCCGTGCACGTTCCGCTCTCGGTGGAGGCGCAGGCGGAGGCCCGCTTCCTCATGCTCGCGAGCAATAACATCCTGAAACCGCAGGACGGCCGTCCTGTCGTCTCCCCGACGCAGGACATGGTCATCGGCTGCTACTACCTGACCATCATCCGCAAGGGCGCCAAGGGGGAAGGAAAGATCTTCCACTCCGAAAACGAAGCCGTCATGGCGTACCAGACCGGCGAAATCTCGCTGCAGGCGCAGGTCAAGATCCGTCTGGAGCGCGAGTGGCAGGGCGAAAAGCGCAGAAAGATCGTGGAGACCACGGTCGGCCGCGTGATCTTCAACAACGCGATTCCCCAGGATCTGGGATTTGTCGACCGCACAAATGAGGAAAACCTCTTTACGTTCGAGGTGGACAAGCTCGTCGCGAAGAAGGACCTCGGAAACATCGTGGACAGCTGCTACCGCAAATACGGCCCCACGACGACTTCTCAGGTGCTCGACCGCATCAAGAAGCTCGGCTTTACCTATTCCACGCGCGGCGGCATCACCGTCGGGTTCCAGGATATTCAGGTACCCGCCGAGAAGAAACAGCTGATCGCCGAAGCGGAAGGCAAGGTCGAAGAGATCGACGAGCTCTTCCGTCAGGGCATGCTGTCTAACGGCGAGCGCAGGGGACGCGTCATCAAAGTCTGGGAAGACACGACCGACCGCGTCGCACAATCCCTGATGTCCTCGCTGGATGAATTCAACCCGATTTACATGATGGCCAACTCCGGCGCGCGCGGAAGCACGGCGCAGATCCGCCAGCTCGCGGGCATGCGCGGACTCATGGCCGACCCGAGCGGCCAGATCATCGAGGTGCCGATCCGCGCGAATTTCCGCGAAGGTCTCTCGGTTCTGGAGTTCTTCATCTCTTCGCACGGAGCGCGCAAAGGCCTTGCCGACACCGCGCTGCGCACTGCGGACTCCGGTTACCTCACCCGTCGTCTCGTCGACGTTTCGCAGGACGTGATCGTACGCGAAGAGGACTGCTTCGCGAACCGAAACGAGGCGCCGAAGGGCATGATGATCACCGAGATCAAGGACGGCAACAAGCTCATCGAGCCGCTGCGCGCCCGTGTGCTCGGCCGTTACGCGGTCGATCCGGTCAGACATCCGGAAACCGGCGAAATCATCGCGGACGCGGATACGCTGATCACCTACGAACAGGCGGAAGCCATTGAAAAGGCCGGCATCAAGAGCGTGCATTGCCGCTCCGTGTTCACCTGCCGCGCCGACCGCGGCGTCTGCGCGAAGTGCTACGGCGTGAACCTCGCGACCGGTACGCCGGTCAACATCGGCGAGGCGGTCGGCATCATCGCGGCGCAGGCCATCGGCGAACCCGGCACACAGCTGACGATGCGTACGTTCCATACCGGCGGCGTCGCCACAGCGGACGATATTACGCAGGGCCTTCCGCGCGTCGAGGAGCTCTTTGAGGCGCGCAAACCTAAAGGCCTTGCCGTCATCAGCGAAATCAACGGCACCGTGCACATCGACGACTCCAAAAAACGGCGCGAAGCGGTCGTCACCAACGAGGACGGAGAAGCCGAGAGCTATCTCATCCCGTTCGGCAGCAAGCTCAAGGTCGCAGACGGGGATGCGGTCGAGGCGGGCGACGAGCTCACCGAAGGCAGCGTGAACCCGCACGATATCCTGAAGATCAAGGGCGTCAAGGGCGTGCAGGCCTATTTATTAAAGGAAGTGCAGAGCGTTTACCGTCTGCAGGGCGTTGAGATTTCCGATAAGCATATCGAGATCATCATCCGCCAGATGCTCAGAAAAGTACAGATCGAAGAGAACGGCGATACGGCGATGCTGCCGGGCGAACTCATCGACATCTTCCGCTTTGAGGAGGAGAACGAACGCGTCATCCAGAGCGAGAACCGGCCCGCGATCGCAAAGCGCAAGCTTTTGGGCATCACCAAGGCTTCGCTCGCCACGGATTCCTTCCTCTCCGCCGCATCGTTCCAGGAGACCACGCGCGTGCTGACCGAAGCGGCCATCAAGGGCAAGATCGATCCGCTCGTGGGTTTGAAGGAAAACGTCATCATCGGCAAACTGATCCCGGCGGGCATCGGCTTGCGGCGCTACCGCAATGTCGTCGTGACGGAGAAGAAGTAACGACAACGACCGCCACGACCCGGCGAAGCGAAAGGAGCAGAAATGGAAAAACTGCCTGTCAACCCGAATTGCGAGCTTTCCGGCACGAAGTATTGCGCGCTTTTAAATATGCGCACCTGCGAAGCATGCACCGTTCGCGAGTCCGAGAACAAAGCGGAGATCAAGAGCGATCTGGACGTATACGAATCGCTTCTGCCGGCGGGCGGCGTGGCGCGGCTGTTTGAGGAAAAGGACTGTCAGTTCTGCAAAACGCCGGTCAAGGGGAAACGCCGCGGATACGCGATTCTCGATATGGCGCACCCCGAACCGCGGCGCGTGCAGAAATGGCTCTTCGGCAAGCGGACCGCGCGCATCGGCACGATGATTCCGATCCAGATGGGCGTCTGCAGGAAATGTCGTTCGCGGTTTCAGATGCTGGAATATCTGCCGATGGCCGTTCCCGTTGCGGTCGGCATTGTCGCGCTGTTCGTCTTTACGCTGGACGCGGTGAAAGGCCCGCTCGTGGACATCTCCATGTTCGCGCCGTTCGGCGGATGGCTCATCAGCGTGCTCGTCGGTGCGATTGCCGGCAAACTCGTCGCGGACGCGCTTCAGCGCGCCTGGTCGAAAGAAATGATCACTGACGTTATGAAGCACCCCGTCATCGCCGAGATGGAGGAGAAAGGCTGGACGCCGATCACCGCCAAGAGCCGCACGAAGCTGCTGTTTTCAAAAAGCCGGCTTGCAAAAGGCCTCGGCACCGCGGAAAGCGGCAAGCCCAACGAGTAAAATTGTGCTCGCCGAACCTGCGCTATACCAGATATAGCGCGAGGCGTAAACGGGCGAGAAAGCGTTTGACAAGCGGGGGTATTGCTGATACAATACTGCGTTGGCGGTTCTTTTTTTCACCGCTTAGTGACGCGGATCGCCGCGCGCCGGCGGGTTTTACGGATTGCGAACATACCGCTGACAAATCCCGAACACAGTTCGGGTAACATGCTTCCCATAAGGGGAGCGGACACGGATACAATGCTCCCTACAGGGGTTGCAGGGAGCGGTAATCGATATAGATAAGAATGACAAGTTTTAAGGAGATTGATTCATGCCGACCATTAACCAGTTGGTTCGTAAAGGCAGAGAGCAGGTGGAGTATAAATCCACGGCTCCTATTCTGAAGCAGTGCCCGCAGCGCCGCGGCATCTGCACGGCGGTCCGTACCATGACCCCGAAAAAGCCGAACTCCGCGCTTAGAAAAATCGCCCGTATCCGCCTGACCGACGGTCTCGAGGGTACCGCATACATCCCCGGCATCGGCCATAACCTGCAGGAGCACTCCGTCGTGCTGATCCGCGGCGGCCGCGTCAAGGACCTTCCGGGCGTCCGTTACCACATTATTCGCGGCGCGCTGGATACCGCGGGCGTTGCCAATCGCAAGCAGAGCCGCTCGCTCTACGGCGCGAAGAAGCAACAGAAGAAGAAATAAGGGAGGGTCGAACAATGCCGAGAAGAGGATTTATCCCCAAGCGTGAAGTGCTGGCCGACCCGATCTACAACAGCGTGGTCGTGACCAAGCTCATCAACCAGGTCATGCTCGACGGCAAGCGCGGCGTCGCCCAGAAGGCGGTTTACGACGCGTTTGATTCCATCCGCGAGAAGACCGGCCGCGAACCCGCCGAGGTGTTCGAGCAGGCGATGAACAACATCATGCCGGTGCTCGAGGTCAAGGCCCGCAGAGTCGGCGGCGCCACCTATCAGGTGCCGATCGAAATCCGCAACGAGCGCCGCCAGACGCTCGGCCTTCGCTGGCTCGTTTCGTTCGCGCGTAAGCGCGGCGAACGCACCATCAGCGCGCGCCTCGCCGGCGAGATCATGGACGGCGCCAACAGCCAGGGCAACGCCTTCAAAAAGAAGGAAGACACCCATAAGATGGCCGAAGCGAACAAGGCGTTCGCGCACTATCGCTGGTAAACCCCATGCTCCCGCGGCGCGGGAGGTTGGCGGATATGGAAAAGTGTCGTCCCGGCCTGCTCGCGTGAAAGAGGGCGGATACGGGAAGCAATTCAGGAATCAACAGCCACGGGCCTGCGGTTCGGAGCAGTCAATCCGGACCGCAGACCCGCGCAATACTGTAAGGAACGAATTCCCGACGAGAAAAGGAACACGATTTTGCCTAGAGATACTTCACTGGAAATGACCCGAAATATCGGGATCATGGCGCACATCGACGCCGGAAAAACCACGACGACCGAGCGAATTTTGTACTATACCGGCAAAATTCACAAGATCGGCGAGGTGCACGAAGGCGCCGCCGCCATGGATTATATGATTCAGGAGCAGGAGCGCGGCATCACGATTACGTCCGCCGCGACGACCGCTTATTGGAAGTCACACCGCATCAACATCATCGACACGCCCGGCCACGTGGATTTCACCGTGGAGGTCGAGCGTTCGCTTCGCGTACTCGACGGCGCGGTCGCGGTATTTTGCGCCAAAGGCGGCGTCGAGCCGCAGTCCGAGACGGTCTGGCGGCAGGCGAGAAAGTACGGCGTGCCTTGCATCGCCTACGTCAACAAAATGGACATCACCGGCGCGAACTTTGAAAACGTCTGCCAGATGATGCGCGAGCGCCTCGGCGCAAACGCGCTGCCCATCCAGCTTCCCATTGGTGCGGAGGCGGATTTCCGCGGTATCATCGACCTCGTGTCGATGAAGGCGGAGATTTATTACAACGACGACGGAACGGACATCCGCGAGGAGGAGATCCCCGCGGACATGCTGCCGAAAGTCAAGGAACAGCGCGCGCTGCTTCTGGACACCGTCATCGAAGAAGACGAGCACCTGATGGAGCGCTACTTCAACGGCGAATGGTTCAAGGCGGAGGAGCTGATCCCCTGCATCCGCAAGGCGACGCTCTCCGGCAGGATCGTACCTGTCACCTGCGGCACGTCCTATCGAAACAAGGGCGTACAGCCGCTGCTGGACGCGATCGTCAATTATCTGCCCAGCCCGCTGGACATCCCCCCCGCCAAGGGCACCAGCAAGGACGGCGAAAAGGAAATCATCGTGGAACCGCGCGACGACGCGCCGTTTGCCGCGCTGGCGTTCAAAGTGCTCTCGGATTCGTTCATCGGGAAACTGACGTTTATCCGCGTATACGGCGGAACGCTCAAGAGCGGTTCCTATGTGTACAACGTAAGCAAAAACAAGCGGGAACGCGTCGGCCGCATTATGATGATGCACGCCGATACCCGCACGGAGATCGACGAAGCGCACGCGGGAGACATCGTGGCGCTGGTGGGGATGAAGGATACCGGAACGGGCGATACGCTCTGCGTTGAAAGCCATCAGCTGCTGCTGGAGAGCATGATCTTCCCGGACCCCGTGATTCAGGTCGCCATCGAACCCAAAACCAAGGCGGGCCAGGAGAAGATGAGTCTCGCGCTGATCAAGCTGGCGGAGGAGGACCCGACGTTTCGCACCTATACGGACACGGAAACGGGCCAGACCATCATCGCCGGCATGGGAGAACTCCATCTCGAGATCATCGTGGACCGGCTGATCCGTGAATTCCACGTAGAAGCGCGCGTCGGCAATCCGCAGGTCGCCTACAAGGAAACCATCAAGGCGCCCGTCAAAGCGGAGAGCCGCTATGTGCGACAGACCGGCGGCCGCGGCCAATACGGCCACGTCGTCATCGAGCTCGCTCCGCGCGAGCCGGGTGCGGGTTACGAGTTTGTGGATAAGATCGTCGGCGGCGTGATACCGCGCGAATATATTCCGGCGGTCGACAAAGGCATGCGCGAGGCGCTCAAGAGCGGCAAGCTTGGCGGCTACGAGGTCGTGGACATTCAGGCGACGCTGCTGGACGGTTCCTATCATGAGGTGGACTCCTCCGAGATGGCATTCACCATCGCGGGTTCGCTGGCAGTCAAAGAAGCGCTGGACAAGGCGCAGTGCGCGCTGCTGGAGCCGATGATGAAGGTGGAAGTGCTGGTGCCGGAGGACTATCTGGGCGACGTGATGGGCAACCTCACCGCGCGGCGCGGCAAGCTCAGCGGCATGGAATCCCGCCAGAACGTGCAGGTAATCGACGCGCTGGTGCCGCTTTCGGAGATGTTCGGCTACGCGACGGATCTAAGGAGCCGCACGCAGGGGCGCGGGACATTTACGATGCAGTTCGCCCATTACGAAGAAGTTTCCAAGTCGATCGCCGATACGGTGGTCGGCAAGAATAATTACCGGTTGTAACACTGAAAATCGTCCGCCGCCGGGCGGCTGATCCAAAGGATTATCATTTAAAACGATTGCATCAGAAAGAGGAGATTAAAATGGCAAAGGCAAAATTCGAACGCACGAAGCCGCACGTAAACATCGGAACGATCGGGCACGTGGATCACGGCAAGACGACGCTGACGGCGGCGATCACGATGGCGCTGGCGCAGCAGGGCGAAGCC
>JAEWUO010000016.1 GCA_023459335.1 Bacillota bacterium
ACCCGGCGCACTACGTGATGGCCGAGAGCCCGACGGCGACGCACGTGAACGAGAGCAAAACGGTGTACTTCGTCGCGCTGAACGACAACTACCTGCCCGCGCTCGGGAACGCGCAGGTCACGATCTCTCCGCGAAGCGTGATGGTAAATACGTTCGGCGCGACCAAGGTATACGACGCGACGCCGCTGACTGCGTCCGGCTGGAGTTATAACCCATCCGGCGACGGATTTACCAGCGGCGAAGGGTTTGCAACCGCGTCGGGAATCGGAAGGATCACAGACACCGGAACGGCGGACAACGGCTTTGCGTATACGCTGAACGGCAGCACGCTGAGCGGGGACTATATTATCTCCGCCGTACCCGGCACGCTCACGGTCGAACCGCGCACGGTGCTCGTTTCCGCGCTCGATGCAAGCAAGAACTACGGCGCGGCCGATCCGGTGTTCGGCTATGAATTTACAAACGGAGCGGTGGGCGCAACGACCTATTACGCACCGCTGGCGGGCGATCTTACCGGCATGGCGGTGACGGTACGCCGCGCGAACAGCGATAACGGCGTCGGTGTCTATCCGGATGTCCTGGAAGCGAGCGTGAATGCGACGCCGGCTGTGCGGAAGAACTACGTGTTCGATACGGCGGCGGCGGACTTTACGGTCAACCCGCTTGTGGCGTATCGCCTCGGCACGACGGATCCGGTTACCGGATTCCCGCCGGAAACCTGGTTCGACTACGGATCGGACGCCGTACTTGCAACGGCGAACGGCGTGAAGCGGATCGGATATCACCTGATCGGCTGGACAGACGACGCGACGGGCGATGCGATATCGCTTGGCGGAGCGATTCCCGCGATCGACAGAAACTATACGCTGAACGCGGTTTGGGAGACTGCGCTCCACAATGTCGCTTACTTCCCGGGAACCGGCGCGCCTGTGCTCGATATGCCGGAAAACATCGGCAATGTCCAGTATGGAACGCTGGCAACGCTTTCCGGACAGGTTCCGTATAACTCCGGGTACACCTTCCTGTATTGGAAGACGAAGCAGATCGACGGAACGGAGATGACATTCGATCCGGGCGCCACCTTCGTGATGCCGGATAACGACGTGTCGCTCCTTGCGGTCTGGAAAGCGGCGACTTCGCCGGTTTACTACCATGCCAACGGCGCCGCGGGCGATACCGTGGAAGACGGGCGCTATCCGACCGATTCGGTTGTCACGGTGTCCGGCGGTCTCTTTACGAGGCCGGGTTACCGCTTTACCGGCTGGAGCCTGAGCGAAAACGGCGCGGTCGCGTATCAGCCCGGCAGCACCTTTACGATGCCGCCGCGGCAGGTGAACCTCTACGCGCAGTGGGAGCAGGCAAAATTCACGATCACTTACATCGTCACGGGCGGAACGGGCGATTTCGACGGCACGACGCCGTATGCGACCTATACCGGTCTTATTTACGGAGACGCGACGCCGGTTCCGAACGATCCGGCGCTGGAAGGGTATACGTTTGACGGCTGGACGACGGTGATTCCCGCGACGGTGCCCGACGGCGATCTCGTGATCTACGGATCTGTGACGGCGGTTGAACAACGCGATCAGCTCGAAACGATTCCGGAGAACGATACGCCGCTTGCCGGCGGTCCGGTCTGGGCGCTCCTGAATCTGATCCTCGCCATAGCGACCGCTCTTGCGTCGATTCTGATGCTGATCGGCCTGATCGGCAAGAAGAAGGAAGAAGAGGATGGTATCGTCATCCGCGAGACGGAGAAACACGGGCTGGCACGCATGCTGACGCTTCTGCCCGGCGTCGGAGGCATCATCGCTTTCATCCTCACGGAGAACATGAACAATCCGATGGTCTTTACGGACCGATGGACGATTCTGATGGTCATCATCTCGCTGATCCAGCTCCTGCTGGTGGTCTTCGGCATCAAACAGGATAAGGAACCGGAGGACGAAAGAAGAAACGACCTGCCGAAAACGGTATAACCCGCAACGAATTCAAGCGACTGCGGCATCCGGCGCACCCGGAAAAAGGGGCGCCGGATGTTTTATATCTGCGGAATCAATCCGGTTACGCGGAAAAAATCGAAGGAGGATCGGAGCGGAAAAAACGCCGATATGCTGTAACAATCGCATTGCATCACGGTGAATGCGAACGCTATGTAACAAACAATCGCCTGAATTACGGCGGATTTCTCAAGCGCGTATAGTTTCAAAGTAACAATTTGTTGCATTTGCGTGATTTGCAGCAGTATAATCGGGCTATGGACAAACGGTCGGTGGCCGGACGGCTGCAAAAAGGAGTGGCTTGGCTGCTTTTTTTCGGCTTCTTTTGCCTGACGGCCTGCGCGGGAGGCGCTTCCGCACTGCGGGATACGGCGGAAACCGGCTTAACCGTCACGCCCGCGCTAGAGGAAACACCGGAGAAGGAAGCGCCGCTTCTCCTGCCCGAGGCGTCGGGTGAGATCGTTTACGAGGGTGCGGGCGTCACGATAGACGCCTCCCATACCGATCAGGGATATATCATGATCCGCTGCGAACCGGGCGGAAAACGGCTGAAGGCGCGCATTGCGACGCAACAGCAAACCTATTACTACGACCTGCCCGCCGGGGAAAATTACAGCGTGTTTCCGCTGCAGATGGGTGACGGCGCGTATACCGTCCGTGTGATGGAACAGGTGGAGAACGATCTTTACGCCGTCAGGTTTGGCAAGGAACTGACCGTGAAACTCGCGAGCGAAACAGTTTGCTTTTTGTATCCCAACCAGTATGTGTGGTATGATGGGGAAACAAAAACCGTCCGGAAAGCAAGAGAGCTGTCCCGGGGACTGACGGACGAAGCGCAGATCGCAAAGACGTTTTACAAATTCGTGGTCAGGCATATGACTTACGACACCGAGAAGGCGAAGACAGTGCCATACGGGTATCTGCCGGATGCGGATGCGGCGTTGGATACAGGAAAAGGAATCTGCTTCGACTACGCCGCGCTGCTGGCCGTCATGCTTCGCTCCAAGGGGATTCCAACCGAAATGCTCATCGGCACCGTGACGCCTGAAAATCTGTATCACGCCTGGAACAGCGTCTATCTGAACGGCGAATGGGTCTGGATGGACCCGACGCTTGACGGGACGGGACACAAAGAGGCAGATTATATCACGGAACGGATTTACTGATAACCCGGGCGGATTTATCCGGCCGCGCTTTCGACGTCGGGCGGACCATGATTCAGAAAGGGAACCGGAATGCAGGATCAGATCAAGCAAAAAACGCTTCCGCCGGACGAAACCGCGCTCTTTTGCGAGCAGGTTGCGATGGTGCTCAATGCCGGTATTCCGCTGGGCGAAGGGATGGAGACCCTCGCGCGCAGCTATGCGGACAGCCGTTACGGCGCGCGCTTCGAAGGAATACGCGCTGCGCTCGAGCGCCGCGGCGTTCTCTCCTCCGCGCTGGAAGATGCGGGTATCTTCCCGAAATATATGCTCGCCATGACGCGCATCGGCGAACGCTCCGGCAAGCTGGACGACGTCATGTCTGCGCTGGCGAACTATTACCAGTGGGAGGCGCAGATCAAGACTTCCGTAAAAAACGCGATCCTCTACCCCGGCCTGCTCGTCATGATGCTTGCGGTGGTCGTCGCCATCCTCGTTATCAGCGTTATTCCGGTGTTCCAGCGCGTATTCGACAGTATGGGCCTCGCGGCGGGCAGCTCGGCTTCCGCGGCGATGCAGATTGGCGTCGGCGTGGGCAAAGGCATGCTCGTGCTGGTCGGCGTATTCGCGGTGCTGCTGGCTGCGGCGGGCGTTCTTCTGCGCACAAGCCGCCGGGACTCCGTGCTTTCCCTGCTCGCGCGGGTTATACCGTCCGTCCGCCGCGTCAACGCGCGGCTCTCCACGGCGCGGTATGCATCCGCGCTCTCCATGATGCTCGCGGCGGGGTATCCCGTTGAGGACGCGATTCAGCTTGCGCCTTCCGTCGTAACCGACGCGAAGCACCGGCAGCAGGCCGAGCGCGCGGCGAAGGCGCTGTTAGGCGGCGCGGGGTTTGCGGACGCGGCGGAGAAGAGCGGCCTGTTCGATCCGATGCATGAAAAGATGATCCGCTTCGGCGCGGCGTCCGGCAAGCTGGACGCGGTGATGGAAAAACTCAGCGGAATCTATATGACGGAGGCGGACGACGCGATCCATAACGTGATCGCGATGATCGAGCCGACGCTGGTCGCGGTGCTGTCCATCGTGATCGGCGGCATCCTGCTTTCGGTCATGCTTCCGCTTCTTTCGGTGCTTTCGGCGGTCGGCTGATCAAACCGCCGAAGCAGGAATTTTGCCTCATATTATTAAGTAATGCGCAATCAGACCGAACGGACCGCTATCTGAAAGGAGGAATCGGCGTGCATCTCTACGAGCGTGTTCGCGGGCAGAACAGAGGCCTGCTGTTCGCGGTTATCGTGTTTGTGCTGCTCGCCGCTTTCTTCCTTGCGGCGCTTTCCTCCTCCGCACGCCGGAATGACACGCGCGAACAGGAACTGATCGCCGGCGCGCTGCAGCGCGCCGTGGTCACCTGCTACGCGGTCGAGGGGAAATATCCGCCGAATCTCGAATATATCTATCAAAACTACGGTGTCCGCGTGGACGAGAGCCGGTATGCGGTGTTTTACGACGTGATCGCCGCGAACGTCATGCCCGGCGTTCGAGTGATGCGGATCGGAGGCGGCTCATGAGCGCCGGTTCTTCCGCGCGCGTCCGCGGCGAGGTGCGGGGCGTTTTCATCTTCGCGCTGCTCGCGGCGTTTGCGCTGCTGTCCCTCATCGTCGTCGTGGTCGGCGCGCGTTCCTACCGCATGATCAACGCTACGGCGGAGCGCGCGTATGTCTCCCGCACGGGACTGAGCTATCTGATCGGCAAGGTGCGCGGCGCAGACGAGGCGGGCATGCTCGAGGTGCGCAGCGAAGGAGGCATGGACGTGCTGGCGCTCGGCGGCATGTATGGCGGCGAGCGTTATCAAACCTATATTTACTGCGACGGGACGCAGGTGCTGGAATACTTTGCAAAGGCGGACCTTGCGTTTTCGCCGGATTACGGCGAGGAGATCTTCACGGCGGAACAGCTGCGCTTTTCGCTTGACGGCGGCCTTCTGACGATTTTGCTGACCGATACGGGCGGCGAAACGCACACCGCCGCGGTCCTTCTGCAGGCGGCGAAGGAGGGCGCATGACGGATACGACGCTGCGCCCGCCGAAAAAACGCGGGGTCTTCAGCCCGGTACTGCTGGAACTGACCATCGTCATCCTGTTTTTTGCGCTCTCGACGAGCGTGATCGTCCGGCTGATCTCCGCCGCGAGCACGACCGCCCAGGAGAGCGAGTTTCACGCGCGGGCGATTCTCGCGATGGAAACCGTTGCGGAGCGGATCAAGACAAATCCCGCCGGGGCCGGAACGGAGACCGGAGACGGCGTGCGAGAATTTACGGAAGAAGTTTCCTCCGATCTTTCGGTCGTCTGCGTCGTTACCGAGGATCCGTCGCCTGCGCAGGGGACGCTGTATGAAATCAAACTTCATGTCGTTTCCCCCAGAGGCGACGCGTATACGCTGGAAACCGCGCGGTATCAGCCGGATACGGAGGTGGCGCCATGAAACAGTATCCTTCGCGCATGGGCGTCGGCGCCTCGAGCATCCTGCTCATCCTCGTGGTGGTGAGCCTGACGCTGTTCGCGTCGCTCGCATTGATCCAGGCGCGCTCGGACGCGGCGCTCACGGAGAAGACCGCCGTCAGCATCGACGCGTTTTACGACGCAGACGCGCGCGCGCAGAAGATGCTCGCCGCACTGGACGACGCGCTGCGGGCGGGTCTGCCGCCCGAAAACGTCGAGGGCGTAACAAGGCAGGCGGACGGAACCTATGACTTCTCCATCGGTTCCTCGGACGGGCACACGTTATACGTCTCCGTATCTACGAACGGAGGAACTTGTGCTGTAACAAACTATCGCTATGAAAGCGCTGCGGAATGGGTTGGCCAGAACGCGGGTACGCTCTGGCAGGGAGGTTGAAATGATGGCGGATGTGAACGATATCCTGCAGGTGGCAATCGAGCGCGGCGGATCGGACGTATTTATCATTCCCGGTTCCTGCGTTCGCCTTAAGGTATCCGGCGAAGTGCAGCCGATCATGGATCTGCTGCTCAAACCGGACGATACGAAACGGCTGATCAAACAGGTCTACGATCTGAACCACCGTGAAATGGATCACCTACTCGAAAGCGGCGACGATGATTTTTCATTTTCCATCAGCGGTGTCGGACGTTTTCGCTGCAACGCTTACCAGCAGAGAAACTCGCTTGCCATGGTGCTGCGGGTGGTCTCCCTCGTGCTGCCGGATCCGATGAAAATGCACATCCCAGACGAGGTCCTGCGGCTTTCGGACATCAAGAAAGGCCTCGTGCTCGTCACAGGCCCGGCCGCAAGCGGAAAATCGACCACGCTTGCCTGCATCATCGACCGGATCAACATGACCCGGTGCGGGCATATCATCACGATCGAGGACCCGATCGAGTTCGTCCATGCGCACAAAGCGAGTGTGCTGACCCAGCGCGAAGTGGAACACGACACCGTGAGTTACAAGACCGCCCTGCGTGCGGCGCTCCGGCAGGCGCCGGATGTGATCCTGCTCGGCGAAATGCGGGATTTCGAGACGATTCAGACCGCGCTGACCGCGGCGGAAACGGGGCAGCTCGTGCTCAGCACGCTGCATACCGTCGGCGCGGCGAAGACGATCGACCGCATCATCGACGTATTTCCCGCCAACCAGCAGCAGCAGATCCGCGTCCAGCTCTCCATGGTGCTTCGCGCTGTGGTCAGCCAGCAGCTGCTTCCGACCGTGGACGGCGGGCTGGAACCCGCGTTTGAGATCATGATGGTCAACAGCGCGATCTCGAATATGATCCGCGACGGCAAGGCGCACCAGATGGACAACGTGATCTTTTCCGGCGCGCAGGAAGGCATGCGCACGATGGACGGCGAAATTTTCCGTCTCTACGAGGCAAAACGGATTACGAAAGAAACCGCGCTGCTCTTTGCCGCAAATCAGGAGCAGATGAGAAAAAAGATCACCGAAGGCTGAACAAAACGGCGGGACGAAACGGAACCGCTGTACGCACCGGCGGAACAGAAAAGCACCGCCATTTCAACCCGGAACGCAAGGAGGATTCGGCATGTCCAACGCAAAGATAAAAATCAAAATGTTTGGCAACTTTGAAATCGTAGTCAACGGAAACGTTGTGCTCACGCAGTTGCGGCAGGCGAAAAAGACCAGCCAGTTCCTCGAATATCTGATCCTGAAAAAGGACCGCGCGGTCCCGCACGAGGAGCTTTTGGAGATGCTCTGGTCGGACAAGGAGAACCGCAACCCCGCGACCGCGCTGCGCACGCTGCTGCACCGCTACCGCTCGCTGGTGGACCAGAGCGGCCTGCCGGAGCTGACCGATTCCATCCTCACCGCGCGCGGGGCGTATCAGTGGAACCCGAACCTCGACTGCGAGATCGACGTGTTCGAGTTTGAACGGCTCTGCCAGGAGGCGCGCACGCCCGGCATGAGCAACCGCGAGTGCATCGAGCGGTATCTGCAGATGCTGCAGATTTACACCGGCCCCCTGCTCACGAACTCCGCCGAGGAGATGTGGGTCGTTCCCAAGAGCGTTTATTACCACGATCTATTCCTGGAGAGTGTGTTTATCCTGCTCGACCTGTTAAAGGTGGAGGAGGAGTACGACGTGATCGTCCAGGTCTGCCGCAAGGCGATGGACGTGGATATGTTCGACGAGCGGCTGCATCTCGAGCTCATGATGGCGCTGGTCAAGACAGGAAAGAAGCGAGAGGCGCTCTCGCAGTATTACTTCGCGACCGACCTGCACTATAAGCAGCTCGGCATCCAGCCTTCCGGCGAGATCCGCGCGGTGTACAAGCTCATCGTGCAGGCGGATCAGGAGATGGAGGCGGACATCGAGAAGGTGCAGAATATGCTCGAGGAGGATACCGAAGGGCACGGCGCGTTTGTCTGCGAATACGAAATCTTCAAGGAAATTTACCAGCTGCAGCGCCGTATGCTGGAGCGTTATAACGGGACGATGTTCCTGGCGCTTCTGACCATCAGCAACACCTACGAGCAGCGGTTTGACAATCTCGTGCTCGATAATATCATGAAGCAGCTGCTGCGCGTCGCGCAGACGAACCTGCGGCGCGGAGACACGATTTCGCGCTACAGCGTTATGCAGTACGTCGTGCTGCTGCCGTCCGTCACATATGAGACGGGACGGCTCGTCATGGACCGCATCAAGAAGGCGTTTTACAACGAATACGTCAAGTCCAGCGTCGTGCTCACCTATAAATTGAGGCCGCTGTGCATTAATAAATACGATATCAACACGCAGAAACGCATGCTCGACAGCAAAGTCGAGGATGAATAAGCCGGATCGAAACGGACAGCGCTCAAACGGGGGAAGTCATTCCCCTGTTTTGTTTTAATGATGAAATTGCGACGGTGCCCTGCGAACTGCGTTCGATTGACACTCACCGTCTTGCATGATAAAATTTTCGTTATAAGCGGGGGAACAGGCCCGTTTGGTTCGTATAGACAAAAGTTTAAAATTTTTCGGGTGCCGGCTCCGAAAAGATGACCGCCGGGCCCGATCCTGATGTTGGATCGGCGGCGCAGGAACGCCTGCCGAAGAAGGATTTGCATGTATATTCGCATTAAGCGGTGGCTGGACGTGATACTATCCCTGCTCGGCGGCGTCGTGCTCTCGCCGCTGCTGCTCGCTCTGGCCGCCGCCGTCAAGCTGGATTCCCGCGGGCCGGTTTTCTTTCTCCAGAAACGCGTCGGCAAGGACAAGGCGCTGTTTTCGATCGTGAAGTTCCGCACGATGCGGACGGACACCCCGTGCGACGTGCCGACGCACTTGCTGCCGAATCCGGAGGACTGCATCACGCGCTTCGGCCGCTTTCTGCGCAGGACGAGCTTGGACGAGCTGCCCCAGATCTGGAATATTCTCATCGGCGATATGTCGATCATAGGCCCGCGGCCCGCGCTCTGGAACCAAAGCGACCTCGTCGAAGAGCGGGATAAATACGTCGGAAAAAACGGGCTGACGCCGAATCAGGTGCGCCCCGGACTGACCGGCTGGGCACAGGTCAACGGCCGGGATGAACTGCCGATTCCGCTCAAGGCCGCCTATGACGGAGAATATGTGAAACGCTTCGGATTCGGGATGGACTGCCGCTGCTTCTTCGCTACGATCGGCAGCGTATTGAGTCACCGGGGCTTACGCGAGGGGGCGGCGCAAACGAAGGGACCGCTGCACGTCGCGCTGGTCTCGGCGTATTTTACGCCGGAAATTACGCCGATTACGCACTTATACGCCGACTTGGCGGAGGACCTGTGCCGCTACGGCGCGTCCGTCAGCGTCGTGACCAACCTGCCGAACAGGGGACTTTCCGAAGAGGAGCGCATGTCCTATCTCGGCCGTACGGACGAGACGGCGAGCGAAGGCTACCGTATCCTCCGCGTTGGCACCAAAACTCGGGAGGGCACGAACTTCGCCCTGCGCGCTCTGCATTTTCTGACCAACACCCGCGCGCTCTACCGAGCGGCGAAGAAGCTGAAAGCGGACGTGTACCTGCTCGGCAGCATGCCGCCGTTTCTCGGCCTCGTCGGCGCGGCCTTGAGCCGCCGCGCTCGAACAGTTTACATTCTGCAGGATATCTTTCCGGACAGCATGGTTGCCATGGGCAAGTTTACAGAATGGCATCCGGTCGTCCGCCTTTCGCGGCGCATGGAGCAGCGCGTCTATCGGAAAAACACCGCTTTTGTCACGCTCTCTGAGGACATGAAACGCACGCTGACCGCGCGCGGCATCGAACCGCGCAAGATCGCGGTCATTCCGAACTGGGCGGACACGGAGAGCATTCGGCCCATACCGCGTGAGAATAACCCGCTTTTCGACGAACTGAACCTGCCGCGCGAGCTGTTTTATGCCGTTTACGCGGGCACGCTGGGCATTCTGCAGGAGCCGGACGTCATCCTTGACGCGGCGAAACTTCTCGCGGGAAACGAGGATATCCGCATCGTGATCTTTGGCGACGGCGCGCTGCTGGAGCACGTCAAGGGCCGCATCGAACATGAGCGGATCGAAAATGTGCTGCTCTTTCCGCTCTATGCGTCCGATCGCGTTTCACAGGTTTATTCCCTCGGCGACGCGGCGCTTGTTCCGCTGAAAAAGGGAACCACGCGTTTCGCCATGCCGAGCAAGACCTGGTCGGCGCTGGCCGCGGGCAGGCCGGTCATCGTCTGCGTGGACGCGGGCAGCGAATGGGCGCGCTCCATCGAGCATGAAGGTTACGGTGTGTGCGTGACCCCGGGGGAACCGCAGGAGATGGCGGACGCGATCGTCAGCCTGCACGCGAGCACCGTCCCGCTCGACGAGCTCGGCGCGCGCGCGCGCAGTTATGCCTGCGAACACGCCTCCCGCATGCAGGCGACGCGGGCGTATTACGACTGGCTGCAATAAGGATTTTTTCGCGCCGGACCGGCGCGGATCGGGAAGACGGGGTGAGCGAATGTTATTTAACGGAAAAACTCTGCTGATCACAGGCGGTACGGGAAGCTTTGGCAACGCCGTGCTGGAGCGGTTTCTGCATTCCGGTATCAAGGAAATCCGCATCTTTTCACGGGATGAAAAGAAGCAGGACGATATGCGCAGGCAATATCAGAGCGACAAGATCCGCTTTTTCATCGGGGATGTGCGGGACCTCACCAGCGTTCAAAGCGCGATCTACAACGTGGATTACGTCTTCCACGCGGCGGCGCTCAAACAGGTGCCTTCCTGCGAATTCTTCCCGCTCGAGGCGGTGAAAACGAACGTACTCGGCACGGACAACGTACTCGACGCCGCCATAGAAGTGGGGGTGAAGCGAATCATCTGCCTCTCGACGGACAAGGCTGCGTACCCGATCAACGCGATGGGCACGAGCAAGGCCATGATGGAGAAGGTCGCCGTCGCCCGCTCGCGCACGGTGACGCCGGAGAAGACGACCATATGCTGCACGCGCTACGGCAACGTCATGTGTTCCCGCGGCAGCGTGATCCCGCTCTTTATCGAACAGATCAAATCCGGCGCGCCGCTGACGGTGACCAGCCCCGATATGACGCGCTTTCTCATGAGCCTCGAGGAGGCGGTGGAGCTCGTGGCCTATACCTTTGAGCACGGTAATACGGGCGACATCATGGTGCAGAAGGCGCCCGCCTGTACGATCGGCGTGCTGGCGGAGGCGGTGAAGCAGCTCTTCGACGCGAAAAACCCTGTCCGCACGATCGGCATTCGCCACGGCGAAAAGATGTATGAAACGCTGCTGACGAACGAGGAATGCGCGCGCGCGGAAGATCTCGGCGGGTATTTCCGCGTGCCCGCGGATGCGCGGGATTTGAATTATGAAATGTACTTTGAACGCGGCAACGCGGAACGCAGCAGGCTGACCGAATTTAACTCCAACAACACCGACCTGTTAACGGTGGAACAGGTAAAAAAGCGTCTTTTGCAGCTCGCTTATATTCAGAATGAACTGGCGGATTGGCGCTCGAAATAGCGCGAGAAAGAAACGGAGACTGGCGGCAGGCACGCTTCAGCGCGAAAGACGGGACTGGCACGATCAGACGGGACGGGAGCACGGGGGACTTGCGCATATGAAAATACTGATCACGGGAGCCGAGGGATTCATCGGTAAAAACCTGATCGTAGCGCTGCGCGCGCGAGGCTATAACGACCTGCTGCAGTTCGATGCGGATACGCCGATGGACTTTCTGGAACGCTATTGCACGGACTGCGCGTTTATCTACCACCTCGCCGGGGTCAATCGCCCGAAGCAGCAGGAAGAGTTCATGCAGGGCAACTTCGGGTTCACGGACACGCTGCTGCGGCTCCTGATCAAAAACAAAAACCGCTGCCCGGTCATGTTCGCCTCTTCGACGCAGGCTGCGCTGCCCAACCTCTACGGACGCAGCAAGAAAGCCGGCGAGGAACTGCTTGACCAGTATGCGCATGAGACCGGCGCGAAGGTCTATATCTTTCGCTTTCCCAACGTATTCGGCAAGTGGTCCAAACCAAATTATAACAGCGCCGTCGCCACTTTTTGTTATAATATTTCGCACGATCTGCCGATCACGGTCAACGACGAATCCACGGTATTGAACCTGGCTTACATCGACGATGTTGCGGAGTCGCTGTGCGATTTGCTGGACGACAAGGTGACCAAGGACGGGCCATACTGTGTGGTGCCCATCGTCCACACCGCGAGGCTGGGGGATATCGCAAACAGCATCCGCTCGTTTCGTGCGATCCGTGCGGCGAACACCGTGCCGGACATGAGCGACCCGCTTACGCGCAAGCTCTACGCGACCTACCTGAGTTTCCTGCCGGTCATGGAATTCTCCTATCCGCTGGAAACGCACGAAGACGCGAGGGGCAGCTTCACGGAATTTCTGCGTTCGGGCGCGGGCGGGCAAATATCCGTCAATGTCAGCAAACCCGGCGTCGTCAGGGGAAACCACTGGCATCACACCAAGGCGGAAAAATTTCTTGTCGTCGCCGGAACGGGCGTCATCAAGTTTCGCAGAATCGACTCGGACGACGTGATGGAATATCCTGTCAGCGGGAGAAAGCCCGTTGTCGTCGATATCCCCGTCGGATATACGCACAACATTGAAAACACCGGAAAGACCGATCTGGTGACGGTCATGTGGTCGAGCGAGTGCTATGACCCCGCGCATCCGGACACCATATCCGCGGAGGTGGAAAGACCGTAATGGAACGATTGAAACTCATGACCATACTCGGCACGCGGCCGGAGATCATCCGCCTTTCGGCGGTCATTCCCTGTGCGGATCGGTATTTTGACCATGTGCTTGTGCATACGGGCCAGAATTACGACTACACGCTCAATAAAATTTTCTTTGACGACCTCGGCCTGCGCGCGCCGGATTATTTTCTCGACAGCGTCGGAAAAGACCTCGGCGAAACGATGGGCAACATCATCGCAAAGAGCTACGCCGTCCTTCAAAAAGAGCGGCCGGACGCGCTGCTGGTGCTGGGGGATACCAACTCTTCTCTCGCGGCGGTCGCGGCAAAGCGGCTCAAGATTCCGATTTTCCACATGGAAGCGGGCAACCGCTGCTGGGACTGGAACGTGCCGGAAATGGTCAACCGCGTGATCGTGGACCGCATCAGCGACGTCAACCTGCCGTATACCGAGAACTCCAGGCGATATCTGCTGTCGGAAGGGTTCGACGGGAAATTCATCTTCGTTACCGGCTCGCCCATGCGCGAGGTGCTGGAAAAACAAAAGGAAAAGATACGCGCCAGCGACGTGCTCGCACGCCTCGGTCTGACGGAAAAACGATACATTCTGCTCTCCGCGCACCGCGAGGAAAACATCGATGACGAAACGGTATTCCTTTCTCTGATGACAGCGGTCAACGACATCGCCGCGGCCTATGGAATGCCGGTGGTCTACTCGACGCACCCGCGCAGCAGAAAATACATCGAACAGCGCAAATTCGCATTTCACCCGCTCGTCCGCTCGCTGGAACCGTTCGGGTTTTTCGATTACAACCGCCTGCAGCTTTCGGCGTACTGCGTATTGTCGGACAGCGGCACGCTCTCGGAGGAGAGCGCGATGCTCGGTTTCCCCGCCGTGCTGATCCGCACCTCTACCGAGCGGCCGGAGGCGCTGGACGCGGGCACCATCGTGCTCGGCGGCGTGAATACGAAGAGCATTGAGCAGGCGATGGCGCTTTCGGTGTCCATGCATGAAAACGGCGAACCCGTCGCTTTGCCTCCAGACTATGAGGATGCGAACGTAAGCGTCAAGGTGGTCAAGATCATCGAAAGCTACGCCGATATCGTGATGCGCACGACCTGGGGCAGGAAATAGTGCCCGGGCAAACGACGACAAACGCGCGGATGCGCGTGCTATACGCATCGACGCTCATGAGCGCGGAGACGTACTCCGCGCTGTTTTCTCATGCAGGGACGAGGCCCAGCCTCGCCGCGCAGAAGTATCACGCGCTCATGACGCGGGGGCTTGCGCAAAACGGCGCGGAGGTGATCGCTCTTTCCGCGCCTCCCGTATCCGGCCTGACCAGCAAACGCCGGTTCGTCCGCCTTCCGCGGGAAGAGCGGGACGGCGTTTCCTATCGTTATCTGCCGATTCTTCGGCTGCCGCTCGTCAAGCATGTATCCGTCTGCCTGTGCGCGTTTTTTCAAGCGATCCGGCTGCTCGGACGCGGCGGATACGCCGTTTGCGACGGGCTGAACATCGCGCTGTCTTCCGGTGTGCGCGCGGCGGCGCGCCTTATGGGAAGGCCCTGCGCGGCGATCGTCACCGACGTGCCGGAGATCCTTGCGGGCGGAAAAACCCGCACCGCAAAACTGAACGCGCGCGGACTTGCGAAATTCGATGGATATGTTTTACTGACGGAAGCGATGAACGAACGTGTGAATCCGAACGGAAAACCGTACATCGTCGCCGAAGGGCAGGTCGACGCGGCAATGGCAATGCGCGAAAACCGTCTGACGGACAAGCATCCCGAAAAAACGTGCCTCTATGCGGGCATGCTGCACGCGCAGTACGGCGTCGTCGTGCTGGCGGAAG
The DNA here is from genome assembly GCA_023459335.1 of Bacillota bacterium. Lineage (GTDB taxonomy): Bacteria > Bacillota > Clostridia > Christensenellales > CAG-138 > UBA7703. The sequence goes on from JAEWUO010000016.1 coordinate 14,686, forward strand.
CGTTTCTGCGCGTGAAAAAACCAGACGCGCGGCTCGTCTTTTACGGGGACGGTGACGCGGCGGAACGGCTCCGCACGATCGCTCAACAGGATTCGAGAATCGAGCTGCGCGGTGTCGCCGATAACGCGGCTGTTGTTGCGGAGGAACTGCGTTCGGCGCTTCTCGTCAATCCCCGCCCGTCCGGCGAGGCGTTCACTGCGTTTTCGTTCCCTTCCAAAAATCTCGAATACATGGTCTCCGGCACGCCGGTGCTGACGACGAAACTTTCCGGCATGCCACGCGAATACGACGGCTACGCATATCTTTTTTCCGACGAATCGGTCGAGGGCATGGCGAAAACGCTGGAAGAAACGCTCGCGCTTTCGCGGGAAACGCTGCATGAAAAAGGGCTTGCCGCGAAAAAATACGTGCTGAAGGAAAAATCCAATACGGCGCAGGCCGCGCGCGTACTGCGGCTGCTGACAGAACTGGATCGCGCAACAATCGGGGCGAACGAATGAGAAATCAGTTGGTAAAAACCGAGACGAATCCGCAGCCGGCCGCGATATCGGCGGAGCCGGAAGCCGCAGCGAATGTGCTTCTGCTCGGCGGTCTCTCCGGCGCGATGCCGCGCCTGAGCGAACCGCTTGCCGCGACGCTTTCCGCAGGCGATCTGATCCTCGGCGCGCTGCATGCATACGACCGGGACACGGCCAAATCGCTGGCAGACGCCGGCGCGGACGTCATTTCGCTCGCGGGGACGCGCGCCGACAGCATCGCTGCGGTAAAAAACGCGCTGAACGATGCGCAAATTGTTGGCGCGGGAGCGACGGAACCGCTCGCCTGCGCGCCGGTCGTGCTCTGCGTCAACGACGTGCGGCTCGGGGTGCTTGCTTACAGCGAACGGCGTGCGTGCGGATCCGACCATTGCGCGGATATTCTCAGCCTGACGGCGTACGATCAGGTGCGCATGCTGCTCAACCGATGCGACCATGTGATCGTGCTGGTGCGCGCGGGGCTTCGCGGCGCGGAGCTGCCCTTGCCGGAATGGCGCTCGCGTTACCGCCGCTTCATCGACGCGGGCGCGAGCGTCGTCGCCGACACCGGCGCGGCAAAGGGATGGGAAACATATAAAAACGGGCTCGTGTTCTACGGTCTTGGCCAGCCGAACGAAAACGGCGCCCTCCTGCTCTCGCTGACGCTCCGGCAAAACGGAGAGTTCGGTTATGAAGCGCGCGCGCTGGAGGCAGCCGCCGGAGAACTGCGGTTTTCATCGGACGAGGTGTTTAAAAACAAAATTGACGGCCAGAACAGGCTTTTCCTCGACGAGGCGGACTACCTGCGCGTGGCGGACGAGATGTGCCTGCGGTATTACCGCGACAACGAACAACCCCGGAAACAAGGTATCTTCAGCGCGCTGCTGACGGGCAAAGGGAACGCGCTGCGGCCGGAGGAAGAACGTTTACGCGAACTGCTCGGCGACGAATCCCGCCGGTTTGCCGTGCTCCGCGCGCTGGCGATATTGCAGGCGGAGAATAAAACATGAAGATTTTATGGGCGGCGGAACCCCTGCTTCCGCAGGTTGCGAAGCTGGCCGGCGGCACGCCGTCCTGCGCGGGCGGATGGCTCGTCAGCGTCTGCGACGGATTGCTGGCCGACCCCGGCAACCGTCTGATCTTCTGCTACCGCACGACGAAGGAGCACGCGGAACAAACGGACGGGCGCCTGACCGCGTGGTCGTTTTCGCAGGATCCGCTGCGGTACTCGCCGGAACTGGAGCGTTCCTTTCGGGAACTCCTCTTACGGGAGCGGCCGGACGTCATCCATATCTGGGGAACCGAATACCCCTTCACGCTCGCGCTCATCAACGCCGCCGAACAGGAGAACATGCTCGGCCGCGTTGTTGTGAGCGTACAGGGCCTGATTTCCCAAATTGCCTTATGGTATACGGCGGGCCTGCCGGATCGGGTCGTAAACGGAGCGACGTTTCGCGATGCTCTGCGGCATGACAACATCCGTATGCAGCGGGATAAGTTTATCCGGCGCGGGGAATTTGAAATTGCTGCGCTGAAAAAAGCGAAGCACGTGATCGGACGGACGGGCTGGGATTACGCTTACGCACGCGAGATCAATCCGGACGCGGCGTATCATTTCTGCAACGAAACGCTCCGCCCTGAATTTTACCATGGCAGCTGGAATTTTGCCGGCTGCGAGCGTCACAGCCTGTTTGTTTCTCAGGGGAATTACCCGATCAAGGGGCTGCACATGGCGCTGGAAGCGCTTGCGATTTTGAAGCCGGAATTTCCGGATGTTAAGCTAATTACGACGGGCGCGGATCCGCGCGCAAATGGCGTTCAGGCGACGCTGCGCCGCCAGAACTATGCGCGGTATCTGGCGGGCCGCATCCGTGCGCTGGGGTTGAATGAGAATGTTTCGTTTCTCGGCGCGCTGAGCGCCTCAGGCATGAAGGAGCGGTATTTGCGCGCGCATGTCGCGCTGAATCCGTCTTCCATCGAAAACAGCAGCAATGCCATCGGAGAGGCGATGCTGCTGGGCACGCCGGTGGTCGCAAGCACCGCCGGAGGCACGCCGGACATCGTGAAAGACGGCGCAGAGGGGTTGTTATACCCCTTCGGCAGGCCGGACCTGCTCGCCGACGCGGTGCGACGGATCTTTACGAACGACGCGCTTGCTCTTCGCCTATCCGGGGCGGCGGCCGGGACGGCGCGGCTGCGGCACGATTCGGAGAAAAACCTCGCGCGGCTGAATGATATCTATCGCGAACTTGCGCGATAAGAGGAACCGCAATCTATGGCATTGTTTCATACGGAAAGCCCCTTAAGAAAAAGATTTGCGGCCAATACCGGCTGGCTGATCGCCCAGAGCGTGTTTCAATACGTGCTTTCGGCGGTCATCGGCATCATTGCCGCGCGTTTTTTAGGCCCCGCCAATTACGGCATTCTAGGGTACGGCGTATCGCTGATGGCGATATTTCAGGCTTTCTGCACGCTCGGGCTGAACGATATCCAGATCACGAACATGGTGGAGACGCCGGAGGAGGCGGGCGGCATTATCGGCACTTCGCTGGCGATGCGGCTGATCTCCTCGTCGCTGTCCATCCTCATGATCGCGGCGGTTGCGGCGATCGCGCGCCCCGGCGATCGGGTTCTGCTCGTGGTCACGGTGCTGCAGAGCCTCCAGCTCATCCTGCAGGCGTTCGACGCGATGCGCCTCTGGTTCCAATGGCAGCTGCTGAGCAAATATACCGCCATCGGCTCCATCATCGGCAACATCGCCTGCAGCGCATGGCGGATCATTCTGCTGATTCAGGGCGCTTCGGTCGAATGGTTCGCGCTGACCAGCGTCGTGCAGATGCTGACGAACTATCTGTTCGTCGCACCGCTGTTTTTTCAGCGGGCGAAAACGCGGCTTTGGGTTTCCCTGTCCGTCGCAAAACGTCTGCTTTCGCGCAGCTGGCACTTTATCCTGTCCGGGCTGACGCAGGCGGCGACCGCGCACGTCGGGCGGCTTATGCTCAGCGGAATGCTCGGCGACGCGTCGCTGGGGTTCTTCAACGCGGCGTATATGATCGCGACCATGTGGTTGTTCGTGCCGCTCGCGCTGCTGGATTCCTCCCTGCCCGTACTGCTGCAGACCAGGCGGGACCATCCCGACGCGTTTCGCCCGCGCTACCAGCTCACGCTGATGGCTGTGCTGGGAATCGGCGTCTGCGCTGGCGCCGGGCTGAGCGTCCTCGCGCCCTGGGCCGTCAACCTGCTTTACGGGCCGGCGTATGCGCCCGCGGCGGGCGCGCTTCGCGTCCTCGCATGGGCCGGAATCTTCTCTAACATCGGGTCTGCGCGCGGCATCTATATTCAGGCGGAAGCGCGGCAAAACGCGATCAAGTATATCTCGCTGATCACCGCGGCGGCAACGATTGCGCTCAACGCGGTATTAATTCCGCTCCTTGGGCTCTATGGCGCGGCGCTTGCGTGCCTGGCCGGTTTTGTGATCGAGAGCATGATCGCGACGCTGATCGTGCCCGGCACGCGGCCTTATCTTTCGCTCTACTTCGGGTCTTTCAAGACGGTCTGGCAGTATGGGCGTGAATTTCTCAATAAACGGACGAAAAGAGACTAAACCGTAACGTTGATGCGAACGGAGAAGAAACGGATGAAAATCGTCCATCTCGTACAACACTATATGCCCGGATACACCTATCAGGAGAATTATCTGCCCGCAGCCATGGCGAAACTGGGGCACGAGGTCCTGATCGTTTCCGGTGTGGACAATCCGGACTTCTGTACGGACGCGCCGCGCACGCCTGGTGAAACGATCGAAGACAAGGGCGTTCGGGTCGTCTACCTCAAAATCCGTTATCGAAGGCTGCATACGCCGATCGGCGGATTATTCAAACTGCTGACGAAGGAAAGGCCGGACCTGATCTTCGTGCACGGATTTCTGCTTGCGCGGAGTTTCGATCTGCTGCGCTACGAGCGGCGGCACAAAGAATGCGCGATGTGCGCGGACACGCACGAAACCTACCTGCTGGCGTTCAACGCATGCTTCTCCGGTTCCCTGAAGGACCGCGTGCGCCGGTTTATCTATTTCCGGGTCGCATACCGGCTCTGGCGCAGGCATATGGAGCGAAGGTACGCGAAGGTGTTTTACGTGACGCCGCCGCGGAAAACCTATGCGGTGCGGGAACTTGGTTTTTCGGAACAGATTTTATACCCGCTCTGGCTCGGGGCGGAGATCGAATCGCTGCCATATGAGCAAAAGCCCGCGCTTCGTAAAAAAATCCGCGCCGCGCAGGGCCTTCCGGAAGACGCGAAGATACTGATCCTCGCGGGTAAACTCGATGAGAAAAAGAGACCCGCCGAGCTCGCGGAAGCGTTCGTTCGTCTGAACCGGCTCGGCTGGTGGCTGGTCTTCGCAGGCAGTATGGACGATACTGTCCGGTCGCATCTGGAAACGGAATGCAGGGACAACGAACGCATCCGCTGCACCGGATTTCTGTCGGGGGACGCCGTGCTGGAATACATTGCGGCCAGCGACCTTGCGGTCTATCCCGGCGCGCACTCCGTACTCTGGGAACAGACGGTGTGCCTGGGCATCCCCGCACTGTTTCACGAACCGGAGAAAGGCGACGCGGCGCACCTGAGCGATCCCGTTAATCCCGGCGCGCTGTTTTTACGCTCGGGTTCCGCGGACGAATTATACGACCTGCTTTCGCTGCTGATCGACGACGGGCGCAGGCTCTCACGTATGGGGGAAAACGCGCGCCGATATGGAGAAGAGCACCTTTCCTATACGCAGCTGGCAAAAACGGCGCTCGAAGCGGTCGAAAACAGCCGGAAGCGCAAAGTTTAGATGCTGCTTTGCCGCTTAAAACGGTCACGATTGACACGGCAGCGCAAAAAAGAACGTGTAAAACGATACCGGCACCCGACGGCCGGCCCCAGAAATTGTGTATTTATCGGCGGTCGGATCAAGCTGTAGGCCGCAAAAAAGGAACCATGACGAAAATACGAACAAATAGGAAACAATGGCGATCTGTTGCGTCATTTTCCCGCGCTGTGATATAATATCGCAGTGTATGTTGCGAAGTAAGCGGAGGAGACTGCGTTGAAGCCGGCTGCGGTGCTGGACATCGGAAGTTCCAAGATCGTCTGCCTGTGCGGCAGTTTTGTCAATCGCGATGGCATTACCGTGCACGGCGTTTCGGTCTGCCCGTATAACGGTTATCAGGGTGGTTCTTTTTCGAATCACCGCTCGCTGCATAACGCGATCGTCGAGGCTGTTTCAAAAACCGAACAGGAAGCGCGTATGCGCATCCGCGAGGCGGCCGTCAGCGTTCCGGCTCCGTTCACCAAAATCATCCTTTCCGAAGCATCGCTGCCCATCGGCGGCCACGGAAAGCGCGTGATGGCGGAGGATATCGACGATGTCATCTCGCTTTCCTTAAAAAAAGTAAAGCTGAACGGCTATGTGCTCATGCACAGCACGCCCGTCTCCTTTACGGTCGGCGGGGTGGTTTCATCCGCTCTTCCGACGGGCGCGAAGACCGAGGAACTCGGCGCGCTCGTTTCGCATATGTATGTGCGGGAAGACTTTTTGACCGCCATGGAACAGGCGCTTTCCCCGCTCGACATCGAGATTTCCATGAACGTTTCCACGCAGCTCTGTGCCGCTCTTGCGGTGATTCCCGAAAAAGAGCGCGTCCGCCCCGCGATCCTCATCGATGTGGGGTATACGCATACGGATGTGTCGATCGTGGAGAATGCCGCGCTGACCGACCAGAGAAGCATCGAGGTCGGCGGAAAACAGATCGCGTCGGATCTCGCATTCGGGCTGGATGTTCCGCTCGACACGGCGGAACAGATCAAGCGGCGCTTCGTCTTTCTGCAGGAACCGCTGAGCAGCACCGAGATTGTGCGCACTCCGAATGGGGCAAAGCGTGTGGATCACGCCGCGATCGAACTGATTGTGGAAGCGCGCGCGGGCGAGCTGGTTTCCTTCATCCGCGCGGCGATTCGGGAGATGGGGATCTCCGCCGAGGCGAGCCCCGTAACCTATCTCACCGGCGGCGGGATCGCCATGATGAAAGGCGGTATCGACTACCTCAAACGCGGCCTGCAGCTGAATATTCAGCGGGACACGCCGTGGGTGGCGGATATGGATACGCCGAATTTTACGAGCGCGTTTGCAGCTCTGGATTTCGTCCTGCGCGCGACGGGTGACGATGTGGTCAACAATACGTCGCCCGCCACGATTGCGGACAGGTTTCGCAACCTTTTTACCAAATAAGGGGGACAAACAATGTTTGAACCGGACTTCGAAAACACATCCTTTGCGCAGATCAAAGTCATCGGCGTCGGGGGAGCGGGCTGCAACGCCATCAACCGTATGGTGCAGTACGGTCTGCGCGGCGTGGACTTTATCGCGATCAATACCGATAAACAGGCGCTTTACCTCGCCAAGACGCCCAATAAGATCCAGATCGGCGAGAAGCTGACCAAGGGCCTCGGCGCGGGCGCCGATCCGGAGGTCGGACGTAAGGCGGCGGATGAAAGCCGCGAACTCATCACCGAAGCGCTGCGCGGCACCGATATGGCGTTCATCACCGCCGGTATGGGCGGCGGCACCGGCACGGGAGCTACGGCCATCGTCGCGGAATGCGCGCGGGAACTCGGAATCCTCACCATCGCGGTGGTGACGAAACCTTTTACGTTTGAGGGCAAGGTGCGTATGCGCAACGCCGAGATCGGCATCGCCGCGCTCAAACCCGCCGTGGATACGCTCATCACGATTCCGAACGATAAGCTCATCGACCTGGTCGGGCGCGCGAGTCTGCCGGACGCGCTGCGCGTCGCGGACGACGTGCTGCGTCAGGGCATTCAGGGCATTTCCGATCTGATCGCGGTGCCTGCCATGATCAACCTCGACTTTGCGGACGTGAAGACCATCATGCGCGAGAAAGGCCTCGCGCATATGGGCATCGGCAACGCCAGCGGCGAAAAGCGCGCGGCGGAAGCGGCCCGTCAGGCGATCGAGAGCCCGCTTTTGGAGACCAGCATCAACGGCGCGCGCGGGGTTCTGATGAACATCACCGGCGGTCCGGATCTGAGCCTTCTGGAAGTCAACGAGGCCGCGGAACTCATCAGCGAGAACGTCGATCCCGAAGCGAACATCATCTTCGGCGCGGATATCGACGAAGCGATGGGCGACGCGCTGCGCATCACGGTCATCGCGACCGGATTCGACCGCTCCGACCGCGCCAACGGAATTCAGGGCGTCTCCGGCTTCGGCGCGTTCAGTTCCCTGCGTTCGCCGTATGGCAACATGAACGCAGGCCAACAGCCGAATGCGCAGCATCCGCAGCCGCAGCAGATGATGCCGCCTCAGCAGCAGGCACAGCCGCAGCCGTATCCCGTGCAGCCGCAATATCAGCAGCCGATGCGGCCCAATCCGAACCAGCAGCCTTACGCATCGGCATCCTACGCGCCGCGCCGCCCGATCATGTCGGACGAACCCGTTGCCGCTCCGGTTCCGCAGCAGCGGCAGGAACCGGTGTTCGGCGAAAACGATATTCGCCGGGACTATCAGGAAAAACCAAAGAGCAAACTGGATGTCCCCGCCTTTCTGCGCAACCGCTGAATAGCGAAGTATTCTCAGCGCCGCTGCGAAGCGGCGCTTTTCATATGCGGTTGACTCCGGCGGCCTGGATGAGTTTGTTAATGGATTTTTTACAGATAGTTGCGATTTTACGATAGCGAGGCTTTGCACCGAAATGTTACACTCAATGCAATGAGGATCAAATTTAAGAATTATCTGATCGCGGCTGTCGTTTTCTCCTCGCTGTTCCTGGCGGGGTGTGCGTTCGTATCCGCGCTGCGGGCACCGCAGTCTTCGGTACAGGCCGAGCTGCCCGCATACAAAACACACGAACCGGTCAAGAGGCCGGAGATTCCAAAACCGCCTCTGATCAGACCGGCGCCGGCAGCGAAGGCGGAACCGTTTTCCATCATTTGGATTGCCGATACGCAGTCGATGGTTTATAAAGGCTATTGCGACGCGCTGAAAGCGATGGGAGACTGGATCGTCGAGGAAAAGGAAACGCGCAATATCCGTTACGTCGTACACACGGGGGACGCCGTGGACGACGGGTTCAACGACAAACAGTGGGAAAACTTCGACGTGCTTTATCATCAATTCCGTGACGAGCTTCCCTATCTGCCGGTCGCGGGAAACCACGATCTCGGCGTGAAACGGCAGGAATACGACGCATACCTTGCGCGGCCGTATATCCGCGATTTTCCGGCGGAGCGTTCGTTTGGCGGCGGCAAGGCCGTGTACGATACGTTTTCCGCGGGCGGGACAGATTTCCTGCTGATCGGCGTCGGGTGGAACGCGGAGCCGGATGCCGCGCGCTGGATCCATTCCGTGCTCCGCGCGCACCCGAATCACGTGGCGATTCTGCTCGTGCATTCGTTTATCGCGATCGATGGAACGTTTACCGAACACGGGGAGGAGATCTATAACGACATCATACTCCCGAATCCGACCATCCGGCTCGTGCTCTCGGGGCACGTGCGCGGCAGCGGAATCCGCATCGACGATCTGGACGACGACGGGGACGGCCGGCCCGACCGGCGCGTGTACTCGATGATCTATAACTTTCAGCATTACGACCTGAACTGCGGACAGCTGCGGATCCTGACGTTCGATCCTGAAACAAGGTCGATCCGGGTGGAAACGTATTCGCCGTTTACGCACGTCGATTACCGGGACGAGCATTTCAGAAAGTACGAATTCACGCTGGAAAATGCGTTTTAGCTCCGACAAACAGCCCAAATGAATAAAACAAAACCTGCCGTAAAAAACGACAGGTTTTTTAATTAGGGAACCGCAGGAAAAACTCAGCTTATCCGTTCGTCGCGTCGCCGTTACCCGCGATGGGGATCGGGTCGCCGAGATACGTCGGCAGCGGCATGAAGATCGTAAAAAGAAAATCCTTGCACCGTGCGAGGATTTCCCGCACATCCGGCAGGAGAACGCCGGGGTCGTCCCTGCGGTCGCAGGCGTAGCCGCAGGCGGTCAGGCCCATACGGTTTGCGATGTACAGCGCGCGGTAGAGATGATACCGCTGCGTCACGATCAGCACGCGCTTCACCTGAAAAATGTCCCGTGCGCGGTATACGCTTTCATAAGTGGAAAAGCCGGCATGATCGAGAAAAATCGATTCGGAAGTCACACCCTGATCGACGGCGCAGTTCTTCATCGCGTTGACCTCGTCGTAATCCGTTTGCCCGTGGTCGCCGCTCATGAGGATGCGGTCGGACGCGCCCGCTTCGTAAACGGCGACGCCCGCGTTGATCCGGTCTTTCAGGATACCGCTGGGGGAGCCGTTGTCCCAGACGCGCGCACCCAATACGAGGATCGCGTCCGCACCGAACGAGGCCGCCTCATCCAGCGAAACGAACTGGTCCTCTACCGATGCGCATACAAATGCGCTCACGATCGGCGGTATGCTCGCGAGAAGCGCGAATATGGCAGCGAGAGACAGAAGTACGCGCTTCTTTTTGTTGGGAACGCGTTTGTCTTTTTGTTTCATGGCGGAAGTATACAAAGTTTTTATGGAGCGAATGCGGAAAATACCTGAACAAAGTGTTAATCGTGTGCGATTTTCCGAATTCGGCGCCGTCCCTGCGCATAGCGGGGTTCGTCTCCGGCGCGAAACCTGCCATTCATTTGTCAGGTTCATTTTGCTATACTGGAGAAAACGCGGAGAGGAGAGGCTAGCCTTGCATTACGCCGACTACAAAACCATCCTCTCGCCGCAAAACGGCATGAACCTCTACCGCGGCTGTACGCATGGCTGCATCTACTGCGACAGCCGGAGCAAATGCTACCACATCGACCACGCGTTCGAGGACGTCGAGGTCAAGCGAGGCGCGGTAAAGATACTCGAAGAGCAGCTGCGAAAAAAGCGCCAGCCATGCATGATCGGCACGGGATCGATGTGCGATCCGTACATCCCGCTTGAGACGGAGCTGGAGGTCACGCGTAAGAGCATCGAGGTCATCGAGCGGTACGGCTTCGGGCTTGCAATCCTGACGAAGTCCGCGCGGCTCCTGCGCGATCTCGACCTGCTCAGGAGAATCAACGAGCGGACGAAGTGCGTCGTGCAGACCACGCTGACGACCTATGACGAGGCATTGTGCAGGAAGATCGAACCGCACGTTTCCAGTACACGGGAGCGGTTCGAGATGCTGCTGACGCTGAAGGAGGCGGGGATTCCGACGGTTGTCTGGCTCTGCCCCATCCTGCCGTTTCTCAACGACACGGAGGAGAACCTGCTGGGGCTGATGGATTACTGCGTTCGCGCGGGGGTGAAGGGCATTCTGACGTTCGGCTTTGGCGTAACATTGCGCGAGGGCGACCGCGAATATTTTTACGCCGCGCTGGATCGCGACTTCCCCGGCGTGAAGCAGCGGTATATCCAAACATTCGGCAACGCCTACAGCTGCATGAGCCCGAATAATAAAAGGTTGATGGAAATTTTTACGAAGGTCTGTAAGGAGAACGGGATACTCTGCAAAACCGACGAGGTGTTTCGATATTTGTGGACGTTTGAGTCGAAGGAGGGGCAGATAAGGTTGTTTGAGGAGTAGCGGATATAGCGAAAAAAGAGGGCGCATCCGCGCCCTCTGTTTGCATCTCTCGTTCGTTTACGATTTCGCCTTGGTGGCGATTTCTTCCAGCAGTTTCGCGCGGAATGCTTCCAGCGTCATGGTGCCTAGGTCGCCGTCCTTGCGGGAACGGACGGCCACGAGCCCCTGCTCGACTTCCTTATCCCCGATGACGAGCATGTACGGAATCTTCTGCATCTGTGCCTCGCGGATCTTAAAGCCGATCTTCTCGTTTCGCAGATCGGTTTCGACGCGGACACCGTACTGCTCCAGCGACTTCTGAATCTCGACGGACGCATCCGCCGTGCGGTCGGTAATCGGCAGCACCTTCACCTGTACCGGCGCCATCCAGGTCGGCAGCGCGCCGGCGTATTTTTCGATCAGGAGCGCGAGCGTGCGCTCATAGCAGCCGATCGACGTGCGGTGGATGACAAAGGGGTACTTCTTTAGCCCGTCGCTGTCCATATACTGCATACCGAACCGCTCGGCGAGCTGGAAGTCGATCTGAATGGTGACCAGCGTGTCCTCCTTGCCGTAGACGTTGCGGATCTGGATATCCAGCTTCGGTCCGTAGAAAGCCGCTTCGCCGTCCGCTTCGTAGAACTCCACGCCAAGGTCGTTGAGGATGTCGCGCATCATGTTCTGCGTACGCTCCCAGTCCTCTTTGTTGCCGATGTACTTATCCTTGTCGTTCTCGTCCCACTTGGAGAAGCGGTAGCTCACGTCGTCTGTAAAGCCTAGGATATCGATGAAGTACTTCGCCAGATCAAGGCAGCCCTTAAATTCTTCCTCCACCTGATCGGGGCGGCAGGCGAGGTGCCCTTCCGAAATGGTGAACTGGCGAAGCCGGATCAGCCCGTGCATTTCGCCGCTGCTCTCGTTTCTAAACAGCGTGCTCGTTTCGTTAAAGCGCATCGGCAGATCGCGGTAGGAGCGCGCGCGGTTGAGATACGCCATAAACTGGAACGGACAGGTCATGGGGCGAAGCGCGAACACCTCCGCGTTTTCGTCCTCGATGTCCGGCGTGTCGCTCATGATGAACATGCCTTCGCGGTAATGGTCCCAGTGGCCGGAGACCTTGTACAGCTCGCGCTTGGCCATGAACGGCGTCTTGGTGAGCAGATACCCGCGCTTTTGCTCCTCGTCCTCGACAAAGCGCTCCAGCAACTGGACGACCCGCGCGCCTTTCGGCAGCAGGATCGGCAGACCCTGACCGATGATGTCCACGGTGGTGAAGAGCTCCAGCTCGCGCCCGAGTTTATTGTGATCGCGTTTCTTCGCTTCCTCCAGCGCGGCGACGTACGCGTCCAGATCGGCTTTTTTCTCAAACGCCGTGCCGTAGATACGCTGCAGCATTTTGTTCTTCTCATTGCCGCGCCAGTACGCGCCTGCGACGTTAAGCAGCTTAATGTTTCTCACCACGCCCGTGCTTTTCACGTGCGGGCCCGCGCAGAGGTCGACGAAGGCGCCCTGCCGGTAAAAGCTGATGACTGCATCGACGGGCAGGTCGCGGATCAGCTCGACCTTATATGGCTCGCCGAGCTTGGCCATATAAGCGATCGCTTCCTCGCGCGGCAGCTCGAAGCGTTCGACCTTCTGGTCTTCTTTCTCGATCTTTTCCATCTCGGCTTCGATCTTGGCGAGGTCTTCCGGCGAAAAGGTTTCGGACGTGTCGAAATCGTAGTAAAACCCGTTTTCGATCGCGGGGCCGATGGCGAGCTTCGTCTCCGGCCAGAGGCGCTTGACCGCCTGCGCGAGTATGTGGCTCGCGGTGTGGCGGTATGCCCAGCGGCCGTTTTCATCCTTAAACGTGAAAAATGTAAGTTTGTGGTCGCCCGTGATGGGGCGGAACGCGTCCATATGCGCGCCGTCGATGGAGCAGGACAGCGTCGCCCGCGCAAGCCCCGGGCTGATTTCGTACGCGATTTCCAGCCCAGTCACGCCGTCGGTAAATTCGCGTTGATTCCCGTCGGGAAATGTGATGATCATAGTGGTTTCTCCTCCTGTATTCGTCGGTCAAGCCCGCCCGGTCAAGATTTGCCGGAACAAATAAAAACGTCCCAAAGCATTTCTGCCCTGGGACGATAGGTTCGCTACCGCGGTTCCACCCGTGTTCGCGGAGAATCCCTCCGCGCTCTTTTCTGCCGCTGTATCGGGCGGTTCCCGATTCGGTCGCCGGGCGGTCTTCGCGCCGTCATCCGCCGCCGCGCTCGCAGCAAACCGCGCGGCTCTCTGGGGTGGATGCGCTTTTGGGCGCTACTGTTTCCCGGGTCTTCCCGAAAGTGTTACCAGTATACGCCCGAACGAGCTTGCTGTCAATGCCTGACCGGGTGTGCCGAGGAGCGGATTCTTACACCGCGTCCGCCGCCGCCTGCGGTAGGACGTGCATACCCAGCACGTCTTCCATGTTATACCAGCCGTATCTTCCGAGGATGAATTCCGCCGCGACGAGCGCGCCTTCCACGAACGCCCTTCGGCTGAACGACTCGTGCGTGAGGGAGAGGCGTTCGCACTCGCTTGCGAGCATGACGGTGTGCAGGCCGACGTAACCGCCCGCGCGGATCGCGCTGATGGGAACCTCCGCGCCTTCCGGCAGTTCCTCCTCGATCGCTGCGGCGAGTTTCTTCGCGGTGCCGGAGGGGCTGTCGGCCTTTTTGCTGTGGTGCGTTTCGGTGATGTGATAATCAAACGACGGCAGCGCGCGCGCGACGAGGCGAATCGCCGCGAGAAGCACGTTGACGCCGAGCGTGACGTTCGGCGCGAAGACCACGCCGAGACGGTTGTGCTTGACGAACTCGTTCATCCAGAGCAGCTCCGCTTCCGAATACCCCGTAGTGCACAGCACGGCGGGAGTACGGAGCTTCTTGCAGGCCCGAAGCAGCGTCCTGGCCGACGCGGGGTTGGAAAAGTCGATTACCACGTCGGCGGGCGTTTCGGATAGGACCTGTTCGATCTGGGTGATTTCCCGAACGGTTACGCCGATATCGTTCCGGTTCAGCAGCGCGCCGACGTCCCGCCCGGCTTTTTCACCGCCGGGGCTGCAGAACGCGGCGGCGAGCGTGAAGCGTTCGCTGTTTAATATGGCGCGGAGCACCTCGGCTCCCGTACGGCCGACGCCGCAAACGGCCACCTTGATCATATGCGCTTCTCCTTTCTGCGATCGGTTGGGAAGAGTTGCGACCTGCGGGCGAAAACACGAAAAAAAACATGCGCCCGCGAAAACCGCAAGCGCAAAAAGAAACAGAGTGGTTTTTCAGGATACAAAAAAGACGTTGAAAAACACAGCTTTCCACGCTTACGAGATTAGCTGACGGGTTCGGGCTGAAAGCTGCCCTACCGGCGACGCCGCCGGATACACCCCAAAGTTCGGTTCTCCCGTTCCCCCGCGTGCGGAGCGGAGGATTCAGCTATTTGGTTATAGTTTTACTATATCGTGTGCGGACGGCAATGTCAAACGGTTGAAACGTAATATTTCGGTAAACATTGTGAAATGGAACGGACAAACGACCGCTGCTATTTATGATAGGGTTCTCCGGTGTTGATTTTGAACGCGCGGTAGACCTGTTCAAGCAGCACCACGCGGCAGAGGCCGTGCGGCAGCGTCATGTCTGAAACCGAAAGATGCAGATCCGCCCGCTGCAGAACGGCGGGGCCGAGCCCCAGCGAACCGCCGATCACGAATGAGACACAGGGCGCGCCATGGTCAAACGCGCTCTGCAGCAGCTTCGCAAACGCCTCGGAGGAATATCTTTTTCCTTCGATCGCGAGGCAGACGATTAATTCGCCCGGCGCGATGCGCCCTAGCAGCCGTTCGCCCTCGCGCTCCCTGACTTTTGCTTCTTCGGCGGCGGAGAGCGTCTCCGGCGCTTTTTCATCCGACACCTCCGCGATCTCCAGCGCGCAGAACCGCGAGAGGCGCTTCGCGTATTCCGCCGAGGCCTCGCGGTAAAATCCGTCCTTCAGTTTTCCGACGCAGGCAATTTTAATTTTCATGTTGCCAACGAGTCGCTTGGCTCACAGTTCGAACAGCCCGCAGGGCTGGAACCGGTCGGCGACCGTAACGAACATGCTTTCCAAGATACCCGCTTCCTCCAGCATGGACTGCACGGTGACCAGCGCGAGCTCCGGCGTGTTGTTTTCCTCCGAGAGGTGGCCCAGAATGGCGTTTTTTACCCCGCGGCCGTGCAGCTTTTGAAGCACGAGTCCCGCGTCTTCGTTGCAGAGATGCCCGTTGGAGGAAAGGATGCGCATCTTGAGCGGATAGGGGTAACTGCCCGCCTTGAGCATATCCACGTCGTGATTCGCCTCCAGCAGGATGAGGTCGCTCCCCGCGACCGCGTCCAGCATGCGGTTGGACACATGCCCGATGTCGGTCATGATGGAAAGCTTCTTTCCTCCGTGAGCGAACGTATACCCGACCGCGTGCGCCGCGTCGTGCGGCGTGGTGAAGGGATGCACGCAAAGCTGTTTTAAATAAAAATCCCGGTCCGGCTCGAATACGCGGATATTTTTCGCAGAGATCTCGCCGATGCTGGAAGGCATATGATTCCAGCACTCCGCGGCGGCGTAGACGGGGATGTCGTATTTGCGGGAAAGCACGCCGATGCCGGATACGTGGTCCGTGTGCTCGTGGGTGACGAGGATCGCCTCCAGACTGCCGGGAGAGACGTCGATCATGGACATCAGTTCCGACAGACGCCGCGCGGTGACGCCCGCGTCGACGATCAGGCGCACACCGCCAGCCTCCAGATAGGAGGCGTTGCCGGAAGAACCGCTGCACAACGGAGAAAACAACATATAGGGGCTGCTCCTTTGAAATTGAACATCCATAGTATAGCACAAGGCGGACGAATCCGACAGGGATGCCGCCGGATGCAAGTCGGTCGCTCCGCTGGCGGACGGCGTCCGTTTTTGGTATACTATGTGCCATGGACAGAACGACGGAACGCGCCTACGCGAAGCTCAATCTCACCCTCGGCGTGCTGTACAAGCGCGCGGACGGGTATCACGCGCTGGACTCGATCATGCAGACCATCGATTTGTGCGATACGGTCACGATCGAACGCGCGCGCGATATCGTGGTGACGAGCACGGGCATGACGCTTCCATACGACAATACGCTGCGCCGCGCGGCGGAAGCCTACCGTGCGCTGACCGGGCGCGGCGCGCAGATCCGCGTGGTCAAGCGTATCCCCGCCGAGGCGGGGCTTGGCGGCGGGAGCGCGGACGCGGCTGCTGCGCTTAACGGCCTGCAGAAAATCTACGGGGAGGTCGACGGGCCGACGCTGATCGAAATCGGCGCAAAAGTCGGCGCGGACGTGCCTTTCTGCCTGCGCGGAGGAACCCAGCGGGCCGAGGGTATCGGCGAAGTGCTCACGCCGGTGCGCGGAATGAAACTGTTTTTTATCGTCGCAAAACCCGCGGAGGGCGTTTCCACTAAAAAACTGTTTTCCCTCTTGAAACTTCCGCGCGAAATGCCGGATACTTCAGGCGCGTTAAAAGCGCTCGCGGAAGACAATCTCTCCGCGCTGTGCCCGCTTTTGTATAACGCGTTGGAGCGCCCTGCGGCCGAACTCGTACCGCAGATCAGGCGGGTCAAAGAGCGGCTGCTTTCGGCGGGCGCGCTGGCCGCCTGCATGAGCGGCAGCGGAAGTGCGGTTTTCGGAATTTTTCCGGATCGCGCCGCCGCGGAACAGGCGCTTCCATCGCTGGAAGACCTGCCGTTTGCGCGCGTCTGCGAGAGCGTATGACGCCGCGCGTTTCCGGACTGTGCCGCGCGTGTAACCGCGCTGTTGCTCTAAAGTGAACAATCCGAGAAGAATCATTAAAAAAGATACAAATCGGCTCTCGAATTCGATACAATCACAGTACGAAAGTTTGTTACATAATTGTTGCTCCAATTTTTTATCCGGGGGATATCAAATGAACCGTTTGATCCGCGCACGCAAAGGGATCGCCGCGCTGATCGCGCTGGCGATGTTTCTTCTGGCGGTGCCGCTTACCTCCGCGCCTGCGGATTCCGGCGTGCGGTTTATTCGCGTGCTGCTTTCCACGCAGTCGGCTCAGACGCTGACCATACCCGTCAAGGGCACCTATACGCTCGCGCAGACGCAGCGTACGTTTACGAGCGGAACGCTGACCGTATCCGCCAGCGGAAGTACGGTAACGGTGAAGCACTCCGCCGAGGGTCAGCTATATTCCGGCAGCAGCGCGACCATCGAACGCGTCAACCTCGCGCGGGACGCGGGCTATCTGACGATCACGACTGCGGCGGGCGCGCGCAATTATCTCGGAAACTTCGCAATTTCCGCCAGCAACGGCGTGCTGACGGTGATCAACCGCGTACCGTTGTCGCATTACCTCTACGGTGTGGTTGGTTACGAAATGAACAATTCATTCCCGATTGAGGCTCTCAAGGCTCAGGCGCTCGCCGCAAAGGGTTATGCGCTGCTCAAGTCGCGCGAAACCGGCACCTATGACGTCACCGATACCTCCACCGATCAGGTGTATAAGGGTTACAACCCCATCTATCAAAACGTGATCAACGCGGTGGATTCGACGATACGCGACGTGCTGTACTATAACAACGTACCGCTCTACTGCTATTATGCATCCAGTAACGGCGGCTGGATGGTGCTGCCGTCGCAACGCTGGTCGAGCCCGATGTACGACGGAGCATACCGCTCCGGCGCGGATCCGTACGATCTGCAGAACCCGCTGTCATCCGTGGAAAAAATCTATATTCCGGCGAGCTACAGTGAAACGGAGATGGGAACCGCGGCGTTTGCATTTCTGGACTCCCGCCTGATGGCGGCAGTCGCGGAACGCGCCGTGATACCGACCCATTTTACCTTTGGCGGCATCCAGTCCATCGAAAGCGTGACCTCTTCCGGAACGGCGGGCATTGCGGGAGACCTGAACCATACCACCGTGACCGTAACGGCGGTCGTCCGGGCAAATCTGGAAGAGTCCCGTATCCCGACGCCGACGCCGACGTTCGCGCCGACGCCGTCTCCCACGCCGACGTTCGCGCCGACGCCGTCGCCCACCCCGACGTTTGCGCCGACGCCGTCGCCGACGCCGGAACCGTCCGTGCCTTCACCCGCCGAGGGCGAAACGCCCGCGCCGACAGCTTCGCCGACCCCCGCGTTCGATCCGACGCCGTCGCCGACTCCAGCGTTCGACCCGACGCCGTCTCCCACGCCCGCGTTGGATCCCACGCCTTCGCCGACGCCGGAAATCGAGACGACTCGCACCAGCAAGGTGAGCGTGAGCTTTTCGTTCGCGGACCTCACCGCCGCCGGGCTGTATCAATCCACCGCGCTGAAGATTTACTATGCCGCGCCGGCAGGCGGAGGCTGGATCCTCTATCACGCCCGTTATGGCCACGGCGTCGGCATGAGCCAGCGCGGCGCGCAGTATATGGCGAATTCGGGCAGAAGCTACCGCGAAATCCTCGGATTCTATTATCCTGGCGCGACGCTCGGGACGATGAGTTATACCTCCCCCGAATCGGTTGCGGAAACGCAGACGACGGCGGCGCAGACCAGCTCCTCTACCGGAAAAGTGCAGGGCGGTTCGGTCAACGTCCGTTCCAAAGCGTCCACGAGCAGTTCCATACTTGAAACGCTTGCGGTCGATACACCGGTAACGCTCAACGGCATGACGGGAGTCTGGTATTACGTCACCACTCCCAGCGGAAAAACGGGCTACATTCGTTACGATTATATCCTGCTCACGGGCACCGCTCTGATCGCGCAGGGCAAGGTATCCGCCAGCGCGGTGAACTGCCGCAGCGGACCGGGGACGAGTTATTCCTCGGTCGGTCAGCTTTCGCAGGATACTCCGCTCGGCATTTACGGCATGGTGGACGGCTGGTATAAAATCAAAGCCATGACGACGGGACAGGACGGGTTTATCAGTAAAAACTACGCCGTCATCACGCAGGGCACGGCGCAGAACACCGCGAGTCCGGCCCAGCCGGGCGGAGGCGCGGAGCTGACGCCCGTGCCGACGGCAATCCCTTCCGGCGAATCCCCTGCGCCTTCCGCCGCGGATACGGAAACGCCGGTTGTGCCGCTTTCCCCGACGCCGACGCCGGGCCCGACGCTTCCGCCGGATTATGCCGCGGCAGGCGCGATCAACGCGGACGGCGTGAACATCCGCGCGGGCGCGAGCACGACCACGAAAAGTTACGGCAGGCTCATGAGAGACACCCCGCTCGGACTTTATGACAAGCTTGGTTCCTGGTACCGCGTGCGGGTCGAGGCAACGGGGCTGGAGGGCTACGTCTACGCGAAATATGTGTCCATCACGCAGACCGGGTCGGGCGGAACGAGTTCCGACGGCGCAGCGACGAGCGCGGGCTATGTCAACGCATCCGGCACAAACCTGCGCGCAGGCGCGGACACTCGTTATAACAGCCTCGGCAAACTCGCGCGCAATACGAGCGTCAAGGTGATCGGCTCCTCGGGCAGCTGGTATCAGATCGAAGTTCCGTCCGCGAAGCTGACAGGTTATGTCTTTGCCAAGTACGTCACGCTGACCGAGACGATCAAGACGACGCAGTCGACAGGCGTCGTCACAGGGCGCCTGAACCTCCGCGCGCAGCCTTCGACGAGCGTCGGCTCAAGAATTTTGCTTACGATGGATCGCGGTTCGACCGTAACGATCTATTTCACCGCGAACGGCTGGTGCTATGTCGACTATAACGGCACGATGGGCTACTGCTACGCGTCCTATGTAAAGGTCGGCTGACGCGCCGCCTGAGAAAGGGCAAGACGGGGTACCGTGGATAAAAAACTGCTCAACCGCATCTTCCTGCTGACGGCGGCGGGCGTTCTACTCCTTCTCGGCGCCATCGGCGCGCTGCGCGCGGCAAAGCCGGAGGCGCAGACGGGCCCCGTGCTGATGGAGGAAGCGCAGGCGGAAAGAGTGAACGTGGAGGCGGTGGCGCTGACGCCGGCCCCAACGCTGGAACCCGTTTCCTATCAGAATTCTGTGACGCTGCTCGTCGACCGCTCGCCGGCGATGACGCTCGGATCGGAATTGGCAGCCAAGCAGATGCTTTGGGAGTATTTAAACGCCAGTGCGGTCGCGCCGGAAGGGGAACGGTTCCTCTCCGCGCGCTTCGACTGCGAACTGATTCTGATTCCGGGCGATCCGTATGTAAAACCGCTGGAGGCGGGGGAAGCGCTGGAGCTGCTCACCAAAAACCCCGCGCTCGTACCCGTCCGCGTAACCACGCTGCGCAAAGAGACGAGCGAGGCAAGCCCGGAGATTATACAGTCCAAAGAGGATGCGCTGCCGAAAGGGATGCGCATCGTTACGCAGCTCGGCGCGGGCGCGCTGAACGAAACCAGCGTACAGGCGCTCTACCGCGCGGGCGAACTGCTGGAGACGGGAACGCCTGCGACGCGTACCGTGCGCGACGCGCGCGCGACGATCCTGCGCGTCGGGACGTATACGAAGAAGGACACCTCCGGCACGCCGGACCGGCTCGAAGGGCCGGAGGGCAAGAGCAAGGGGGAGTTGAAACTCAGCTACGCGATGCGCGGGCAGGTGACGCACTTCTTCGGCTATATCGACGGAAAAATGAACTACGGGCTGGACGTCATGAACATGCCGGGTACGCGCATCACCGCGCCGGGAGAGGGAATCGTCGTGTACTGCGGCGGGCGCGGCGCGTACGGATTTGTGGTGGATATCGACCATGGAAACGGGTTTGTTTCCAGGCTGACGCATTTAAGCGACGTGCAGGTGGAGCTGAATCAGCGCGTGTTTGAGGGGGATGAGATCGGCACCCTCGCGCCGGACGAGGACGGGGATAAGGCGACGTTCCACTACGAACTCATCATCGACGGCATTCCCTATAATCCGCTGTATTATATCGACTGAGATGTTTCAATAAAAAACAGGATGGCGTTTGCCATCCTGTTTTATGTTACCGCAATTCCTTGAGCCGCGCTTCCAGTTTTTTCTTCACCCGCTGGATCGCGTTATCGACGCTCTTGGCCGAAATCACGAGCGCGTCGGCGATTTGCTGATAGGAATACCCGCAGAGGTAAAGCCCCAGCGCGCTGCGTTCGAGCTTGCTTAAGGAATGCTCGATGCTGTCCGCGATCGCCGCGTAATCCTCCCGCCCGATGAGCATCTCTTCGGGATCCGTCATGCGCGCGCTCGTGAGCACGTCGATCAGCGGCTTTTCGTTTTCCCCCTCGTAAACCGAGCGGTTGAAGGAGACGTAGGTGTTCAGCGGCATGTGTTTTTTACGCGTCGCGGCCTTGATGGCGGTGATGATCTGGCGCGTGATGCAGAGTTCCGCGAAGCTGCGAAACGACGCCTGCCGGTCGAACTGGTAGTCCACGACCGCCTTGTAAAGCCCGATCATGCCTTCCTGAATGATGTCCTCACGATCCGCGCCGATGAGGAAATACGTCCGCGCCTTGCTGCGCACGACCTGCTTATAGCGCGCGTAGAGCGTTTCTTCGGCGCGCGCGTCCCCCGCGCGCAAGAGGCGTACAAGCTCCTCGTCGGAAATCGATTCGTAATCTGTCATTCGGCTTTATCCTGCCGCTTTTTCTCAAACAGGAGGATACCCGCGGCGACACCCGCATTGAGCGAGCCGATCTTGCCGTACTGCGGGATGGACACGAGAAAATCGCAGCTGTCGGAAACGAGTTTACTCAAACCCGTCCCCTCGCCGCCGATGACCAGAGCGAGCGGGCCGTTGAGCCCCTGCTCGTTCATAGGACGGCCCTTCATGTCCGCACCGGCGATCCAGAGCTTGGCGCGCTTAAGTTCGCCGATGGCGGCGGGGATGTTGACCACGCGCGCGATCTTGACGTGCTCCGTCGCGCCCGCGCTGGCTTTGACGGTCGCGGCGGTGACGGAGGCGCTCCTGCGTTTGCCGATGATCACGCCGTGCGCGCCAGCGCATTCCGCGCTGCGGATGATGGAGCCGAGGTTGTGGGGGTCCATGATGCCGTCCAATACGACGACAAACGGGTCTTCGCCCTTTTCCTTCGCGAGGGCGAGGATGTCCGCGACGGTGCAGTATTCCACGCCCGCAGCATACGCCACGATACCCTGATGGTTGCCGGGCTTGCCGCCGTGCCCAAACGGCAGGCAGATTTCGTCGAGATGGCGTTTGTCCACTTCACGAATGACGAGCTGGCGCTCCCGCGCGAGGCCGAGGATCTCCCGCAGGGAGCCGTCCGGCTCGCCGACGACCTCGACGCGGTCGATGCTGCGCCCGCTCTTGATTGCTTCCTTTACGGCGTTGCGTCCGAGGATGAGGAAGGGGAGCTCGTCCGGTTCGCGCGTGTCGCTTTCCTCCTCGAGGAGGCGGTCGCGGAGTTTCATCTCCTCTGCGCGGCGGTCTTCGTAAGAGGGTTTCTTATCGTATGATTTTTTCTCGTAGGGCTTTTTTTCATACGGCTTTTTGCCGTAAGGTTTTTTTTCGTACGGTTTGGATTCATAGGTTTTGTCGCCGTAAGAGCGTTTGCCCTGATAGCCCTCGCCCTGCGGCTTGTCGCCGTAGGAGCGTTTGCCCTGATAGCCTCCGCCCTGCGGCTTGTCGCCGTAGGAGCGTTTGCCCTGATAACCCTCTCCCTGCGGTTTGTCGCCATAGGAGCGTTTGCTCTGATAACCCTCTCCCTGCGGTTTGTCGCCGTAGGAGCGTTTGCCCTGATAACCCTCTCCCTGCGGCTTGTCGCCGTAGGATTTTTTGTATCCGCCATTCGGTTTGTCGCCATATGTTTTTTTGCCTTGGTATCCGCCCTTGCGCTCGCCGCCGGAGCGGTTCCCGGAACCCGTATTTTGGCCGTCCCGGCCTGAGCCATACTGTTTCTGCGGCATGGTGATTCTTCCTCGATTTCTATACAAAATAGTGTTTGTTGTCCGTATGTCCGGTTGTTATTGCGCTTGTGTTTCTTCCGGCTGAAAGAAATACGCCATCAGTTCGTTAAGACGCCCGTCCGCGCCGCTTAAAAACAGCCAGCCGACCAGCGCTTCCAATCCCGTCGCCGTGTGGTAGTCCGCGGCGGAGGCATTCTTCGGCATGGTGCCGCTGTGGGCATTGCGCCCGCGGCGGAAGACGGCGGTTTCTTCGCCGTTCAGGTGCGGTTCCATCCTGCGGTAAGCCGCTGCCTGTCCCGCCGCGCAGACGTACCGGCTCGCGGCAAGATGCAGCTCGTGCGGCGTCCTTGCGAACTGGTCGTTGAGGTAGATGCGCGCATAAAGGTCGCAGACGGTGTCGCCGATCTGCGCGAGCGCCAGCGGCGAGAGCTGCCGCGGGTCCGCGCAGGCGTCGGCGGCGGTTGCGCGCCGGATTTCATCAATCATGGCCATACACAATTATTTTATCTGTTTCCCAAATCCAAAGCAAGAAATATCGCCGTCTCGTGTGCGGGATGAACGCTGCGCGGTAAAAAACCGCGAACATATAACAGAATTTGCTTGACAAGCGCGCTTGTGTCGAATAGAATAGCAAACAATATATAAGACCACAAAAGCTATGAAGGGAACAAGACATGGATTCCCGACGCTCAGAGAACCGGCGGATGGTGCGAGCCGGTGCGGCGGATCATGTGTATGGCTCATCCCGGAGCTTTCCGTCTGAACTATGATGTTAGGACGGAACGTCTGACCCCGTTACCGGTCGCGGCCTTGTTGGAGGCTGATAAGGGCTGTTCGGGAGACCGGCGGCCGAACCAGGGTGGTACCGCGCGAAGTTTCACGCCCCTGACCAAAATGATTTGGTCGGGGGCTTTTTCGTTCCTGGCCGCACTGCAGAAGGAGGAAATCCCCGTGAAAAGCTCATTTGAAAAGTATGTCCCGTTCGTACCGATCGAGCTTCCAAAGCGCTTTTGGCCCGACCGGCAGATCACGCATGCGCCCGTCTGGTGCTCCGTCGACCTGCGGGACGGCAATCAGGCCCTTGTCGACCCGATGAACGTGACGGAAAAACTGGAGCTGTTTCAGACCCTCGTCGGCATCGGAATCAAGGAGATCGAGGTGGGCTTTCCCTCCGCGTCGGAAACGGAGTTCGAGTTCATCCGCGCGCTGATCGAAGGCAACCATATTCCGAACGACGTGACGATCCAGGTTCTGGTGCAGGCGCGCGCGCACCTGATCCAGCGGACATTTGAAGCGATCCGCGGGGCGAAAAACGTCATCCTGCATTTTTACAACTCCACCTCCACCCTGCAGCGCAAGGTGGTGTTCAAGACGGATATGGACGGCGTCATCAAGATCGCCGTGGACGCCGCGAAGCTGATTCGCGACCTCGCGAAACCGGCGCTCGAAGCGGGGATGAATCTCCGTTACGAGTATTCCCCTGAGTCGTTCATGGGCACGGAGATGGACAACGCCGTGAGCATCTGCCGGCGCGTGATGGAGGAGCTTCGCGCGACGCCGGAGAACCCGGTGATCCTGAACCTGCCGTCCACGGTGGAAAACTGCATGCCGAACTATTTTGCGGACGAGATCGAATACTTTATCTCAAAGCTCCCGAACCGCGACAGCGCGATCATCTCCCTGCATCCGCACAACGACCGCGGCTGCGGCGTGGCAACTGCCGAACTGGGGATTCTCGCGGGCGCGGACCGCATCGAGGGAACGCTCTTCGGCAACGGTGAGCGCACGGGCAACGTGGATCTCGTCACGCTGGCGATGAACCTCTATACGCAGCGGATCGATCCGGCGCTGGACTTTTCCAATATCAACGCGATTCGCGACGTATACGAGCGCGTTACCAAAATGAAGGTCGGGGAGCGGCAGCCTTATGTCGGCGAACTTGTGTTCACGGCGTTCTCCGGCTCGCATCAGGACGCCATCAACAAGGGATTCCAGTTTATGCGCGAGCATAACAGCGAACAATGGGAGGTACCGTATCTTCCCATCGATCCCGCCGACGTCGGACGGCAGTACGAGCCGATCATCCGCATCAACAGCCAGTCCGGCAAGGGCGGCGCGGCGTTCATCATGCAGCAGAATTTCGGTTACGATCTGCCGAAAACCATGCAGCCGGAGTTCGGCGCGGTGGTGCAGAAGGAGACCGACCGCATAGGCAAGGAGCTCAAACCGGAGCGCATTTTCGAGCTGTTCCAGAAGGAATATGTGGATCTCGACGCACCGTACCGGCTGGTGAGGCACTCGTTTGCGGAAACGACCGACGCACAAGGGAACTCCCACGTTTCGTTTTCCGGCACGCTGGCGCATAAGAAGACCGTATTCGAAGTGTCGGGGGACGGCAACGGCCCGATCGACGCGTTTTTCAACGCGATTCGAGGGCAGCGGATGGACCGCTTCACGTTTGTGGACTACAAGGAGCACGCGATCCAGAGCGGCTCGGACTCCCGCGCGGTGGCGTATATCCAGCTTCGCGGGCAGGATGGCAAGGACGTCTTCGGCGTCGGCATTTCGCATAATATCAGCCTCGCGCCTCTGCGCGGCATCCTCTCCGCCATCAACCGCGCGAAACGGATGGAGAATAAATAGAATACCATAGCGATCAAAAACGGCGGGCTTATCGCCCGCCGTTTTGTTTGCGCTGGGTTGCTTAGATGTGGGAGTCTGCGGGCGAAGCCCTCAAGAGATCTCTTTTAAACCATCAGCTCGCAGATGGCGTTTGAAAACGCAACCGGGTCCTCGATGGGCAGCCCCTCGATCAGGAGCGCCTGCTCGTAGAGGAGGTTTGCGTACTTCGCGACACGCGCGTCGTCCGCGCCGATCTTGGAGAGCACGCCGAACACCGGATGCGCGGGGTTGATCTCCAGCACGCGTTCCGCTTTGACGCTGCCGTCGGCGGACGGCATGCTCGCGAGCACCTTCTCCATCTCGATGGAGAGCGGTCCGCCGCTGGTCAGGCACACAGGGGAACTCTTGAGCCGGTCGCTCAGACGGACGTCCTTCACCTTGCCGGAGAGCGCCGTTTTCAGCGCCGCGAGAATGTCCTTATGCTCCTCCTGCGCGCGCTCCTGGGCCCGCTTTTCTTCGTCCGAAACGAGGTTGAGGTCCGCGTCGGAAACCGACTTGAAGGTCTTTTCCATAAAGGTGCCGAGCATGCGCACCGCGAATTCGTCCACGTCGTCCGTCATGCAGAGAATATCGTACCCCTGATCGCGCACGCGCTCGGTCTGCGGCAGCTTCATCGCGCGCTCCACCGTTTCCGCGGAGGCATAGTAAATGTGCTTCTGATCCTCCTTCATCGCGTCCACGTATTCTTTCAAAGAGACGAGCTTGTTGAGCGCCGCGCTGTGGTAGAGCACGAGATCGGAGAGGAAGTCCTTGTTCATGCCGTAATCGGCGTAGAGGCCGTACTTGATCGGCAGACGGAAGCTTTTATAGAACGACTCGTATTTTTCACGGTCGTTGTCCATCATTTTCTTCAGCTCGGTCTTGATCCGCTTTTTCAGCGTGACGGCGATGGTTTTCAGCTGGCGGTCATGCTGCAGCAGCTCGCGGGAGATATTGAGCGAGAGGTCGCTGGAGTCCACGAGGCCCGCTACGAACCCGAAATAATCCGGCAGCAGGTCCGCGCATTTGTCCATGATCAGAACGCCGCTCGAATAGAGCTGCAGGCCGCGCTGGTATTCCTTTGCGTAAAAATCGTACGGCGGGTTTTTCGGAATATAAAGCAGCGCGTCGTAATTTACCGCGCCCTCGCCGCTGAAGTGGATGGTCAGGAGCGGGTCTTCGTAATCGTGGAACTTGCTCTTGTAAAACTCGTTGTAGTCTTCCTCTTTGATCTCGCTCTTGGCCTTCTTCCAAAGAGGAATCATGCTATTGAGCGTTTCGTCTTCGGTGACCGTCTCCGTATCACCCGGATCGCCGTTCTTCGCGCGCGTATGCTGCGTTTCCATACGGATCGGATAGCGGATGTAGTCCGAATACTGCTTGACCAGCGACGAGATCGTGTGCGCGCTTAAAAAGCGGTCGTACTGTTCGTCGTCGGTGTTTTCTTTGATTTCGAGCGTGATGACGGTGCCGCAGTCCGGCTTTTCCGCCGCGGCGATGGTATATCCCTCCCGCCCCGCGCTCTCCCAGAGCCAGGCTTCGTCGCTGCCGTAGGCGCGCGAAAGCACCTTGACGTCCTTCGCCACCATAAACGAGGAATAGAACCCGACGCCGAACTGGCCGATGATATCCACCGCGTCCGCGGTGTCGTGCTCCTTTTTAAACGCGAGCGTGCCGCTTTTGGCGATGGTGCCCAGGTTTTCGTCCAGCTCGTCCTTCGTCATGCCGATGCCGTTGTCGGAGATGGTCAGGATGCGCTTGTCCTTGTCGAGAGCGATGCGGATTTCAAAATCCTCGCGGCTCTTGCCCACCTTATCGTCGGTCAGCGAAAGAAAATAGAGCTTGTCGATCGCGTCGCTCGCGTTGCTGATCAGCTCCCGAAGAAAGATTTCCTTATGCGTATAAATGCTGTCGATCATCAGGTCGAGAATACGCCGCGATTCCGCCTTGAATTGTTTTTTTGCCATGTAACACACGCCTCCGTATCGAAATGCATCTCGTCGTTAGCACTCGAATTGTATGAGTGCTAATCTAGAATACTACGCTTTCGGGCTGTTTTCAAGCGGCGGAGCATGCTTCTACAATATTTTCACAATTTTACGGCAAAAAAACAGACGGAGCCGCAGCCCCGTCTGCTTGACAGAACGTTTATGCCGTAATCGGCGCAGTCTTTTCGGGAGAAACTTCCTTTAAGAGCTTCATGAACTCCTCGCCCGTGATGGTTTCGCGTTCCAGCAGATACGCAGCGAGTTTATGCAGCGCGGCTTCGTTTTCCCTGAGGATCTGCTTGGCCCGCTGGTGCGCGCGGTCGATGATGGCGATGACCTCCGCGTCCACGCGCGCGGCGGTGTCCGAAGAGCAGGTCATCGTACCGTCCGTGCTCAGGTAAGGGTTGCTCTGGCATTCGAGCGTAACCATGCCGAATTCGTCGCTCATGCCGTAGCGAACGACCATCGCCTTTGCGATGCGCGTCGCCTGCTCGATGTCGTTGCTGGCTCCCGTGGTGATGGAGCCGAAGACAACCTCTTCCGCGGCCCGTCCGCCGGTGAGGGTGGCGATCTTATTTTCCGCTTCTTCCTTCGTCATGAGGTAGCGTTCGGTCTCGTCCACCTGCATCGTATAGCCCAGCGCGCCGCTCGTGCGCGGTATGATGGTGATCTTGTGAACGGGCGCGGATTCCGTCTGCTTGGCGGCGACCAGCGCGTGCCCGATTTCGTGATAAGCGACGATACGCTTTTCCTTGGGCGTGATGACGGCGTTCTTTCGCGCATAGCCGGCGATGACCACCTCCACGCTTTCTTCCAGGTCTGCCTGTTCGACGATATCCCGTTTCATGCGCACGGCGCGCAGGGCGGCTTCATTGATAATATTGGCGAGGTCCGCGCCGGAAGCGCCGCTCGTCGCGCGCGCGACCGCCTCGAAGTCCACGTTGTCGGCGATCTTGACGCCGCGCGCGTGCACCTTGAGAATGTCCGTGCGGCCCTTGAGGTCCGGCAGTTCCACGTGGATGCGCCGGTCGAAACGTCCCGGCCGCAGAAGCGCGGGGTCGAGGGAGTCGGGGCGGTTCGTCGCTGCGAGGATCACGACACCCTTGCGCGCGTCGAATCCATCCATCTCGGTGAGAAGCTGGTTGAGCGTCTGTTCGCGTTCGTCGTTGCTGCCGAGCCACATTTCGCGACGCTTGCCGATGGTGTCGATCTCGTCGATAAACACGATGCAGGGCGCTTTCTGTTCCGCCTGGGAAAAGAGATCCCGCACCTTTGCCGCGCCCATACCGACGAACATCTCGACGAACGCGGAACCGGATATGCTGAAAAACGGCACGTTCGCCTCGCCCGCGACGGCTTTCGCCATGAGCGTTTTGCCCGTGCCCGGAGGGCCCACGAGCAGCGCGCCCTTCGGCAGCTTCGCGCCGATATCGGCGTAGCGGTCCGGATTATGAAGAAAATCGACGATTTCCAGCAGCGCTTCCTTCGCTTCGTCCTGCCCCGCGACGTCGTTGAAGGTCTTGCCCGTCTGCGCCTCCACATAGATCTTCGCGTTGGCCTTGCCGAAAGCGAGCGCGTTGCCGATGCCGCCGGGCATACCGTTCTGCATGCGTTTCATCAAAAACTGTCCGATGCCGATGAACAGCACGATCGGTAAAAGCCAGCTTAACAAAAAGCTCATCAGCGGCGAAGTCTGCGTGGGAATGCTTGCCTGAAACGTAACGCCTGCATCGCTCAATCGGGAGACGAGCGTTTCATCCGGCCAGATGCCGGTTTTATAATACAGCGTTTTGCCGTTCTCTTCGCTGGTAAAGGTGATCGTCTGCGCGGTTTCGTCGCGGGAGACATCCTTGACCTTTCCGCTGTCCACCATGGACAGAAATTCGTTGTAGCCGACTTCTTTTACTTCGTTTTGCATCAGCGATGGAAACACGAACGCGTTGAGCAGTACGAGAGCGATCATCGCGAGAATGGCGTAATAATAAATCGGTTTTTTTGAGGGCGTATGTTCTTTCATGTTGCCTTATCTAACTCTTTCTGTATCTTAAACGATTTGATACGTATATCATGAAACATCGCGAGCATGAACTCAACGGAAACTGAACCGCTTTATCGGCCCATACCGTAAATGGCGAGCTGTTCGGTCAGCATCGCCATCTGCGCGGGCGACTCGCGCATATCGCGCGCGAACCATTCGCGGACAACGCCGATGAACCCCGAAGCGAGGAAACCGAAAAAGTAGTCGAACTGTTCCGGATCCTTTTTACGCTCCTGCAGCCAGTATTCCAGCACACGGTCGCGAATCAATGAGATGAGCTTGTTGAAAAACGCCATATCCCCGTTCCCGCCGAGCAGCGCCGCGCCGAGGTCCGCGTTTGCGGAGAAGAATTCAAAGAGGTCCAGCAGCAGGGAGATCGGTTTTTCCTGCAGTTCCTGCGCCGGGTGCGCGTTGACAAGCGTTTCAAACTCCTCGAACACCTCCTGCTCGACCTGCTCCACCATATCATAGATATCGCGGTAGTGCAGGTAAAAGGTGCAGCGGTTGATGTCCACGAGCTGCGCCAGTTCGCGCACGGTGATGTCCTTAATCGGTTTTTCACGCATGAGCTGTGTCAGGCCCGCGCGCAGCTGCATGCGGGTTTTTCGCACGCGGCGATCCATTTTTTTGTTTTCCAAAGTTGCTGGCCTCCTTTTGCTTTCAATCGATGGAATGGATTGATATCTTGCGGGCGGATGGTATCCGTTCAACTATTAATATAAACGATTACAGATCATAAATCAACAATCGTTCATGCAATTGGTGTTAACACAACGTGAATTCGAACGAAAAATTACGATGCAGGCGACGCGCTTGTTCGTCCTGGCGTGGCTATGGTATAATACGTTCGCCTGCCGCGCAAAAACGGCGTGCACGGGCAATTTACAGAATTTTACGAGGTGGCTTTGTGGAGCGCGTACCGTTTAATATTCCGCCGTATCTCGGAATAGAGCAGACCTATCTTGCGCAGGTAATCGATTCGCGTAAAATCTGCGGCGACGGCTGCATGACCAAAGCATGCGACCGCAAAATCGAAGAGATGACCGGCGTGAAAAAATCGCTTCTGACCACATCCGGCACCTCGGCGCTCGATATGGCGGCTATCCTCTCCGGCGTCGGCCCCGGCGACGAGGTGATCATGCCGTCGTTTACGTTCTCCTCCACCGCGAACGCGTTTGCCCTCCGCGGCGCTGCGATCGTATTCGTCGACATCCGTCCGGACACGATGAACATCGACGAACAAAAGATCGAACGGGCGATTACCCCGCGCACAAAGGTGCTCGCGCCGATGCACTACGCGGGCGTTTCCTGCGAGATGGATACGATCATGGATATCGCGAAGCGGTATAATCTTTTGGTGGTCGAGGATGCGGCGCAGGGGGTCATGAGCGCGTATCGCGGCCGCGCGCTGGGCGCCATCGGGCCGATGGGCTGCTTCAGCTTTCACGAGACGAAGAATTACAGCATGGGCGAGGGCGGCGCGCTGCTCTTTTCGGACGAGGCGTTTATCGAACGCGCGGAGATCGTCCGCGAAAAAGGAACCGACCGTTCGCGCTTTCTGCGCGGTCAGGTGGATAAATATACCTGGACGGATATCGGTTCCTCGTTTCTGCCCAGCGAGCTCAACGCGGCGTACCTCCTGGCGCAGCTGGAGCACGCGGACCAGATCTACGACGACCGTATGGGCAGCTGGAACCGTTATCACGCGGCGTTTGCTGAACTGGAAGCGCGCGGCCGCGTCGAGCGCCCCGTGATTCCTGCGGAGTGCCGTCATAACGCACATATGTATTACCTCAAGACGAAGGACATCCATGAGCGCTCGGAGCTGATCCGTTACCTCGATAAGACGGCGAATGTCGGCGCGGTGTTCCATTATATCCCGCTCCATTCCGCGCCGGCCGGGCTGAAATTCGGCCGGTTCGATGGCGAGGACGTGTACACGACGAAGGAGAGCGAGCGCCTCCTGCGGCTTCCGATGTTTTACGGGCTGACGGCGGCGCAGATCGACCGCGTGGTTGGCGCGGTGTACGATTTTTATGCGAAAAATTGATTTGAAAAGAACTATTTAACACACAGATTTTACAATGCAAATTACAAAAAAGTTCCCGCACGCCGTGCGGGAACTTTTTTGATGCTTGTTTTTTAGTACACCTTG
Source organism: Bacillota bacterium (assembly GCA_023459335.1). GTDB lineage: Bacteria > Bacillota > Clostridia > Christensenellales > CAG-138 > UBA7703. The sequence continues at coordinate 46,561 of JAEWUO010000016.1, forward strand.
CGCTTGATGTAGGTCGTGTGCAGGATGTGGTGCGCCTTGTGGGAACCGGGCTTTTCCAGATACGTATCGTAGAGCTCCTTGATGAAGGGGTTCTCGTGGCTCTTCCTGAGCGTCATCTTCTGATCCGTATTGTAAAGGCCCTTGGCGCGCTCTGCGCGCAGGTCGACGAAGTTGCGCACTTCGCCCGGCTGGTGCGGCTGTCCGCCGCCGTTGACGCAGCCTCCGGGGCAGGCCATGACTTCGATGAAGTGATAGTCCGCCTCGCCTTTTCGCACCATCTCCAAAAGCTGGAAGGCGTTTTCCGTGCCGCTTGTGACCGCGACGCGCACCTTGGTGCCGGCGAGGTCGTATTCCGCTTCCTTACAGCCCGCGACGCCGCGTACTTCCGTGAAATCCAGGTTGTCCAGCGGCTTGCCGGTGACGATCTCGGCTACGGTGCGCAGAGCCGCCTCCATCACGCCGCCGGTCGCGCCGAAGATCAGGCCCGCGCCGGTCGCAACGCCGAGCATGGGGTCGAACTCCTCGTCCGGCAGCTGGGTAAAGCGGATGCCCGCGCGCTTGATCATGCTGGCCAGTTCGCGCGTCGTGAGCGAAATGTCGATGTCTGGCACGCCTGCCGCGGCTTCGTTGTCACGCGTGCACTCGAATTTTTTCGCGGTGCAGGGCATGATGGAGACGACGAACAGGTCTTTCGGGTCGATTTTCATCTTTTCGGCGTAATAGGTCTTCACCAGTGCGCCGAACATCTGCTGCGGGCTCTTGCAGCTGCTGAGATTTTCGATCATGTCCGGGAAATAATATTCGCAGAACTTGACCCAGCCCGGAGAGCAGGAGGTGATCATCGGCAGCTTGCCGCCGTTTTGCAGGCGGTTGAGCAACTCGGTTCCTTCTTCCATGATGGTCAGATCCGCGGCGAAGTCCACGTCGAACACCTTTTCAAAGCCGAGACGGCGGAGGGCCGCGACGAGCTTGCCCTGCACGTTGGTGCCGATCGGCATGCCGAAGCACTCGCCGAGCTGAACTCGAACGGAAGGCGCGGGGGCGACGATGACGTGCTTCGTTTTGTCCGCGAGGGCATCCCAGACCGCGTGCGTGTCGTCGCGCTCACTCAGGGCGCCGGTCGGGCAGACGGAGATGCACTGGCCGCAGTTGATGCAGCTCGTGTTATTGAGCGGCATGTCGAACGCGCTGCCGACATGGGTGTCGAAGCCGCGCTCGTTTGTGCCGATGACGGCGACATGCTGGTTATGTTTGCAGACGGCGACGCAGCGGCGGCAGAGGATGCACTTGCTGTTGTCGCGCACGAGGTGCGGCGCGCTGCGCTCATACTGCGGCTTGAGGCTTTCGCTGCCCATGTACTTGTATTGATCCACGCCGTATTCGTGGGCGAGGGCCTGCAGTTCGCAGTCGAGGTTGCGATCGCAGCTGAGGCAGTCCATGCGGTGGTTGCTCAGGATGAGCTCCAGCGTGGTCTTTCTCGCTTCGCGCAGTTCCGGCGTGTTGGTCTGGACCTCCATGCCGTCCGCAACCTGCTGGACGCACGCCGCCGCGTGGCCGCGTACGCCGGTCGCCTGCACGAGGCAGACGCGGCAGGCCGCGATGGCGTTGATCTTTTTCAGATAGCAAAGCGTGGGAATCCGAACACCCGCGGCATGCGCCGCTTCCAATATGGTCGAATTGGCGGGAACCTTTGCTTCGATCCCGTTGATTTTTACTGTTACCTGATCCATGTTCCTGCCTCCTTACTTCTTGGAAATGGCGCCGAATTTGCAATTTTCCATGCAGGCGCCGCACTTGATGCACTTGCTCTGGTCGATGACGTGCGGCTCCTTCACCTTGCCGGCGATGCAGCTGACGGGGCATCTGCGCGCGCAGAGCGTGCAGCCCGTGCACTTATTCGGATCGATCACATAATGCAGCAGCTTCTTGCAAACGCCCGCGGGGCAGCGCTTCTCCACGACGTGCGCTTCGTATTCCTTGCGGAAATACTTCAGCGTGGACAGTACGGGGTTCGGCGCGGTCTGACCAAGGCCGCAGAGCGCGTTGTTGATGATGTAATGGCACAGCTCTTCCATCTTGTCGAGGTCCTCGAGCGTGCCGTTTCCTTCGGTGATCTTGTTGAGCATCTCGAGCAGGCGCCGCGTGCCGATTCGGCAGGGGGTGCATTTGCCGCAGCTCTCGTCCACGGTGAACTCAAGGAAGAAGCGCGCGACGTCCACCATGCAGTTGTCCTCGTCCATGACGATCAGACCGCCGGAACCCATCATGGAACCGATCTGTTTGAGGGTTTCGTAATCGATCGGCGTATCAAGGTGCTCCGTGGGGATGCAGCCGCCCGAAGGGCCGCCGGTCTGCGCGGCCTTGAACGCCTTGCCGCCCGGGATGCCGCCGCCGATGTCGAATAGGATCTGCCGAAGCGTCGTGCCGATCGGAATCTCGACGAGACCGGTGTTGTTGATCTTTCCGCCGAGGGCGAACACCTTGGTGCCCTTTGAGCAGTCCGTGCCCATCGAGGCGAACCAGTCCGCACCCTTGACGATGATCTGCGGAATATTGGCGAGCGTTTCAACGTTGTTGATGACCGTGGGCTTGGCAAACAGACCCTTGACCGCCGGGAACGGAGGCTTATTGCGCGGCTCGCCGCGGAAGCCTTCGATGCTGGTCAGCAGCGCGGTTTCTTCGCCGCAGACGAACGCGCCCGCGCCGCGGCGGATATCGATGTCAAAGTTGAAATTCGTGCCGAAGATCTTGTCGCCCAGGAGGCCGTAAGCGCGCGCCTGGTCGATTGCGATCTTGAGGCGCTTGACCGCGATCGGGTACTCCGCGCGGACATAGATGTAACCGTGCGTGCCGCCGATGGCGTAACCCGCGATGGCCATGGCTTCCAGCACCGCGTGCGGGTCGCCCTCCAGAACGGAGCGGTCCATGAACGCGCCGGGGTCGCCCTCGTCCGCGTTGCAGACGATGTATTTCTCATCCGACGCGTTGTTCGCGGCAAACTGCCATTTCGTGCCGGTCGGGAAACCCGCGCCGCCGCGGCCGCGCAGGCCGCTGGCTTTGACGACATCGATGACTTGCTGCGGCGTCATCTCGGTGAGCACCTTGCCCAGCGCGAGATAACCGTCGAGCGCGATATATTCGTCGATTTCTTCAGGGTTGATCACGCCGCAGTTACGCAGCGCGATGCGCAGCTGGCTCTTATAAAACGGCGTTTCGGAGAGCGAGGTAACGCCGTGCGGCGTTTCTTCGGTTTTGGGGTTATAAACGAGGCGTTCGACGGGGCGGCCCTTGAGCAGGTGCTCACTGACGATCTCCGTCACGTCATCCTCGGTGACGCGGCTGTAAAACGTGCCGTCCGGATATACGATCATGATAGGGCCAAGCGCGCAGAGGCCGAAGCATCCGGTCTGGACAACCTTGATCTCCTCGTCGAGGCCCTGCTTTTTCAGTTCCTTCTCGAGGTGCTCGCGAATGGCAGGACTGCCGCTGGACGTGCAGCCGGTGCCTCCGCAGATAAGTACATGTGAACGAATCATTGGTTCTTCCTCCCGCTATTTCTCGCCTATCGTATATTCGTAAACGGGCCTGCCGCCCTTGATGTGCTCGCTGACCACCTGCTTGGCCTTCTCGGCGGTCATCTTGACATAGGTGACCTTTTCTTTGCCCGGTTCATAGACCTCGACGATGGGTTCCAGCCGGCAGATGCCGATGCATCCCGTCTGAGTGACGGTTGCCTTGCCGCTTAAGCCCTGCTTTTCCACTTCTTCCACGAGCGTATTCAGCACAGGGCGCGCGCCCGCGGCGATGCCGCAGGTTGCCATGCCGACGACGATGCGGATATCGTTCTGTCCTTCGCGAAGAGCGACCTTACCTTTCATCTTCTCGCGAATCTCCGCCAGTTCCTGCAATGATTTCATGTTCTCCGTTCCTTCCTCACTGATGATTGATCCCGTAGTTTTGTTTTCCGCCGCCCTGTACCGGTTTTCTTTGGCGGGTTACTTTATTTGAAGAGCATCTCTGCCCGTTCATGCGAATTCATTCCGGTTCGCTTTCCAGATATTCCCGCGCCCAGGCGAGCACCTCGGGGCTGCTGAGCGGGATATCGTTCCCAAGCGTTTCCCGCATCTCGTCCGTACTCAGTCTCGTCTGAACCCCGTTCTTTCTATATAGATAGGTGAGCGAGAGATCGGGGTTTCCCTGTATCAGCGTCAGAATCGTGGAGGCGATGTCGCCCAGCGGCTCGCAGTCCACGTGGCTGGTATCGAACGTCGCGGCGACGGTGGTTCCGTGTTCGCCGCCTCCATCTTGCGCCTGCCGCGTTTCGATGGAAAACGTTCCCCCGGTCTGCTCCGCCGCCATTTTGAAGAGCGGAAGTCCCATGCCGACCTTTCGGGTCGTGCGCGTGGTGGTAAAGGGGTTTGCGGCTTCGGCGGCAAAATCCGGGCTCATGCCTTTGCCGTCGTCCGCAATCGTGACCGTCAGCCAGGAGCCTGTTTGCTCCAGCGTGATGGCCAGGCGCTTCGCTTCCGCGCCGATGGAGTTCTGCGCGATATCGAGGATATTGAGCGAAAGTTCCTTCATTCGTTCCCTCCGCTCATTTTCCCAGCAGGTAGTCGATCAGGGCGTCGCGCACCGTCTGCGCGTCCGCGCTTGCGGGGCAGGGCAGCTCGATCGGAAAACCCGGATCGGCGACGTCCCATAGACAGTGCGCGTCCGACGAGACGACGACGCGTTTGCCAACGAGGTTCGGATGCTCCCGCTGCAGCCCTGCAATACGTTCCGGATTACGCACTTCGACGACGGGGAAGTCCGGCTTCTCCGGCAGCTCGCCGAGCACGCTCAGCGCGCCGTTTGCTTCTCGGTCGATATGCGCGGGAATCGCCGCGCCGCGGCCGTCCCAGGCGAGCCGCGCCGCCTCTTCCAGAGAAAGGTTCGTCGCGTTGACGAGCAGGTCTTCTTCTTCTCCGGCGGGCTCGTCGTCCGGTCCGATGAGGATCTGGCGGCCGAAGATCTCGGAGCGGTTGCGGATGCGAATCCGCTGTCCGCTCACCTTCGCCGAAAACGCTTTCGCGTCCGCCAGCGTCCGAAAGAGGCAGAGAAGGTGGACGTCCTCGCTGGTGGTCAGTTCCATACCCGCCACGGGCGTGACGCCGTACGTTTCACAAAACGCGAAAAACGGTTCGCAGTTGCCGCAGGTGTTATGGTCGGTCAGCGCGGCGATGTCGAGGCCGTTGAGTTTGGCAATCCCCGCGATCGACCCCGGCGTCATCTCCTCGTCCCCGCAGGGGGACAGGCAGGAGTGCATGTGGAGGTCGCACCGAAACGCGCTCATAGCAGGTTTTTGACCCGCGCGGAGAGATGGAATACGGATTCGGCGCTGCCGAGCAGGTTGACGCCCTTTTCCGCGGCGAGACTCGCCACGCCCGCGTCAGGCTGTACGCCTTCGCAGAGGATCACGCAGCTCACATCCGCGAGCGTCGCGACGGCGACGACGTTGCCGTTGGACATAATGGTCAGCCAGGCGTCGTCCGCCTGCGCCCGCCCCATGGCCCAGCTTAAAAGATCGCCCGCGTAACCGCCGCCGACGTGCCTGCCGTCTTCCGGCATCGCGAACGCGGTGAGGCCCAGCGTTTCTTTCAGGCTGCGGACGGTCATGGCTTTTCCTCCCCGGGATGTTTGGCCAGTTCGGAAATCCGCTCCCGCATGTAGACGATGCACTCGTCCACGCTGCGTCCGCTGAGAACGACGTCTTCCGCGAAGGCGCGGCAGGTCGGCGCGCCGCAGGATCCGCAGTCCAGCGCGGGCAGGGACGCCGTGAGCGTCTCAATCTCGCTCATCTTCTGCATGGCCGTGCCCAAATCTTCGTCAAGTTTCCCGACCGGTCGATATTCCAGGTCTTTCGGGAAGAGTAAATCTTTCGGATAACTTTCGATATCGTGCTTGCTCAATCGATTTTGCGATACCGGTAAATACCTCCGCAGCGCCTGCAGACGCACCCTTGCGATATAGGGGTTTTCCACCGTCGCAACCCCGCCGACGCACCCGCCCGGACAGGCGTTGAGCTCGACGAACTGCAGCATCGGGAAATGTCCGGTCTCGATATCGTCCAGCACGCGAATGACGTTTTCGATGCCGTCCGCCGCGAGGTATTTGTCGTTGAAGAGCGCGCTCGCCTCGCCGCCTGTGCTTGCCCAGCTCATGCCGATCATGCCGCTCTGGCTGGCCGCCTTCGGGACTACGTTTTTCTTCATCACGCCGATGAGCTTGAAGTAGATGTCGCTCATTGAAACGACGTAATCCACGTGGCTCTTCTCGCCCAGAAAACCGTTTTTCACATAGCTCGCCTTTGCCGGGCACGGGGAGATGAACACCACCGCGATGTCCTCCGGCTTGAGCTCGGGATGCTTTTTCAGCGCTTCCTCCCGCGCCATCTTTCCCGCGAGTTCGATGGGCGGCATCATGGGGATCACGTGGTCGCACAGATAGGGGAAACGCAGTGTGATCAGGCGGACGACCACGGGACAGGCGGAGTTGATTACGGGGTAGTTGACGTTTTCGTCGCGCATGTATTTGCGCGTGTATTCCGTCACGATCTCCGCCGCGCGGGCGACCTCGAATACATCGTTAAAGCCGATATCGAGAAGCCCCTGCAGCACGTAGTCCACGTCGTCCAGATCGACGAACTGCCCGTAAAACGAAGGCGCGGGCAGCGCGATGCGGTACTTCTTCGGGCTGATATCCTCAAAGCGGTCGAAGATCGCCTTCTTGGCCTGATAGGGACAGCGGCGGATGCACTCTCCGCAGTCGATGCACACGTCCGAATTGATCACCGCATGGCCGTCGCGAATGCGGATGGCTTCGGTCGGGCAGCGCTTGAGGCAGTTGGTGCAGCCCTTGCATTTTTCAAGGTCGAGCGAGACCGAGTGTTTATACTGCTGTTTCATACGCGGTGTCATTCGCCTTTCCGCCTGCCGTTCCGCGCGGCGCCTTTGCCGCGGGCCGGCCGCCGTTTCTTCCGGCGTACAGGCGTTTGCCCGCCCGCCTTTTATACGGCAACAACCGTTTTTTAGGATCGATCCTCCGGCTTGATATATACTTTCATGGTTACCGTCGTACCTTTTCCCAGCACGGTGTCGATCTTCATTTCATCCGTGTACCGCTTCATGTTCGGCAGGCCCATGCCGGCGCCGAACCCCAGCGCGCGGATGTTGTCGGGAGCGGTGGAGTAACCTTCCTGCATCGCGAGGCCGATATCCGGGATTCCCGGGCCGGAGTCCGCGAGCACGATCGTAATGGAATCCTTTCCGACATACACATCGGCGCAGCCGCCGTGCGCGTGTACGACCATATTGATCTCGCCTTCGTACATCGCGATGGAAACCCGGCGGATCGTCTCCGCGTCGAAGCCCAGCTGCCGAAGTTTGCGCTTGACTTCCACGGAAGCGGCGCCGGCGGAGGTAAAGTTATCCCCGTCGACGTCGTAGTGAAACTTCAGCGCATCCGCCATTATCGGCAGGCTCCGTTGCCCAGGCCGCTGGCGTAAAGCTTGCCGCAGGCTTCGTACATGCGGCTCGCGCTGGTGAGCACGGCGATGTTGTGCTCCATCGCCAGATCCACCATCTCGGACGTCGGCCTTTTGTTGCGGACAAACACGATGCAGCGCATGTCCATCATCATGGCGGTGCGGATCACCTGCGGATTGACAAGGCCTGTGACGAGAACGCCCTGATCCTTGACATAGGCGAGCACGTCGCTCATCATGTCGCTTCCGCAGGCGCTCTGCACGTCTTCGTTGAGCAGATGCTCTCCGCAGAGCACTTCGGCGCCGAGCAGCGATGCGATTTCACGAATCTTCATTCGAGTCAGTCCCTTCGACCCTGTTCATCGGGCAGGCTTCAATCCACTGTCAAAAGCGGGGCGTCGGATCAGTTATACTTGGCGAGGATGCCCTTGATGTCCGCGGGGACGAGGCGGCCGTATACCTCGTCGTCCACCACGATGACGGGGGCAAGGCCGCAGCAGCCGAGGCAGCGGGTCGCTTCCAGCGTGAAGACGCCGTCCGGCGTAGTGCCGCCGGCTTTGACGCCGAGCTGCTTTTCCAGCTCTTCGAGGATATTCTGCGATCCCTTGACGTAGCACGCCGTACCGAGGCAAACCGCGACGCGGTGTTTTCCGGTCGGATTGAGGGAAAACTGCGCGTAAAACGTAACGACCTCATAGACCTCTTCGAGCGAAATGCCGAGTCCTTCCGCGATCTTGGTCTGCACTTCGATCGGCAGATAGCCGTAGAGCTCCTGCGCCTGCTGAAGCACCGGCATGAGAGCGCCCTGAACGTTCTTGTGGTCCGCAATGATCTTTAAAAGCTGTTTCTCCTGCTCCTGCGTTCCTTGAAAAGGAACGACAGTTTTTTGCTTAGCCATATTCTTCCTCCTCGGTGTGATTCAAAACCGGTGGTTCCGCCGGTACAAGCCAAAAGGAATTATAACACAGCAATATTATTTAGGAAAGCTGAAAATCACTATTTTTGGGTTAAATCCCTATTAAAATATCGATTTTCTTTTATTTATTTACGTCTTTGACAGAGTTAACCCGCACGTCTATAATAAAGATGCGAATTGGCCGTGCGACGCGGCGGTTACACCCGCCGCGATCGTGCGGCGCGGTTGTATCGACAACAAGCCTTCTTTTTTCTGCGCGCGGACCTCTGAATCGCAAACCCGATTCCACGAAAGGAGCCCCCTGAACTCATGCGAATTCTGGTTACAGGCGGCGCCGGGTACATCGGCAGCCATACCGTTCTGGAACTTCTGGACGCCGGATACGACGTTCTGATTGCGGACAACTTTGTCAACAGCAAACCCGCCGCGCTCAAGCGGCTGCGGCGGCTCGCGGCGAAACCCTTCGATTTTGAAGAGACCGAACTGACGGACGCCCCCGCGGCCGAAGCGATCTTTTCCCGATATCACATCGACGCGGTGATCCATTTCGCCGGGCTCAAGGCTGTCGGCGAGAGCGTGCAGAAGCCGCTGGAATACTACCGCAACAACCTTTTCTCCACGCTGAACCTGCTCGCCGCCATGAAAAAACACGGCGTGGCGCAGTTCGTCTTTTCCTCGAGCGCGACGGTCTACGGCGATCCTGTCAGCGTGCCGATCCGCGAGGACTTCGCCCTGTCGGCGACGAACCCGTACGGGCGCACGAAGCTCATGATCGAGGAGATCCTTCAGGACGCGGCTGCGGCCGATCCCTCGCTGCGCGTCTGCCTGCTCAGGTACTTCAACCCCGTCGGCGCGCACGCGTCCGGCCTGATCGGCGAGGACCCAAACGGCATCCCCAATAACCTTATGCCCTATATCGCCCAGGTCGCCGTCGGCAAGCTGCCGCGCCTGCGTGTTTTTGGCAACGACTATCCGACGCGCGACGGAACGGGGGTGCGGGATTATATCCATGTGGTCGACCTCGCCAAAGGTCACGTCGCCGCGCTGAAAAAACTCGAAGACGGCGCGGGCGTATCTATCTATAATCTCGGCACAGGCGTTGGCTACTCGGTGCTGGATATGCTGCGCGCCTTCGAAAAAGCGTGCGGGAAATCGCTGCCGTATGAAATTGTCGGCCGCCGTCCGGGAGATATCGCCGCCTGCTACGCGGATCCGGAGAAAGCAGCGCGCGAACTTGGCTGGCGCGCCGGATTCGGCATAGAGCGCATGTGCGAGGACACCTGGCGCTGGCAGTCCCAAAACCCGAACGGGTTCGAGGATTAAAACGGATTATTTTTCTCTCTTCATTACGGATCAGGAGGAATATCGCGATTATGAGGAAACCGGCTCTCGTTGTCATGGCCGCCGGCATGGGCAGCCGCTACGGCGGGCTCAAGCAGATCGACCCCATCGGCCGCCACGGCGAAATCATTATGGACTATTCGCTTTACGACGCGATGGAAGCGGGCTTTGAAAAAGTCGTCTTCATCATCAACCGGAAGATCGAACAGGATTTTTACGAAATCGTCGGTCGCAGGGCGGAGAAACACATGGAAATCCATTATGTCTTCCAGCAGATGGGCGCCATGCTGCCCGCGGGTTTTTCCGTGCCGGAGGGCCGCGAGAAGCCCTGGGGCACCGCGCACGCTCTGCTCTGCTGCAAAGGCGTGGTGCATGAACCGTTTGCCGCCATCAACGCGGACGATTACTACGGCAAACGCGCGTTTACCGTGCTGTACGATTACCTGAAAACCTCGAAGGACGGCGCGAAGGCCGACTATTCGATGGTCGGATATCTCGCGAAAAACACGCTGACCGAACACGGCTCCGTCGCGCGCGGCGTATGCGAAGTGGATGCGCACGGCGAACTCGTCAATATCGTTGAGCGGCTCAAAATCTTTAAAACGTCGGAAGGCCCAGCCTATACGGAAGACGACGGGCAGACGTTCGTGCCTATTTCCGCAGACAACCTTGTATCCATGAATTTCTTCGGATTCACGCCTTCGCTCTTTGCTGCGCTGGAGGCGCGGTTCCCCGTTTTTTTGAAAGATGCGCTTGAGAAAAACCCGATGAAAGGCGAGTTCCTGATTCCCGCGGAGGTCGGGCGTATGCTGCGGGAGGGCAGTGCGAGCGTGCGCGTGCTTTCCTCGCCGGACCGCTGGTACGGCGTGACCTACCGCGAGGATAAGCCGGAGGTGCAGCGCGCGCTGAACGAACTCACCGACGCGGGCGCGTATCCGGACCGTAAACTGCTGGACTAGAAAGACCTGCCGTTTTTCAGCTGGATTGAATTTAAAAACCGCGTAAAACGCGGTTTTTTGATTCGGATACGTTTTTTCGGAGCACGCGCTTTTACGCGCCCCACTTTCCCGTCGGATTTTTTGAAAGCGTTTCTTTTTTTACCTTGTTATTTCGTTCCTGATCCGCAAGCTGCTGACGGACCAGTTCTTCCTTCTCCGAATAGGTCATCGGGTTGCGGGAAATCATCTCTCTAAGGACGTCGATTTTCGCCTGCATGGAGGCCTGATCGGGGTCGCTCCAGTCTACCGGCGCGCCGGAGCGAACGTCAGTGTGAGACACGCCGCGCCACTTCCTTCCTTGCGCATTTGGTGATACGAGCACATGATAAGCCTGCGCACAGGAATTGTCAACGGATCAAAATTGAGCGTGTATACAAAAAAGCTCTCCGCGCGGGAGAGCTTTCGTGCGTTTCATCGGCCGTTATGCGAACGCGTGATAAATTGCCCGGACGGCGGTTTCGAGATCGTCGTTTTCGATACCGACGATGATATTCATCTCCGAGGAACCCTGATCGATCATGCGGACGTTGACCCCCGCCTGATAGAGCGCGCCGAAGAGCCGCGCCGCGACGCCGAGCGCGTGTACCATGCCCTTGCCCACCGTGGCAATCAGCGCCATATTGGAGTGCACCTCGATGCTCTGCGGTTCGCAGTCGTGCTGAATTTCGCGCAGCACCTGCTCGAGGTGCTCCTTGAGCTTGGTGTCCGAGATGACAAGGCTCATGGTGTCGATGCCGCTCGGCACATGCTCGAAGGAAATGTTGTACCGGTCCAGCACCCGCAGCAGCCGGTAGCCAAAACCGACCTCGTTGTGCATATTATCCTTGTAGACGGTGATGACCGTAAAGCCCTTTCGTCCGGCGACGCCGGTCAGCACGCCTTCGCGTTTGTAATACTTGAGAAACGCGTCGGGAATGACCATGGTGCCTTCGTCTTCGGGGCGGTTGGTGTTGCGCACGTTGATCGGAATCTGCGCGCGGCGCACGGGGAAAATCGCGTCCTCGTGCAGCACGGTAGCTCCCATATAGCTTAATTCGCGCAGTTCCGAATACGTCACCACCGAAATGACCTTTGGGTTGTCGACGATGCGCGGATCCGCCATCAGGAAACCGCTCACATCGGTCCAGTTTTCATATACGTCCGCCTGCGCGGCGCGGGCGACGATGGCGCCCGTGATGTCGCTGCCGCCGCGGGAAAAGGTCTTGATGCTGCCGTCGCGCTTGCGCCCGTAAAACCCTGGGACGACGACATACTGCGTATCCGCGAGCTTTTGCGTCCACTTCTGCGTCGTTTCATCGTCGTAAGTGCCGTCCGCATGAAAACTGATGAGTTCCGCCGCGTCGTAAAAATCGAACCCCAGATAATCGGCAAGAAGCAGGCCGCTTAAGTATTCGCCGCGGCTGGCGATATAGTCCTCGCTCGCGCCGGCGATGATGTTCTTCTTGATGGCGGAGAGTTCCGCGGCGATGTTGGTTTTCAGATTCAGTTCGGTCTCTATGGAGACATAGCGCTCGGCGATCTGCGCGAACGTGTCGTCAAACGACAGCCCGTTGGAATTTTTGGCATAGCAAAGATACAGAAGATCCGTGATCTTCTCATCGCCGGGAAAGCGTTTGCCCGGTGCGGAAGGAACCACATATTTGCGCGCTTTGTCGGCAAGGATGATGTCCTTCACCTTTGCAAAATTCTCCGCGTTGCAGAGGCTCGTTCCGCCGAATTTGACCGTTTTTACCGCCACTGGTCTCTCCTCGTTTCTGTCATTACGCCGCCGCGGCGCAAACCGTCCGCCGGATTATTTCTTTTCCAGCGAGCGGCACTCCATATAATACCGTTTTTCGTTCGCTTCGCCCATTGAAAACGTCTTTCTCGGCAGCGCGCCGTCGTGCATGACGGTGGTGAAAAACTCGCTCTTTTCCATCGCGGGCAGCAGGAAACCGATCGCCCCGCCGTTTCTCGCGAGGTTCTTAACCACGTCCGCGCCGTGGATATAATCGATCTGCGCGCCGCAGATCTCCGGAACCGCTTCGTCCAGCGCGGCCTGCAGCGTGCCGACCGCGAGCTGCTGCTTCGGGCAGCTGACGATGAACGCGCCTTCGACCTCGCCCGTGACGAAAGGCAGAATATGCGTATCCCCGCTCTGCGCGCACGGCATACGCCCCAGCTCCACGCGGGCGCAGTCGTTCTGCGCTTTCAGGTGGCGGAGGATCGTTTCGATCGCGCGGTTTCCGCTGGTTCCGAATACGACGCGGTGGATCGGCTCAAACAGGATCCCCTCGTCGTGCACGTTTTCCACTTCGACGAGCGCGTACCGCGCCGGATGATCCGCCCGTTCGCTCTCTGGCAGCGTCGCCTTGATCTGCTCCCAGTTCGCTTTCGCGGTGGCGAAGCTGTGGTTGCCGTCGCCCATGGCAAACAGCAGAGGATTGGGCTGCTTGGCCTGACCCGCGCGCAGGAGAGCGGTCAGCGCGTCCAGCACGCCGAGGATATCGTCCTCCCCGTCGACGAGGTGGCCGGTGATATGGCCGCCATCGAGCATGAGATCGGTGTCGTAGAGCCGCTTCAGGTTCGCTTTTTTCAGCGCGAGCGGTTCGATGACCGTGCGGTCGGGGTCGTCGATCAGCACGAGGATATGAGGCAGCTCGATCGGCGCGCCTTCGCGGATCTTCAGCCGCGGCGGGATGCGTGAAAGGATGGTTCCTTCCGACGCGCGGATCAGCGTGGTCGAGCCTTTTGCATAATCGTACGCCTCGAGGTCGAGCGCCAGCATCAGCCCCGTGCGGGTTGTGTCCTCAACCGTGCGGGTGACGAGCACGAAACCCTGCGGCTTTTCTTCCAAAATGTCTTTATCGAGGTATTCGCGCATGTGCGATTTGATGCTCGCGATCCGCTCCTCCTCGCCGGGTTTTTCCAGATATGCCTCCGGCAGGATCAGCTCCAGCGTCGAGGGCGCCTTGCCTGTGATTCGCTTGACTTCCTCCCAGTAGGAAAGCTGGGAAGTATATTGATCGCAGGCGACAACCGCCCATTTGTAGTAATCCGTGCCTTTTTTCGGCAGTAATACGCGCGGCACAAGAACCGCGACGTCGTTACGATACCGTTCTTCCATGATGAATTGATCCCTCCGCAAAGATATCGTCGATCTAGTACGCCGCAAGTCCGGATTTGGTATCGAACATGCAGCTGTTGCCTTCCGTTTCAGGCGTATAGCGGGTATTATATCTTAATTTTTTTCAGCTTTCAATCATAAATGCCGGAAATCCGTGTTTTCTCCCGGTTCTTTTCGATATAACCGTATATCTCGCGCAGTATGTTTTCGAGCCGATCCCTACTCGCGCCAGAGCGGCATACTCATGCAGCGCGGCCCGCCGCGTCCGCGGGAAAGCTCTGCGGAGGGGATTTCGTGGACGGTGACGCCATGATCCCGCAGGATGCCGTTGGTCACATAGTTGCGTGAAAAGGCGATGACCTCGCCCGGCGCGACCGCGAGCGTATTCGTCCCGTCGTTCCACTGCTCGCGCGCGGCGTCGATCGCGCTGCCGCCGCCGCAGCGGATCAGCGTTACTTTATCGAGATGCAGCGCGTCCGCCAGCGCCTCGGCGAGCTTGTGTTTCTCCGGTTCGACGATGAGTTTCCCGCCGCGTTTCGTGAGCGAAAAGAGCTTCAGCGTCGGCAGGATCGACGGGTGGATCGTGAATTTATCCCGGTCGACCATGGTCATGACCGTATCGAGGTGCATATAAGAGCGCGTCTTTGGGATATCGATCGCGAGCACGCGCCGGATGCCCGTTTCCTCGCAGAGGATCCGTTCGGCGAGCGCTTCCACTGCGTGCGGGTCGGTGCGCTGCGAAAGGCCGACGGCGACGGCTTCCGCGGAGAGCACGAGCACGTCCCCGCCTTCGATGGGAAAGGGGTCGCTGCGTTGATGCAGGATCGGCGTGTTCCGATAGATTGGGTGTCTGGTAAAGAGGTATTCGCCGAACAGCGTTTCCCGCGCGCGCACGACGTTCGCCATGCTGGAGAGACAGATCCCGCCGTCCACCATGAAAAACGGGTCGCGCGTGAAATACAGATTCGGCATGGGATCGACGAAGAACGGGTACGCGTCGTCGATATAGTCCACAAGGTGCTTTTGCTCCCGCCGGCCGAGGCCGCTCTTGCGAACGCCGCTCACCATGGCGCCGAGCATCTGCGGTACGGGCATATCGAGCAGATACCGCCGCACCGCGTCCTCCGCGCCGCGGACGGAAAGTCCGATCTCTGCGATGAAGTCATCTACGAACTGCTCCTGCGCGCCGGAGAAAGAGATTGCTTCCGCGACGAGGTCGAGAAGATACACGACCTCCACGCCGCAGCCGCGCAGCGTATCCGCAAACTGATCGTGTTCTTCGCGCGCGTGCACGAGGTAGGGGATGTCTTCGAAGAGCTGCCGCGAAAGGTACTGCGGCATAAGGTTCTCCAGCTCCTGCCCGGGACGGTGCAGCAGCACGCGTTTGAGCAACCCTGTTTCGCTTTTCACCCGTATGGGAGAATCCATATACTTCCTCCAGTATGCTTTGCCGGAGAACAGGGATATTCCGCTGTTTCCGGAAACGCATAAACACTGCGTCCGCGGGAGACAATTGTTCGGAATGTCACGGTCCGGCTCGCCTTTTGACGCATATTTATATTCTATCAGGTATTTTATGCAATAGATAGTTCTCGCGTAAATATATCGTTCATTCGGGTTCCTCCTTCCGATATAAAAGAACCGCACTCGCGTGCGGTTCTTTTTTTGCCGGATTTACCGGATAAAATTCGTTATGATTCTTGCTTCGGCTTCAGGCAACGGAACGGTATCCCGTCCTGCTTCGATCAGCCTGAGCAGCCAAGCCATCGATCTCGCGTTTTTCCTAAGAGTCTGCATACCTTCGCCGTCTCCGGTCACCTCGCCCTTTTCCCTGCCGTAAGCGATCGTCCAGTACTGAGAAGGCGGGATTACGACCTGCGCCAGATTAAGATAGTTATTCAGCTGGTGTACGACGTCCACGCCGCCCGCGCGCCTTACGACCGCTGCGCTTGTCGCCACTTTGCACCGAAAATAGCGGGAACTGGAGAAGAATACCCGGTCGAGAAACGATTTCATCGTACCGGGTATGCCCGCATAATACGTCGGGCAGCCGAGGATAAATCCATCCGCTTCGCGCATCTTCTGCGCGACCTCGTTGACACAGTCATCCTTAAAAACGCAGCGGTTGCCTTCGGAGGAAGCGCAGTGCCCGCAGGCGATACAACCGTGGATATCCTGCGCGCCGATTTGAATCGTCTCCGTTCCGATCCCTAGCTTTTCCAGTTCGTCCGTCATCGCCTTCAGCGCCGTCGCCGTATTGCCGTTCTTGCGAGGGCTGCCGTTGATCGCGATCACCTTCATGTGACTGCACTCCCTTCCGAATCGTCCGGTAAATTCTCGGCGTCTGTGTCAATTCAGCGGAAACGCGGATTTCTCGTCTCCTCTTACCATATAAGCCTTCCGTGCGAGACGCGCCAGCGGCGAATCGTTTTTGCTGTCCGAATAGAATTGCGCGATCTGCGTCTCGGGATACGCCTCCCGCATACGCCGCGCCTTTTCCTCGCCGTGACAGTTTTCGCCTTGGTAGCGGCCCGTCATTGCGTCCACGCGCGAGGCGATCAGCCGCAGGTTCAGCCGCCGGGCCAGCGGTTCCAACAGGAACTCCGGCGAGGCGGAGATGATCAGGTCGTCCTCCCGCTTTTGCGCGAAATACCAGCTTTTCAGGTTTTGATCGTGCGTCTGCCAGAAACGCCCGACCTCCTCCGCTATCTCCGGCACATGCCGCAGATAACGGTAAAAACGCTCTTTTGCACGCGTCTTTTTCACGGCGCCGAGCAGCATGCCAAGAAGCCACGGCAGCGCGCCGGCGGCGACGAGCAGCGCGCGCGGATACTTCGCCGCGCAGTGGCGGAAAAAGTCGTAGCTTGAATCGCCGCGATAAATCGTATTATCGAAGTCGTATACGTTGATCAGCAAGCGGCATCCTTTCCCGGATCGCTGAGCACCAGCTCCGGCACTTTGGTCGGATCGCTCGTAATGCAGGTGGCTCCCGCGGCGCGGATCTCCTCCTCCGAGCGGAACCCCCAGTCGACGGAGACGCAGCGCATACCGGCGTTGTGCGCGAACTTCACGTCCACGTCCGAATCGCCGACGCATACGGCCTCCTCCGGCGTCACCCCGAAGAAACGCATGATGAACAGCAGCGCGTCCGGCGCAGGTTTGATGGCGAATTTTTCCGTGCGCCCGAGAACGAGCGAGAACAGATCTTTCGGAAAAAGCGTTTCCACGACCTTGACGGTATCCGCGTGCGGCTTGTTGGACGCGACGGCGACCGTTACTCCCGCGCCTTTGATAAGCTGTACGGCGTCGATCATACCGTCGTAGGGGCGCGAACGGTCGAGACTGTGTTCGCGGTAACGCGCCATGAAGAGCTCCAGCACTTTTTTCGCCTGATCTTCGTGTCCCGGCGGCACGGCGTGTTCGCACATAAACTCCACGCTGTGGCCGACGATGGCGGCGACCCGCGCTTCGCTCAGCGGGGGAAACCCGCATTCGTTCAGTGCGTAGTTGACGCTGTCGGTGAGGTCGTGAAGCGTATTGACGAGCGTGCCGTCAAGGTCGAACACACAGAGCTTTATCATATTTCTATTATCTTTCCCGTTGATCCAACGATTAGAATTGGCGCGCACGGCGCGAAAAGAACAAAATCATCTCATCTACAAACCCATCAGAATACCGAACTGGCCCAACAGCACGAGCAGGGTGCCGAAAACGGCGGAACCGGGTTGTTTTTCCTTTTGAAATATCCGCGCAAACAGCATCACAAACAGGCTGGTCATCACGCCGACCGGCGCAAGCGCGCTCATTTCGCCGCGCAGGGACGAAAAATACGTCGCGGCGAAACTCCCCGCGAAAAACACCGCCGCGAAGAACACGCCGGACCACGCGCGCGGTGTGAAATCTCTCAGCGTTGTCTGCTTTCTGCGCGCGAAGACGAAGATCCATAAAAACACCGTCGCGAACGCGGCGCGCCACACCTGATACACCTCGGTATCGAGCGTGCCGCCGATCAGGCCGGTATGCAGAAGCTGCGCGCCCGCGCCCGCGAGCGCGGCAATCAGCGCGTAGACAAACCAGAGCTGGGTCTGTATCTGCGGCGTACGGCTCTCGATGAAGACGATGCCGAGCAGGATGAGCACGATGCAGCAAATCTTCCAGAGCCCCATCGGGGAACCGAAGAGAAAATGCGACGCGGCGAGCGAAACAAGCGCGTAAACCGCGTAAACCGGCATCACCTTACTCACGCGTCCGCCGGTCATCGCGGTAAAGAGGCTGAGCCAGGTCAGCGCGGAGACGAGGCCGCACAGAGCGAGCCACACGATCTGCAGATTTGTGACCGCGAGCGCGCGCTCCGCACCGCCGGTCACATACAGCAGCGCGACGCAGGCGAGCGTGAAAAAAAGCGAGAACACCGCGGACGCCGCGGAGGGATCCGCGCGCTTCGCCGCGCTGCGCATCCAGCTTGGTACGCCGCCGAGCAGGACCGTGCTCAGCAGGGCGAGAGCAACCCAGATCAGCAGGTTGCGAATTGCCAACGGGTCCAGATCCATGTGCCGCCTCCATCTCTTTCCGCAAGGTATTGTATCATACCGCGGCACCAGCTACAACCGTTTGCGGTGCGATTCGTCCGCTTACCGCATATTCTTCGTTTTCCGCCGCGCGCGCATATGTTATACTGATTGTAACGGCGTAACGCCTTTTCTGATGCGATTTCGTTATGAATTTTAAATTACCGGCAGGAGGCAAACAAGCTATGTGCGACACGCTGGGCGTATTGCTGAATTCCCGCGCGGTTTTCGGCAAAAACAGCGACCGGAGCCCGAACGAACCGCAGGTGACGGAATACTATCCCGCGCGTGTGCAGGAGGAGAGCGAGGTCGCCTGCACCTACCGGCTGATCCCGCAGGCGAGGGAGACGCTCGCCGTGCTGCTCTCGCGGCCGAGCTGGATGTGGGGCGCGGAGATCGGTGTCAACGAAGCGGGCGTCGCCATCGGCAACGAGGCGGTGTTTACAAAGGGGAAATACGGCGCTCCTTCGTTGACGGGCATGGACCTTTTGCGCCTTGCGCTGGAGCGCGGGGAGAGCGCCGAGCGAGCGGTCAACGTGATCATTGAACTGCTGGAGCTGTACGGCCAGGGCGGCAACTGCGGCTACGACCACGAGTTCACATACGATAATTCATTTCTTATCATCGATCGGGAGCAGCTGTTCGTACTCGAAACCTGCCGGAAGAACTGGGTCGTCAAATCCTACCGGCGCGCTTCTATCAGCAACCGGCTTTCCATCGGTTCGGATGGGGAACGCTACGGCGGCGGGGTCTGCGACTTTGCGAAGACGTACACGGACCCGCTCTATACCTTTTTTTCCGCTTCCGCTCGGCGGCGGGAACTGAGCGCCTGCGCGCTGCCCTCGATCGAAGATGAACGCGGCATGATGCGCGCGCTGCGCACGCACGACGACACCGTGAAAAATCCGTTCGCGGAGGGCGCGCTGTCGAGCTGCTGCATGCACTATGGCGGCGCGGTGGGCGATCATTCCACCGCGAGCATGATCGCGCTTCTCGGCGGAGGCGAGCCGACGGTATTCCTGACGGGAACCTCCACGCCCTGCGTGTCTCTCTATAAACCGTACCGCTTCGGCAACCCCGCGCGGCTACCCGTGATCCGTCCGGGGGATGAGGCTGGGCTGCGATACTGGCGCGAAGCGGAAGCATACCGCAGGAAACTTCTCGGCCGGATCGTTCCGCCGGAATATTATACCGAACGGGACGCGCTGGAAGCAGGCTGGCAAAAGGACGTATCTTCCGACGCCGCCGCGATGGACGAACTGCTCGCGCGTGCGATCGCGGAGGAAGCGGCGTTTTTCGCGAAATACGACCCAGAATC
>JAEWUO010000017.1 GCA_023459335.1 Bacillota bacterium
CAGTCGTACCGCTTCGGCGAAGTGATCGAAACGGCGTTTATCAACATCCGCAACAACGGACAGGTGGCCTGCCCGTTCACGGCGACGCTGAATGCGAAGGGACCTGTAGTCAATCCGCGGCTCGTCAACGCGATCACCGGCGAGTTCATGCAGCTGAACCGAAACATGTCGGCAGGGGAGCGCGTGACGATCGAGATCACGCACGATTTGACGCACGTTAATTCGACCATCGACGGCGATATCCGCGGCGATCTGGAGATCACCAACACGCTGGAACGCATGGCGGTCGGCGATAACCTGATCAAAACCGAGGCGGACGAAGGCGCATCGAACGTCGTGGTGAGCATCGACGTTGCAATCGAAAAGGTGGCGATCCTCACATGCTAGTCGCGTTCAATCCGGAGCTGACCGGGTACCACGAAATCCGCGCGAATTCCTACCAGACGGAGGAATGGTACAACGACATAGGCAAGTTCACGCTCGTTGTACCGCCGATTAAATACAACATTACGCACCTCGTGAAAGGTGCGGTTCTGTTTCGCACCAAGATCAATCAGGCGATGGTGATCACAAGGGTTTCGCCGGACACTTCGCAGGACCGTATCACGGTTAACGGGTATACGACGAACTGGCTATTGAACAAGCGCGCCATTACGGAACCCGCGGCGATCACGGCGGTGGAGAGCGGCGTATATGCGGCGATCAACGCGAACCTCCGTGACCTTCCGAGCGTTGAGACGGCCCCTTTGCAAACGCTGTCCGGGGCGCACAGCGCGATCCTTTACGGCGGACAGCTGCTTAATGCGGTGATTCCGATTCTTGATGCTGTCGAACTTGGACAGAGGATGCGGTTCGATACCAAATACCGGAAACATATCTTTGAAATCTACAAAGGTAGCGACCTGACGAGCGGATCAAAAGCGGTGATCTTTTCCGACGAGCAGGGAACGGCGCGCGATCTGAAGATCGAGGACGACGAGAGCCTGTTCAAAAATGTGATTTATGTCATAGGCACGCTCACGGACGGCTCGACGATTGTCCGGACGGTAGGAACGGCAACAGGAGCCGACCGGTACGAATACTGGCATAATTCACGCCTCAAGCAGGCAAGCGACGAATCACAGGCCGACTTCGAAGCGCGTCTGGATGCTTCCGGCGCAGCCGAAGCGGCAAAGCGGGTCCGGAGCCTGGGGTTTTCCGTGCGCGTCGATCCGGGTGAGTATGGAACAAAGTACACAATGGGCGATCGGGTACGCTGCGTGTCCAACCGGTTCGGGATGCAGTTTACGGCGATCATAAACGGCGTCAAGCGAACGATACAGGCGCAGAACGAAACCGTGTCGATCGTGCTGGGCGAACCGGAGATTACGGTAATAGGGGAGATGAAGCTGTCATGGCAGAGATAAAGAGTTATCCCAACAATGTCAACGTCGAGATCGGCGCGGAAAACGTCATGCGCTGGCATCACGGCCGGACCAGCGGCGTGTTCGGCGCGATCGGTGAACTGGTCGTTGCGGCGCTGACCACGCCCGGCATGGCAATCACGGTGACAGACGGCGACGGATGGCTGGCGGACCAGAACGGGAACGGCATCCATTTCTGGAACGATATCTTCGCCACGACGGCAGCGCTCCTGCAGCTGGCAATCGACACTGCGGACGGCGTATTAAACCGCATCGACCGCGTGATCGTCGAGTGGTCGACGCCGAACTATACACAATTGCCGGAGATCAGAATACTCAAAGGCACAAACGCGGTGTCGCCGGTTGCTCCCGCGCTGACGAACAACGCCTCTCTGCGGCAGATATCGCTTGCACGGATCAGCGTTGCAGCGGGTACGCTGGCAATCACGGCCGGGATGATTCACGATGAGCGGTTCGATTCTACGGTATGTGGAATCGTAACCGAAAACGTGCTCGTCGATACCACAGTTGCAGTAGCGCAGCTGAATGCGGTGATCGCGCAGGCGCAGGCACTCGTAAACGCGCTGACGGGTGAAGCGGTGCCGAACCATGCCACGACGCACGCGGAGGAAGGCGACGATCCGGTTTCACCGGAGAGCATCGGAGCAGCGGCCGCGTCCAACATCTACGATTTTACGCTTGATGCGGACAATTGGGATTCGGGGGAATACCAGATTACTTCATCCGATATAGCGGGGCTTTCAACAGTAACAGCGAATACCGCGGTCGAAATTCTTCCTGGCCTATCCATTACAGCAGAAGAACTGGCTGCGCTTCAGGCCGCGAATATACAGGACGGCGGTCAAAGTGCCGGAAGTACTACATGGAAAGCATTCGGAACCGTACCGGCCATTGATATTCCAATTCGACTTCTTGTGAGAGGAGATCTGCATTGATGCGTACAATCAAGAAAATATACGATTGGTGCCTTGATAAATGTCGCAGAATCCTCGGCGCGATCGCTGGATTTTTACCTTCGCTAAACATGCCATCCAAAGAGAAAGTCGCGTGGTTCGGGAAGAGGACGAAGCGTTTCCTATTGCGCCTGATTCTTGTGCTTTCCGCATTCCTGTTCATGTCCCCGCTCATCAATCGGTGCAGCGGCGGCAGTGCGAGCGGGCTGCCGACTTATTCATTTACCGGGTCATCGTCATTAATCGATGAAGGCGACGGAAATTGGCACATTGATTTTTACAGCAGCGGCGATTTCGTCCTTCTTTCAGGGACGGTGCACCTTGATACGTTCATTCTTGGCGGTGGCGGTGGTGGAGCAAGGCAAAGCGGTAACGTCGCAGGTGGTGGTGGCGGCGGATACACTCATAATGTCACCATAACCGCTCAACTGAATACCGTATATCCTATCATTGTCGGAGCTGGCGGGGCTGGTGGGTCAGGAGTACAAGCCGACGGTTCAAACGGCGGAACATCTAGTGCTTTCGGTACTTCATCCCTCGGTGGTTATGGCGGAAGCTGTTATGCATCCAATGGCGTTGGCGGTAACGGCGGTTCTGGCGGCGGTGGCGGCTCTACTTCTACTACGGCATATGCGGGAAACGGCGGATCGGATGGCAGCAACGGTACTGCTGGAACTAAATTAGGCGGGTATGGACAGGGAACTACAACGCGTAAGTTTGGTGATGCTAATGGCGATCTGCTTGGTGCTGGCGGCGGTGGCGGCAACAGCAGTAATTTAAACGGAACAGGCGGCGCAATTGGCGGTGGAAACGGCGGTGGCAGTAACGGAACGATCAATACTGGCGGCGGCGGCGGTGGAAAATCCACGGCTGGATCTGATATTGCCGGGACGGGCGGCAGCGGTCTGGTATCCGTGCGAAATCATCGCGCAGCAGCATAAGGAGGCGGCGATATGAACTATGCGATCATTGAGAACGGTTTGGTCGTCAACATCATTGTCGGCCCACTTCCCGCCGGGATGGAAGGCATCGACGTTTCCAGACGGCCTGTGGCGATTGGCGATCAATACAGCGATGGCGTTTTCACCAGAGAGGGAGAGCCGGTGCTGACCGACGCAGAATATATCGCGCAACTGGAAGCCGCGCTTGCTGCATTTGAGGAGACTGTAAATGGCTGAATTGGATGAGCGGGTAAGTATAATCCTCGCAAAGATAACAAGCCTTAAGGCGAAGGCGAACGCCGCGGACACACTAGTGGAAACGTTGGAGAAGGATAAGAGCACGCTCCCGGCATCTTCAAAAGCGGCGTTGACAGCATATAAAAAGAAAAAATCTTAATCTCGGCAGGTTCGCAACCGCCGCTCAAGCAGCGGCGGTTTTGTTTTGCAGATTTAGGAGGAGTAACGGATGGAAACGATCGAGCGCAAGGAGTACGAAGTGCAAAAGCGGTTATGCGACGACCGGTTTAAACGCGACAAAGAGGATATTCAGGAGAACAGGGATTCTCTGGAGGACCTTACGCGGTTAGTCACCGAGATGGCCGCAATGCAGAAGCAGTCCATGGCGAAAACGGACGATCAGGAGACACGGATTCGAGCGCTGGAAAACCGCGGCGGCGTATGGCTCGATCGTATCATCTCGCTTGGGCTTGGTGCGCTGATCGCGTATCTCGCCTCCATCGTTCTTAAGTAGGAGGGCAATGATGAGCATTCAAATCGGCCATGCGGTCATGGACGAGCTTGGTAAGACGATCGGGGCGACGCCGGGCGACCAGACAGGGAAAGAGATCGCGCTTTCGACGTGGTACGCGAAAAACAAATCAGGCCGAGTCTGGAAATACTACCTCGAATGCACCGACGCCGACATGGCCGAATGTGCCGCGCGGTATATGGAACAGATCTGCGCGGACGATTCCTTCGGCTACTCACAGGGTAAAACGCAGCGCTGGGACGGGTATCGCTCGATCAAGGCAAATGGTGGCGAGGTATCCGGTGCAGGCGGCGACTTCGACTGCTCCAGCCTCGTGATCAGCTGCTATATCCTCGCCGGGCTGAACATGGCACCAACCGGCTACACGGGCGATATGCACACCCGACTGATGGCGACAGGAAAGTTCAAGTCCTACAGCGACAGCGCACATCTCGGCACCGATAGGCTGGCAAAACGCGGAGGAATTTACCTGCGCAGCGGGCACACGCTCATGGCACTGGAGGACGGCAGCGGGGCAGACATCGCGTCCGGGACGAGCGACCTGAAGGTGATTGGCAAGATCGTCGTCGACGAGATCAATAAATGGTGCAACGTGCGCAGCGGACCTGGGATGGAGTACACGATCATCGGCAAAGCGCGAAAAGACGACGTCTACAGCGTATACGGTGTGGTCGAGGACTGGTATATGGTCGACTACAACAGTTCGGTTGGGTACATCTTCGGTGATCTCGCGTCGGAAGTGCTGCCCGGCAATGTGTGAGGTGGAGCCATGGCGAAGATACCGACCTTGACGAAGTTCATCGTCTTGTCCATGGCGGCGATCACGCTTTATACCGCGGTGCTGCTGTGGCTGCGAGTGAAGTACGACTTCTGGATCGAGACGGAGTATTCCCGCCTCTGGTACGGCTTCTGGGGGTCGGAAATCTTCATCTGCTCAGGACTTAAAACAGGTAAGTTGATTCTCGGCCGGATCAATCCGTTCACCGGGCAGGGCGACACAACAGGAACCAACAGCGATGACGCTGTGGGATAAATGAAAGGAGAAAATTATGAACTGGAAAGAAAAACTAAAAAATCTACTCAGCAGGAAGTTTCTGCTTGCGCTCATCGGCGCTACATCCGGACTGGCGATCGCGCTCGGCGCGGACGCGGACTTCGTGCAGGTGCTGGTCGGCGCTGCGACTGCACTGGCATCGGTCGTGAGCTACATTGTTACTGAGGGTAAAGTCGATTCGGAGGCTGTAACGCTAGCGAGTGAATTCGTGCAGCAGGTTGTTGTAGCCATGGAAGCAGCGAAGGACCAGAAGAAGATGGCAGGCGAAGAGGATACGGCGAGTGAAATGAAAAAAATTTGATCTGCCGTTTGTTTCTGTGCAAAATATGACTAAGCCCCTCTGGGCTTTGATCTAGAGGGGCTTAATAAAAAAGGAAATATTGTTTCGCAACAGTTCAAAATTACGACGAACGTAAAAGAGAGACGCATTTGATTTAATAATATATAAACTTCATATCCGATTCAAGTATCTCAATATTCTGCCATTCGTATCGTTTTGTGGTCTCTGTATATATGTAAAGGGTGCTAGTTCTAGCTTCAAGTACTCGTTCAAAATATGTACCAAACACCTGAGGAGCCTGATAATCATAGGACACGTAAGACGAGTATCTTTGAATAGTTAGAGAGCTTTTTAGGAATTCTAGTTGATCTGCGTATGAAAGGTCTTGACAAAATTTTCCAATGCAGTTTTTACATTCTTCGGAATCATCAGTAGAATTCATAATCGCCCCAATCCAGAGAGCAACAGTAGCATTATTTTCCGAATGTGCTAACTTTATTGTGTCAATTGTTTTTGAATATAAAGAATCATCGGATGGTAGTTTTTGTAAGAGAATGACAAGTTTCATTGGGATAGCATTATTAACACCATTCAGAATTGCACTATTGAAATAATCTAAAGCGATATCATCGTTCTGCACCACTCCATTTCCAGTAAAGTAAAGAAAACCAAGATTTGCTTGGACAATGCCGTAAACGGATCTATTGGAAATTATTTGAGGTAAAGCATAAATTTCAAACACTTTTGAAAAATCACCTATATCATAATATAAATCTGCTTGTTTCATAAGTTCAGATACAGTGAAGTTTTCATAAATTGAATTTGTATTTAAAGGCGTTTCTGTAGATGCTGGAGTTATAGTGACTAGTTTATTAACCAAATCCTGCAAAATAGGCTGCAAAGGGATCCATAATACTAAAACAATGAGTCCCGATATAATTGGGGCAACATAATGGTCACGAATATTTTTTTGGAGTCGCTTAGGCTTCTTCCTTTGTTCTTTTGGAATATTTGTAGTATCTATTGTTTTAGCGAACAAAAAGTTAAAAATCCTCATCTTTCCGTCTCCTTGTAAACGGGTTGATTTTGTTAAAAACAAATGCTATAGAATAACGAAAATAATGGAATCTTGATTTATGACTGATAGTAATGATCATTATTGCATGAGTATTCCAACATCTAACAACCAACAGATTTAATAAGCAAACGTATCTTTTATAGCTTGTTCAAGTGGCGCCTTGAAAACATCTCGTAATTTTGCCAGATATTTACAGTAGAACTTTATAACTTCATCCCAATGTTCTTTGTCTAGCAAACCACTTTCAAGATAATGGATACATATTCTACTAGCTCGTTTTTCAGGCATCTCTTGCCATTCGAGAGTCTCTCCAAAATCCGTTTCGAGTTTGGATCGCTTCTCAATAAGGCTGCGGAATATATGCTTAGTTCTTTCTTTATCACCTGTATCAATATATATTTCTGCGCGTGCGCTATGTACTAGAATTATTGGGTTCACTGTTATTCCAGAAAGTCCGATACTCCCGTTAATCCAATGATCTTTGGTGGGAGAATTATTACTGTACATGCCGATTCTTGTACGGAGTTCTGGGATTGCCTTTTCCCAAAACTGGTACGTGATTTTTTGTCGAGATACCTCTTCGTTAGCAGATACAATATTTTCTTGCCTTTTGGCGCTTAGTTTAATTTGATAGTCTCCAATATCCTGAATGGGGAGAAGTTGCTCAGTGTCTAGAAAAAGCTTCCCCTCATCTTGATAGGGGGTAACTTTGATGCATTTGATATCAATCCCGTGGTCGCGAAGCCATAATACGGTCGAAGTGACTTCTTTCCTGAAATTTGCTGCCACAAATATTATCCGTTGATCTCCATCGATAGGGTTGAGCGATATGCTTTCATAGTCAGGTTCATCAAAAAACTCAGAAAGTTTTGTTTCCGCTTGGCAGCTACTCTGCAGATATTTCTGATAGATATCACAAATTTCATCTTTCTTCAGCGTCGCACAATAGGATGCGTATTTTAAAGCCTGCCACACGACATCTCGCCCGGAGTCATCCAGCTTATTTTCAATAATAACTAGCCTTCCAGTTTCATCCAGAGCAAGTAAATCAAGTCGCTCCTTTGTATCACTAAAGCCGGCGAATTCTTTCTGGATTATTAATATTCGCTCACCTAAAATGTCAGGAGTGCTTACGATCCATTCCTGAAGATCAGCCCTCTCATATAGATTCAATTCCGAAAATGTTTTCTTTTCTAACGGTATGGCTTTCTTAGCGTGTTTATCGATGTAGTACATAAAAATCTCCATTTGTGCCACTCATTTTGAAATAGTCAGATTATTTAATATAAAATCAATCATGAAAATATATACTTACGAATAATATTTGAAACTTATTTATACATAGCAAGTAACTCATCAAATGAAATCTCAATGCCGACATTTCTAAGTAAATCTTTACGCATGTTGTAGATCTTCTCGAGAATCTGATGTATATCTTTTCCGTAATGAAGTTGATTATGGCAAGTACTACACAGTGAAATAATGTTCTCTTCTATATCTAGAGAAACATCAAATATTGAAGAAAAACCCATAGGAACTAAGTGATGCGGCTCGGTATATGGAAGACCGTCTAGTTTCCTTATAAATGTTATATGGGAAGGATCGGATTCACATTTATAATCTGCCATTGCGAGAGCGTTGGCGGATACTTTTGGATCGCGACTGAATATTTTGCGACCTCGTGTTTCGATGGGAGAACTCTTTTCCTTTGGATTTCCACTATATTTGAGAGCGTTTTTTTTCGTCAAATCGCGGTCGGCGATTTTTCGTGCCAGCTCTTCATCGTAAATATGTTCTGTTTCTACTTGTATAGGCTCTAAAGGTACAACCACCTTGCTTTTCAATGGTGTCCCGTCAATATGAAAAATGACGAGTCCGGTAAGCAAGCTGCTATTAACTAATGTGTGCGGAGGTATCGATGAAGAGGTCTCGACACTTCTTAAACGAGCTGGCGAAATAAATCCAGCTTCCTGCATGAACAGCGGTATTTGATTACTCGGGATACGAAGCTGCGGCTTTCTTGGGAGCCCTCCGTTTATGCGTTCACGAGCTGTATTAAAATTATGTTCAATCCCAAATCTATCAAGCACCATAATTATTATTGGTGCAGATATCTCGGGACAATCAAGGGCGAGATATCTGATTTTTCCATTCTTGCGATCGATGTCAAAGGATGCTCTGCCATCAAAAGCTCCAACTAAAAAAGCACGAAGAATATCACCATCAGCAAATTTGAGTAGAGCTTCTGATACCCTAAGAAAGTCAGGAATATTAACGTCGTTATCACTACGAAAAACAAAACCAAAACCTAGTTTATTACTTGCAAACCAACGTTTTTCAACTAACTTTTGTTTCGAAAAATATACACCAGTAGTAGCGATCGCAATTTTCTTGAGGGAACTCAGGTGTTCTTCTAGTTCTTCGGGACTAGCCATACCTGAATTGTGGCGGACTGTGGATAAACATATTTCCGAGTCAGCATCTTTGTGAAAATCCATTGAGGACAGGATTCCACCAAGAAAATACGCGGTTGATGCAGATAGCTCCGCGCCAATGCTTACCGGAAGCTGAGAGATTGTATACATAAATGCTGCTCCTTTATTTTGATATAGTTTCATGTGCTATCGAATACTGGACAAACATGGGACGTGCTCAATAATTCAGTGTTATTACTACTCGTTCATATTTATTACTTGATATTAGTATCCTTGTATGGTATACTCTATAAGTGGAGGAATATACGATGGATGAAAACGGATTCGAAAAGTGGACAGGACTTAACGAAATTGCTGTTTATTTAGGAGTTACGAAGGATACAATTCGCAACTTGTTAAAGAAAAATAAAATTCCAGCACACAAAATTGGGCGACAATGGCGTTTTCGAAAGTCTGAAGTTGACGATTGGATTAATAGTGGGAAAAGTGCACTATAAAATAAATTATATCAAACTAAGGAAAAAACATGCCGATTACTCTATTAAACAATGACTGTTTAGTTGCGATGAATGATATTGCAGATGATTCTGTCGACCTCATTTTAACAGATCCTCCATATAATCTTGGGAATTTCATGAAAGAACGGGCAACAAATTTAAAACAAATGAGAGCCAACTACTTTGGCGCAGCAGGTTGGGACAATTTCGATACCTATGAATGGACTGATTCAATGACGCGATTCTTCAATGAAGTCGCTCGAGTTATACGCCCAGGTGGATCACTTGTTGTCTTTATGTCTATTATACGAGTTCAAACGCTAATAACACTAGCCCAAAATTGTGGATTTTACTATAAAACAACAGGAATTTGGCATAAGCACAATCCAATGCCACGCAATATGAACTTGCATTTTATCAACTCTACAGAAGCGTGGGTATATTTCACATACAAGAAGCATACTGGCGTTTTTAATAATTGCGGGAAAGCAATTCACGACTTTATTGAAACATCTGTGGCCCCAATGGGAGAGAAAAGATACGGCAAACATCCGACACAAAAGCCAGTCGCATTGATGCAGCATTTCATACAATTGCTTTCCAATGAAGGGGATTGCGTGCTGGATCCATTTATGGGGAGCGGAAGTACCGGGGTTGCGGCGAAGATATTAAACCGCTCGTTTGTGGGTATAGAGTTATGTCCAGAGTATTTTGAGATTGCTCGTTGTCGTATAGAGGAGGTACATAGTCATGAAACCAACAACGATTGACCTCTTTGCAGGAGTGGGTGGATTATCGCTCGGCTTTAAAACCGCTGGTTTCGATATCGTAATGGCAAATGAATATGACTCTTCGATTGCAGAAGCATATAAAAAAAATCATTCCGGCGTAGAGATGCTAGTTGCGGATATTACAAAAATGTCTTTGCAGGACACTTTTGGAAGGTGTAAGCATGTTGATATCATTATTGGCGGACCACCTTGCCAAGGGTTTTCACAAAAGGGTCAACGAAAGACAATAAAAGACGAACGTAATTTTCTTTTTTTGCACTACTTTAAAACTGTGGAGTTAATTCACCCACGATATTTTGTCATGGAAAATGTCCCCAATTTATTGACTTCGGAAGATGCGTTTTTCATGAAAGAAATTGAAGGACTATTTAATAGCATCGGGTATACGCTTAATGCTGGAATATTTAATACTGCTGATTATGGAGTTCCGCAGAATCGCAAGCGTGCATGCATTATCGGTAAGCTTGGGGCAACTCAAGTTTCCCTTCCAACCCCTTTTTTACGAAAAGTTTCGGCTTGGGATGCAATAAGCGATTTAGCATTTTTAGAATCTGGAGAAGGAACAGAAATACAGGAGTATCGTTTTACACCGCAGAGTGATTATCAAACCAAGCTTCGAGAAGGCTCTAATTTGCTTTACAACCATGTAGCCACGACACATTCGTCCACTGCTATTCAGAGGATGAGAATGATTCAGCCTGAGTGTGGTAAAGAATCACTACCTGTGGAGCATTTAACAAAATCAATCTATAGTGGGACTTGGTCTCGTATAGTAAAAGATGAGCCTGCCGTTACTATTACAACTCGGTTTGATACACCTTCATCCGGTAGGTTCATGCATCCATATTTAAACAGAGCAATTACAGTAAGAGAAGCGGCAAGATTGCAATCATTTCCTGACATATTCAGATTCTTTGGAACAAAGAGTTCACAAATGAAGCAGGTAGGTAATGCAGTCCCTCCACTCTTTGCAGAGGCCATTGCAAAAGCTATTCTAGCTGATATGAACATCGAATAATATTCTAATGAAATAAACATGTCATATATTAAAAACATTTCTGAATTATTAAATAATAAACTCTAACCAAGTGGGTTATAAAGTGGGTTTTGGGGAAAAGGAAAGAGCCGAAAACGCTAGAGTTTATCGGCTCTTTTTCTGGTGCGACCGGAGGGATTTGAACCCTCAAGGTTTCCCCGACGGATTTTAAGTCCGTTGTGTATGCCGTTCCACCACGGTCGCAATGGGAATATTTTACCATGCGTGCGGAGAATGTCAATTCGGAATTCGCTGAAAAGCGGAAGCGCAAGGACAAACAGCGAACCGTTTACAATCCAAGCAGTACGCCGGCAAGACCGCCCGCAAGGAAGAAGAAGACGGGGTGTAAATTTTTAACCTTTGGAACGAACAGCAAACCGAGAAACACTGTAAACAGCGCGACGTTCCGCCACTCAAACGCCTGCCAGAATCCGCCGGCCAGAGTTCCCTTCAACAGCGCCGCCTGCAGAACAGACCAAGCGGCTGCGGCGATGAGCCCCGTTACGGCGGGGCGAAGCGTTACAAACAACTCGTTGACGAGCCGGTTCTGCCGGTATTTTTCCAGAGCGCGCGCAACCAGCGATACGATGACAAACGAGGGGAGGATCAGGGAGAACGTCGCGAGGATCGCGCCGGGAACGCCCGCGGCACTATAACCCGCGAACGTCGCCGCGTTGACGCCTACCGGCCCGGGTGTCGCTTCCGCGATCGCCGCGATATCGGCAAGATGCAGGGAATCGAACCAGGACGGGTATCGCTCTATCATTTTTTGAATAAACGGCAGCGTCGAGTATCCGCCACCGACGGCGAAGAGGCCCGTTTGAAAAAACTCAAAGAATAACTGGAGATACGTCATTTGTGCACCCCCCATACGATGAACCCCACGACGAGAGCGAGCAGCACCACAAACACGGGGGAGAAATGCAGAACGGCGATGATGACAAACCCCGCGACGCACAGGGCGATGCCGAGCCAGTTTTTCACATTGGAGCGGATCATTCCTATTACAGCGGATGTGATGACCGCCGCGACCGCTACACGGATGCCGTTGAACGCGCTGGTTACGACCGGATTATTCCAGAATTTCATCAGAACGGTCGCCACAAGGAGGATTGCGGCCAGAGGAGCCGAGATCACACCCAGCACGGCCGCTGCCGCGCCGCCCCAGCCGCCGCGTTTCTGACCGACGATCGCCGCGGTATTCACGGCAATGACGCCGGGGACGCTCTGCGACAGAGCATACGTATCCATCAGCTCGTCCTGCGTAATCCAGGCGCGGTATTCAACAACCTCGTGCGTTAAAAGCGGCAGCATGGTATAGCCGCTGCCGAACATGAGAGCGCCGATTTTCAGAAAAGAAATATATAATTGCCAGAGAGATTTCATCGCAAACGTCCCCAAAGAAATAGTTTGCTGCGCCGTCCTGCGGATATGGGTATCAGTATACGTACCATTGCTTGACAAACGCAAGCAAATATACCACAAACAATACGATGCAGACAGCCGTCGCAATCCGGTCGACCGATTTCTTTCCGGTGATTGCGCCGAGCGCGAGCGCGAGCGGATACGCCGCCGTGAGATAACGAGGCGCGGAAAGGAGCCAGGTGGCGCCCATGCAGACCGCGTAATAAGCGATAAAATAAGCAACGTTCGACGCGCGGAGCTTATTTTGCGCCGCGATCACGATACCGAGCGAGGCAAAGAGGAACACAAGGTTTGGAATCCACAGCCCCCAGAGCATGCGCACGTTGTCCGCAAACGAAGTCGTTGCGCTGTTGACGATGGTCGATGTCGCGGCGAAAAACCACCCGAGCTGCTGATGCCAGTGTTCCCTTTGATAGGTTAAAAACATCGTCGCGTTGCCGGTCACGCGATAATTGACATAACAGTATAGCAGCAGCCCCGCCGGGATAAACAGCAGGGAAAGCGCGTTTCCGGTCATGCGCCACCGCCAGCGCGGCTCTTTTCCGCGCAGGGGCGCTTCGCGGATGATGCTGCCTGCGAGCTCAAAGCAGGCGGGAACGAATAATAGGATTCCCGGCATGCGCGTAAACGCCGCGAGGAACCCGACCGCGCCCGCGAGCGGGTAAACATTCTTCCGGACGGCGTAGACGCAGGCGACGGAGAGCAATAAAAACAAACTGTCCGACATTGGCGCGGAGAAGAGAAACGACGCCGGAAGGATGCAAAGATATTTCAGCGCGCGCAGCGCGCCTTTTTTATCGGTGTCCAGCAGGGCGAGTTCGTAGAGAAGATATGCCGCGAAAACCCAGCAAACGTTCGATACGAAAAGCCCGCTGAGCAGATAATTCTGGAAGATCCAGTGAAACGCGCGGACAAGATATGGATACAGCGGAAAAAACACGATCAGGAGACGGTCGTCGCCGACGCTGACATATCCGTTTTCCGCGATGTTGAGGTAATGCTGGCTGTCCGTCCCCAACTGATTCCAAATGCCCAGATTGTCGATCAGTCCGCCCGCGTACCCCGATTTCACCATCGAGAGCAGGTAAGCGATCAAAAAGAGCAGCACACGAAACAGCGCGAGATAACATACGATTTGCAGCATCGGGTGCATGCGCTGCCTGCGCCCGCTGCGCCTGCCTTCCTCCGCGCGGACGGGAAGCCAAGGGTTCCGGCTCCAAGCCGCCATCCACTGCGGAATAAACCGAATGCCGAGCAGCGCAAACAGAAACGCGCTGGCCGCCGCGGCGACGACCGCGAGCGGGTTATGCGGCGCTTTGACGAGCACCCATTCGGCGAACGCGGAAAACAATACGATTAAGGGTACCGATGTGAACAGTACCCTTTTCCAGAACCATACATCTTGTTTTAGGGTTGATCGCTGCATGAAGCATCAATCCCGCAGCGCGAGGCAAGGCCCGAGAATCTCCGCCATCACAAGCCCGCTGCGAGCCTGTGCAACGTCCCAGCTGAAAGCGGAATCGTCCGCGGCGGCCTGCAGGCTGGGCTGCGGCGCGGGTTTCGCAGGAGCCTTCTCCGGAGGGCATTGCGCTGCGATGCCGGTCGCGCTCGTTTCCTCGTGCGCATGGCCGCTTTCGCTGCTTACCGTGACCGTGTGCGTAATGCTGGTTTTCGCTTCCTTGAGCGTACTCTGCGCCCGGGTGAGATTCGTTGCTACCTCGTGAGCCTGCTCACCCTCAAATACGGCGCCGGGTTGACCCTCCTGTGAACCGATACCCTCGAAAGAAGGCTGAAAAGCAGCCGACGGACGCACGGTCGGAGCAAGCGGCGTGGTGCGCAGCGGCTGCTGAGGACGCGGCTGCGCCGCGGGCTGCGCGGCGCGCTGTCTCGCCGCGCGCTGCGCTTCCTGTTCGGTTTTCGCCTTCTGCTGCTGCTTTTTCAGAGCGATCGGGACGATGATCCAGATGATCGCCAGAATGATAAATACCGTAGTCATATACTATTTCTTATTTTCCGGAATTACCGGTTTGGTTCCTTTGCCGATGGCGCTGCGCATTTCGGTGTCGGAATGGATGTTCTGCATCCGGTAATAATCCATGACGCCGAGATGCCCGTCCCGGAACGCCTGCGCCATAGCCTTGGGCACCTCCGCCTCGGCCTCGACGACGCGCGCGCGCATACCGGCGACCGCCGCGATGTTCTCCTGTTCCTGCGCTACCGCCATGGCGCGGCGCTCTTCCGCTTTCGCCTGCGCGATGCGCTTGTCTGCTTCGGCCTGGTCGATCTGCAGCTGAGCGCCGACGTTGCGGCCGACGTCCACATCCGCGATGTCGATGGAGAGGATTTCGAACGCGGTTCCCGCGTCGAGGCCCTTGTCCAGAACGGTGCGGGAGATCCTGTCCGGGTTCTCCAGCACGTCCTTGTGGCTCTTGCTGGAGCCGACGGTGGTGACGATGCCCTCGCCGATACGCGCGATGACGGTTTCCTCGCCCGCGCCGCCGACGAGACGGTCGATGTTGGCGCGGACGGTGACGCGCGCTTTGGCCCTTAGTTCGATGCCGTCCATGGCGACCGCTGCGATGACCGGGGTCTCGATGACTTTCGGGTTGACGCTCATCTGCACGGCGTTAAGTACGTCGCGTCCGGCGAGATCGATGGCGCAGCTCTGCTCGAAACCAAGCGGGATACCCGCGCGCTGAGATGCGATGAGCGCGTTGATCACGCGGTCCACGTTGCCGCCGGCGAGATAGTGCGCCTCAAGCTTGTTGATGGATACGTCGAGGCCGGCTTTTGTAGCCTTGATCATCGGGTTGACGATGCGGCTCGGAATAACCTTGCGAACGCGCATGCCGACGAGCTGGAAAATACCGATTTTAACGCCGGAAGCGCGGGCGGAAATCCACAGCCCGAGAGGGACGAAACTAAAGAACAGCACGAGAAAGATAACGGCCAGAATGATGATGACGACAGGTCCAAACATATGCTACCTCCTGTTTTTTGGTGAGTGGGGGAGTCTGATCTGTTCACACGCCGGAACTGCTCCGGCGTGCAAGAAACGCCGGAGACCGGCGTTGGTTGCGCCGCTGATTATGCCTGCGTTTCTTCGCCTGCGCCGAGGCGAACGAGGATATGAAGCCCCTCCGCCTTGATGACGGTGACCGGCGAGCCTTTCGGGACGAACGCGCCGACGGACGTGACGTCCAGACGTTTGCCGCCGATTTCCGCGATGCCCGCGGGGCGCAGCGTCGTGATCGCGACGCCGGTTTTTCCCAGCAGTTCGCTCTTTGCGGACGTGACGTCGGGAACGGACGTGCCGTCCTGCTGATCCTTCAAGACGAGGAAAGATTTACTCAGACGTCCCCGTTGAAGCGATCGTATGATCCAGATCAGCCCGAGGATGATGAGCAGCAGGGCGATGGCGATGATGTAAAGGGCCACGCGCGGATGTCCCCATCCGAGCTGCATGACGACGACCGCGATCAGCGCCAATAGTCCGGTTGCTCCCGCGACGCCGACGCCCGGCGTGAAGAGCTCGATGACGAACATGACGAGCGCAGCGATCAGGCAGATGACCGTTGCGACGGCGGTCGGCCCGAGCAATTCATAAAAACTCATGAAAGTACCCCCTTATTCGGAAGATCATTTCTATTATATCATACAAAAAAGCGTGAATCGAAACAATATTGTAACAATGTGCAATAAACGATCTTGTAAAACAGAAATCAAAACAAAACTATATTAATGCACTATAGCCGATACAGCAAAAATATAAATCAAAACTATACTATAATAATGCACAATAGCCGATATTGCCAAACAGGCTGAACCAAACAATACTGCGGGAAACGCGGTATCCCATGCGGGAAACGCCGGACCAAAGATCGCTTTATTCGAAAAACAGCGTGCAGACGAGCACATCCGAATCGTTTCTTTCGGTGCGCAGGGCGATAAAACGGCAGCCGCTCTGCGTATCCTTAAAATCGTCCCCCTGTTTTTCCAGAAGCAGAGCCTGCTCCGCCCAGTAACGCGCGGTGACGACGTTGAGACGGTCTTCCGCGTCGCTAGCAGGCAGCAAGTCGCCTAAGAGAACACGCACCGCATCCGGAACCGCGTCCGACTGCATCTGGCTCGCCTCGTACAGGAACCGATCGATGCCCGTGTCGCCTTCGTCCTCGTAAACGCGCGGCAGACGGAACGAAATCTCCAGGGAAGAAACGCATCCGCCGTCCACCGCGTAAAGCAGCTGTGTACCGACCTCTGGCGAACCGCCGATGGCCAGCGTCCAAGCGCGGTTGTTTTCAGGGGACGCTTCCGCCTGGTACAGCTCCGAAGATTGGAGATGCGTTTTGAATACGGCTTCGGGAACGCCCCGCGGAGCCGCCGTTGCGGACGCCGTCGGAGCAGGCGCGGGCGTATCGGACCGAACCGTTGCCGAGGCGGCGGGCGGAGATGTGCGGGAGAGCAGGTAAATCGTCAGCGCGGCGGCGACGATCAATACCAGAAAAACGATGTTGGTCAGTTGTTTTTTAAGCCAAGACTGCATTGCGCTCGGATTCCCGCGTATATTAAAATTGCCGGCGGCACGAACAGCCATGCCACCGACAACAGTATATCAGAATCCAATGCAATATCGCGAAAAATTAATAAAAAAACCAGCATATTTTGTTTGCGGCCGAGCCTGCCGGATAGCTACTCGATCTTTCCTTCATGCAGGTAGCGCGCGATGCGTTCCGCAGCGTCCCGGCGGCAAACGCCGCGCTGCGCCGAAAGCGTTTGTTCGCGCGCTCCGGCGTCTTTCGCCAGCGCGATGGCAGCGTCCGCAGCTTCGGAGAGATTCGGCGCAGCGACGCTCATGCCGCGCGCGGAGAAGAAGGAGGCGGTCTGCGCTTCATAATCGTCCTGCGGCGGCAGGTGGACGATCGGCGTACCGGAGACGGCGGCTGCTGCGGAGACGGCCCCGGAAGGCTGGCAGAGCAGCACGTCGCAGGCGTTTCGATACAGCGGTGTTTCATCGTCCGGCGGGACGGCTACAATTCGAATCTCCCCGGAGAAACGGGCGGAAAACGGGTTTCTTGGCAGGTCCGCTTCGGGCGTGACGACGCAGACGCGCGCGTCCGCGCCTTTCAGGCGATCCAGCATCGCTTCTGCCGCGGCGGCGGGATCGCTCGCCGACCGGATCAGATAGACTGGAGTTCCCTGCGGCAGACTGAGCAGCGCGCGCGCATCCGCCCGTTCCTCCTCGCGAAACCATGCGGCGGGCAGGGGGATACCGGCGGGTACGAGCCTGGCTTGATTCACGCCGCGCCGGATGCAGGGCTCCAATAAACTCTCGTGCGCCGTAAAGTAAACGTCGAGCGTCGTTTCTTCCAGAAAGGGAACGCAGGCGAAACTGTCGGGGACAAAGCAGCAGCGCGCGGAAAATGCGAGCGTTTTTTTGAGGCGTGTCACCGCTTCCGCCTGATAGCGTCCTAGACACAGCACCGCGTCGAACTCGCCCTCCGAAAGCAGCGTGCGCAGATTTTCCATATAGAGCGCGTTTGCCTCGTAGACGGACGATTTCCGTTTGTGTTCGCGCTGAAACGCGCTGCCCGCCTGTAAAAACGCAAACGCACGGGGAGAAAAGAGCGCTTCCCGTTCGAGCGCGTTCGTCAGGGAAAGCGGCGCGTGAGGACCCAGCAGAGAAAGCGCCCCGACGGTCAGCACGCTGCCGTCCCGCGCGGAAAGGGCGGCTTTGAGCGCCTGCGCGATCGCGCCTTGATCTTCGGTTCGCGGTCCCGTCAGTATCAGCGTGCGCATAGCGGCCGCACCCCCGTATATATGAAACGCGATTGCATCATCGGTATCAGCCGCATTTGCTGAACCCGCAGGAGCGGCAGACGACGCATCCGCCTTCGTGCTCCACCTTTCCGCCGCATTCGGGGCAGAAGTGCAGTTCGGCCGCGTGGCTGACGGACTCCTGCGTGTCGTTGGGGATGAGCGATTCTTCGCCGGTCTGCATGGGCTGTGCGGATTCGGCGGTTTTCGTTTTCGACTGTGCGTCCGGCATGGCGTATTCCGCGCCGCCGTCGATGTATTTGCTGACCTTCATGAGCACGCGCGCAATCGCGTCGGGGCAGGAGGTGCAGCTCATGTTTTTCTGCCGGATCGTCGAGGGGCATCGGATGCCCTTCAGCTGGTCGTAGACCTCGCCGATGGAGATGCCGCTGCGCAACGCGATGGAGGTAAGCCGCGCCGTGGCTTCGCTTTGGCTGGGGCAGCCTCCCGCCTTGCCGGTGCTGGTGAATACTTCGCAGATGCCGTTTTCGTCGTAGTTGACGGTGACATACAGCGTGCCGCAGCCGATGTTCATCTTCTCCGTAAAGCCGCGGGTCACCAGCGGGCGCGGGCGCGGTTCGATTTTTCCGTAATTTTCCGGCAAAGGCGCGTCCGTCGCGGGACGGTTCGCTTCGTTCCTGCCGCCGTCGACGGATCCGATGTTGAGCACCTGACCCGAGCGGCTGCCGTCTCGATAGATGGTCACGCCCTTCAGCCCCTCCTGGTATGCGAGCTGATAGACCGAGCGGACGTCCTCGCGCGTCGCTGCGTGGGGAAAGTTGACGGTCTTGGAAACCGCGTTGTCCGTATGCCGCTGGAATGCGGCCTGCATACGGACGTGCGCTTCCGGCGAGATGTCGTGCGCGCAGACGAACACGCGGCGAACCTCTTCGGGAATCTCCTGAATATGCGCGATCGTGCCTTCGGCCGCAATGCGCCGATAAAGCTCCTCGCTGTCCAGCCCGAGCGCACGCAGCTTTTCCGTCAATAGAGGATTGACCTCGACCATCTGCGTGCCGTCCATGACGTTGCGGATGTAAACGTAGGCGAACACCGGCTCGACGCCGGAGGAGCAGCCCGCGATGATGGAGAGCGTGCCCGTCGGCGCGATCGTGGTCACCGTCGCGTTGCGGATTGGCTCGTCGTTCTGGAGAGTGCTTTCGGAAAAGAGAGGGAACGCGCCGCGCGTTTTCGCGAGGGCGCGGCTCGCGCCGTGCCCCGCCTCCTGAATAAACGACATAACGCGTTCGGCAAAATCCGCGCCCTCCGCGGAATCGTAGGGGATGCCGAGCGCAAGCAGCGCGTCTGCAAAGCCCATGACGCCGAGGCCGACCTTGCGGGTGCTTCTTGTCATCTCGCCGATCTTTTCCAACGGGTAGCTGTTGACATCGATCACGTTATCGAGAAAATGCACCGCTTCCTCCACCGTCGCGCGGAGCAGGTCAAAGTCGAATTCCGTCTTGCCGTCAGTGGTTTTCAGCATGGTCACGAGGTCGATCGAACCGAGATTGCAGCTTTCGTACGGCAGCAGCGGCTGCTCGCCGCAAGGGTTGGTGCTCTCGATCTCGCCAAGCGAGGGTACCACGTTATCGCGGTTGAGCCGGTCGAGAAACACGATGCCGGGTTCGCCCGTCTGCCAGGCGGCGTCCACGATTTCGTCGAACACCTCCCGCGCGGAGAGCTGGGAAACCGCCTTTTTTGACTTCGGGTCAATCAGATCATAGGATTCTCCCGCTTCGACGGCGCGCATGAACGCCTCCGTGACGCCGACGGAGATGTTGAAGTTGTTGATGTCGTTCGTGTCGCTTTTGCAGCGGATAAATTCAAGAATGTCGGGGTGGTCGACGCGCAGAATGCCCATGTTCGCCCCGCGCCGCGTGCCGCCCTGCTTGACGGCTTCGGTGGCGACGTTGAACACGCGCATGAAGCTCACCGGCCCGCTTGCGACGCCGCCCGTGGAGCGGACGGTCGCGCCCTTCTGCCGCAGGCGGGAAAAGGAGAAGCCCGTTCCGCCGCCGGATTTATGGAT
The DNA here is from genome assembly GCA_023459335.1 of Bacillota bacterium. Lineage (GTDB taxonomy): Bacteria > Bacillota > Clostridia > Christensenellales > CAG-138 > UBA7703. Next base: position 20,527 of record JAEWUO010000017.1, read on the forward strand.
CAGAGCGGCGTTCTTCACCGCCTCGAAGATTTCCTCCATGCTGTCGCCGACAGGAAGCACGAAGCAGGCGGAGAGCTGACCCAGCGGGCGGCCGGCGTTCATGAGCGTCGGCGAATTCGGCAAAAAGCGCAGCGAGGTCATCAGCTCGACAAACGAGCCCGCGACGGAATCGATGTCGGCGTGCGGATCGTAGATCGCGTCCGCTTCGGCGACCGCGCGCGCGACGCGTGTGAACAGCCCCGCGACATCCTCCGTCACGCGGCCCTCTTCGTCCTTTGCCAGATAACGCTTTTCGAGTACCTTCATCGCGTTATCGCCGATTCCGTAAAATGCCATAGGAAATCCAGCTCCTTGTCAGATCGTTTGAAACATCGTTGTTATGTGCTGAGATAAGAAGGCGCCCGGTTCAGGCGCAGATTCAGCATATCACTATATCTGGTATCAGGCAAGACTTCAAACCGCCAGATATTGCGAGTTTACAGATCGTTAATTCTTGTTACGCCCTGACCGGATTTCGGCAATCACGTTGATGCAAAAAGGCGGATTACGCGCGGAGCAAAACGAAAACCCGGGAGAACCATACTCCCGGGCAGCGGGCCTTCTTTTATGTAACAGGAAACTGACAATTTCTCCAAGCGCCGTAAGCAAACTATCTCTTGTAATCGAGGATCAGAAGCCGGCTTTCGCCGAGCGTATCGCAGAAGAGCGAGGCGGTGTTGGCGTTGAGATAATGCACGCTGCGGTTCGCGTTGGCGGCGAGCAGCGGTTCCAGTCCCTCTATATTAAAGTGCAGCGCAGGCGTTTTATAGTGCATCGGGATCAGCACCTTCGCGCGGAGACGGTCGGCAAGTTCGGCGGCGACGGTGGCGTTGATCGTGAACACCCCGCCGATCGGCGCGAACAGGATGTCCACGTCTCCCACCTGCCGGATGGTATCGTCCGAGAGCATATGCCCGAGGTCGCCCAGGTGCAGGACGCGCAGCCCGTCGATCTGATACCGGAATACGATATTCTCGCCGCGGCGCGCACCCTTTTCGTCGTCGTGATAGCTTGAAAAACCGGTCACGGGGATTTCTCCCGCGCGGTGTTCTCCTGGGGTGCGGATCACGTACGGCTTGCCGGAGACGATCGCGAGACAGTTGTGGTCGTGATGCTCGTGGCTGATCGTAACGGCGTCGCAGGCAAGATCATGCAGATCATAGCCGGTTTCCCGATCGCACGGATCGGTCAGAATCGTAAAGCCGCTTTCGGCGGTAAGCAGAAAGCAGGAGTGTCCGTACCAGGTGATTTGCATAGTCGTAATCTCCTTTGCTGCGAAAGTGAAACCTGATTCGAGGACCGATGGATAAGAACACTTCCTTGGAACCCTTTTTATGGAAAATCAACCCCGGCTTACTCGGACGGGTTTACCATGAAAACGTCTTTGGTTTCACAGCGGGTCAATCGATGGAAGACGAATCAGTCAAGGGACGATTACCGGGCAAGGAAGAGGAGCCTTGCGAGCGCGCCTCCCAGCGCGCCGGAACGGGAGAGAAGCGCGGGACGCTCGCGCGGGGAAACAGAGGAAAAGAGAGATTCCGCGGCCTGTACGGCCTTTTTACGTGCTGCGGAGCTTTGATACGCCGCGATTCCAAACAGCAGCGCGCGGTGCATCGCGGGCAAGTCCGGGCAGCCGTCGCCTTCGTGCCGTGCGAGCGCGAGCATTCGGTTGATCACGTGCTCGCCCCCGTCTTCCGCCGGAAGCGGCAGATCGGCGTTGATCCGCGAAACGAGAGCGGAGTAAAACGCGGCAGAAAACTGGAACAGCAGCCAGCCGTTCACGACCTGTACGCCTGCGACCAGCGGCGCGCCCCAGAACAAACCGAAATCGACGTTCAGCGCGTCTGCGGGATCGACGCCCTGCGGCGGGCGGAAGCTTGCGTCCGCCGATCGGGCGGGCAGCCGGATTTTTCTCGCGTCTGCCGTCGTACCGAGCGCGGCGCCGACGGCCTCTGCGAGACGGGCGCGGATGTCGCTGTCAAACGACGGTATCATATCGCCAGTTTATCCGCGCGCATCCGCTCTGTCAATCTCTGGTGCGAATAACGGAAGAATTTTTTGCATGCGCCGCAAAGCACAAAAAAGATACGCCTATTTGCGAAAATGTGAATTTCCCGTGCGCCGCGGTGAAAAACGGATCGATTATGGTATAATATCCGCATCGGTTCAACGGAAACTCAATCATTCATTTTTTTGCTGATCGGAGGATGCTATGCCAAACAAACAGCTGCGCTGCCAGGTCAGCGTCCGCATCTTCGGCGAGGAAAAGTGTTTTGGCCCGGGCGTCGCGGATCTTCTGGAGCGCGTGGACCGGCTGCACTCCCTGCGCAAGGCGACCATTGAGATGGACATGGCCTACAGTAAGGCCTGGAAAATCGTAAAAACTGCGGAAGCGAACCTTGGTTTTCCGATTCTTAAGTCCATGACGGGCGGAAAAGGCGGAGGCGGCGCCGACCTGACCGACGAGGGCAAGCGGTTCGTTTCGGCTTACCGCAGGTTCGAGGCGTCGGTGCGCGGGTATGCCGACGAGGCGTTCGTCGAGATCATGGGCGGATGAACGCGGATTACACGGAAGGAGCAAATGCAGGCATGCAGTTTACAAAGGTTCACGGACTCGGCAACGACTTCATCCTGATCGACGGAAGGGAAGAAACGCGCGATTATACCGCGCTGGCGCCGCGGCTCTGCCACCGGCAGACCGGTATCGGTGCGGACGGGCTGCTCATCATCGAAAAGAGCGATCTGGCGGACGTGCGTATGCGCATTATCAACGAAGACGGCAGCGAGGCGGAGATGTGCGGCAACGGCATCCGCTGCTTTGCAAAATATGTGTATCAGCAGGGTATTGTGAAAAAGCCCGCGTTTTCCGTAGAGACACTGGCGGGCGTGATGCGACCGAAGCTCGTGCTCAGCGGCGGCGAAGTGACCGGCGTGACCGTGGATATGGGGGAACCGTATCTGGAGTGCGCCGAGATACCGGTCGTCGGCGAAGGGAAATGCATCGACCGCGAACTGACCGTGCAGGGGCGGCATCTCAGATATACCACCGTTCTGGTCGGCGTGCCGCATACGGTTGTCTATGTGGACGACCCGACCGACGAGCAGTGGATGGCGCTTGGCTGGGACATTGAGCACGCGGATGTGTTTCCGCGGCGCACCAATGTCAATTTCGCGCGCGTATTGGACGACCATACGCTCATCCTGCGCACGTTCGAGCGCGGCTGCGGGCCGACGCTCGCATGCGGGACGGGCGCCTGCGGTGCGGCGGTCGCGAGTTTTCTCAATGGGTTCACCGGCCGCAGCGTGGATGTTCAGATCGAACTCGGCACACTGCACATCGAATGGGCGGAGGATGGGCACGTATACATGACGGGCCCGGCGGAAATCGTCTATACCGGCGAAATTCGGCTGTAACGGAATCAATAATGAAAAGGACAGCGCCGGCTGTTCTTTTTTTTGCGCGTTATGCAACACGGAAGTGAACGGCGAATACGGAAACGTATAGAACCATTGTAAACGGAGGCGGATTATGGTACGCTTTGGTTCAGACGGTCGCCCGACCGGCATTCATTTCTGTCATCATATAAATCGGAATAGAAATCAGATTGGACGGGAGAAATCGCACATGAAAAGAGAAGGGGCAGGCGAAGCGCTCGCGATGGACGAGAAAGCGTCCGCCGAAGCGCTGCGCAAAAAAACGTTCGACCGCAACAAATGGTATTACTCCATCAGCGGCATCGGCCGCGACATGAGCTATGCGCTCATTGATTCGTTTCTTCTGGTCTATATTCAGTTCGGCGTTTCCCTTACGCTCGCGCAGTTTACGACGCTGAGCCTCATCATCGGCGTCGGCGGGCGCATCTGGGACGCGATGAACGACCCGCTCATGGGCGCGATCATCGAAGGTTCACACTTCAGGAGCGGTAAATTCCGCCCCTGGATCCTATTAGGCGGCATCCTGTGCGGGCTTGTGATCATCACGATGTTCAACGTACAGAGCATCCCCGGCTGGAGATTCGTGGTGTTCATGACGATCATGTACCTTCTCTGGGAATCGACTTTTACAATGAACGACATCGGCTACTGGGCGATGCTGCCGAGTCTTTCGAGCGTCAAGGAGGAGCGGAACTCCATCACGACGCTTACGGTGCTGTTCGCGGGCGTCGGCGCGATCCTCGCGCAGGGCATCATCCCGCAGGTCACCGTCGGCGACATGCGCGCGGGGTACCGCTTCGTGTCCATCCTCATCGCCGCCGTGTTCATCGGCTGCCAGATGCTGCTCTTCTTCACCGTCAAGGAACCGCCGCGGCGCAAGGTGGAGTCCAGCGAACACATCTCAATCAAGAAGATGTGGAGAACCATCGTTCGAAACGACCAGGTGCTCTGGATGACGCTCTCGATGCTCTTTTACAACATCGGAAGCACGATGCTGATCGCGCTGGCCGCGAACCTGTTGTATATCGAGATCGGCTACAACGGCACGCTCTATTTCTACGTGGTTGTGGCATACGGCATCACGACGGTCGCCGCCAACGCGCTCTATCCCGCATTTGTCAATAAGCTCGGCAGAAAACGGCTTCAAAACGTGAGCATCCTCATGGCGATCATCGGTTACGCGCTCGTCGCGGTGATGGGCTGGTCGTCGATCCTGCCGTTCAATATCGCGCTTCTGTGCCTCTTCTGCATCCTGATCGCGGCGGGGCAGTCGCTGTTTTACATGTCGTGCATTATCAATATGGCCAACTGCGTCGAGTACAACGATTATAAATACGGCGAGCGCAACGAGGCGGTCGTTTCTACGCTCCGCCCGTTTATGGCGAAGTTCGCCGCCGCCATGCATACGCTTATCGTGACGCTGGTGCTCACCATCTCCGGCACGTTCCTCTTAAGCCAGTCGATCAGCACGCTGGAGACGCAGCGCGACTTCTTCGATAAACACGGCGCGGCGGATCAGGCGTATTACATCACGCAGGTGCAGGGTTATCTGAAAGAGTTCGACGGACTGAAGGCCGGCACGGAGGAATACAAAGCTGCTGCGAGTGTCGTTTCCGGCGAAATCGCCGCGGATTCCGTCGTAAACCGGTTCCAGCTCGATCCGGAGTATGTGCCAGCGCTGAATGACGCGATGGTCGTTTTAACCGCGCCGGATGGAAAGCAGACGGAGCTCGGCCGGCTCGGCTCGTTTGACGCCGCGTCGATCGACGCCGCGAAAGGCACGTATTCTCTGAAGATCGACGATCTCAAGAGCGGCGGAGAGAGCGCGGCGAACATCCACTTCCGCGATCAGCGGACGCTGACCATGCGCGTCTGGATTCGCCTCGCGGCGACGCTGGTACCCGCGGTCATGCTGTTCTTTGCGCTGTGGATTCAAAAAAAGAAGTTCTTCATCGACGAGGATTATTACGATCAAATGATCGAGCATATTGAAAACCGCAAGAGCGAAGAGGGTTCCCTGGCGTAGCTCCAATACGCGGGGAAAGGAAAACACGCCGGGCGACCGGCGTGTTTTCTGGAATTTTGATTCGCGCGCGTATACCGGTCGGCAAAGCGGGACGGCGAAAGGAGAGAAATAAATGAAAATACAGCTCAAAGAAGAGATGGAGACGTTATTGATCCCTTTGTACGGGCGGGCGCAGATGAGCCGGAGGGGTTTCTTTCATGACGAATTCGCGGAAGAAGCGGTGCGCTCGATCCAATATGATTTTTCCAGACTTCATATTCAGGAAAAAACGCAGGTCATGCTGTCCGTCCGCGGCGCGGAGATCGACGCGTTTACCATTGCGTTTTTACTGGAGCACCCCGACAGTACGGTTCTTTATCTTGGCTGCGGACTCGACGCGCGGCAGCAGCGCCTTGGCGCGCCTGCCCGGTTGTGGTATGATCTGGATTTTCCGCAGGTGGTCGAGATCAAACGGCAGCTGTACCCGGAGAACGAGCGGTACCGTCTGATCGGCTCGTCGGTAACCGACTGGAATTGGATGGACAGCGTCGAACAAAACGGGAAGCCGGTTCTGGTGATTGCGGAAGGGCTCATGATGTATTTAAGCGAGCAGGATGTGCGGACGCTGTTTCTGAAACTGCGGGATGTTTTTCGTGACGTTACGTTCCTCTTCGACGCATATTCCCGATTGACGGCAAAGCAGGCGAAGAACCATCCTTCACTGAAAAAAACAGGCGCCAGCATCCGCTGGGGAGTCGATTCGCCGGAGGAGATGACGGCGTACGGAGACGGGATTTCGCACGAACGGACGATCTATCTGACCGGCGAGAGCGCGGTCGGCCGTCTGCCGAAACAATACCGCGCGATGTTCCGCTTAGCCGGCAGGTTTCACGCCGCGCGGGAGGCGCACAGAATCTTTGTGATGAAGCTCATCGCAAGCAGCTAATGAATGGTGCGAAAGAGGCAGCCGGGCATGGCTGCCTCTTTTTACTGCATCCGCTTACCTTACCCACTCCGACGCTTCGGGGAAACAGTGCATATGTGCGGGCGCGAGCGCGCGGTAACCGTCGCATAAACTCTTCAGCCGCCGCAAGCCGAACCGGATCGAGCGGAGACGGAAGTACATACAGATATCCTGCGCCGTCTTCTCGTCGAACTGGCTTCTGTGGCACGCGATCGCCTCCGCTCGCGCCGAAAATGTCTGACTGACCGGAACGTAAGCGTTCGGCTTATCGGTATAGTAAAACGCCATCGCTTTGACCGAATGGCTGCCGGAGGCGCCGATGCTCTGCATGACGCTTTCAAACGGCGCCATGTTCATGCTCGCCTTTGCGGCGAGTCCCGTCTTGATGTGGTCGATGTGGCATTCGCTGATCACGTTCGGGTCGGGCGCGAACACCGCGTCCGGCTTGAGGCGAACGATCTGCTTTGCGATTTCGCAGGCCGCGTCCTCCATCGGATACAAACCGCCGTCGCAAAACGGCAGAAAGGTCACGTCTGTTACGCCGAGCAGGTTCGCCGAGGCGAGTGCTTCCCGTCTGCGGAGTTCGGCAAGCTTGTCCCCATAGAGGGCGGGATCCATCGCGCCCATGCGCCCGTCCGTCAGGATGACGAACGATACGTGTTTGCCCGCGCGGGTCAGCGCGCGGACGGTCGGCGCGCAGGCGACCTCGATATCGTCCGGATGCGGCCCGATAAATAGGTAACGATCGAACGAGCAAAGGTCGGGAATCGGCACGATGTGCCTGAGAATAGCGCTGAACATAACGCATGGCCTCCGGACTGCCGACGGCAGCTGTTTTGGCCAGTGTATCACGCGCGCGGCGTTGAAGTAAAGCGGCGGCGGGGTTATAATAGGGAAGATAAATACAGAAGTTGAAATTTGAGAAAAACCGGTTACGGAGGACGAACGGGTGCCGATTCCGCAGGTGCAATCGATCAAACGATACGAAGGCAGCATCGCTGTCAACCGCGCGGACGCACATATGGATACGGCGCTCGAAGGCGCGCGCGAAGGCGTGCTCGCGATGCTTGCTCTCGGTGAGAGGCGCGTTTCTGCAGACGGCGTAACCGTGCTGTTCCGCTTCAATCCCGCGCTTAAGGCGGAGCGGTACATCCTCAGCGCCGGCGCGGGCGGTATCTCCGTCGAGACGGGCGGGCCGGCGGGCGCTGTGTACGCGGCCGCGACCATCTCCCAGCTGACGCTGGAAAACGGCGGCGCGCTGCCGTATTGCCTGGTCGAGGACGATCCGCGTTTCGGCTGGCGCGGGCTGCTGCTGGACGTGTGCCGCCACTTTTTCCCGATGGAGACGGTTTACCGGCTCGTGGACGTCATGGCCTGGTATAAGTACAACCGCCTTCACCTGCACCTGACCGACGATCAGGGGTTCCGTTTCGAGAGCGGGCGTTATCCGCGGCTCAACAGCATCGGCTCCTGGCGAAAGAGCACTCTCGTCCGGCACGACGGCGTTTGCGGTCAGGACGACAAGCCCCACGGCGGGTATTACACGAAGGCGGAACTGCGCGAACTCGTGCGCTACGCAAAAGCGCGCGGAATTGAGATCGTTCCGGAGATCGATATGCCCGGGCACGCGCTTTCTGTCATGGCGGCGTATCCCGGCCTCGCGTGTTTTTCCGAGCCGGTCGAGGTGGCGACGCGCTTTGGCGTGACCGATTTTTCCAAGAAACTCTATTGCGCGGGCAGCGAAAAAACCTATGAATTCCTCTTCGCCCTGCTCGATGAGGTACTGGAAATATTTCCGTTCGAATACGTCCACATCGGCGGGGACGAGGCGGTCAAGACGGACTGGAAGCGATGCGAACGCTGCCAGTCGCTGCGAAAAGCACAGGGCCTGAAAGACGAACGCGAGCTGCAGGGGTATTTTCTCAACCGCGCGATCGAGTTCCTCGAATTACGCGGACGGCGCGCGATCGTCTGGAACGACGGCCTTTGCGACACATTGAAGGGAAGCGCAACCTGCCAGTACTGGATTCCCTGGACGCACGAGGGCCCGGACCGCACCGCGCGGTACGTCAACGCGGGAGGGCACGCGATCCTGAGCTCGGTTTTACATCTGTACTACGATTACCCATATGCGGCGACGCCGCTGAAGAAGACGTTTCGTTACCGTCCGACGCTTGCGGGCGTGCGAAAAAAGGCGAGAGGAAACATTCTCGGCGTGGAGGCGGCCCTCTGGACGGAGTGGATCGATATCGAAGAAAAACTCTTTTTCAACGCCCTGCCGCGCCTCGCCGCCACCGCGGAAACGGGCTGGTCCGCGCGCGGCGGCAAACGATACCGTGAATTCCTGTGCAGGCTCAATCCGCACTATGCGCTGTACCGCCGGCTTGGACTGACCTATGCCGCGCGCGCCGAACGTCCGCTCCCGATCTGGAAACGGATTGCGGGCATCAGGACGTTCCTGACGGCAGAAACCCATACGGAACTCAACGGGCAGAAGATCGAAGAGGCCATTTCTGCGAACAATCAGAAGATATGGAGAGGAAGACTATGAACGAAACACTGAGCAATCTGAAAACGCGCCGCAGCATCCGCTCGTACCAGTCCCGGCAGGTTGAGCGCGCGCTGCTCGACCAGGTGCTTGAGGCGGGCACTTACGCGCCGACGGCCGGCGGGCGGCAGTCGCCCGTGATCGTTGCCGTGCAGGATGCCGAAACGGTAAAACAGCTCTCGCGTATGAACGCGGCGGTGAACGGCAATCAAAGCGATCCTTTTTACGGGGCGCCGACGGTGCTCGTCGTACTTGCAAGCCGCGCCCGCGCGACGTACCTGCTCGACGGCGCGGCGGTGATCACCACGCTGCTCAACGCGGCGCACGCGCTCGGCCTCGGCTCCTGCTGGGTCCACCGCGCGAAGGAAGAATTCGAGAGCGAAGAAGGAAAAGCGCTGCTGAAAAAATGGGGCGTCGCGGGCGATTACGAGGGCGTCGGCCATGTGGCGCTTGGCTACGCGGCGGGGGAGGCTCCCGAGCCCGCACCCCGCAAGGCGGACTATATCGTAAGGGCGTAACGCAATGAAAAAACAGCCCGGCTTAGAAAAGCAGCTGGACAAAGAAGGCGTAAAACACGCCGTCATACCGGTGCGCGACATCCGCTTCGATCCAGCGTTTCGCGAGATTTGCCGCGCAAACGCCTGCGGATTTTATGGCGCATGCTGGATGTGCCCGCCGGACGTAGGGGAGATCGCCGGTCTGATCGACCGCGCGCGCTCGTATGACCGCGCGATCGTGTTCCAAACCGTCTCCGCCCTGGAGGATTCGTTCGACATCGAATCCATGCAGAAAGCGTGCCGCCGGCATAACCGCCTCATACGGAAGCTCCGCGAGGCTGCGTCGGAACTGTATTCCGACTTCCTTGCGCTCGGCGCGGGTACATGCGGCGGCTGCAGCAAGTGCGCGCGCCGCGAAGACAAACCTTGCCGGCATCCCGACCGCGCGGTGATCTCGCTGGAAGCGGCGGGTGTAGATGTAATCCAGCTGGCGAAAAGCGCCGGGCTAAAGTACATCAACGGTCCGAACACGGCGACTTATTTCGGCGCGTTCCTTTACCGTGACCGGTAGAATCAATCGAATCGTTTTGCATGCCGCTTCGGGCGGCATTTTTTGCGTAATGAAAGGGGAAAATAATATATTTAAGAATCATTCTTGACAAAACGATAAAAATTGGATAAAATCAAATTGTAAAAAACGAAAGGAGATTACGATCATGCGTTTCTACGATATAAATGTTCAGGGCAGGGCGGGCGAAACCGTTTCGCTTTCCAGCTATAAAGGCAAAGTATTGCTCGTCGTGAATACGGCGACCGGCTGCGGGTTTACACCCCAATACGAAGGGCTGCAAAAACTATACGATAAATATCAGGGCAGGGGATTCGAAATACTCGACTTTCCATGCAACCAGTTTGGTAACCAGGCCCCCGGCACGATTGAGGAAATCCAGACATTCTGTACGCTGAATTACGGCACGACGTTCCCCCGCTTTGCAAAGATCGACGTCAACGGCAAAAACGCCAGCGAGCTTTATCAATTCCTGAAAAAGGAGAAAAAAGGGCCCGTCGGTGCGGCGATAAAATGGAATTTCACCAAATTCCTGATCGACCGCGAAGGCAATGTTGTCAAGCGGTTCGCTCCGGCGGATACGCCCGAGAGCATCGAGCAGGATATCGTCGCGCTGCTGTAAAGGACGGCCTGTTCCGGATCGGATGAATGCGGAAGAAAGGAGCGATTCTCATGAGCGAGAAAAGCAAATCGGCTGATAAGTTCTGCGGAGACGCAGAAGCCGGAATCTACGACGCGCTGCTGCTTCAAAACCAGCTATGTTTTCCGCTCTATGCGGTGTCAAAAGAGGTTGTGCGCCTTTATAAGCCGTTTCTTGACGAGATCGGCCTGACTTACACCCAGTATATCGCGATGATGGTGCTGTGGGAGAAGCGGACCGCGACCGTAAAGGAACTCGGCGAGCGTCTCTACCTCGACAGCGGAACGCTGACGCCGTTGCTGAAAAAAATGGAGGCACAGGGATTCGTTTCGCGGCAGAGAAACGCCGCGGACGAACGGAGCGTCATCGTCTCGCTGACGCAAGCCGGCGAGGCGCTGAAAGAACGAGCGGCGAATATTCCCGCGCAGATCGGCAATTGTCTGCCGCTGACAGGCGGCGAATCGGAGACGCTCTACAAGCTGCTCTACAAGGTGCTGCGCGCGATTGAATAAAAGAACAAACAAAGACGGACGCTTGATACAAGCGTCCGTCTTTTACTGTTGAACGGTTCAGATCAGAATATCCAGATTATATCTCGCGCCGTGATAGAGCGCGTCCGTTGCCGCGAACGGACGGTGCGCCTTATCGTAATCCACGGTCCGGATACGAAGCGCGACGCCTTTCTTTTTACCGAAGAGCGTCTGCGCGTCTTCGCCGCTGACCGTAACGGCATTGATGCGCTGCTTGGAGTATCCGGTTGTCAGGTCCATCCCGAACTCGCGGTGAAGGATATTGTAGAGAGACTCCTGCTCAAAATCGAATTGATTCAGTCGCGGGAAGTGCTTGAGCGAAAGCCAGACGCGTTCGATGCAGATCGGTTCCTCGTCTGCGAACCGGAGACGTTTCAGGCAGAAGAGCTGTTCGCCCGGCTCCGCCTCAAGATGCGCGCGAATCTGTGCCACCGCGTCGCACAGGCCTGAATAGAGCACTTTACTGGAAGGTTGCATGCCAAGGGAAAGCATGTTGCTGGTGAAGCCCTGTTTTTGATAGGTTTTATTCAGATCAAACTGCGAAACAAAGGTGCCTTTTCCCTGCACGCGGTAGAGTTTTCCTTCGTTTACCAGCGCGTCGATGGCGCGCCGGACGGTCATGCGCGTGGTATCGAATTGCTTGCAGAGTTCCGGTTCGGAAGGAATCGCTTTGCCATGCGCGTATTCGCCGCTTTCGATTCCGGCGTTGATGCGTTCGATGATCTGCCGAAAGATCGGCTGCTCGCTGGAGTCCATCTTGCTCAACTCCTTCTTCAAATTTCCTGTCTATACAAGATAATTACATTATAAAACTGTTTTTAAAAATTGCAAGAATAAGGTGCCGCTTTTCTTTCTGTCACAGCAAACATAGGATTTTATCGTCCATATTCCGCTCACGCCGAATAATGTCAAAAGCAGTATAGCACAAAATCGATCAACATAAAATGAAATTATGATGAGAAAAAACAACTTAAAATGACGCCGAAAACGGAATCCGGCGTCAAGATGTGCCAGCGCGGTTTACTTATTCCAGGATAGCGCCGTCGGTCGCAATCGTTACCACCTGCCAGGGGACCATCTTGCCGCTCTGGAGCAGCGCGGACTTGACCGCCTGCTCAAGTCCGCCGCAGCAGGGCACCTCCATACGGACGACCGTCACGCTCCGGATGTCGTTTTTCCGGAGGATCTCGGTAAGTTTTTCCGTATAATCGGTCATATCCAGCTTCGGGCAGCCGATCAGGGTCACGTGATTTTTGATGAACCGCTCGTGGAAGTCGCCGCGCGCATACGCTGTGCAGTCCGCGGCGATTAGGAGCTTCGCACCGCGAAAATAGGGGGCGTTCACGGGAGCGAGCTTGATCTGCACCGGCCACTGGCTCAGCCGGGACGGCGCGGCGTTTTCGCCGATGGCGCGCGGTTCCGCGGCCGGGCGCGGCGCGCGTTCGATGCTCCTGCTGCGCGTGCCCGGGCAGCCGCAGGCCGGCTTGGCCGCGGGGGAAGGCTTTTTATGCGCTTCTTCCTGTTTTGCTTTAACGGCGGCTTCGTCGTAGGCGGCGGCTTCCCGCTCCACAAACGTAATCGCGCCTGCCGGACAGGCTGGCAGGCAGTTTCCAAGCCCGTCGCAGTAATCGTCCCGCAGAAGTTTCGCTTTTCCGTCCACCATGGCGATTGCGCCTTCATGGCAGGCGTTTGCGCAGGCGCCGCAGCCGTTGCAGAGTTCTTCGTCGATTTGAATGATTTGCCGGATCATATAAAATTCCTTTCATACGCTCGTTTCGGGCGGATGCCCGCTTGACGCTGTAAACGCAGTATACTATGATAATCAAAACAAATCCGTTGTAATTACAACAAATAAAGTTGACGTTATTTGTTATAATGGCGAATGAAAGGGATGATCGTCATGAGCACGGCGGGCGGCGCGCAGGCGACAAGCGCTTTTTTAAAGAAAACGTCGCTGTTTCGCGGGACGACGGAGGAAGAGCTTCCGACGTTGCTGAATTGCATCGCGCCGAGTTACAGGGAATATGCAAAAAACGAATTCATCCTGCGGCAGGGAGAAGATATCACCGCCGTAGGCATGGTGCTCTCCGGGCGCGCGCAGATCGTCGAGGAGGACTTCTGGGGCAACCGGAACATCATCGCGGACGCCTGGCCGGGGGATCTCTTCGGGGAGAGCTATGCGTTTTTGCCGGGAGAACGCCTGCGCGTGAGCGTAATCGCCGAGGAAGCGTGCTCGGTCATGATGATCGACGCGAAGCGCATGCTCGAACTCTGCGCGAGCGCGTGCCGCTTTCATACGCGGCTCGTGCAGAACATCCTCGCGGAAACAGCCAGAAAGAACCTCGCGCTGACGCGGAAACTCTCGCATATGAGCAAACGAACCACGCGCGAAAAACTGCTCTCCTACCTCTCAGGCCAGTCGCTTGCGGCGGGGAGCGATCTCTTTGCGATTCCTTTCAATCGCCAGCAGCTAGCGGACTATCTGTGTGTGGACCGCAGCGCGATGAGCAACGAATTGTGCAAAATGCGGGACGAAGGAATGCTGACATTCGAAAAAAGCAGCTTTCATCTGAAAGGGAATATCGAAGGATAGACAAAAGCTCCCGAAGGAATCGGGAGCTTTTTATGTTACACGCTTTACAAGACAAAGAGAAAGATCGCGAGAAACTGCAGCACGCTGCCCGCCAGCACGAACAGGTGAAACAATCCGTGAAACCACCGGCGCTTGCTGCCGATGCCGTAGAGGATCGCGCCGGTTGTGTAGGCGAGACCGCCGGAGAGAAGAAGCCAGAACCCGGCCGGCGACAGCGCGCGGATCGCGAACGGCGCGAAAAACACGACCGCCCAGCCCATGAAAAGGTAGCAGAACATCGAGAATACGCGGTACTGCTTCAGGTCGATCGCGGTGAGCGTGACCGCGAGCGCGGTAAGCGCCCACTCCGCGCCGAATACGGACCAGGCCAGCGCGGGATAGAGCGGGCGCAGGGAAACGAGAAGAATCGGCGTATAAGTGCCGGCGATCATAAAATAGATCGAACAGTGGTCGAGCACCTGCAGAACCTTTTTTCCCAGCGAAGGCTTCAGCCCGTGGTAAACGCTGGACAGGCAGTAGAGCACGATCATGGTTACGCCGTAGACCACGGACGCGGAGATCGCCCACGCGCTGCCGCCGAGCGCGGATTTGATGACGCACAGCAGGAGCGCGACGAAGGCGAACACGCCTCCCGCGATATGGGACACCATGTGAAAAATCTCCTCGCCGCGCGAATAGTTCGGCAGGAGACGGTCGGTCAATGGAATTCGCATGTATACTCCGATCGGTTGGTTCGATATCGTTTGCGGCTCAGGCGCCTTAAACGCACATTGCCGCGAGTTCGTCGTCCTTGCCAAAGAGCGCGCAGGCGCCGTTGTGGTGCCCGCTGAGCAGCTCGCTCGCGCGGAGGCGTGAGAAGAGAGGAGAGTCGAGCGCTTCCAGCAGCGATACGCGCTTGAGGCTGGTATCCGAAACCGGGGAAAACGGGCAGGGTTCCGCGCCGCCGGTGGGGTTGATGTGGAAAAAACCGCGCCCCGCCGCGAGGCATCCGCCGGAAAACTGCTCGTCCCCGGGGAAAGAGACGTAGATCATGCCGTCCTGCACGCGCCTGAGCTCTTCGAGGCGCGCGGCGAGGGTTTCCCGCTCCGCATCCCCGGGCGCGAGCGCTTCCGTGCCGGGGTCGGCGGGAACGTAATCCACGTAAAATGCAACCTTTGCGCCGAGCGACCGCAGCGTTTGTAAAAAAGCACCGCCGGTGACCGTATTCAGATTCTCCGTCGTCAGCGTGACGGAGACGCCGAAGAGCACGCCGCGTTCGCGCATCCGTTCCATATTCGTAATCAGCTTAGCATAGGTGCCAGCGCCGCGCCGTGTGTCGGTCTGCACTTCGTCGCCTTCGACGCTGACGATGGGGACGAGGTTCCGGTGCGCGTCGAGCAGCTCCAGCATGGATTCGCTCAGGAGCGTTCCGTTCGTAAACACCGGAAAGAGGATTTCCTTGTGCTTCGCCGCGCGCTCCAGTACGCCGCGCCGCAGCATCGGCTCGCCGCCCGCAAGCAGGCAGAAGGAAACGCCGATCTCGCCCGCCTGGGAAAAGATTCGTTCCCACTCTTCGTCCGTCAGCAGCGCTTCGCTTGATCCGTCGTCACAGAGGTTATTGGCGCGCGCGTAGCAGCCCGCGCAGTGCAGATTGCAGCGGTTGGTGATGCTCGCGATCAAGAAGGACGGGATGTGTTTTCCCGCCGACGCGAACCTGCGGCGCGCATCGTCCGCGCGCCTGGCCGCGAGCGCGTAGGTGAGCAGAAACGCCGTCTCTTTCGGGTTTTTCAGGCTGGCGGCGAGAGCGTCCTTCACGATGAGTTCCACACCCTCGGTCAGGTACTGGTCAAGGTCGAATCCGGTATTCAAACAGGAACCCTCCGTTTCGGTGTATGAAGCGATTAACACACGAAGCTATCCTATCAGATACCGCTTAAAAATACAATCAACTGAACGGTTATTTTGTAAATTATTTCGGACAATCCGGTTGAAATTGGACCGCTCGTCTATTGACGCGCGCAAAAAAAAGTGATACCTTGAAAGTGTACTCAAGTCCAAATTATATGGCCTCTTCGCAATCCGGACATTCCTGAAAAGGAGTAAGAAATCGCCATGCAAAAAGAAAAACGGGAAGAGATCGCGCGTATCGTCAAATACGTGCTGTTCTCCGCTTCCGCCGGGCTGATCCAGTCCCTGACGTTTACGCTGCTGCACGAAATCGTCAAATGGCCGTATTGGCCGTGCTATCTGACCGCGCTCGTGCTCAGCGTGCTTTGGAATTTTACGCTCAACCGCGAGTTTACCTTCAAAAGCGCGGCAAATATTCCGCGCGCCATGCTTCTGGTCGCGCTCTATTACAGCGTGTTTACCCCGCTTTCGACGCTCTGGGGCACGGCGCTGACCAACGCGGGCTGGAACGCCTATATCGTGCTGTTCGGCACGATGCTGATCAACCTGACCACGGAATTCCTGTTCTGGCGGCTGGTGGTCTACCGCGGCAGCATCAATACCAACGCGCGTGCGCGTAAACAACAAGACACCCAACAGGCGGACCTTCAGGAGGAACAGCAATGAGCGAACGGAAACGGACAAAGACGCAGCGCGCGATCTTGCACGCGGCGAAGGTGCTCTATGAAAAACAAGGCGTCGGCAACGCGCCGTTCGACGACATCGCGGAATTGGCGGGGGTCTGCCGCACGACGGTATTCAACCACTTCGCGGACGCGGGAGAGCTGCAGCAGGCGCTCGCGGTCGCGGAGATCGGCGAACTCGCCGCATTCGGCGAACAGTCCGGCCTGAAGGGACTTCCGCTGATTCAGGAGCTGCTCTTTAAGCTCATCGACGATACGGCGAACTATCCGCATGTGATGTCGCGGCTGACCAACGCGACGATCCTTGGCGGCGAGAGCGGGCGCATCGGCGACATCGAGCGGCTCTTCGCACGGCAGTATGAGATCGAATTCGGCGCGTTTCCGGCGGATGCGGTTATTTCCGCGGAACGGCTCGCGCAGATGACGATCGGCCTCTATTACGGGCAGGTGAACCACCTGCTCGCGTTCGGGATGCCCTTTGATTCCGCGAAGATGCGCAGGGATATGAACGCGATGCTGGATTACCTCCTGCGCGGCGTACGCGCGGGCAACGATTTTACACGATAGAAAATAAACGGGCGCTGCCCGATCGACGGAGGAAACAATGGAAAACTGCGGTATCAGCCGCTGGGACGATCCCAACGCAATCAACGGTCAACTTAAAAAATTGACGGACAAACCGATTTATGAAGTGTCGGACGAATATTACCAGAATACGGTGCTGCGGTATTTTAACGAGCAATGCGCCCGTTCCCGCGCGGTTTTTGACGAAGCGAAAGAGGTCATCCCCGGCGGTGTACAGCACAACCTCGCCTTCAACCAGCCGTTTCCCATCTGCATCGCAAAAGCGGGCGGCGCCTATCTGACTGACGCGGACGGCAACCGTTACGTCGACTTTCTGCAGGCGGGCGGGCCAACCATCCTCGGCAGCAACGACGAAACCGTTCGCAAAGCGGCCATAGGACTCATCGAGGAATGCGGCCCCGTGACGGGGCTTCTGCACGAAGCGGAGCTTTTGATTGCGAAGGAAATCTGCCGGCACATGCCCGCGGTCGAGATGTTCCGCATGCTCGGCAGCGGTACGGAGGCCGTGATGGCATCCCTTCGCGTCGCGCGGATCGCGACGGGCAAAAAGCGCGTCGTCAAGATCGGCGGCGCGTACCACGGCTGGTCGGATCAGATGGTGTACGGGCTCAAGATTCCCGGCAGCCGCGCGCTGATGGAATCCCACGGCATCCCGCGCGCGTGCTATTCGCTGACCGACGAGGTGCGCCCGAACGATCTGGCAATGCTCGAAACCATGCTGCGCCTCAACCGCCTCAAAGGCGGCACGGCGGCGGTCATCGTCGAACCCGTCGGCCCCGAGAGCGGCACGCGCCCGGTCGCGGCGGATTACAACGCCGGCGTTCGCGCGCTCTGCGATAAATACGGCGCGCTGATGATCTTCGACGAGGTGGTCACCGGTTTCCGTGTCGCGCTTTCCGGCGCGCAGGGATACTTTCATGTCGTGCCCGACCTGACGATTTTCGGCAAGATCGTTGCGGGCGGCTATCCCGCGGCGGGCGGCGTCGGCGGCAAAAAGGAGTACGCTTCGCTCATGGCGGCGGGGGTTGCGACGGGCAAGCACCGCGCCTATGTCGGAGGAACGCTTGCGGCAAACCCGCTCTCCGCACTGGCTGGCTATACCGCCATCCGCGAGATCGAGCGCACCAACGCCTGCGAGATCGCGGGCAGGCAGGGGGACAAGCTCACGGACGGACTGAAAAGCCTGATCGCGAAATACAATCTGCCGTTTGTTGCGTATAACCAGGGATCGATCGTGCATCTGGAATGCACGGGCGCGATGAGCTACGATTACTCCAGCATGAGCTTCGTCAAATCCGCGCTGGGGCTTCTAAAAAACAAGGCGATGATGACGCGGCGCAAGGAATCCATGGAGCGCATGGGGGCGGCGTATATGGCCAACGGCATCGTGACCCTCGCGGGAAGCCGCCTGTACACTTCGCTGGCGGATACCGACGAAGTGATCGCGGACGCGCTCAGCCGCTTCGAGGTGGTTTTTTCGCACGTCGTGAACACCGGAAAGTGCTGAATAAAATCGATTACGGTCGTTTCGCACGTCGTGAACACAGGAAAATAATGATAAGAGAAACGTATGGGCAATCTGACGGGAGGCATCCAAATGGAACGATATATCCTTGCGCACGACATCGGCACCAGCTCGGATAAAGCGGTGCTTGTCCGCTTCGACGGCTCGGTCCGCGCCACGGCGAGCGAACCGTATCCAACCCATTACCCGAATCCCGCGTGGGTGGAACAGGATCCGGCCGACTATTGGAAAGCCGTCTGCGAAACGAGCCGGCGGGTGCTGACGGATAACGACATCCCGCCCGAGAGTATTGCCGCGATGATCTTCTCCACGCAGGCACAGGGGGTGATCCCCGTCTCCGAGGACGGAACCGTACTCTATCCGAACATCACCTGGGTGGACGGGCGCGCGGAAAAGCAGGCGCAGGGCATCATGAAAAAGATCGGCGGAAAGAGGCTTTTTACTCTCCTCGCGGGCACGCCGATCATGGGCAAGGACTGCATTGCAAAGATCATATGGCTCAAGGAAGAACGGCCGGAGATCTATCAAAACGCGCACCGCATCCTAGACGTAAACGGATATCTGAAGTTTCGCTGCACCGGCAAAATGGTGACGGAGCTATCCGGCGCCAGCGGTTACGGTTTCGATCTGAAAAAGAAGACATGGATGAGCGTACTGCCGCTTGCGGGCATCGATATGAAGAAACTCCCGCCGCTGGTGAAGAGCACCGACATGGTCGGCACTTTGACGCAGACTGCCGCGCGTGAGACGGGGCTGTTGGAAGGCACGCCGGTCTTCGGCGGCTGCGACGACGTGCAGTCCGCGGCGGTCGGCGCAGGCCAGCAGGAGGACGGAGACGTGCACGTTTATCTCGGCACCTCCGCCTGGGTTGCGGCGGCGACGAGGACGGGGGACAGTTTCCGCCACGGGGCGGCGGCGATTCAAAGCGCGGACCCGACCATGAACCTCATCGCGGGCATCACGGAAAGCGCGGGCGCGAACATCGAATGGATTCGCGACCAGTTCTTCCGCCACGAAAAAGAACAGTACGGCAGCGGGGTCTACCGCTTTATGGACGGCGTAATCGCGGATGTTCCGCCTGGCAGCGACGGGCTGATCTGCACGCCCTGGATGCTCGGCGAGCGCTGCCCCGTCTCCAGCACGACCACGCGCGCCACGCTCTTCAACATCACCATGGTGCATACGCGGGAGCATCTGATGCGCGCGGTCTACGAGGGAATCGCCTATAACATTCGCTGGATTCTGGAAAACTACCGCAAGGATTACGGGATCGACTGCGAAGAGATCCGTATTGTCGGCGGCGGCGCGCTGGATCAGGGCTGGATGCAGATACTCTCGGATGTGACGGGGCGCAGGGTCGGCGTGACGGAGAATCCTCGTAACGCCGGCGCGGTCGGCGTTGCGGCGGTCGCGCTCATCGGCCTGGGAGAACTGCCGTCCTTTGCAGCCGCGAAAAAGTTTGTGCGCGTCAGCGAGACGTATACGCCGAATCCCGCGAACAAGCCGGTCTACGACGCGCTCTTTGCACAGTATCAAAAACTATACCGCTCGCTTTCCGGCCTTTATCAGGAGGCGAACGGCGCGCGGTTCACACAGGAAGCGCAGTAAACGCAGAAATCGCCGGAGGATCGAATCATCATGAACAAAACCGGGGCCGCGAAGGCCTTTCTAGAAATAACGGCTCAGCTTAAGCACGAGGGACTCCTGACGGAAGAATCCGGCGCAGTCAAAGCGGCGCTGCGCGCGGAGGGCGGCGGCGTGTTTCTCGCCGAATTCACCGGTGCGGACATGACCATGCAGGAACTCGGCGCGATAGACGAAAGCGAGCCGTTCATGCGCGCGTTTCTCGTCAAACGCAATGCTGAGGTTCTGCTGCTGCTACCGGGCGTATACGCGCCGAAAGTCGCCGGCACAATGCGCCAACTGACCGCCGAACTCGACGACATGGCGCAGATCGTAGGGCTGACCGCGCGGGTTGCGGATTCCCTCGACGCACGCGAAATCGAGCGGTGCCTGAAAAACCGCAACAGCTGCTTTGTGAAAGGACTGGGTATGCTGATCACCGGCCGCGCGGCTTCGGAGGCGGTTACAGGCGCGATCCTGCTGGAAAAAGCGGCGATGACGCATATCCTTGCCCAAAAGATCGGCGGTGCCAAGCGTGTTCCGCTGCTTTCAGCGATGATAATGCATTTGATCTATCAGAAAAAATACTCCCGAATCAATCTGGAGGAAGAAACCGCGCGGCCGGAGACGGCGGCGAATCCGGAACAAGCGCACCCTGAGCGTTCCCCGCGAGAACAGGAACTGCGGGAGCAGATTGTTTCCTTTGGGGTCCGGCTCGCCGACGAGGGACTGGTGCAGGGCACCTGGGGCAACATCGCCGTGCGGCTGGACGAAACGCACATGCTCTGTACGCCGAGCGGATTGGACTATCGCCGCTTGAAACCGGACGATATCGTCGAAGTGGAACTGAGCACCCTCGGCTACGACGGGCGCCGCAAGCCCACGAGTGAAAAACGGCTTCACCGGGATCTTTTTCTGGCGCGCGCCGACGTCGGCGCGGTAATCCACACGCACGCGAAACGCTGCGGCGTATTTGCCGCAGCGCGGAAGACGATCTGCTGCATCTCCGGCGAAATGCGGGAGAGGATCGGAAGCGAGATGCGCTGCGCGGGACATGCGCTGCCCTCTACGAAACAACTCTCGCGCGTCGCGCTGAAGGCGCTCGGCGATCGCAACGGCTGCCTGCTGATGAACCACGGCGCGCTCTGCTGCGGCGCGGATCTGGAGGGGGCGTACCTTGCCTGCAAAGCGTCGGAAGAGGCGGCGGCGGAACAGCTGGGGGTATCGTTTTAAGCAAAGAAGCGGCGCAGGAACAGGCAGCGCCATATGCGGCAACCACCTCAAAGAACCTATTTCCTGCTGACAAACCCCGTTTCGGGCGCCCATGCGCAATTTCCCGTCAGTTCGTAATGACAGTTGCAGCAATCGTCTCCGTCGCCAAGCGTTTTCGTCCGTGTGAACCCGTTGCCCATGCGATTCGCAAACAGATAGTCCATGCGGCAAATGCCGGGCAGTAAACCGGCAGCGCCGAATTTTCCGGAAAGCTGCTGGAAAGGACAGGTCAGGATATCGATTTCAAACGCTTCTTTCGAGATTTTCCGATATTCGATCCGCCAGTCGAGCGGATGCAGCCGGTTTTGAGACTGCCTTTTCAGATGGTCAGCCGCCTTCTTCTGAAACGATCGATAATACCGCTTTCCAATCGCTTTTGACAGCCAAGCGGGAATTCCGGCAAGCATACGGTCGTTCATCGCCCAGATATTGCTGTCGATCTCATCCGCTTCCAGCTTCAGGTCGAGAAAAGCGCGGTACCAGGCGACATACACGGGCAGAAAATGATAATTCAATGAAAAGATGCTGCGGCCGATGCGCGGCGTTTGCGGCGCTGTTTCCCGGAAATACTTTGAGGAAAGCGCGCGGAAGGATGTCCAAAAGGCTTTTCCGTATGAATGGACGAGTAAGCTGCGGTTTCGAAGCATGGTATAGGAAAAAATAACGCGAGAAAGCACAGTAAGTCACCGCTCCTTTACAGGTTATCCTTTGCAGTAGATTTGACTCAAACGGATTCATTTCCGGAAACCGGAAACAGGTGAAACTTTTTTTATTATAATATAAATCAACAGAAAACAACACTAGTCTATTAGGTTGAATTCATAAATCATACCAAACAAAAAAGCGGCGGAGTTTTTGCTCCGCCGCTTTGTGGCTGCCGATGCGTTACGAATCAAGCCGGCTCAGCCGCGCGGCTACATAGAGCAGCACGCTGTTCCAGTAGATAGCGACTTCGTTGGTGGAGTAGCTTTCCACCGAATCGATATACCGCTCCGCAGCGGGTTTTCCCGCGAGAAGCGTTTTTGCCGCAAGGTCGTGCAGCCCTTCGTCCGGTCCGCCGACGAGCATGCCGGGCATGGGGCATCCGGCCGCGGCGGAGGGGCGGTGATGCGGGTGCTTGGGGGAGGTTTCATCTGCGCCGGTGATGAAATTAACGCCGAGCGGGTTGTTGCCAAGGATATAGGCAAGGTGCGCGCGCGCGGCGGAAACGAACCGTTCGTTCGGCTGCGCGTCGTTGGCCATCAGCAGCGCCATAGCGTTGTTGAGCAGATACATGTTGCTGCCCCAGAGGAATTCGTCGATCGATATGCCGTACGGGCTCTGCTTTGTGCGCTCGCAGATGCGCTCCGCCGTCGCCAGCAGATCCGCGCGGATGCGACCGCAGAGGATATCGTCTTCACAGGAGCGGGAACCAAACAGCAGACTCGCGTTGCCGTAACCGCCGACGTCCGCCCAGCCGAAATCCGCGCTTCTCCCGTTCTGATAAAGCGAAGCCGCGTCCGCGAGATAGTTCGGCTGTCCGGTCGCCTGATACAGCGCGCATGCCGCGAAATAACGTTCGTCCGAATCGTTCGCATCGCCGTACACGCCTGTTACCACGCCGGACGGGTTTTTAAAAGAAAGAGGAGAACTGTGCGTGATAAATTCATATGCGTTCACGGAGGCGCGAAGGCAGCGTTTGGCAAACGTCCGGTCGATGGATTCGTAGAGCGGGAACGCCATCGCCATCACCGCGGAAAAATCGCCGGTCGCCGTCGTGGAAACGGGGAAGACGAACAGATCCGCTCTCTCCTCCTGCGGCTCGACCATATCGGGGAAATATGCGCAGGTGACCTTGTGATAAACACCGCCGTCGTCCCGCTGCATCCGCAGCAGCCACTCTAGCTCAAAGCGGACTTCGTCCAGCACGTCGGCCACGCCGTTTCCGCTTTCGGGAATACCCCAGTCGTCGCCGAATGCTTCCGGTGCTGCCCGGAACGCCAGAAGCAAATCGGCGATGGCTTTGCAGGCTGGCACGACATACCGGCCGTAATCACCCGCGTCGTGCCAACCGCCGGATACGTGGAGGAACGTATCCGATTGGAAAACACGTGCGGGTGCGGTATGGCACGCCGGGTGGGCAAACTCTCCCGCATATGCGGAATCGAGCGAAACGCCGCAGCGCTGCAGGTAAAACATGCGGCCGAGCGGCTTGATGAGCGAGTGCGGCAAAAGATCCTTGCCTGCGCTGCCGCGCGCCGTGCTGCGCTTTGATTTGCCGGGAAGGTAGACCGGAGGTATCTCCTGCATCGTGATGCTTTCCATTTATTACGCCTCCTTTTGCGAGGGGTTGACCGGCGCTTGCCGGCTGTTTCGATCGATCAGCGGCCTCAGCCGTTGATGTCTTTCACCGTTTCGCCTTTGAGCAGCTGCCCGGAGACCATGATCTGCTGGGGCAGGCAGGTTTTCGGCTGTTCGATGGCCTCGACGAGACGGGCGGCGGCTTCGCGGCCCATCGCTTCGGCGTTTTGTTTATATGTGGTCAGCCGCGGGCGGAGAACCTGCGAGAGCAGAATGCCGTCGTACCCCGCGACGCTCATATCGCCCGGAATCGAAACGCCCTGCCACTCCAGTTCGTTCATGCCGCCGATAAAGGAGAAGTCGTCGGGATAGAGGATACACGTCGGCCGGTCGGAGAGAGAGAGCAGCTCCCGCGTCGCCCGCCCGCTGGACTGCGGGTCATGGTAGATCGCCGGCCGGACATAATACTCCGGAACGCGGATGCCGAGACTCGCGCAGGATTTATGGAAGCTGATGAGGCGTTTTTGCGTGACCGACGTATCTTCGCCGTGAATAAAGGCGATCCGCCTGTGGCCCATCTCATAGATGTAATGCACGAGTTCGGACATGCCGCCGATATTATCCGAAAAGACGGAGGTACGATTGTCGAACACATAATCGAGCGTAACGGTCGGGATTTCGCTGGCGACGAGTTTGACCACAGCAGGGTCGGTAAAATCCACGGAAGCGACGATCACCCCGTCGCAGTTGCGGTATTTCGCATGTTCATAGTAGTCCATCGAGAACTCGCCGATGTCCTTGCTGATGAAGGTGATGTCGTAACCGCGCCGCTCCGCTTCCACTTTGAGACTATCCAGAATGGACGAGAAGTACTCGTGACGGAGACCGCAGTCGGTCTTGTCGACGAAGAGCACGCCGATATTGTGCGAGCGTCCGAGTTTCAGCGCGCGGGCCGTTGCGTTCGGGAGATAACCCATTTCCTTGGCTACCCGCCGTATCTGCGCGATGGTATCCGCACCGATGTCGGTGTGGCCGTTGAGCGCCTTGCTCACCGTCGCTCGGGAGACGCCGCAGCGTTCGGAGATATCCTTGATCGTGACCATGATTACCGCCTGTTTTATTAAAAATTACAGACCGTTCTGCTGGGAAAATAACGCTGAACCCATTATTTAAAATACGGCATTGAAATACGGCTGGAAAACACTGAAAAAAGAATAAGTAAAATTCAAATTTTCTTAAACGATTTCGTTATTTGATTATATTCTTGCATGCTGAACCTGTCAAGAAGAAAAAAAAGTAAAAATCAATTTAAAAAAATGAAATCAACGGGATCGATTCGATCGGTTTCGCACGAAACGGAGATTTCTCGACCATTGTCCGGAGAAAAACCAAAAAACAGGATTGATTCGGTTGCATCGAACGAAAACGATTAAGTCGATTTTTTTGCTTCGGAGACACCTTTTACATGAAAAACCCGCGAAACATTTCGTCCGCGGGTCGGGAGACGCTTTTACCGGAGTAGATTATCGCAGCGCTTTCGCTTCCTCCGGCGTGCAGCCGAGTACGACGGGCGTGGACTTGTAGCCGACGCCCATGCGGTCGATCCCCAGATCGATCAATTCGAGAAACAGTTCGCGCGTGCGGATACCGCCGGATCCCTTTACTTTGCAGCGCCCGTTCGCCCGCGCCAGCATCGCGCGGATCAATTCCGGCGTCGCTCCGGCGGAAGGCCCGCCGGTATAAAACCCGGTGGATGTCTTGATGAAATCCGCGCCCGCTTCGATTGCCGCGTCTGCAGCCGCAAGCGTCTGATCCAGCGTGAGCGCGTCGGTTTCGAAGATGACCTTCACCGCCGTGCCGTAACGGTGGCAAACGTCGCAGACAGCCCGGATATCCGCGCGGACGGCGTCCCAGAGCCCGCTTCGGATCCAGCCGTAATTGGAAACGATATCCAGCTCGAAGATATCTCCGCGCCGGCAGTATTCCTCCGCCTGCAGGACCTTGGCCGCGGTGGTGGACAGGCCGAAGGGAAAGTCGCATACGACGCAGATCTTCGTTTCGGTTCCGCGCGTCAGCTCGGCGGCGATGTCCAGCGACGCAGGGTTGACGCAGACGGTCGCGCAGCCGTAATCGACGCCTTCCCGGATATATCTGCGGATCTCCTCCTGCGTAAACTCCGGTTTCAGTACGGATTGGTCGATGTAGCGCGCGAGCTCGCGCACGGTCATTTCGCTTGCTTTCTTTGCCGGTTTCATAACGATTCCTCCATTTGATGCAGTATTGTTCGCCCAATCAGACGAGTGTTCCGGCGTCCCACGCGGCAAGGAACGTCTTTACTTCCGGCAGATCCGGGCTTTTTCCGCTGCGCACATAATATCCCGAAACGGCGACGCCGAGCAACAGACAGTCCTCCGGCGCGAAGCCCTGCAGCGCGCCGAAGGCGAATCCCGCGTTAAAGTGATCCCCGGCGCCGGTGGTGAGCTTCGGTTCCGGACAGAAAGGGCCGGCCACCTCGAAATACCCGCCTTTCGTGACGCAGGCCGCGCGGTCGACGGGATGTACGACGAGACGCCGCACGCCCAGCCGCGCGTATAACCCGCAAGCCAGTTCTTTCAGCGGCTGATCGCGATAGCTGGAAATGCGGCAGCCGAGCGCCTCGGCGACCTCGCAGGCCTCTTTTTTGTTCAGGCCCAGTATGGTGTCAAAACCGCGTTCGCCGAACGTACGGATTTGCTTCAGCGCCGCGAGAAGATCCTCCCGCGTTCGCTTTTCGGGATCGGCGAGGTCGAAGAAGAGCAGCTTGCCGCGTTTATCCGCCGTCCGCATGATCGGTACGGCCTCGGAAAGGATGCTGTCCCAGATTTCACTCATATGCGGGAGCATCGTCCAGTTGTTGAAACCGATCAGGTCGGAAGCATCCATATAGTCCGCAAACGCGCGCAGTCCCACGCGCTCCACGATTGATTGCCAGGTGACGCCGCCGAGGGCGGAGAGCTTGCTGCGGATGATTTTTCCGTCCGAAAATTCCATTGCGTCCGTCTGCGCTGGGTCGGCGACGCCGATAACGGCGCCGCCCTGCGCAAGCTCGGCGAACACGGGGTCGACCGCATCTCTGCCGACGCTGCCGACGTAGGTGGTGCGCGCGCCGAAGCGCCTCAGCGCATTTGTGAAGATCGGGCCGTTGCCGCCGATCTTTCGATCGACCGTGACGATCTCGATATTGATGCTCAGCCCTGAACCGTTCGCAATCCGGCTTCCATATTCGGCCAGCGTCGGAATCCGTATATACCGATCGGCGTCCAGACGGCGGTCCACCGTATGAACGACTTCATCGATAAATCCGTCGAAACCGCAGAAGCAGGAAACCTGCCGCGCGCGATCGAGCATACCGGACAGCCGATTACTCATTGCAGGGCACTCCAAATCGTGTATAATAGAGAAAACATAGGGATACGTCTCGGATGGAACACGCCGCTCGGACACCGTTAGAAACTTGCCGGTAAAATTGTACGATACAATTATATTGGCCGAATCGCCCGCCTGTCAAGCGGGACGCGGACTGTAACCGCATACAGCGCGGGGGAGAGTTGCATGAACTGGAATGAACTGCACATCGAATGGACGGACGACGCACCGGTCTATCTTCAATTATCGGGCTACTTTTCCGCGCGCATTTCCGCGGGAGAGCTGCGCGAGGGGGACGCGCTGCCGACTGAAACCGCGCTTTGCAAACAGCTCAGCATCAGCCGGTCCACCGTTCGGCAGGCGTTTCAGATGCTGGAGGACGAAGGGGTTATCATCCGTAAAAAAAGAGTCGGAACGCGCGTATGCAAACCAAAGTTAAAGCGGAACATCAACAACCTATATAATTTTACCACAGAAATGCATGCGCTGGGTCTTGCGCCGAGCTCCCGGGTGATTTCTTTTTCCACCGTTCACCCGCCAGTCAAAATCGCAGAAACGCTGAACCTTAATCCAGGGGCTTCCGCGTTTCGCATCGAGCGGCTGCGTCTGGCGGACGGCGAACCGCTGCTGCTTGAGACGGCGTATATTCCCGTGCATATCTGCCCGACCCTGAACCGCGAGCAGCTCAACGACTCCTTATATACGACCATCCGCGAGTGCTCAGGTTCCTCGCCGCAGGAAGCGGTGGAGGTTTACGAGGCGGTATCGCTCAGCAAACGGGATGCCGAACTGCTGAATATGCGTGCGGGCGAGGCGGGCTTTCGCATTCAGCGGATTTCGAAAAACACCGCGGGGCAGATTTTCGAATACTGTATCGAGCTGGCGCGCGGGGATCGGAACAAATTTCAAATCGTTTTGAAAAATTCGGGGATTCAGTATTCGCGTGTGATCTGACGGTAGAACTGGATCAAACGGATTCAACGATCAACTCGCCGCGCTGAACACGGCGGGTTTTTTCATGTTACGCATTTCGCGCGGGAACGATGATTATTGCGTTCCTGCCCCGCCCATACAATTGAGAATTATCGCCGGATGGCGGCGGAATGTTCACAGCAATTTCACGTTGGCTTAACGCTTTATTGATGTTATGGAAGAATAGTCACAAAAACAAGCGGCATACTGTTTGATTTTATAAAAAAAAGAACGTATAATGACACTGAATAAAAGGTAAGGAGGGAAATACTTATGATGAAGATCAACGTAACGAATCTGAAGCGGTTCTTCGAGATCGTCAACAACAGCGAAGGGTCGGTTAAACTGATTGTCGCCGAACGTGAACCGGAAGAACTTAAGGGCAACAGTTTCATACAGAACTTGCTGCTCGACACGCAGAACGGCGTTACCAGACTCTCCGTTTTAACCAGCTCCGAGCGGGATACGATCCGCCTGATCCGGTTCATGATGGAAGACGGCAGAAGCCTCGACGAAACCAGGGACTCTTCGCGCATCTACGCGGCGTGACTGATTGACCAGCAGAACGGGTCGTACCGGAGGCGGAGATAGAATCCACCGAAGGACGAATCCCGGGTCGGGGCTGAAAAACCGAATAGAACTGCGAAGAGGCTTACAAAGGCGTAAGCTTCTTTTTTTTACCCTCTTTCTCTGGAAAGCGGGCAAGGGATGTGCGAAGAGGTTTACAAAGAGTTGAGTTTCTTTTTTTTACCCTCTTTCTCTGGAAAGCGGGCAAGGGATGTACGAAGAAGCTTACAAAGGCGTAAGCTTCTTTTTTTTACCCTCTTTCTCGGGAAAGCGGG
>JAEWUO010000018.1 GCA_023459335.1 Bacillota bacterium
CTAGCGTGTTTGTGCTCCCGCCGAACAGCGAGAGGCCCGTGATGATCACCACCGCCACGAATGCGATGATCAGCCCGTATTCCACCATCCCCTGGCCCGCTTCGTTCCTTACCAGGTCCAATTCCTTTTCCCCCCGTTCCTTTGCCGGCGTCCCGCGTCGTTCCTCTTACGTATCCGCCCCGTTCCCTGCGGCATAGATCCGCTATTTGATAATAAGCAGCACAGCGACAAGCGCCAGCGCCAGAAACGGGCCCATGGGAATCATTGTCTTCAGCCTCTGCGCTAGCGGAAGCCTGCTGTCGATCAAGGTATAGATCAACACGAGTGCGCCCATTCCGACGACGGCGTACAGGCTGCCCGTCAGCCCAAGCGCGAATCCCATTGCGGCTGCGAACTTCACATCTCCGGCGCCTACGCTCTTTCCAAACAGGCTTGGAACGAAGAAAATCGCAAAGCACGCCGCAAAACCAATCAGAGACTGCCATATCTGGAACGGGATCGCCCCCGTAAACCCGAAAACTGCGGTAAACACCAAAATGGCCAGCACCAGTTCGTTCGGAATGATCCGGTGTTTCGCGTCGATGTAAAACACGCACGCCGCCGCAATCAGGATCAAAAACAGGTACAACCCGAGGAATGTGACCTCCGTGCGCCATCCGATGATACCGCCCGACAGCATAAGGCCTATAAGCAGGATCGCGAAGTGTTTTTTGGTCATTTCCATCGCGATGCCGCGCATCCTTAAAAGCAGCGAACATAACAGTCTTACGGGAACTGCCAGGGCAGCGCCCAGCGCCGCGCCATAAAGCACTGGCAGAAAAGTTTGCACTATTGTTTCTCCTTATTATTCTGTATTCGTCACATTTCTTCTTTTGTTACAGCGCAACTGTATCCAAATGAAAAAACGGCTCAGAACCACTACGAATCCGAACCGCCACGTCGCGAAAAAACGCAATATACCAGCCGTCTGCTGACCAGTACGCTTTCTTTACGAGCGTTCTTCAATCGGCAACTGGCTGCCGTGGGCAGATATCTGCCTGTAGGCCCTGTAGCATTGCGGCATCCGTTTTCACGGATTGTGCCCCTCACGTGGGAAGAAACATGTCTATTCAGCTGACAATGTACTGTAAACTCGTTTGCCCGCTGATATCCGCAGCCGTGCGGCCATTCGTGTATATGCAATGATCTCGGCTGGATAATCAGCGGACGAACACCGTATACCGGCAGCAGAACGCGCTTATTCGATCGTCGCGGTTACAGAAACCGCACGTTTTCCGCAACGCGGGAAAGCACCGAATACCGCCGTCTGTCATGCAATAAATATTCATTGCCGGGCCATCGGTATGCTTTGGTATTCACCGCCCCTCGGTCGACGGTACGGCAGGAAATATACGCCTTTTGTGACATACTAAACCAAAAATGCACGCATTGCATATTTTCCCGCGAATGTTCACAAATCGTTTAAAGAAGCGGGATTTTTCCGCTGCGGCTTCCCCTCCGGGGATTTCATTCGGCGCTCATTCCGCCATGATGCTAAAAATACCAAATGTCCGTATTCCTGTCAAGTATTTATGCGCGCGTCTGTTTGCATAGGATGTAAAAAAATGTTATATTCATAACTTAAAAAACGAGTGAACAACAACGGCTTGCGTCGCGCCTGCTTTTCACCGGCTTATATGGTGTATTTCTGTCGAATTCCATTTTCCGCATCGGTCGTCTGCCCGCTCTGCCGACGGGGTATTTGCCGTAACCCGCCGTTCGTAATACAATCTGATTGACACACGCGGCAGAACGAGCCCGAAAAAAATATCATCCAAAGGAGAACGTATGGATATCCCCTTTCCCGCCTGTGAAATCCTCTCTCCCGCCGGAGGCGAAGAGCAGCTCGTCGCCGCGGTGCGCTGCGGCGCGAACGCGGTCTATCTCGGAGGCCGGGGGTTCAATGCGCGCCGAAACGCAGAGAATTTCGACACGGACGGTTTCAAGAGAGCCGTTTCCTATTGCCATGCGCGAAACGTGAAGGTCTATGTCACGGTCAATACGCTCGTTCTGGACAGCGAGATGCGCGCGCTGGAGGAGGAAGCCGGCGCCATCGCGGAGGCGGGTGCGGACGCGGTGATCCTGCAGGATCTTGCCGCGTTGCGGCTCTTTGCCAACCGCTATCCCACGATCGGGCGGTTTGCCTCCACACAGACCGCCGTGCACAACGTCGGCGGCGCGCGGTTTCTGGAGGACGCGGGCTTCGACAGCATCGTGCTTGCGCGCGAACTGACGCTGGAGGAGATGGCGGCGATCTGCTCCGCCGTATCCGTTCGGGCGGAGGCGTTTATCCACGGCGCGCACTGCATGAGCGTCTCCGGCGCGTGCTACCTCTCCGCCATGCTGGGCGGCAGAAGCGGAAACCGCGGCCTTTGCGCGCAGCCCTGCCGTCTTGACTGGTCCTGCGGAGGCGGCGCCTATGCGCTTTCCCTGAAGGATATGTCCCTGATTCCGCACATCCGCGAGATGGCGAACGCGGGCGTCCGCTCTTTTAAGATCGAGGGGCGCATGAAGCGGCCTGAATATGTCGCCGCGGCGACTTCTGCCTGCCGGCTCGCGCTGGAAGGAAAGCCATACGACGCGGAAGCCCTGCGCGCGGTATTTTCCCGAAGCGGGTTTACAGATGGATATCTCACGGGCAGAAGAAACAAGGATATGTTCGGCACCCGCACGAAAGAGGACGTCTCGGAAACCGACGCGGTGCTGAAATCCCTCGCCGCGCTCTATCAAAACGAAACGCCCCTGGTGCCCGTCGATTTCGATTTTTCGCTGCACGCGGACGGAATCTCTCTCACCGTGAGCGACGGCCGGCACGCAGTATCGACTGAATCCGGCGCGCCGGAACCCGCTGCTCATCGCGCGCTCGACGCAGAAGCCGCGCGGAAAAGTTTGGAGAAGACAGGCGGCACGCCGTTTTTCATGCGCAGCCTGAGGACGGACATTGCGGAAGGATACGCGCTCTCCGCCGCCGCGCTGAACACCCTGCGGCGGCAGGCGCTGGACGAACTCCTCGCCAGGCGCGGAAAAAGCCAGCCGCACGAACGTAGCCCGTATGAAATTCCAGCTCCGGCGCGCTGCGTCTCCCCTCGGGAGAGCCCCGCGCTTTGGGCGCGTTTTTACGATCCGGCGCAAATTGCCTGCGAGGATGCGTTTGAAAAAATCCTGCTGCCCGCGGATCGAATCGGATCGGCGGAGATCGAACGTTTCGGCGGAAAATTGATTGCGCAGCTTCCAACGCTGCTGTTCCCGGAGGACGAAGCGGCGTTCGGCATGCTGCTGAAATCACTCGCGGGGCAAGGGCTGGCCGCCGTCTGGGCAAACAACGCCTACGGCATCGCCCTCGGAAAGCAGCTCGGGTTAAAGATCCACGGCGGTTTCGCGCTGAACGTAACGAACACGGAAGCGCTGCTTTTCTATGAAGGACAGAGCCTAAAAAGCCTCGCGGTTTCTTTCGAGCTCGCCATGCCGAAGGTCAAATTTCTCGGCGGGTCGGTTCCGCGCGGAATCGTCTCTTACGGCTATCTGCCGCTCATGCACCTGCGCAACTGCCCCGTCCGCGCGTTTTCCGGCAGCGCGGCCTGCGGCGGGCGCGGCAGGCTGACCGACCGGAAGCGGATCGGTTTCCCCGTCGAATGCGACGAAAAACGCACAGCGACGCTCCTCAACAGCGTTCCGCTCGACCTGGCGGGACGAAACATTTCGGGCTTGGATTTTCAGCTTTTATACTTTACACGGGAAACCGCAGAAGAAGTTTCGTCGGTAACCGAACGGTTCCGGCGCGACCAAAAAACGGACGCGCCGCACACGAGCGGACTCTATTACCGGGATTTGCTCTGAATGCGATGCAACCAAATCGCCCGCCGAACGGCGGGCGTTGCGTTTTGCGCGGCGCTGCTTTGGCGGATACGCCGCGCGTCAGTCCGGGTCCTTGATCGCGAACACGAACTCACAGCTGGCGACTTTTTCCCCGCGCACGCTCGCAATGCCGCTCCCCATCCCGATGGAGCCGTTCACCGCGCTGATCCGCGCGTCGAGTTCTAAAAG
Source organism: Bacillota bacterium (assembly GCA_023459335.1). Taxonomy (GTDB): domain Bacteria; phylum Bacillota; class Clostridia; order Christensenellales; family CAG-138; genus UBA7703. The sequence continues at coordinate 4,084 of JAEWUO010000018.1, forward strand.
ATCTCCCGGTACGACGGACGAGTGAAACCGCGCGTTGGTCAGTTTGCCGAGAAACGCGAGCTTGCCGCGCATCCCCTCCTGCGTGAGCAGTGCGATGCCGCCCGCCTGCGCCAGCGCTTCGACGATCAGCACGCCGGGCATGACTTTTTTCTGATCGAAGTGTCCCTGAAAATACCATTCGTTGCCGGAGACGGCCTTCACGCACCTGGCCGACACGCCGGGAATCAGTTCGTCCACGCGGTCCACCATCAGAAACGGCTCGCGGTGCGGCAGAATCTGCTTGATCTGTTCGATTCCGATGCTTCCCAATCCGTTTTACCTCCCGCCGCGCCCGAGTACGAGGCAGCTGTTGTGCCCGCCGAAGCCAAGGGAATTCGACAGCGCGTATTCGCATTCCAGCGGCTGCGCTTTTCCTTTGACATAGTTCAGGCGGCAGACCTCGTCTTCGGTTTGCAGGCCGATGGTCGGCGGCGCGACGCCTTCATTGAGCGCGAGCAGGGAAATCACCGCCTCAAACGCGCCGGCGGCGCCCAGCATGTGCCCCGTCATGGATTTGGTCGAACTCACCTTGAGCTCTTTCGCGTAATCGCCAAAGCAGGTCTCGATCGCGAGGCTTTCCGTCGCGTCGTTGAGCGGCGTGCTTGTGCCGTGCGCGTTGATATAGCCGACCTGTTCTTTTGTAATGCCCGCGTCGCGCATGGCTTCCTGCATCGCCCGGGAAACCTGCTTCCCCTCCGGCTGCGGCGCGGTGATGTGATGCGCATCGCAGGTCTGCGCGTAGCCTGCGAGCGTGCCGATCGGCTTTACGCCGCGCTTTTTTACACTCTCTTCGCTTTCCAGCAGCATAAAAGCCGCGCCTTCGCCGATCACAAACCCCTGGCGTTCCCTGTCAAAGGGAATGCTCGCGCGGGATAGATCCCCGCTTTCGCTCAGCGCGCCCATCTGGTGGAAGCCCTGCACGGCGAGCTCGTTTAACACCGATTCCGCGCCGCCGACGAGCATCGCGTCCGCGCGGCCTTCGCGCACGGCGTAATACGCGTGCCCGATCGCATCCGCGCCCGAAGCGCAGGCGGTCACGATGGAATAGCACGGGCCGGTCAGCCCGTACCGGATCGAAATCAGCCCGGCGGTGGTGTTGATGATCGCCTTCGGGATGAAGAACGACGAAACACTGCGCGGGCCGTTATTCGTCAGCTCCGCATACTGCTCGCAAATGACGTCCAAGCCGCCCATGCCGCTGCCAATCGATACGCCCACGCGATCCGGCTCGTACCCCGATTCCGCAAGGCCGCTCTCCTCCCAGGCCTGCGCCGCGGCGACAATGGCCATTTGCGTAAAGCGCGCCATACGCTTTGCTTCGCGTTTGTTGACATACGGTTCGGACGTGAAATCCTTCACCTGGCCCGCCGCGAAGATCTGCGTAATCTCGGAAGAAAACTGTTCCGGCGCGGAGATGCCGCTGATCCCTTTTACCGCGGCCGCGAAGCTCTCCCGCGCGGTCATGCCCAGCGGCGACACAGCGCCGATGCCGGTGATAAAAACTTTCATACTCAACCCTCCTGAGTGGAAGAATGTGCTACATCGCCATGCCGCCATCCACGATAAACACCTGTCCCGTCACATAAGACGCGTCCTCCGAGCAGAGAAACGCGGCTAAGCCTGCGACGTCGTCCGGCGTGCCGAGGCGGCGCATGGGAATGCTCTTTTTCAGCGCGTCCCGCGCGGGTTCGTTCATTTGATCGGTCATGGCGGTCTCGATAAAACCGGGGGCGATCGCGTTGATTGTAACACCCCAGCGCGCAACCTCTTTCGCCGCGGACTTCGTCAGCCCGATGATGCCGGCTTTGCTCGCGGCGTAGTTCGTCTGCCCCGCGTTGCCGGTGATGCCGACGACCGACGTGATGTTGACGATTTTGCCGTGTTTTTCTCGGGCAAAGTGGTTCACCGCCTCGCGCGTGCAAAAAAAGCAGCTGTCGAGGTTGGCGGCGACCACCCTGCGGTATTGCTCGTTTGTCATGCGCATGAGGAGCGCGTCCGCCGTGATTCCGGCGTTGTTGATCAGCGCGTCCAGGCCGCCGAGCCGTTCGATGCAGCCCTGCACGAGAGCCGCGCAGGCCGCGGCGTCGCTTACGTCCGCCTGCAGCGCGACGGCGCGCCCGCCCCCCGCCTCGATTTCGGCGCAGACGCGCGCGGCAGCGTCCGCGTTGCTGTTGTAATGCACCGCGACGTCGAATCCTTCTTTCGCGAGCCGGAGGCAAACCGCGCGGCCGATGCCGCCGCTTCCCCCGGTCACGAGCGCGACCCGGCTCATGCGTTATCCTCCCCGTATGCGCGCAGGAACGCTTCGAACGACGCCTTGTCCTGCACGCTGTAGAGCAAAACGTCCCTGCTAACGCGCCGCTTGAGCATTTTACTCAGCACGCCGCCGGGGCCGATTTCGACGAATCGTGTCACGCCGGAGGCGAGCATGTGCTCCACGCAGTCGTGCCAGCGCACGCGGCTTTTCATCTGTTCGCAAAGCAGCGCGCAAAGATCCGCGTCCGCCGGATAGGGCGCGCCGAGGGCGTTGCTGTAGACGACGCCGTTCGGCTGCGCGAAAGATTCGCGCGCCAGTTCTTCGCCGAAGCGCTCCGCCGCCACGCGCAACAGCGGGCAGTGCGAAGGTCCTTTCATCGCGAGCATGGTCACCATCCGCGCACCTGCCGTCTCCAGCAGCGGTTTGACCGCCTCCAGTTCCGGCAGCAGCCCGCCGAGCGCCGTCTGCGTCTCGGAGAGATGGTTGGAAAGATATACGTGCTCAAACGGCGCAATCGCCGCCTCCACCTGATCCAGCGTAAGCCCGACAGCGGAGAGCATGCCGCCCGTTCCAGGCGGCACCGCGCCGTCCATCAGCGCGCCGCGCCGTTTGACGATCGATGCACCCTGCGCGTCGCTGAGTACTCCCGCCGCGGTCAGCGCGGCATATTCGCCGAGCGACAGCCCCGCGAGCGCGTCCGCCTTTACGCCTTCGGATTCCAAAAGGCGCAGCGTCGATACGGAATGCGAATAGATCGCCGCCTGGATAGCGCCGCTTTCGTCCATTCCCTCGCCTTTGAAGCAGGCGGCTTTCAGATCGAGGCCGGCGCCCGCCTCGCAGCGGTCGAATGCTTCGCGGTAACGGCTGTAGGATAGATATAAGTCCGAGCCCATGCCGGGCATTTGCGCGCCCTGGCCGGGAAATAGAAATGCCGTCTTCATGCGTTTGCCTCCAGAAGCGCCGCCGCACCCTGCAGCGCGCTTTTCAGCGCGGCGGGGTCGAAGAGTTCTCTTACGATTTCACTCGCGGGCTGAATGCGGTCCATCATGCAGGCGCACTGCCCCGCCATGAACGATCCGCGCTCCTTGTCCCCGTGCAGCACGGCGCGCATCAGCGAGCCTTCGCCGAGCTTTTCCACGGCGGCCGCGCCGTCCGGCCCGTATTCCGCGCCGGCCATCTCGCGCTGCAGCGGACTTCTGAGCACGCGCACGGGATGCCCCGTCACGCGGCCGGTTACCTTGCTGTCGATGTCCTTCGCGCGGATCACGCGTTCCTTGTATTCTGCGTGCGCGGTACATTCCTCCGAGAGGATGAACCGCGTGCCGACCTGCACGCCTTTCGCGCCGAGACAGAACGCCGCCGCGACGCCTGCCGCGTCGAAGACGCCGCCCGCCGCGACCACGGGAATGTTCACGCTGCGCGCGATATCCGGCCAGAGCACCAGGGAGGTGAGTTCCCCGATATGCCCGCCCGCCTCACACCCCTCCGCGATCACGAAATCCGCGCCCATTCGCTCCATGAGCATCGCCAGCGCGCGGCTGGCGACGACGGGGGCGACGATACAGCCCGCTTCTTTCCAGCGCTTGACATACGCGTCCGGATTGCCCGCGCCCGTGATGACCACGGGTACGCGGTAATCGATGACGAGTTCGGCGATCTGCGCCACATAGGGGCTCAAGAGCATAACGTTCAGTCCGAACGGCCGGTCGGTCAGTTCGCGTACCCTTTTTACCTGCTGCTCTACCCAATCCGGCGGGGCGTTGCCCGCCGCGATCACGCCGAGCCCCCCCGCCGCTGAAACGGCCGCGGCAAGGTTCGCGTCGGACACCCAGGCCATGCCGCCCTGAATGAGCGGGTACTCCGTCCCGATCAGAGAGCAGATCGTGCCCGGGTATTTCATTGCTGCTTTCCTTCGATGTGCTTGACGAGTTCGCCGACGGTGTGGATGTCCCCGACCTCTTCGACCGGAATTTTCATGCCCGTCTCTTTTTCGAGGTTGATGAGCATCTCCACCATATCCAGAGAATCCATCGAAAAATCTTCGACGAACCGGCTCTCCATCGTAATGGCGTCGCGGTCGAGGTCCAGTTGGGAAACAAGGCTGTTAATAATAATTTCCTGCATAATAAGTTCTCCTTTTTGATCGTAGTTTGGTGCGGTTTCTGTCTGATAATGCCGTGTTTAGTTTCTGTTTGGGATCGCCCAGTCGATCACCGCTCCGCCGCTGGTAAGGCCAGAGCCGAAGCCCACGATCGCCAGGCGGTCGCCTTGACGCAGCCAGCCGGACTCCCACGCGTCGCACAGGGCGATCGGGATCGAGGCGGAGGATGTATTGGCATAATTCGCGATGTTGATGAAAAACTGTTCGCGGTTGAGTTTCATCGAACGCACGACAAAATCGATGATCTTCTCGTTCGCCTGATGGGGAATCACTTTCGTATACGGGCGTTCTCCGCAGCGCTCGGCAAGCCGCCGCAGCGTACCTTCCAGCACGCCGACGGCGTAAGTAAACACGTCCGTGCCCTTCATGCGGATGTATTCCTTTTTCCCGTCGATGGGGCCCGAAAACGGCGTCTCGCGCTCTTCTTTTTTCACGATGATCACGTCGTCGGTATCCGGCACCGCTTCCAGAATCGGATAAAGCAGACGCGCAACGTCGCTCCGTTTCAGTACCACCGCGCCCGCGCCGTCTCCGAACAGCACGCAGGTGGCGCGATCCGTCCAGTCGGTGTATTTGCTCATCAGCTCGCTCGCGACCACGAGCGCGGCGTCTTTTTGCAGCGTGTCCATGAGCGAGGCCGCGGTCACGAGCGCATAGACGAACCCCGTGCATCCGGCGGAGACGTCCATCGCCGCGCAGGCCGGGATACGAAGCGCCTTCTGCAGCCGCCCCGCGAGCGAGGGCGTCAGGTCGTCCCCCGTAATCGTGCAGGCGACAATCACGCCGATCTCCTCCGCGGGCACGCCGGACATGGCGAGCGCGTCCCGCGCCGCGCATAGCGCAAGCCCCGTCGCGGTCTCTGATACGGCGATGTGCCGCGTTTTGATTCCGGTGCGCTTGCTGATCCACTCGTCGCTCGTTTCCACAAGGGTTTCCAGATCGAAGTTCGTCACGACTTTTTCGGGCACGCATTTCGCCACGCCCACGATTGTAACCGGCGTCATCGTCAGTACCACCTCATATTCAGGTATTTTTGCTGCCGCTGTTCCACAAGCTTATCGGTCGGGATATGCGTCAGCCGCCTGAGCGCGCTGCGTATCGCTTTTCTGACCGCCTCCGCGCTCTCGTCCATATGAAACCGGGAGTATCCCGGCGTTTCGCGCACAATGCCGTCCACGATGCCGAATCGCTTGAGATCCGCCGCCGTGAGCTTCAGATTCTTCGCCGCCTCGGAGGCCAGGGAGCTGTCCTTAAACAAAATCGACGCCGCGCCCTCCGGCGAGATCACCGAAAAATAACTGTTCTCCAGCATGATGAGCTGATCCGCCAGCGAGAGCGCGAGCGCGCCGCCGCTGCCGCCTTCCCCGATGATGATCGAGATCGTCGGCGTTCTGACCGTCGCCATGGCCCTCAGGTGCTCCGCGATCACGCGGCCCTGCCCCTTCGCCTCCGCGTCCACGCCGCAGAACGCGCCGGGCGTATCGACGAGGCAGATCACGGGACGGCTGAATTTCTCCGCCTGCCGCAGCGCGCGCATGGATTTACGGTAGCCTTCCGGGGACGGCATGCCGAAGTTGCAGCGCATGCGCTCCTCCAGCGTGTGGCCTTTCTGCTGCCCGATCACGGTGACGGGATACGTTTCGAACCACGCGACGGCTGTGACGACGGCTTCGTCGTCCCCCATGCACTGGTCGCCGCGCACCTCGAAGACCCCGTGGAATAATTTCTCGATATAATCGCGCGCCTGCGGGCGGTCCTCCTTGCGCGCGTTCATCACGCGCTCCCAGGCGGGATCTGCCGCGTTCGGCAGTACGGCGGGCGTCGGTTCGGCTTTCGTCCGCTTCATCCGCGCGCCCCCTTTTCCGTATGCGCGCGGTCCGCGTTGTGCAGCGCGAGGAGAGACGCAAGCGTTTCGCGCAGGTCCTTCCGCTCGACGATACGGTCGATCAACCCGTGTTCGTAGAGGTATTCCGCCGTCTGGAACCCTTCCGGCAGTTTGTCCCGCACGGTCTGCTCGATCACGCGCGGGCCGGCAAAGCCGATCAGCGCGCCGGGTTCGGCGAGCGTGATATCCCCCTGCATGGCGAAGCTCGCGGTCACGCCGCCCGTGGTCGGGTGGGTCAATACGTTGACGTGCAATAAGCCCGCCGCGCTGTGCCGCGCGAGCGCGATGGTCGTTCTGGACATCTGCATCAGCGAAAGCACGCCCTCCTGCATCCTCGCGCCGCCGGAGGCGCAGAAAATCACGAGCGGCAGACGGTTGGTCAACGCAAATTCCGCGAGGATGACGATCTTCTCACCCACCACAGTGCCCATGCTGCCCATCATAAAGTAACTGTCCATCACCGCGAGCGCGGTGCGAAGGCCCTTGATCGTCGCCTTGCCGATGACCACGCCCTCCTGCATCTTGGATTTTACGCGCTCTTTTTCCAGTTTGGTGCGGTAGCCCGGAAACGAGAGCGGATCGCCCGCGTCGGTTTCCCGTTCGATTTCAATGAAACTCCCGCTGTCCGCGATCGCTTCGATGCGCCGGTACGCGGGCTGACGGAAGAGATTGCCGCAATACGGGCAGGCCGCGTCGCCCGCGAGTACGACCTCCGCCACAAGATCGCGCCCGCAGCGCGCGCAGCGCAGCAAGTCCAGCGCGTCCGCCGGTTTTTCGGCGTTCTGCGGCAGGCCGGTTTCGATCTGTTCCGAAAAAAGCTTCATGCCCGCCCCCTCAGATAACGCGGCAGAAATGTCCGCTCGATCCAATTGGTATGCACGTTTCCCGAACGGAAGTCGGGATCGCTCAGCATGGCGCGCGCGAGATCCGCGTTGTGCTCGATGCCGTCGATGGCCAATTCGTTCAGCGCGGAGAGCGAAAGACGGATCGCCTCGTCGCGATCGTCCGCGTATGAAATCAGTTTGAGCACCATGGAATCGTAGCAAGGCGAAATTTCGTCCCCCGCCGCGTAACCGCTGTCGATGCGCACGCCGTTTCCGCCGGGCAAAGAGAGCGAGCGGATCACGCCCGGGGAGGGACGGAATCCCTCCGCGGGGCACTCCGCGTTGATGCGGCACTCGATCGCGTGCCCGCGCGGGACGAGCGTCTCCTGCGGAATCGCGAGATGATGCCCAAGAGCCACCTGTATCTGAGCCTTGACCAGATCGAGCCCGAAAATGCTCTCCGTGACCGGATGCTCCACCTGAATGCGCGCGTTCATCTCCATAAAATAAAAGCGGCCGTCTCTTGACAGCAGAAACTCGACGGTTCCGGCATTCTGATACCCGACCGATCGGGCGATGTCCACCGCCGTCTGCTCGATGGCATTCCGCGTTTCCGCGGGTATGTTCGCAGCGGGCGCTTCCTCGATGAGCTTCTGGTTTTTTCGCTGGAGCGTGCACTCGCGCGTGCCCAGATGCAGTACGTTTCCGTGCATGTCCGCGAGGATCTGCACCTCGATATGCCGCGCGTCCGGCAGATATGCCTCGAGATAGGCGCCGCCGTCGCCGAAGGCCAGCTCGGCCTCCCGCCGCACGAGAGGAAACTCCCGTTCCAGCGCAGCCGTATCCTCAACAACGCGGATTCCCTTGCCGCCTCCGCCGCGCGCGGCTTTGATCATCAGCGGATAACCGATGGCTCTTGCCGCCGAAACCGCTTCTTTTATATTTTCCACCGCGCCTTCGGAACCGGGCACTACGGGAAAACCGGCCGCGATCATTGTCTTTCGCGCCGCTTCCTTGTCGCCCAGCACGCGCATGGTCTCCGGCGCGGGGCCGATAAAGCGGATGCCAGCCTCGGCGCACGCCGCGGCAAACGCGTCGTTTTCCGAGAGGAAGCCGACGCCGGGGTGCAGCAGGTCCGCGCGGTAAGCTTTCGCCGCCGCGAGGATGGCGTCGATGTTGAGGTAGCTTTTCTCCGCGGGGCGCGGACCGATGCAAACGCTCTCGTCCGCGAGACGCACGGGGAGGCCGCGCTCGTCGTTTTCCGAATAGACCGCGACCGTACGAAGCCCCAGTTTTTCACAGGTGCGGATGATGCGCACGGCGATTTCCCCGCGATTTGCCACGAGTACCGTCTGCATATCAGTTCCCTTCACTCAGGGTAAAGAGCCTGTCTCCGGCGGCGACCATCGCGCCGTCCTCCGCTTCGATCGCAACGATCAGGCCGTTTCTGGGGGAGCGGATTTCGTTCATGGTCTTCATCGCCTCGATGACGCAAAGCGTGTCTCCCTTGTTTACCTGGGAACCGGGCTGAACAAACGGCTCGGCGCCCGGCTCTTTGGCGCGGTAAAACACGCCGGAGATCGGCGAACGCACAGCGTCCTTTCCCTCATGTTCCTGGGTTTCAGCCGGGGCGTTTGTCAACACGGCGGCGGCCCCGGGTGCAGCGGCGACGCGCTCCAAGAGGAGGCGCTGGTCGCCCGCCTGAAATTCGACTTTGGTGAAGGAAGATTTTTCCGCCCGGTCCATGAGTTTGAATATCGCGTCCAAATCCATCCAGCGGGTTCCTTTCGACAATAAAAAAGTATGATTCCGCGTTTAGTTAGTAGTACTAACAAACTTGCGCAGAATCATAACACGGCGGATTGTGCTTGTCAAGGCTGTGCCGCGCCGTCAGGGCGTCAATGTGAAATTATAGTTTTAGTATACAGTTTTGTCTGTTATGTTAAGCAACATGCGGATTCTGCTCGCAAACGGCTGAAAAACTTCCGCGGTTTTGCGGTTATTCACTCCGCAGCCATTATAGGCAAAAACATGAAAAGAGTATTTATCCACCTGATTTATACATTTTCACACACGCAGGTGGTTGAAAAAGTTCACAAGCGCCTGCATCGATCTCAGTACCTCCGGATACTCGGAAACGTGGAAATCGCGCATCACGCTGCCGATGAGCATATCGTGAAACTGCTTGTGTTTTTTGCACATGAGTTCGCCGGTTTCGGTCAGCCGCAGGATGCTCTTTCGCTTGTCGTCCTCCGCGCGGACCTTTTCCAGGTACCCCTTTTCGACGAGGCGGTTAACGGAAACGCTTACGGTTGCCTTCGTGATCCCCAATATCTCGGAGATCAGCGTCAGCGTCGCGTCCGGGCTGTCCTGAACGATCTCGAGCGCGTGCATTTCCGTGCGGCTGATATTGCCGTTCGCCAGCTTGGAAACGCTCTTTTCCTGCAGGCGCAGAACGCTGTAAAACATGTCCTTGAGCGCCTGATTCAAGAGCAGTTCGATTTCCTGATCGGTCATGATTTCCTCTCCTTTTCGCCGGGCAAGCGAAACTCGTTTGTACTACGAACAATTTATGATACCATATGCGAAGAAAAATGCAACCGCCATCCGCTTGCGCAACAAAGTTACGGTGGTTTGTTCCCGTATCTGGTATGGTAAGTCTACAGTACGGAACAGGAGTTGGAGACACATGAAACTCAGTGCGAGAAACCAGCTGAAAGGCGTAATCACCGGCATTGAAGAAGGCGCGGTCAACGCGATGGTCACCATCGACATCGGCGGCGGACACAACATCACCTCCACCATCTCCATGGCGGCGGTAAGGGATTTAAAACTGATGATTGGAAAGACCGCCTATGCAGTCATCAAAGCGACCTCCGTGATGGTCGGCGTGGACGAATGACGGTTCCATCGATTCCTACAGCGTGCGCGATACGATTCACATCTGCCATTTGGGGTAATACGCCCCGCATCGCACTTCCCGGCAGGTGCATAAGACGTATGATACGGCGCTGATTCCCGAACAGGGCATACCCCCGCGCATTTTATGCGCGGGGGCTTTTGTTTTTTCGCGTAACAGCGTATGCTCTTATCATCGTCCCGCATCACCGCGGACAGAAAGGCGGAATTAGCATTGGAACCGATCGCAGTGTGCGCCGGGAACAGAGAACGGGTCAGCGCCTTTTTGCGCGAACGCTGGTTCTCCACGGATATGGTCATCCGCGGGGAAACGGTCGATTTGTCAAGCGCGGAAGGTTTGCTTTTTCAGGGTTCCGACGGCAGCATCCGCGCGCTGATCACCTTCCGCACCGACGGGGATACCTGCGAAATCACCTCGCTCGACAGTCTGGACGAAAACCGCGGCGCGGCAAGCGCGCTGATGCTCGCCGTCGGAACGGAAGCGGTACGGCGCGGCGCCAGCAGAATGATCGTCGTCACCACGAACGACAACCTCCGCGCAATCCGGTTTTACCAGCATCGCGGTTTCACGGTATCGCGCGTTTACCGCAATTCGCTGGAAGCCGCGCGGCGTGTGAAGCCGGAGATTCCGCTCCGCGGCGAAAACGGCGTTCCGCTCCTGCATGAAATCGAACTGGCGCGTATGCTGTAGCGCACATATACATTGACCATATGCTAAATGATATATTTCTATCAGGCGCGCACATGCGGGCTGATTTGTGATACCATAACCGAAAATACCCGAAAGGCGGCGCGCGATGGAAAGCGACACATCGATCATTCAGGCGTATTACGACGCAAACGCGGAACTCGAATGGCGCAGGCTCGACGAGCACCCGTTTGAGTTTCTGCTCACCACGCACATGATGGAGCGGTATATCCGCCCGGGCGAGCGCGTTCTGGATATCGGCGGCGGTCCGGGTCGTTATGCCGTCCATTTTGCGCAGCGCGGCTGCGCGGTCACGCTCGTCGATCTTTCGGCGGAAAACGTGCGTCTTGCGCGGCAAAAAGCGGAAGAAGCCAATGTAGCCTTAAAAACCTACGTGAAAAACTGCCTGCAGCTCGGCGAACTGCAGCTTGGATCGTTCGATCATGTGTTTCTCATGGGGCCGATCTATCACCTGCTTGATCCGGCGGATCAAACACGCGCCGTGGAAACCGCGCTCTCGTACCTGAGGCCCGGCGGCAAGCTTTATGTGTCGTTTATTCAGGTGTTCGCGGGAATGCTCTATGACCTCAAGAACGGCGGCAATATCATCCGCGACTCGACCGAACCGGATACAAAACCCATCGTGGAAGCAGTCGCCGTCGGGGATGATTACCGCGGTCGAGCGTTTACGCGCGCCTGCTTCACGCATCAGCGCAACATACTCCCCTTTATGGAGCAATTCCCATTGGAAAAATTACACCTTTTCGGACAGGAAGGCATCCTCTCGCCGAACGAGCCGGAGATCCTTCTGCGGGATGACGAGGAAATCGCCTGCTGGCTGGAGATCGCAAAAAAATACCTGGAGGTTCCGGAGCTGCTCGCGCTCTCCGAACACGCCATGTACATCGGCAAAAAACTGCCGGATCGATAAATGCAAGCCCGCCTGACGGCGGGCTTTGTTGCGCGTACGGATCGTCTACGCGCGCTTTTTTGCTTTTTTCACCGCATACATCATTTCGTCCGCGCGGGTGATCAGCGCTTCGTAATTCCTGTCCTGCTGGGCGTCCCATTCGGCGGTGCCGAAGCTGAGGCCGATCGGATTCGCATCGGGATGAAATGTGTTCCAGCCGGATAAACCCGATTGAATACGGGAGATCAGCATGTCCGCACCGATCTCAGCGCCTGCCGACAGAGCGACGCAGAATTCATCTCCGCCGTAACGCGAAAGGCACGTATTCGTGCCCTTGCAGCTTGATTTTAAAATTTCCGATACTGCAATCAGGATGCTGTCTCCGTAAAAATGTCCGCGGGAATCGTTGATTTGCTTAAAGCCGTCGATGTCCATCATGATCAGTGTCAGCGCGCCGTTTCTCGGCTGCTCGCGCGTTTCGTGCAGCAGAAACTTCGTCAGTTCCCTTCTGTTGTTCAGCCCTGTGAGCGGATCCGTGGAGATTTGGCGGTTCTGCATATCGATGTATACCTGTAAGATCGAGATGGTCGCGAGAAACCACGTAAAGTTTATCCCGTAGTAAAACAATTGTATAATCCCGCCGACGAACGGCGGCACGATAAAAAACGCCATGGTATAGTACCGGCGCCGGTCGTCCGCCCAGGCGGATTGTTTCGCCTTTGCCAACGCGCGGATGCTGCTATAAATCAAATAACTATATGCCAGAATCGCGTAAAAATACACCCCGATTGCGCGGTGATAGACATTGTTCGCGTCGATGCTGAAAATGAACCCGTACCGGAGGTTGAAAAACAAGCCGGCGATGGCCAGCGCGATCGGCATTGCCGCAAATCGAACGTGCCGGTTCACCGACCTGATATCGTCGGACAGCGTGTGTTCCGTATACACCATCCAGATATATGGCAGCATCAGATGCAGAGTAAAATAGACCGTTTCAACCGTATAGGAAACCGTATACGCCTGCGGAAATTGCTTTCCGTCGACCAACCAGCAAGCCGCGTCAACGGCCAGCATCAGCATTGCGGTAAAAATCAGAGCGCTGAACTGTCTCTGCGCGGAGGAACCGTTCGAACGTTTCTGGTTGAACAGGATAACCAGCAGAAGGATGATTCCGACCGAATTGATCTCAATATAAAGCGCGCTCTGCATGATTCATCTCCCGTCTGAATGCGTAAAACACCGCTTATCGCGCGTTACGCACACTTTTTCGCGTTTTTTGCCTCGTACATTTTTCGGTCCGCTCGGCTGACGAGCGATTCGTAATTGAAATCGGTTTGCGCGTCCCACGCGGCATACCCGATGCTCAGGTTGATTGCGCGCATATCCCGATGCGACGCGTTCCAATTCGTTATGTTTTCATCGATCCGCGCGATGATTTCCTGCACATCGATCCCACGGTCCGCCGGCAGAACAATACAGAATTCGTCTCCACCGTACCGCGCGAGAAACGCGTCCGTATTCTTGCAGCTCGATTTAAGAATCTCCGAAACGGCGATCAAGATGCTGTCGCCGTAGAAATGCCCGTAGGTATCGTTGGTTTGCTTAAATCCGTCGACGTCCATCATAATCAGCGTCAGAGCGCCGCTTTTCAGCAGCTCCCGGTCGCGCGTTTCACGCAGCAGATACTTGGTCAGCTCGCGGCGGTTGTTCAGGCCCGAAAGCGGGTCCGTAGAGATCTGGCGGTTCTGCGCGTCGATATACACAAGAAGGATCGAGACCGAAGCGAGGATCCAGTTCAGGCTGATTCCGTAGTAGAACATCTGGATAAATCCGCCGGCGGAAGGCAGCACCGCAAAAAAAGCCATCGTGTAACAGCGCCGCTTGTCGTCAATCCAAGCAGATCTCTTCGCTTTGATCAGAGAACGAATGCTCGCGTAGATCAGGTACGCATATGAAAGAAACGAATAGATATATACGCCGAACGCGCGATGATAAACGTTTTCCGAGTCGATCGTAAAGACGAAGCTGTAGCGGATATTCAGCGCCAGCGCCAGAATGAACAGCACGAGCGGGACGGTCAAGAGATTGACGCGGCGCCGCGCCGCTTTCAAATCGGTGCTCAGCGAGACTTCCACATACAGCGCCCAGAGATACGGCAATATCACATGCAAGGAAAAATACACCGTTTCGAGCGCGTAGTTCAGTTCGCGTGCAAGAATAAACCGCGTCCCGTCGACCAGCCAGCATCCGGCGTCGACGGCAAGCATCGTGATCATGGAGTAGATCAGGTTATTGAAGCGCCGCTGCGCGGCGGAGGAACCGATCGTCTGCCGCTGCGTGACCAGAATAACCGTCAGCAGGATGATCCCGACCGCGCTGATTTCGACATACAGCGCATTCTGCATTCGAACCCCCCAATCCAGTTCCGCCGTGCGATCCCCTGTCGCGCAGCGGAAGCGGTCAGCCTGCCCGCGCAGGAGCACTTTTCATCATAAACCGTTGATCGCCGTTTGCGGAACCTGATACGTACTTTACACCGCAAACGGTCACTTTTTTTTAGTATATCATATTGAATGTCCAATTTCATACAATCTAATGTTTCCTTTCAGTAAACATTAGACTGCATTCTTCCTATGAAGTATCCCTTTTACCGGTACGAAGCCTGATATATCTTCAGGCAGTCCTCTCGGGACAGCGCGCAGGGGTCGAACTGAAACAGGCCGCCCATCGTGTCGAAGGCGTTTTCCACGTACTGCGCCAGATCCTCATATAAAATTCCGTAGTCGCTCATCTTCAGCTTGTCCACGCCGCAGGCAGCCTGAAGCTCGACCAGCGCGTCCACAAAGTCCATGGGACGGTTCGCGTCCGCCTTGCCCATCTGCCGCGCCATGTCGATCAGGCGTTCGTTGCAGCAGCTCTTTTTCACGAAGGTTTCGTAGTACGCGCGGCTGATCATGATCAGCGCCGCGCCGTGCGCGAGGTTTGGCTTCATTGCGCCCATCGCGTGCGCCAGCGAGTGTTCCGAGATGCAGCCGCTGGTGGATTCCACCATGCCCGAGAGCGTATTTGCCAGCGCAATGTCCGTGCGCGCAGCAAGGTTTGTTCCGTCGTGAACCGCCGTAGCCAGCGATTGACCCACAAGTCCGATGGCGCGCAGCGCGAACGCGTCGCTGACGGGATACGCGATGTTGTTGAGGTACCCTTCCGTGCTGTGGAAGAGCGCATCGAAGCCCTGGTACGCCGTCAGCGCGGGCGGAACCGTGAGCATGAGTTCCGGATCGATCACCGAAAGCACGGGAAACGTCTTATCGTAGCCGAATCCGATCTTTTCGTTCGTCTCTTCTTTCGACACCACGGTCCAGGGATCGGCTTCGGTGCCCGTCCCCGCCGTGGTCGTGATCGCCACGATGGGCAGCGGGTCGTTCGGCACGGGCTTGCCCTTGCCGCTCCCGCCAGAGATGTAATCCCAGTAGTCGCCGTGGTTCGTCGCCATGACCGCGATGGCTTTCGCCGCGTCGATGCTGCTGCCGCCGCCGAAGCCGACGACGAAATCGCACCCGTTCGCCTTCGCGATGCGCGCGCCTTCCATCACCTGCGTCTTTTCGGGGTTGGGCGTGACCTTGTCGTAAATCAGCGCGCTCGCACCCGCCTGGGAAAGTTCGTTTTCCAGCGCCGCGAGGTAACCGTTTTGCCGGAGGCTCCTGCCGCCGGTCATGACGATCAGCGCCTTCGTCCCGGGGAGTTTGTGCTTGTGCAGTTCCTTAAGTTTGCCCGCACCAAAGAGCAGGCGCGTAGGGAGATAATAATCGAATCGCATGATATAAGTTTACCTTTCGTGTGGTGTCGTATTTCAGCTTCCGCAAGTAGAATTTCGCGTTAACCTATTTTATCCAAATTCGAGCGAGGGCGTCCATGACCAAGTCACACACCCCAAATCCACCCGAACAGCGCATACCGCGTCAGCCACCACGACAGTCGCGCTCGGCCCCTCCGTGCAGGCGGCCGGCGGAATAACGAGCAAACCAGAGCAAATTGATTGCCAGCATCATTCTATGCCCCAGCCATCCATGCGTCAACCGTTTTGCCGCGCAAAAAACCGGACGCTTTCGCGCCCGGTTTTTTAGTTGCTCACGTGTTATTTCGGTTTCCGGTAGGACAGCACGTTTTTCGGGCAAACATCCACGCACTCCCCGCAGAGGATGCAGTCGCAGCTCTTCACGCTGCCCGTTTTCACCGCGGCATTGACGTCGATGCTCATCGGACATTTGCCGTTGCACTTCCTGCAGTCGATGCAGGCCTCCGTTTTCGCCCTGATGCGCATCTGCGGCAGGTGCAGCAGTCTTCCTATCGCCATGCCCGCGTTGAGGAACGGGCTCATCCAGCATACGCCGTGGCACGCGCCTCTGCGCCCCAGCGCGAGGTCGAGAACGAAGAACAGCCCCAATACAAAATAGTAAATGATGTACTTGACCGGCTCGTCCACGGAGATATAGTGTTCCGTCATGCGCAGCGGGTCGATTCCCCGGATTCCGCCCGCGAGGATGAAGCCCGTGACCAGCACCCCGAACCACAGCGCGAAGAAGCAATATCTCACCACGCGCAGAGCATTTGCGTTCGCGGGTTTGGGGTTCACCGTCTGCGCGACCTCCGCCAGCCCGCCCGCCGGGCAAAGCCAGCCGCACCACGCGCGCCCCAGAAACAGGCCGGAAAGGAACAAACCGAGAAACATCAGCGCGCTGCCGGAGAGCACGCCAGCAAACGCCCCGTCGATGGAGACGTAGGGCGAGAGAAAGTTCATTGTGACCGGGAAAAGAAACAAGGAGGTATATAATAGAATCCTGCGTATTTTTTGCCTCATGTGGTTTGCTCCTTTTCGGCTACGCCCGCATCGGACGCTTCGGTTTTGGTTGCGCTGCCCGCAAGAGCGCGCTGTTTTTGTTCAAAATACGCCTGCGTTTCGCGGCACCAGTCGAGATACGCGCGGTTCGCTTTCTGCCCGAAGTCGATTACGCGCAGAATCTCCCTGTGATTCTCGTCCTCATCCTGGATCCCCTCCAGCTCCGCCTGAAAGAGGCCGAGAATGTGCAGCTGACGCGCGTGGTTCTCTTCAAACGCCCGCAGGTGCGCCAGCATCGCCTCCGGCGCGGCGTAATTAGAAAAATATGTCTTGAGCAGGATCTCCAACCGGAGCGATTCCTTCTCGACCGGCTGGGCGAGCCAGTTGACCAGCGCGGCTTTTCCGGCGGGTGTGATCGCATACGCCTTTGCCGCGCGCGCGCTCGCGCCCTCCCGCGCGGATTCTTCCACCAGCCCCGCCGACACCAGCGCCTTGAGCGCGGGAAAGATCTGGCCGAAGCTCTCGCTCCAGAAAAACTTGAAACGGATATCGACGATCTTTTTGATCTGATAGCCGTTCAACGGCCGCTCCGCGAGCAGACCGAGGATGACATAGTCCGTTTGCCGCACGATCGCACCTTCTTTATATCTGTTAGATATATTATATCCGAAAAATTCCGATTGTCAAACTGATAGATATATCTTTTTGATATGTCTGTTCTGCAACGAAAAAAGCCGCCCGAAGGCGGCAAATTTCCCGTTAGACTATTTCGCGGCGTTGCACGCGACGGCAACGGCGTCCCATACGCCCGCAAACGGCGGCGCGTATCCGAAATCCGCATACCCCAGTTCGTCGGTCGTCATGCCGCGGTCGATGGCGACGGCGATGGGGTCGATCCGCATCGCGGTCTCCCGCTCCCCCATAAGCTGCGCGCCGAGCAAAACGCGGTTGTCCGCGCGGTAGCATAGCTTGATGACGATTTCGCAGGCGTTCGGGTAATAATGCGGATGCGAGTTCGCGCGGACGGTGACGCTCTTTGCGTCGATTCCCGCCGATTTTGCCTCCGCCTCCGTGACGCCGGTTTTCGCGAACTCCAGCCCCACGCAGCGCAGCATAACGCTGCCAAGCGCGCGCGTGTAGGAGACGGGTTTGCCGCAGACGCTGTCCCCCGCGAGCCGCCCCTGCTTGTTGGCGTAGGTGCCGAGCGGCAGGTAAACCGGCTTTTGCAACAGCATATGCCAAACACTCGCGCAGTCCCCGGCGGCGAATACGTCGGGCTCGCTCGTTCTCATCGCGCCGTCGGTGACGATCGCGCCGTTCAGCAGCTTGTTCAGCCCCTCCGCAAACGCGGTGCTCGGAACGATGCCGACGGAAACGATGGCGACGTCCGCGTCATATGCGCTGCGCTCCGTCGAAACGCGCTGTACGCACTGCCCGCCGGAAAACGCGGTCACGCGTTCGCCCAGGTGCACGGAAACGCCGTGTTTTTCCAGTTCCTCCTTTGCCGCGAGCGCAAACTCCTCGTCGAATCCCGGCAAAAGCTGACCCGCCGCCTCGACGATGCGCAGGCTCTTCACCTTCTGCAGCAGACAGGCTTCCGCGAGTTCCAGCCCGATCGCCCCGCCGCCGATGATGACGACGTTCGCGTGCTGGCGTTCGATCGCGGCGCGGATCGCTTCGGCGTCCTGCGGCGTCTTGAGAAAGAAGATGTTTTTCTTCTCAGCGCCGGGGACGTCGAGCCGCCGCGGAGCGGCTCCGCTCGCGATGATCAGCTTATCATATGATTCCAGAAACGCGTCTCCTTTGGAATCGCACCCCGTCACGAACTTTTGCGCAAAGTCAACGCGCTCCGCCGTATGCCCCATCCGCATGACGATGCCGCTTTTTTCAAAATCGGACACGCGGCGGATGCGCACGAGGTCAAGGTCGTCGTTCAGCCCCGCGACGTAAAACGGCAGTCCGCACGCGCCGTAGGACACCTCGTTCGTCTGCTCCAGCACGACGACTTCGCACTCCGGCTGCCTGCGCTTGACACGCGAGGCCGCGCTCATGCCCGCGGCGTTTGCGCCGATGACCAGGAATTTCATGGTTCTTCCTCCTTGCTTTTCCATTGCTCTCATCGTACCACGTTCCGCGCTAATAAAAAACGGCTCCGAGCAAAGTCGAAGCCGAATTTGCGCCTTTGTTCAGTTCATAAACAACGCGATGTCGTCTTCCGCCGTGCCGATCCCCGCAATCCCGAAGGTATCGACCAGCACTTTCGCGACATTCGGAGAGAGGAATCCGGGCAGCGTCGGCCCGAGATGGATGTTTTTCACACCCAATGAAAGCAGCGCGAGAAGAACGATCACCGCCTTTTGCTCATACCAGGCGATGTTGAATACCAGCGGCAGTTCGTTGACGCTGGTCAGGCGGAACGCTTCCGCAAGCTTCTGCGCGATGACCACGAGCGAATAGCTGTCGTTGCACTGCCCCGCGTCCAGCACGCGCGGAATGCCGCCGATATCGCCGAGATTCAATTTATTATAGCGGTACTTTGCGCAGCCTGCGGTCAGAATCACCGTGTCCTTGGGCAGTTTTTCCGCGAATTCGGTGTAATAATCGCGGCTCTTCATGCGCCCGTCGCAGCCCGCCATGACGAAGAATTTTTTAATCGCGCCGCTCTTGACCGCGTCGATCACACGATCCGCAAGCGCGAGCACCTGCGCATGCGCAAACCCGTTGACGATTTCGCCGCGTTCGATTTCCTCCGGCGCAGGCAGATTCTTTGCCATGGCAGTCAGGGCGGAGAAATCCTTCTTTCCATTTTTATCCGGTTTGATGTGCGTGCAGCCGGGGAAACCCGCCGCGCCCGTGGTGAAGATCCGCGCGCGGATCTCTTCGCTCTTGGGAGGCACGATGCAGTTCGTGGTAAAGAGGATCGGCCCGTGAAACGTCTCGAACTCCGTAAGCTGTTTCCACCAGGAATTTCCATAGTTGCCGACGAAGTTATCGTATTTTTTAAACGCCGGATACGCGTGCGCCGGCAGCATCTCCCCGTGGGTATAGACGTCCACGCCCGTTCCGCGCGTTTGCTCCAGCAGCTGCTCCAGGTCCGTGAGGTCGTGTCCGGAAATCAGGATGGCCGGATGATTTCTTACGCCGATGTTCACCTTCGTAATCTCCGGATTGCCGTAACGCGCCGTGTTCGCCGCGTCCAGCAGCGCTATGGTTTTCACGCCGTATTCGCCCGTCTTGAGCACGAGTGCGGTGAGCGCGTCCGCCGAGAGCGTGTCATCCAGCGTGGCGGCGAGCGCTTCGTAGATAAACGCGGAGATCCCGTCGTCCTTGCTGCCGAGATTGCGTGCGTGCTCGGCATACGCCGCGAGGCCTTTGAGTCCATAAATCACCAGCTCCCGCAGGGAACGCACGTCCTCGTTTTCGGTTGAGAGCACGCCGACTTCGGAAGCTTTTTCCAGCATCTGCGACGTGCCGGAGGGGGTAAACGTCGCCGCGTCGTGATAGTTCCCCCTGCAGGGGCGCAGGCTGTCCCGCAGCGCGAGCATCCTGATGATCTGCCGCTCGATCGCGTCCGCGTCGAAATTCGCGTTCGTGATGGTCATAAATAAGCTTGTGAGCACCTCGCCGTTGATTGCGTCGAGTTCCCTTGCGTCCAGATGATCCCTTACGACGATATCCGAAATCCCTTTCAGCACGTACAGCAGAAGATCCATGCGCTTGGCGACGTCCTCCGTTTTTCCGCAGACGCCGCGCACCGTGCACCCTTTGTTGCCCGCCGTTTCCTGACACTGATAGCAAAACATACCCATACTCGTTCCTCCTGATCCCGCTGAAACGCGGGTTCTTTTCTGTTCAGTCCAAGTATACCGTTGTTTACCGCTTGATTCCGTTTGTTTTGCAACCGATTTGCCTGTTCCGATTTTTCTTTACTGATTTAATGACTTGTGTGCCGGATGTACGAAGCACAGTTCTTTTGTTAATCGTATACCGAACGGTCGAAAAGATCAAATAAAATGCGGCTTCCCTTCGGTCGGCCGCTGTTTTAAAGATACGCTTGAGCCCTTTTCGTTCCGGTTACGGTTTTGCCTGCGCCTCAAAGTCCCATTCCTCGAGATCGGAACGCACCTCTGTAAGAGGCGAGTAATCCGTAATCGGATTGCCGGACAAAAACAGTCTTGTCAATCCCGTCAGTCCCGCAAGCGGCGATACGTCCGCGATCTGATTCCCCTCCAGATCGAGATAGATCAGATGCGTCAGGCCCGAAAGCGGGGAAACATCGGTGATCCGATTGTTGCGCAAGGTCAGCGCCTGCAGGTTTGTCAGCCCCGCCAGCGGCGAAAGATCAAGCGGCTGCCCGCCGTTGAATACCGACAGGCTCATCAGATCCTTCATACCCGAGAGCGCGGAAAGATCGCCGATTACGACCCCGCCCATCTGGAGCGATTGTAATTTCGTCAGCCCCGCAAGCGGAGTAATGTCCACCGGAGCTGTCGCATCTTCCTCGTTTTGCACGGCGTAACCTAATCCAAGATAGGTCAGGTTGGTGAAATACCGCAGCGCATCGAGACGGTGGATATACGGCTGATTGGGATCGACACCCTGCTGTGAAAGCTCCAGCTCCGTCACCAGCCGCGCATCCGCAACGGTGATCTCACCGGTCGGTTTGCCGATCGCCTCGCGTACATACCCTTCCAGCGCGGCGTCGTCAAATAGGATCGCACCCTCCGGTGACGATTCGGCTGCCGCGCTCGTTTCCTGCGGCGTTGCTTCCGGCTCCTCCGCCGACGTGGGCGCGGCGCAGCCGACCGCCCCGAGCAAAAGCACGGCCGCCGTCAGGCAACAGAATATTTTTCTCATTTTTCAAGTCCTCCATCTTCCGCAAACCAGCGGAAGCGATATTGCATTGCAAACGATCGCATTATATCATGTGGGCAGGGATTCAACGCTGCCGTAGGGCAAACGTCACACCGAGTTTGATATTGAAACATTGCTAACCAATTTGAAACCATCGTCCACTTTTCATCCCGGTTGTTTTTCGTGGTGTTTTCGGCGGTTTCCAGCGCTGTCACGGCCTTGCGCTTGACATACAGAAGAACCGGAGGTTTTCAGCATGTCGCAGGACTATGGTTATTTCGGCAAGGGTATTTCGGGATATATCCACTATAACCTTGCATTCAAGCGAAATTTCCCCGGCGATAAAAAGCCGCCCGGCAACCTGAAAAGCGGATGCCTGACGGCGCTCATACTTCTTTTTTCCGGTTCGGTTCTGCTTCTGTTGATCCTGCTGTAAACGCGGCGCCGACATTCGCCAAGATACCCGATCCATCTCGAAAGGAACTTCGTCATGAAAAAACCCGTTGTACTCGTCATCGACGGCCAGGGCGGCCGCATCGGAAAACTCATCGTCGAACAGCTCGCGTCCCGCGCGGAGCGATGCGACATCGTCGCCGTCGGCACCAACAGCATCGCGACCAGCACCATGCTCAAAGCCGGCGCCGCGCGCGGCGGCACGGGGGAAAACGCGGCGGTCGTAGCCTGCCGTACGGCTGACTATATCATAGGCGCGCTCGGGATCGCGATCGCGGATTCCATGATGGGGGAAGTCTCTCCCGCCATCGCCGTCGCGGTCGGACAAAGCCCCGCGGTTCGCCTGTTTATCCCGATGAACCTGTGCGACAGTTTCGTTGTCGGCGTCGGCGCGCTGGCGATCAAAGATATGATTGCGCAAGCGCTTGACGAACTTGACCGACGTTTATGATGAGCCGCAGAAAACCGCGGTCGTTTTCTGCCATCCGGCTTGATTTTTTTTCGAAAAACGGATAGACTGTCCGTAACGTCCCGCCATGAAGACGGGCAAGGTTGAAACCTTTTTATTGAAATTTCTTTAATACAGCCACGAAGGCGTTTTTTCCGGCTAAGCCGGATTTGCCCTTGCGGCTGTTTTTTGTATGCAAAAAAAGAAAGGAAGAACTCAACATGTATCGATTTGTCATGCCCCAAACCAAGCGCCTGATTCTGGCGGCGCTCTGCGCCGCGCTCGGCGTCGTCCTTCCGCTCGCGTTTCATGCGGTCGCCAACGCAGGCAGTATATTTTTACCCATGCATATCCCCGTTCTGCTGTGCGGCCTGATCTGCGGATGGCCGTACGGCCTTGCGTGCGGCATTCTGACCCCGCTGCTCTCCAGCGTTTTCACCGGTATGCCGCCGATGGCGTACTTGCCTGGTATGCTCTGCGAGCTGGCGGTATACGGTTTTGTCTCCGGTCTTCTCATGCGGCAGATCAAAACCGGAAAACTGCTCGCCGACCTCTATCTTTCTCTCATTACCGCCATGCTCGCGGGACGGCTCGTATTCGGATTGCTCAACGCGCTGATCTTCCGCGCGGGCAGCTACTCGCTCGCTATTTGGGTCAGCGCATCATTTATCACCGCCCTGCCGGGCATTGTCATCCAACTTGCGGTCATCCCCGCTCTCGTGCTCGCGCTGAAAAAATCGCGCCTGATCGCCGAGTAGGCGACCGGCTAAAAAACCGGCGGCGAAAAATCGCCGCCGGTTTTATTGCGTTTTGTTTCAGTCGTCGAGGTCCAGCTTGCGACCGACGATTGTTTTGCTTTGACCTTTTTCGCCGAAGAGCTTCCAGGAGGCAAACCGCTGTTTCTCCCGCCATGCCGTTTCGTCGATTTCAATTTCATATCCGCCGCAGTTCAGGACATACCATGCGTGGTATGGCTGGCTGGAACCGGTAAACGCCGTCATAACCGACATGATGACCCCGCCGTGGACGGCGACCCCGACCTGTTTCTCCCCGCGCGCAATCGCGTCCGCAACCGCGCCGGCGAACGCGGCAGACGCGCGCCGCGCGAACGACGGGATGCTTTCGCCGTTCGGACATGCGTCCACGAACCCGCCCGCAACCCACGCACTGTAGGCGGCATCGTTCTCCATCTCGGCGGCGGTGCGGCCCTCAAAATTGCCGAAGTCCATCTCCCGCAGGTTTTCGACCGTCACGATTTCGGCGTTGGGAAAGCAGATCTTCGCGGTTTGCTGCGTGCGCGCCAGCGGGCTTGCGTAAGCCAAAGTGATTTCGGGATAGTGCCGCGCGTTTTCCGCCTCGCGAACGCCTTCTTCGCAAAGCGGATCGTCGGTTCTGCCGTTGTAACGGCCCAATAAGTTTCCTTCGGTCTTGCCGTGCCGCAGCAGGATGAGAGATAACATTTTTTGGCTCCTTGATTCGCGCCGCAATCAAAAACAGAACGGCGCATTTTTACGATGTTCTGTCGATTATACACTAATTTTCAAGCAGGCGCATGCCGATTCTGTAAAATGCCGGTGATCTTTCAAGCTCCGGTTCGTCAGGAATCCTCCGCCTCCCGCCACTGCGAAAGCAGGTTTCGCATCCAGCCGGAGACATCCATGCCGTACGCCCGATCCAGATTTTCCGGTGAAAACACCTCTTCCGCCGCGCCGTAAGCGAGCGTTTGTCCGCGATCCAGCAGCAGCGCGCGCGTACCGTAAGCGCGCGCGAGGCTCAGGTCGTGCACGACCGAAACCACCGCGCGGCCGGGCGTCTTGATCCACCCGGAAAGCAGCTCGAACACCTGTTTCTGGTACACGAGATCGAGGTGGTTGGTCGGCTCGTCCAGCATCAGCACGCGCGGATTCTGCGCGAAAAGCTGCGCCAGAAACGTCCGCTGCAATTCACCGCCGGAGAGCGTCAGCACGTTTTGATCCGCAAACCTCGTCATGCCCGTGAGCGCGAGGGCCTCGGAAACCGCCTGTTCGTCCTCCGCCGCGTGTCCGGAGAAGAGTCCCGGCGCATAGGCGTACCGGCCGAGGCGTACGACCGAGCCGACCGTGAAGCCGTAGCCCATCGCATGCGACTGCGACAGCACGCCGAGGCGTTTGGCCAGTTCGTGCGCGCGGTATTTTCTGATATCCTTTCCCATCATCCGCACTTCGCCCGTATACGGCACGCCCTGAGAAACCGCGTTGACGAGCGTGCTCTTTCCCGCTCCGTTCGGGCCGACGAGCATGAGCCAGTCCCCTTCGGCAAGCGAAAAGGTCGCGCCGTCCACGATGGTCAGGCTGCCGTAACGCACGGTCAGGTTGTTCACGTCGAGCAGGTTCATGTCCGCGCCCTCCTCGAACGGTAAAAGATGACCACGAACAGGATCGCGCCGAAGAACGACGTAACCACGCCGATGGGCAGTTCGATGGGGTTTAAGAGGATGCGCGCCAGCAGATCCGCCAGCATCAGAAACACCGCCCCGCCGAAGAGCGACGCGGGAAGGAGCCGCTTGTGGTCCGGCCCGACGACCATGCGCACCATATGCGGAGTAACGAGACCGACAAAGCCGATCGTCCCCCCGATCGAAACGCACACGCCGATCAGCGCGGAAACCGCTATTAAAAGAAGGAGCTTAACCCGCCGCACGGGAACGCCGATGCTGCGTGCGTTGTCCTCGCTGACCGCAAAGGCGTTGAGCTCCCGCGCGTAACGCAGGATCAAGCCGCCGAACAGAACGAGAGCGGCAAGCAGCACAAGCGCGTTCTGCATTGTCGTACCCAGAAGCGATCCCATCGTCCAGAACGTAATCTGCTTCACCCGGTCGGAAGCAAACGAGATGATCAGCGCGAGGATGCTGGAGACAAACATGGAATAAATCACGCCGATGAGGATGATCGTATTCGTCGACATGGAGTAGTCGATTTTGTACGCAAGCGAGAGGATGATCAGCAGCGAAAGGAACGCAAACGCGATCGCAAGCACCATGGTCCCCGTAAACGGAAGCCGCGGCAGCGTGACGCCGAACGCGATGGCGATCACCGCGCCGAGCGACGCGCCGCTGGATACGCCGAGCGTGCTTCCGTCCGCGAGCGGGTTTTTCAACAATCCCTGCATCGCCCCGCCGCAGAGGGAGAGCGCGGCGCCGGTCAGCGCCACGCAGAGTACGCGCGGCAGGCGCACGGTCAGGATGATCGGCACGGAAATACCGTCCGGCATCGGCAGGCGCCAGACGGCGTTCCAGATCACCGTCAGGGTCTCTTTTAAAGGCAGGCTCACGCTGCCGACGCAGACGCAGAGCGCCATGACCGCCAGCGTAATTGCCGCAAACAGGAGGAGTTCACCCGCGCGAAACCCTTCCCGTTTGCCGCCGGTATTCCGCTCCGGCGCGGAGGGCGGCAGCTCGCCCCCCGCAACCGCTTTCACCTTACGCCGCATTCTGTTTTGCGATCGCCTCCAGCACGAAATCGAAGAGCGCCTGCGCGCCCTCCGCGAGCCGCGGACCGGGGCGCGAGAGTTCGTTGTCCGGCAGATTCAGGATGTCCCCGTTTTTCACGGCGGCGACGTCCTGCCAGCCCGCACGGGAAAGGATTTCGTCCACGGGTGTCTGCCCCTCGCCAAAATACATGGCGACGGTGACGATGATATCCGGGTTCGCCTCCAGCACCTGCTCCTCGGAAACCTCCGCCCAGCCGGATACGTCCGCAAAGACGTTCTTCAGACCCAGCATCGCGGCGATCTCGTCCATAAACGTGCCTTTGCCCGCCGTCCAGAGGCCGTATTGCAGCGGGGACACTTCAAAATAAACGCTCTTGCCGTTGAGTTCACCCGCGCGTGCGGATAGCGCGGCAAACGTCGCCTTCATGTCCGCGACGACCTGCGCCGCCTCGGCGTCGTGCCCGGTCAGCGCGCCGACCAGCGCGGTCGCCTCGTAGGTGCCCGCGATGTCCTTCGCGTCCGAAACGACGCAGGCGATCCCCGCCGCTTCCAGCTGGTTCACCTGGTCCTCCGTCTGGGCCATGGCGCTCGTCAGAAGCACCTGCGGTTTGAGCGCGATGATCTGTTCGAGATTCGTTTCCATGCCGGACTGCACGGCGGGCACGTTCAGCACCTCCGAAGGATAATCGCAGTATTCGCCGCGGCCGACGAGCAAATCCCCCGCGCCGACGGCGTAGAGCACCTCGCAGTCCGCCGCGCTGAGCGCGACCACGCGTGTCGCGGGTTCGGCCAGCGTCACGGTGCGCCCCATCATATCGGTCACGGTCACGCCGGCGGATGCAGCCGTTTCCGCGGGGGGTTCGGTTCCCGCCGCCGCTTCCGTTGCCGCGGGTTGCGCCGCTGCCGGCGCGCAAGCGAGGAGCGCGCCGGCCAGCAGGAGCGCCGCGAGCAGCGCGGCAAGTTGTTTTGTGTGTTTCATGTTATTCCCCTTTCAGTCTGTCCCTTCATGAATCCAGCCAAAATGAATCAAGCCGAAATGAATAGAGCCGAGAGGAGAGCAAATAAAAAATTGCTCCGCTCTTCGAGGAGAGGGAGCAATGGAAACATCGCGTGCTGTCGGCGCGGTCGATAGCTTCACTCCACCCCAGGAGTATTTTTCATGCATAAACAGGTCTCCCGGCTTGGCTTCATCCTACTTGGACGCCTTCCCGCGCTTGATTCGCAGTGGCTTTTCGTCCGTTCGTCCGCTTCACGGTTACTGGGGTAGCTCGGAATTTTCATCCGCATTCCCTTGGCGGGGTTTCCCCGCCAGCGCCCTCATCGGGCGCAGATACGCACGCTATTCATTTAAATACAGTATACGCGCCTTGCACCCGCGCGTCAATCGGCCTGTCCGCCCGATGATGCCGCGCACCTATGATTTTTCATGCGCGGTTTGCGAATAACTTTTCCTTTTTCGCGGTTTGTGATACCATGTTGCTGGAAAAGGATGGGAGTTTAAGGGCCTATGAAAACACTGCTTACAGGCGGCCGCATCTACGACGGCACCGGCGCGGAACCGTTCGTCGGGGACATCCTGATCGAGGACGACAAAATCCTCGAAGTCGCGCCCAAGATCGCATCGGAAGACGCGGAAATCGTCGATCTGACAGGAAAAAGCGTCTCTTCCGGCTTTTTTGACGCGCATTCGCACAACGACTGGTTCGCGGCAAAACAGAACGCGCGCCCCTATTTCGAGCCGTTCGTGCGGCAGGGCATCACTTCGTTCATCACAGGCAACTGCGGGCTGTCCATGACCGGATTTTCAAAGGGCAGCGCATATGTCGACAAGGTCGGCGCGGGGCTGTTCCATATGGACGGCCTGACTGGCCTTTATCCGGACGCGGACGCGCTGTTTTCCGCAATCGATATGCATACGCCGCTCAACGTCGCGTCCCTAACGGGCCACTGCACCGCGCGCGCGAGCGGAACAGGCTACTGCAACCGCCCTCTGACACAGCAGGAGCAAGCGGATATGCTCGCGCTGCTGGAAAAGAATCTGCATCAGGGTGCGTGCGGCGTTTCGCTGGGGCTCATGTACGAACCCGGCCTTTACGCGCCGAAAGACGAGCTCCGCGCGGTAGCCGAGCTCTGCGCGCGATACGGCCGCCCGCTGACCGTACACCCACGCGCCTGCTCCGCCGTATCCATGGCGTATCCGGAGTTGCTCGGCAGGCCGCATCTTCTGCGCGCGCTGGACGAACTGGAGGAAGTGACGCGCGGCCTCAACGTAAAACTGCAGTATTCCCACGCAATCTTCGTCGGCACCAGCTCCTTCAAGTGCAAGGACGAGCTCGTCGCCATCATCGAACGCATGCGCGCAAACGGCGTGGACGCGATGTTCGACATCTACGCGGAGCTTTTAGGCGTTTCGGTCATCACGGTGATCATGCCGACGTGGTATCAGGCGCTGTCCGCCGCGGACAAACGCAGGCTTGTCAATAAATTCCGCTTCCGCATCCTTGCGAACGCTTCCATCCTGCTGCTGGGATTCGGCTTTGACGACATTCAGGTCGCGTACATCGGCCCCGGATACGAAGCATACGAGGGCAAAACCGTCCACCGGATCGCGAAAGAAAAACATATGAGCGACCTTGACGCATACCTGATGCTCTGCGAGCTGAGCAATTTTGGCGGCCGCGTCAACATGGGTCCCTACAGCACGCCTCAGATCATCTCCGAGCTGGCGCGGCACGACAGCGTGCTCTACATGACCGACGCATGGGTGGAGGAGCGCGGCGTGCAGAATCCCGCGATTTACGACTGTTTCCCGAAATTTCTGCGCCTCTCGCTGCGCGGCGAAGGCGACACGATGCCGCGCACGGTACGGAAGATGACCGGGGCCGTGGCGGACCGCTTCTCAATTCCGCAGCGCGGATACGTGAAACCCGGCTGTTATGCCGACCTGACCGTGTTCGACGAAGCCGCCCTGAAGAACGCCGTTCCGGATCAGTCCAGATCCTTCGGCATCGAGCGGGTCTACGTCAACGGAACGCTTGTGCTCGAGGGCGAAACGCTGGACGAAACCGCGTTCGCCTCATCCGGCCGCGCGATGCGCGCAGAGAATTGAACGCTTTGATCGAGGCTACATTTCCGCTCAATCATAAAGGAGGCACCCTTGAATAACCTGCTGCAGCTCAAGTACGCCGTCGAGGTGGAGAAGACGGGCTCCATCAGCAAGGCCGCGGAAAATCTCTATATGAACCAGCCGAATCTGAGCAAATCCATCCGCGAGCTGGAGGACGATCTTGGCATCGCCATCTTCGACCGCACGGCGAAAGGCGTCATGCCCACCGAAAAGGGACGCGAGTTCCTCGGTTACGCGCGGAGCATCCTCTCCATGGTCGCCGAGATGGAGGCGCTGTATAAGCCATCGGACGAAAAGAAAACCCGCTTCGACCTCTGCGCGCCGCGCGCGAGCTACGTTTCCCACGCGCTGACGGAAGTCATCCTTTCCCTTGGACCTGATGCGGATTACAGCGTGGATTATCGCGAGGCGGGCGCAATGCGCACGATCCGTCAGGTGGCAAACGGGCTCAACCGGCTCGGCGTAATCCGCTACCAGGCCGTCTACGAGACGAATTACCTCAACGCGCTGACCGAGCGCACGCTGCAGTACGAACCCATCTTCGAATTTTCGTCCGTAGCCATACTGGACCAGCGTCATCCGCTCGCCAGCCGGGAGCTGATTTCGGAGAAAGATCTGGCGGACTACACCGAAATCCTCTACGGCGACAGCTATATTCCCTCCCTGCCCGTCAATCAGGCGCGCGAAATCGCGCAGGCCATCGAGGCGAAAAAAACCATCACCGTGTATGAACGCGCGAGTCAGCTCGAGCTGATCAGCCGTCTCTCCACGGCGTATGCGCTCGCCTCGCCCATACCGCAGGACGTTCTGGCGCGCTTCGGGCTCGTGCAGCGGCGCGTGGATCTTCCCGGAAACGTCTTTCGCGACATCCTGATCTATCGCGCGGGGTACCATATGACGCGTCTCGACCGGCTCCTGATCGACAAGCTTCGCGAGACGGCCGGCCGGGTCGTCTCCGAATGATACTTAGCCGTAGGATGTTTTAGCCATACCGGCGAAAGCCGGTTTTTTTGCGCCGTTTTTCCTGAGCAATCCAAACGGAACGGCGTTTTTATCAATGTCCCATATAGATATTATTATATCGATATAAATATACTGATATTCCGATCTGCTGTCTTCTCATGCCGCGGGTCATGCTTTATCCTGTAATCAGATAGAAGGAGTCCGATCGGCATTAAGGGTACGCCGGTCAAGAGGAAACAAGAGGAGATGGAGCGTATGCTACAGAAGATGAATCGAATCCCCATTGACAGCGTGGAAGCGATGGAGGGCGCGTTCGCCCGCCTTCGCGAAGCGCAGAAACAGTTTTCGGCCTACACGCAGCAGCAGGTGGACAGGATCTTCCTCGCCGCCGCGACCGCGGCCAACAAAGCGCGTATTCCACTGGCGAAGCTCGCCGTGGAAGAGACGGGCATGGGCATCGTGGAGGATAAGGTGATTAAAAACCACTATGCCTCCGAATATATTTACAACGCTTATCGCAATGAAAAAACCTGCGGCGTCATCGAGGAAGACAAGGCTTACGGCATCGTTCGCATCGCGGAACCGGTCGGCGTCATCGCCGCGGTGATCCCGACAACAAACCCGACTTCGACAGCGATCTTCAAGACGCTGATCGCGCTGAAAACCCGTAATGGAATACTGATCAGCCCGCACCCCCGCGCGAGACGAAGCACCATCGAGGCCGCGCGCATCGTGCTTGACGCGGCTGTAGCGGCGGGAGCGCCGGAAGGCATTATCGACTGGGTGGATGCGCCGAGCCTGGAGCTGACCAACCTCGCGATGAAAGAGGCGGACCTCATCCTCGCGACCGGCGGGCCGGGCATGGTCAAAAGCGCGTACAGCAGCGGAAAGCCCGCCATCGGCGTCGGCAGCGGCAACGTACCCGCAATCATCGACGACACGGCGGATCTTCTTTCCGCAGTGAGCTCGATCATCCTGAGCAAGACCTTCGACAACGGCATGATCTGCGCTTCCGAGCAGAGCGTGATCGTTGTGGATTCCGTCTATCACAGGGTGAAGAAGGAATTTGCCGACCGCGGCTGTTATTTTCTCAGGGGCGACGAAATCGACAAGGTCCGAAAGACGATCCTCATCAACGGCGCGCTGAACGCGAAGATCGTTGGCCAGAGCGCGCACACGATCGCGGCCCTCGCGGGCGTAAGCGTTCCAGAATCTGCAAAGATTCTGATCGGCGAGGTCGAGAGCCTCGAACTGAGCGAAGAATTCGCGCATGAAAAGCTCTCCCCCGTGCTCGCCATGTACCGCGCCAGGGACTTTGACGAAGCGCTCGGCAAGGCGGAAAAGCTCATCGCGGACGGCGGTTACGGACACACCGCGAGCGTTTACCTCAACGCGGTGACGGAGCGCGAAAAGCTCGCCCAATACACCGAACGCATGAAGACCTGCCGCATCCTCGTGAACACACCGTCCTCGCACGGCGGCATCGGGGATTTGTATAACTTCAAGCTCGCACCCTCCCTGACGCTTGGCTGCGGCAGCTGGGGCGGCAACTCAATCTGCGAAAACGTTGGCCCGAAGCACCTTTTGAACATCAAAACCGTCGCCGAGAGGAGAGAGAACATGCTCTGGTTCCGTACGCCCGATAAAGTATACTTTAAGCGGGGCAGCCTGCCGGTCGCCCTGGACGAACTGAAAACGACGCTTGGCAAGAAGCGCGCGTTTCTCGTCACCGACTCCTTCCTCTACGAAAACGGTTATACGAAGCCCGTGACGGACAAGCTCGACGAAATGGGCGTTGCGCATGAAACGTTCTTCAACGTTCTGCCCGATCCGACCCTGGCCAGCGCGCGGGAAGGCGCGAAGCAGATGGCGTCCTTCAAGCCGGATGCGATCATCGCCCTCGGCGGCGGCTCGGCGATGGACGCGGCGAAAATCATGTGGGTGCTTTACGAGCATCCCGAAGCGGACTTTATGGACATGGCGATGCGCTTTGCGGACATCAGAAAGCGCGTCTATCCCTTCCCGAAGATGGGTGAAAAAGCGTATTTCATCGCGATTCCGACCACCGCCGGCACGGGCAGCGAGGTGACCCCGTTTGCAGTCATCACGGACGAAACGAGCGGCGTCAAGTACCCGCTGGCGGACTACGAACTTATGCCGGATATGGCGATCGTGGACGCGGACATGATGATGAACGCGCCCAAAGGGCTCACCGCCGCGAGCGGCATCGACGCGGTGACGCATAACCTCGAAGCGTACGCCTCCATGCTCGCAACCGACTACACGGACGGCACGGCGCTTCGTTCCCTGAAGATGATCTTCGAGTATCTGCCCCGTGCCTATGACAACGGGCCGAACGATCCCGCCGCGCGGGAAAAGATGGCCAACGCCGCCACCATGGCCGGCATGGCGTTCGCCAACGCGTTCCTCGGCGTTTGCCACAGCATGGCGCACAAGCTCGGCTCGTTCTACCACATTCCGCACGGCGTAGCCAACGCGCTGATGATCGACGAGGTCATCCGCTACAACGCAACGGACGTTCCGGTCAAGATGGGCGCGTTCTCGCAGTACGGCCACCCGCACGCCCTTGCGCGCTATGCGGAGATCGCGGACGCGCTGGGCCTGAAGGGCAGGACCGACGCGGAGAAGGTGGATTCCCTGATCGCCGCGCTGGACGCGCTCAAGGAACGCGTCGGCATCAAAAAAACGATCCGCGACTATGGCGTAAACGAAGAAGAATTCCTTGCCCGGCTGGACGAGATGACCGAACAGGCATTCGACGACCAGTGCACCGGCGCGAACCCGCGCTACCCGCTGATGAGCGAAATCAGGCAGATGTATCTCAACGCGTACTACGGCACGCACAAAGCCGTTTGACGGGAGGGCGATCAATATGGATCTATCGAATGTAATCGCGACGCGCGCGAACAAGACGATCTATCGCGACGGCGACACGATCGTTAAGCTCTTTGGCGAAGGTTTCAAGAAAGCGGATGTGCTCAACGAGGCGCTCAACCACGCCCGCGTGGAGGAGACCGCGCTGAATGTGCCGAAACTCTTCGGCGTCGGCATGACCGAGGACTGCAAATGGTATATCATGAGCGAATACATCCCCGGCCGCACGCTCGCGGAGCTCATGGCGGAAAACCCGAAAAAGCATGCGGTATATCTGGAGCAGTTCGTCGACCTGCAGCTGTTGATGCACCGGCAGATCTGCCCGCTGCTTCCGCGGCTGCGGGACAAGATGAACCGCAAAATCATCCAGACCGAACTCCCAACCGCGACGAAATACGACCTGCACACGCGGCTGGAGTCCATGCCGCGGCACAACAAACTCTGCCACGGAGACTTTAACCCGACGAACATCATCATTCGCGGCGACGGCGCGCCGTTTATCCTCGACTGGTCCCACGCGACGCAGGGCAACGCCTCTGCGGACGCGGCGCGCACGTTTCTGCTCTTTTCCCTAGCGGGGGATCACAAGGCCGCCGACGCATACCTGAAGCTGTTTTGCGACAAGAGCGGTACGCCGATGCAATATGTGCAGCGCTGGATTCCCATCGTCGCCGCCAGCCAGTCCGTCAAAGGAAGGCCGGAGGAACGCGAACTGCTCTTCCGATGGGTGGATGTGGTTGATTATGAGTAATTCATTGCTGCTGCGTTCTTGCGTTTTCTGTTTCGGTGCGGTATTATAACGCTCAGCGAATCATCCTGGGGAGGAATCAGCTGTGTCCGAATTAAAAAACGGCTTACGAGGCGAGCAGAAAGAACGCGTCACGGAGCAAAACACCGCCAGAGCGCTCGGCAGCGGCGGGCTGCCCGTCTACGCCACGCCCTGTATGATCACGCTCATGGAATACACCGCGATGGAGAGTATCATGCCCTATCTGGCGGAGGGCAGTTCCACGGTCGGCACGCGCATCGACGTCAAACACCTCTCTGCAACGCCCGTCGGCATGACCATCCGCTGCGAAACGGAGCTCGTCGAGGTCGACCGCAGACGGCTCGTCTTCTCCTGCCGTGCCTATGACGACGCCGGCCTCATCGGCGAAGGAACGCAGGAAAGATTCATCGTAGACGAAGCGAAGTTCATGGAAAAGGCCGCGAAGAAAGCGCGCGGATAACGGAAATACATAAAAAATCCCCTGGCTTTGCCGGGGGATTTTGGTATGCTATTTTCGTTCGTTAAATCCGCCGTACGCCTCGTACCATTGATCGGCCAGTTGGAAAAACGCGTTGTACCCACACGCGCGGATATATTCCGTCGCCTGCCGGTATTTTTTATATTTATAGCTATCGTGCGCGTAAAACGAGGCGAGGGTTTCGCAGGAGCCGTATGCTTCGCAGTCCGCGCAGCTCGCCAGCCCGCGTTTCACGCAGCAGACCTTCATCGCACATTTTGCTTTAGAAATGTCCCGTTCTCCGGTGTCGTATCCAAGCTTGCAACCCTTACATGCGCCCCGCGCAAAGACTTTGCAGGTTTGGCAGTATGCGCCGCAGCAGCCGAGCAGTTCGCGAGACATCGTTTTCCCCCTTTGCAAACGTATTTTTATAAGAAACGCTTGATGCGTGATCGCCGCGTAAATTGACAGCGGTTGCTTTGCGCGATAAAATAATCGCGTCCTTACTCCTCATCATCTGATTGTATACCCTGTAAACAAAAAAATAAACCGGGAGGTAACCGTCATGCTCTTTGGAGATCCGAATCTGAAAACATTCGCCGATCTGGCGAAGGCAGCCGTGCGCGACCCAAGCAACTTCAACTGGACGTTCATCGCCATTTTCGCGTTTGTGGTGATGATCTACGTGGACGAAATCCACAAGAAGAACTACAAGGCCATCGCAGCCGCGCTGATGCTCTACAGCGTGCACTGGCTCTATGAAATCGCCAACGCCGTCATCTGCCATTTCTCCGGCTACGCGCTCTGGACGGTCTCGCCGGAGAGCACGAGCTATATCCTGCTCATCGGGGTCAGCTGGGAGCTTTCGATGATGTTCGCCGTCGCGGGCTTTACATCGAAACTCCTTCCGCAGGACAAAAACATGAAAATCCTCGGCGTCAACAACCGCGTCGCATTCGCGCTCGGCAGCGCGCTGTTCTTCTCCCTCGTGGAGATCTTCCTCGCGAGTACGCCCGCGTTCATCTGGGTCTATCCGTGGTGGGGCGCGCTCCCCGTGTTCCTCACGACCTACATCCCGTTTTTCCTCGCGAGCTATCTTATCTACGACAAGGAACCGAAGGTACAGAAGAAATGGATTATCTCTCTCGCCAGCGTCAATATCGTGCTGCTCGCGGTGCTTGTCCCGCTCGGCATCATCTGAAATACGCGGGCGCGGCGCTTCTCTCGCTGCTGTTTGCAATGGGATTCGCCGCGTGTTCGCCCGCGCCGGAAGCGACCGCCGTACCCCCGCCGCGCATCACCGACGTCACGCCTACGCCGGTGCTTCCGTCACAGCCCGACGCAACCGCGACGCCCGCTCTGGTCGACACGGCGATCTATCTGCCGGACGAAACCGGAACGAGCCTGACGATATCGTTGGTTCCGGCGGAAGATTCGCCGCGTGGTCTGCTCTCCGCGCTCGTCGCGGCCGGCGCGCTTCCGGACGTGGATTATGGCAAGAACATCACCTGCACTGCCGCGCAGGAAGAGCTGGACTACGGGGGCGAAGTGTACGACGGCGTGATCGTGCATCTTGACCTTTCGGACGCATTCGCCGCTGCGATTCGGGAAGGCAGTGCCACCGCACAGCGGCTGACGCTGCAGATTTTGGTCAACACGTTCCTCGCCCATTATGATGCGGACTGGATGCTTCTCTCGATCGAAGGCACCGATCTGCAAACGATGTACGCGCGCTACGACCGTCCGATTCAGTATGACCAGTTCGTGCCGACGCAGGCGGATGCAACCACAAAACCGTAAAGGAGAGCGCTGTGTCCTGTTATTTTATCGCGCGCATCCAAATCCACGACGAGGCGGAATACGCTCGGTATCTCGCGCACTGCGACGAGGTGTTCTCGCGTTACGACGGGCGGTATCTCGCCCTGGACCTTGCGCCGACCCCGCTGGAAGGAGAACCCGAAGAGGGGCGCGAGGTGCTTATCGAATTTCCCGACGAGGCGGCGTTTTTCCGCTGGTACGATTCGCCGGAATATCGGGAGATCCTCGCACACCGGCTCAAGGGAGCGAACTGCACCGCGTCCCTCGTCCGCGGAAAAGAGTGATCAAAAAAAACTGCGCCGCCCGGCGCAGTTTTTTTATCTCGTGCGGGAAAGTTTTTCGATCGCCTCCGCTTCGTTTGAAACAAAGAACACGTGGTTTCCGTTGTTGCTCTCGCAGATAAAGTCCCGAAGCGGCTTGCTCGTATACCCGGAAAAGTCGCCGATGATTGCGAGCTTGACCTGATAATTGACGAATTTCTGCAGAATTTCGCTCGCGAGCCCGCTGCCGAGTGAAAAAAAACGCCCGTCCAGCGCTGATTTTTTCAGCGCGATCCGGTCCGCGTCCGTCTCGTATCGCACCGTCGCCATCAGGTCCAGCGCGGACTGCGCGTCCGTGATCAGCGTCCCTTCGCTTTCGACCAGCGCGATTGTCTCGCCGTTTTTGTTCACCGTTCGAATGCTCATCTTTTCTCTTCCTCCGTTTCCGGAAAATCGATCAGCCGCCGCATATCCTCCGGAAAGTCGGAGACGAGACGGATTCGCTCGCCCGTAACCGGATGCGTGAGCGACAGTTCGCAGGAGTGCAGCGCGGGACGCGCGATCAGCGCTCGATCCTCCGCGCCGTAGAGCCAGTCCCCCGCGAGCGGGAAGCCGATCGCCGCCAGATGCAGCCGAAGCTGGTGCGTGCGCCCCGTGCGCGGCACAAGCCGCAGGAGCGTGAACCGGCCGTTTACCGCCAGCGTTTCATATTCCGTCCGCGCGGGCTGGCAGCCTTCGCAAATTGCGCGCCGGTAAGCGGAGCCTTCCGCCATACCGATCGGCAGCTCGATTACGCCGTTTGGCGGTTCGACGCGGCCGATCGCAACGCCCAGATAGACGCGCGCGTAGTCCTGCGTATGCATCTGCCGCCGGAGACGCTCGTGGATGTATCCGCTCTTGGCAAACGCCATGAGCCCCGAAGTGCCGCGGTCGAGACGGCTCACGGGATGCGGGCTGATCCTTCCGCCCAGATAATGACAGACCGCGTTTTCCAGCGTAAGCTCCTCCGGATCGCGCGTGGACTGGTGCACGGCGATGCCCGCGGGCTTGTCGATGATCAGCAGATCCTCGTCCTCATAACGCACGTCGAGCGGATACGCCATCGGTACGATATGCCCTGTCGGCTGGTCGCCGATTTCGATCGTCAGCGTATCCCCCGCGTTCACCCGCGCGGTGACGTAGCGCGGCTCTCCGTTGAGCAGGATGCCCGTCTCGCGGCGTTTCAGACGCGAAATATGCGCGTCCGAACAGGCAAATTCGCGGCGCAGGAGGCTCAGCACCGTCCGTCCGCCGTCGGCGGGATCGATCGTCTTCGTCAGCGTCCGCATCCTCTCGCCTCCCCGCTTGCTCTCTGTTTTTCTCACTCTACCGTAAGCCGGCGAAAAACGCAACGCCATAAACGGGTGCTTTTCCGGAACAATTCCATAAAAAGCGTTTCCAGCACCGTAAGAAAACAAAAACACGGCAACATGATATGGATGCTTTTCCGGGGCAATTTCGAAAAATACTTTTCAAGTTTGAATTGCATCCTTTATACTGTAAGCAGGGAACATCGTTTCCCTTATCATAAAAAGGAGTGATCCAAATGGGTATTGTCGATATCACCAACGCGAACTTCACGGGCGAAGTGCTCGAAAGCGATCGAAAGGTGCTGGTCGATTTCTGGGCGCCGTGGTGCGGCCCCTGCCGCATGGTTTCCCCCATCGTGGACGAAATTGCCCGCGAAAGCGCGGAGGTCAAGGTCTGCAAGATCAACATCGACGAACAGCCGCAGCTCGCGAGCCAGTACGGCGTCATGAGCATCCCCACGCTGATGGTGTTTGAAAACGGCGAACCTGTGGAAAAAGCCGTCGGCGCGCGCAATAAAGCGTTTATTCTTCAGATGCTGGAGGGCTGAAACAGGTATTACAATCAAACTCCCCCGTGCGCCGCAAAGCGTCCGGGGGAGTCGTTGTTTCTCGGGGCGGTATTATTACTCGTACACCGACTCGACCGACATCACCCCGTCGATTCTGGAGAGGCACTCCATCATCACGGAGAGGTCGTCCCGGTTCGGCAGGGTCAGGTGCGCGTAAACGTGCCGCTTGAGGTTTTTTGTGTCGATCGCAAAACTGAACTCGTCGATGATGCAGCCCATGCGCTCCAGGTCCCTCTGCAGATTGACGATGCTCTGCCCCTCCATGGAAAGCACAAGCTGCAGCACGAGACGGTTGGCTTTTCTGCGGCGGCTGTGCGCCATGGTGCGCAGCACGCGCAGCACGATCAGGATCAGGCCCGTGGTCGCGATGGCGAGGATGTAATTACCGCAGCCCGCCGCGAGGCCGACGCAGGAAACGCACCACAGACTGCTCGCCGTGGTCAGTCCGCGGACCGTGATGCCCTCCTTTATGATGGTGCCCGCGCAGAGAAAGCCTATGCCGCTGACCACCTGCGCGCCGATGCGCGCGGGATCGATGCCGGAGTATTTCGCCGCGAGGAATTCACCGCTGCACATGACGAGCGCCGCGCCGACGGCGACGAGGATGTGCGTGCGCATGCCCGCGTTGCGCTGCACGTGTTCGCGTTCAAACCCGATGACGCCCGCGAGCAGTCCCGCGAGCGCGACGCGCCCCAGCATGGAGAGCGTCTGGAGCCAGTCGAAGGAAAAATTCAGCATGGTGGTGTCTCCTTCCCGTCACGTGAAGCGTGCCATGAAAAACAGAATTGTAAAATCTAAATCAAATAACCTTTGTATTCGTTTATTATACACATCGCTGAGGATTCGGCAAGGAGGGAAGACGAATATTTGCGCTTTTTTATGTTTTTCTCAAAAACGCGGCGAATAAAAACCGGCCTCCGTCGAAACGGAGGCCGGTCATCCCGCCGTGGAAGGAGCGAATTCCCACGGTATGTAAGGACGCTTAGGAAAGTATCATACCGCGCTTGCGCCGTAGTTCGCGAGCACGCGCGCCGACGGGTCGTTGACGTTGCAGCCCTCCCACGTGCGGTTGGGCATCCAGAAATCCTTGACCATATGCGCCTGACCGGGGTATTCCGCCTCGAATAGTTCGCGATAGAGGAGCGATTCCTTCGTAAACGGCGTCGCGAACGTATATTTTCTGCTGCGTTCGGCAAACTCCTCGTCGGTATAGAGTTTTTCGGCATACGCCTTGATCTGGTCGACCATGGAGTGTCCGACCGCGTCCGAAAACGCGGCTTTTTCGCGATAGAGGATATCGTGCGGCAGATAGTCACCCTCAAACGCATGGCGCAGAAGGTACTTGCCCTTGCCGAAGCGGTTCATCTTCAGCGCAGGATCGATCGACATGACGTACTTGACGAAATCCAGATCGCCGAACGGCACGCGCGCCTCCAGCGAGTTGGAAGAGATGCAGCGGTCCGCGCGGAGCACGTCGTACATGTAGATTTCGTCGATGCGCTTCTTGGCTTCCTTCTGGAATTCCTCTTCGTTCGGCGCGAAATCCGTATACTTATAACCGAACAGCTCGTCGGAGATTTCACCGGTCATCAGCACGCGGATGTTCGTGTTTTCGTGAATGTGCTTGCACACCAGATACATGCCCACGCTCGCGCGGATGGTCGTAATATCGTATGTTTCCAGAATCCGTACGAGGTTGCGCAGCGAGGCGATGACTTCCTGTACGGTCATGTAAACTTCGGTGTGTTCCGCACCGAGATAGTCGGCAACCTGCTTGGCATATTTCAGGTCGATCGCGTCGCCGACCATGCCGATGGCGAATGTGCGGATCGGCTTGGAAAGATATTTGGCCGCAATCGCGCAGACCAGCGAACTGTCCAATCCGCCGCTGAGCAGGAACCCGAGCGGCACATCCGAATCCAGACGTTTTACGACGCCGAGCGTCAGTTTTTCGTTGATTGTTTTGCAGACTTCGTCCAGCCCGTCCGGCGAATACGACCTGACGCTCGTCAGATCCGTATACTGAATAAACTCGCCGTCCTTCCAGTAATGCCCCGGCGGGAAGGGGTTGATCGCCCCCGTCAGGCCGGCAAGGTTCTTCGCCTCGCTGGCAAAAAGGATCGCACCGTCCTCGTCGTAACCATAAAACAGCGGACGGATGCCGATGGGATCGCGCGCGGCGATTAACGAGTCGCTTTTATGATCGTAAAGAATCAGCGCGTACTCCGCATCCAGCATCTGGAACATGTCCGTCCCGTAACGCTGATACATGGGCAAGAGCAGCTCGCAATCCGAGCCGCTCTTGAATTCATATCCCGAAAATAACTCGTCACGCATCTTGCGGAATCCGTACAGTTCGCCGTTGCAGACAACCGCATCCCCGTTCCGCTCAAACGGCTGCATGCCGCTCTTTTCCAGGCCCATGATCGTCAGGCGGTGGAACATCAGGTACCCATCCCCAACGCTCAGCATTCGCGACAGATCAGGTCCCCTTGAGATGGTTTTATAAAATCCGTCGACAAGCAAATCCAAAGGTATGCGCTTGCCGAGGTATCCCATGATAGAACACATGATCCAAGTATCTCCCGATCTTATTATCTGACGTTGAACAGCATATCTCCGTAGGAAGGATACGGCCAGTCGCCCGTCGAGGTCAGAATTTCGAGCGCATCCACACTCGCGCGCAGTTCGCTCATTTGCTCGAGCACCTTATCCTTGCAGATCTCCGCCGCCTTATGCACCTCTTCCTCCGCCTTCGCTTCGGCGAGCGCGTCTTCCAGCGACTTGGTGCTCTCGTATGCGGCCTTGGTCAGCGCGGCGGCCGTCACGAGGGTTTCGGTTTCATAGGTGCAGTCCGCGCCGGCGGCATAGGTTTTCTTGACCGCGATGGTGTCTGCCAGTTTCTTCTGGAAGGAAGCGGAGGCGGGCAGGATGTCCTTGCGCGCCATATCGATCATGGTCATCGCTTCGATGCTGACGACCTTCTTGTAATTCTCAAGCATGATCTCGAGGCGGGCGCGGATCTCGGTTTCGCTGAGCACCTTATGCGAAGTTAATAACTCGATATTCTTCGCGGAAACGAAGTAAGGCACCGCTTCCGGCGTGGATTTCAGATTGAGCAGTTTGCGTTTTTCTGCTTCCTTTACCCAGGCGTCGTCATAGCCGTTTCCGTTAAAGATGATGCGCTTGTGGTCGTGCACCACTTTTTTGATCAGGTCGTGCATGGCCAGCGTCAGGTCGCCCGCGTTTTCGAGAATATCCGCGTACTTGCGCAGGGATTCGGCGACCGCGGTGTTGAGCACCATGTTCGCATCCGAAACCGACTGGCTCGAACCGAGCATGCGCAGTTCGAATTTATTGCCCGTGAACGCAAACGGCGAGGTGCGGTTGCGGTCGGTGGTGTCCTTCGGAAAATGCGGGATTACGTGCACGCCGATCTTCATCTGCGTCTTTTCCTTCGCGCCGTACGCCGAGCCGGAATCGATCGCCTCGAGGATTGCGGAGAGCTCTTCGCCGAGGAAGATGGAGACGATGGCCGGCGGGGCCTCGTTCGCCCCTAGGCGGTGGTCATTTCCCGCGCTCGCTACCGAAATGCGAAGCAGGTCCTGATAATCGTCCACCGCCTGGATCACCGCGCAGAGGAAGAGAAGGAACTGCGCGTTCTCAAATGGCGTTTCTCCCGGCTCCAACAGGTTGACGCCCGTGTCCGTCGAAATAGACCAGTTATTGTGTTTGCCGCTGCCGTTGACGCCCTCGAAGGGTTTTTCGTGCAGCAGGCACACGAGACCGTGTTTTTTCGCCACGCGCTGCATGATCTCCATGGTCAGCTGGTTGTGGTCGGCCGCGATATTCGTCGTCGAAAAAATCGGGGCGAGCTCGTGCTGCGCGGGCGCAACTTCGTTGTGCTCGGTCTTGGCCAGCACGCCAAGCTCCCAGAGTTCTTCGTTGAGGTCTTCCATGAACGCCTGCACGCGCGGCTTGATGGAACCGAAGTAATGGTCTTCCAGTTCCTGCCCTTTCGGCGCGCGGGCGCCGAAGAGCGTGCGGCCCGTAAAGATGATGTCCGGGCGTTTGTCGTAGTCCGCCTTGTCCACGAGAAAATATTCCTGCTCGTTGCCGACCGTGGTGGCCACGCGTTTGACGCCTTCGTTTCCGAAGAGCTTCAGAATGCGCATCGCCTGCCGGTCGATGGCCTGCATGGAGCGCAGGAGCGGGGTTTTCTTATCCAGCGCCTCGCCGCCGTACGAGCAGAACGCGGTCGGGATGCAAAGCACCTTTTCCTTAATGAACGCGTAGCTCGTGGGGTCCCACGCGGTATAACCGCGTGCTTCGAACGTCGCTCGGAGACCGCCGGAGGGGAAACTGGACGCGTCCGGTTCGCCCTGAACGAGCTCTTTGCCGGAGAATTCCATGATGACGCTGCCGCCGGGCATGGACGAGATGAAGCTGTCGTGCTTCTCCGCCGTGATGCCGGTCAGCGGCTGGAACCAGTGCGTAAAGTGCGTCGCGCCTTTTTCGATCGCCCAATCCTTCATGGCATTGGCGACAACGTTGGCGACGGAGAGATCCAGCCTCTGCCCTTCGCGAATCGCGGTCTGCATCGCCTTATACGTGTCCTTGGGCAGACGCGCCTTCATGGCCGCATCGTTAAACACCTTACTGCCGAATGTTTCCGTAACCGTACCCATGATGCATTCTCCTCCTATACGCTTATAAAAAGCGGCAACGACACAGCGGTATTTCCGCGGCGCCTTTGCCGTTTGAAATAATATGCGGATAGTATACAGCGCAGGGTTAAGCTTGTCAACCCAAAAATTCTGCAAGAATTCCTGCGAAAAACCGCAAATTTCATCCTCATCGTTTATCTAAATGAACAGAAAATAGTGCCGCAGCCGTTTTTTGCAGTTATAAAGTATATATCATTCATGATTCGCCTTGACAGAACAACCTATATTATGTATACTCGCAGGAACAAAGGCGTTCGGACAGCGGGATTATTTCGCGCGGGTTTGGGCGCCTTTCCAGTAAAAAAGCCGCTTTAACCGCGCGATTCCGCAAAAAGAACAATAAAACGGCGCAACCCCTGCCGCACGCGAAAGCGCTGGCGGCAGCCGCCGTTCCGATTCGCTTCCAGAATTCATGCAGAGAGGATGTGCACCATGATGTACACCGCACAGGAAATCGCCGATTACGCCGCCGCGGAAGACGTGAAGTTTATCCGCCTCGCGTTTTGCGACGTGTTCGGCGTGCCGAAAAATATCTCCATTATGCCGGAAGAATTGCCGCGCGCGTTTTCGGACGGCATCTCGATCGACGCCTCCGCCATCCGCGGATTCGGGGACGAGACGCACTCGGACCTGCTGCTCTTCCCCGATCCGGAGACGCTCACCGCGCTGCCCTGGCGCCCGAGCCACGGCCGGGTGGTACGGCTCTTCGCGGACATCCGCCGTTCGGACGGCTCGCTCTTTCCGCTCGACACGCGCAGTATTTTACGGCGCATGATCGCCGAAGCGGAAAGCGAGGGCGTCACGGTCAACTTCGGCACGGAGTTTGAGTTTTACCTCTTCCGGCTGGACGCGGACGGAAACGCGACGAACATTCCCTACGACAACGCGAAATACATGGACATCGCTCCGCTCGACCGCGGGGAAAACGTACGCCGCGAAATCTGCCTGACGCTCTGCGAGATGGGCATCCGGCCCGAAAGTTCGCATCACGAGGACGGGCCCGGGCAGAACGAAATCGACTTTCGCTACGGAGACGCAATGAGCGCCGCCGACAACGCCATCACCTTTCCCTCCGTGGTGCGCACCGTCGCCATGCGAAACGGGCTCTGGGCGGATTTCTCGCCGAAGCCCCTGCCGCAGGAGAGCGGTAACGGCATGCACATCAACCTCTCGCTGGCAAAGCCGCACACGGTAGATGCGAGGAACGCCTTCATGGCAGGGCTCATGGAGCACATCTGCGAGATCACCGCGTTTTTAAACCCCGTGGACGCAAGTTACGCGCGCTTCGGAGAGCATAAGGCGCCGCGGTACGTCACCTGGTCGCCGGAGAACCGCTCGCAGCTCATCCGCATCCCCGCCGCAAAGGGCGAATACGAGCGTCTGGAACTGCGCTCGCCCGATCCAGCGGGAAATCCGTATCTTTCGTTTACGCTGATCCTCGCCGCGGGTCTGGACGGCATCCGTCGAGGGCTCGCCGCTCCGCCTCCGGCGAATGTCAACCTCTTTACGGCGCCGGCGTCCGTTACGGGAAAATTCCGGCAGCTGCCGCGCACGCGCGCGGAGGCGGCGAAGCTTGCCTGTGAGAGCGCGTTCGTGCGCTCCGTTCTGCCGGAAGGCATCGTCGGCGCGTTTACCGCCGGGGAAGAATAACGCGGTCAACGCGGGAGGTCAATCCTTGGCGTACAGCGACGCAAAACAGAACAGCGTATTGATCGTTTCGGGATCGGAACGCTCCCGCGAGACGCTCGCGGAGGTGTTTTCGGCTACGCGCTATGCGCCCGTGACGACGCGCGGTTCCGCCGCCGAGGCGCGGCGGCTTATGCTCGATGCGCCGTTTTCGCTCGTCTTTATCAATACGCCTCTGCCGGACGAACCGGGCGCGCAGCTCGCGCTCGACCTCTCGGGCAGCCGAAACTGCTGCGTGGCGCTGATCGTGCCCGGAGATACCTACGACCAGGTGAGCGATCAGGTGGAGGACGCGGGGGTCATTACGCTGAGCAAACCCGTCACGGCCCAGCAGCTGCGGCAGGCGGCCGCCATGATGAGCGCGACGCGCGTCAAGCTCGCGGACATGGAGAAAAGGACCGCGACGCTGGAGGAGAAGATGGAGGAAATCCGCCTCGTCAACCGTGCGAAGTGGATGCTCATCGAACGGCGCGGCATGGACGAAGCCACCGCGCACCGATATATCGAAAAGTTGGCGATGGACGCGCGCCAGACGCGGCTTCTCGTCGCACGGACGTTGATCCGGTCGCTGGACAACGATTGAGTTTTTTATTC
This sequence comes from Bacillota bacterium, assembly GCA_023459335.1. Lineage (GTDB taxonomy): Bacteria > Bacillota > Clostridia > Christensenellales > CAG-138 > UBA7703. The sequence continues at coordinate 49,041 of JAEWUO010000018.1, forward strand.
TCTTTTTTATAAAAAGAAAGCGGTTTTTGTCACACGGACGCTGATCCGGTCGCTGGATAACGATTGAGTTTTTGTTTTCTTTTTTATAAAAAGAAAGCGGCATTCGTCGCACGGACGCTGATCCGGTCGCTGGATAACGACTAATACGCATTTACGAACGGGAGCAACCCCGCTCTTTTTGTGTTATACTATTAGTAACAGGCAACACACAATTTGAATATAATTGCGGCGCGGCGCGCCGCTCTTGCGTTTCCCAAATTTTCAGTTTTGGAGGCGTCTATGGAACAGTTTGACGTTCTCGTCGTCGGTGCGGCGACCGCGGGCAGTTACCTCGCGCGCAAACTTGCCGAACAGGGGCACAGCGTGCTTGTCATCGACAAACTCACAAAAGACCAGCTCGGGCGCAGGCTGGATATCTTCCATGTCGCAAAGGGCGACTTCGCCCGCTTCAACCTTCCTCTGCCGGAGAAAGGCGACGACTTTGCCTTCGAATTTTCCGGAGGCCGCACGTTCTCCGCCTTCGACCGTTACCCGAAGCAAAACGTCGGCACCGTCGTCGGCATGCACATGCACCGCTATATCGCGCGCCTCAACAACTGGGCACGGATCGCGGGCGCGAAGATTCGCTGCGACGCGGCGTTCGTCGATTTTCTCTGGGACGCATCCGGCCGCGTCTGCGGCGCGGTCTGCGAGCAGGACGGCGAGCGGCGCGAAGTATCCGCCCGTCTGGTTGCGGACTGCTCCGGCATCCCGTCCGTCGCGCGCAGGAAACTGCCAAATGGCTATGGCGTGGAAAATTTTGAAATCACCGACGCGGAGAAGTTTTACGTGATCCTGCGCTACGCCGCTTATCACGACCCGAAGGACTATGTCTCCGGCACGCGCGGCTGGACCTATTATAAAACCTGGGAGGCGCCGGAGGGCAGCGCGGACAGCGCCATCCTCGGCGTAGGGGCAAACTTTTCCTATCTGAATGGCGAAAAGGTGTTCGCCGCGTTCGAGCAGGCTGTGAAGCTGCCGCGGCATACGGTTAAGCGCATCGAGCGCGGCACGACGCCTTACCGCCGTCCGCCGTACTCGTTCGTCGCGGACGGGTTTCTCGTCTCCGGCGACGCGGCGTGCCTCACCAAGCCCTCCGCGGGCGAGGGTGTGACCGCGAGCATGGTGCAGCTGGAAATTGCGGCGCAGGAGATCGGCCGCCTGCTCGACGAAGGCGGGTATTTAACCCGCGCGCGGCTCTGGCCCATCAACAAGCGATATGTCGAAGCGCAGGGCAAGGCGTTCGCCGGTCAGCTGGCGACGCTGATCGGAGCCATGTCCTCCACCGCGAAAGAGAACGATTTTTTCTTCCGGCACGACGTGATCTTCAGCGACAAGACCTTCGCCGCGCTGGGCAAAGGCGAACCGCTGACGTTTTCTACGCGCGAGCTTCTCCGCATGGCGGCGGTCATGGCGGGCGGCGTGCTCACGGGTCAGCTGCGCGTGTCCACAATCCGTTCTCTCCTGCGCGGTATGCAAAACGGCGGCCGCGCCGAAGCGCTTTACGCGGATTATCCCGCGGAGGAAGCGGGCTATGACGCGTGGGTGAAACGCGCGGACGCGTTCTGGAAGAGCTGCGGGAGCATGGCGGAGAACATGGTGCGATGAGCCGAACGCTATGTGCGTTGATATATGCACCGTCGCCTATAAAATCCAGTTGTAATTTGTTTTCAAGACGCTTTATTTGCATTTTTACACATATACATTCTAATAATTAAATCTATAATAATTTCTTGATCCCTTTGTCAGATTAATATTTTCTTGAAATAGAATTTCAGGAGCTATTAATCATGAAATTCAGTATTCTGTCAGGGTTGGAATTGTTTCCAAAGAACAAAAAGCTGTTTAGCAGCGAATCATCAACACCTACCCCAACACCAAAAACAACCACTCAACCGCCGCAAAAAGCATCATCTGTTATGGCATCCGCGGCAGCAACGCCAACCAACACAAACTCATCTCATTTGAGCATTCCAACCAACGCACCGCCTTTGCGAAAGGACGAACAGTTATGCCGCTTTGTCGATGATCACTTTAGTCAAAAAGCCCCTTCGACAATAAATAGCGGCGCAAGGAGTCATGATACTCTCAAGGGCTCCGTTGCTCCGAAAACAATTCCTAGTAACGGGGAGGTTGACCGAGATCGACCGCTATCACGCAACGGACAAGGATGCGTTTTTCGCATCCCGCCGGTTGAGCAATGGCGATGAGCAAAACGGTGTTACGTATACTTATGATCATAATTTATTTTCCTATCAGATTACGCGCATGGAAGACGGTAGGGCAAGTATTTTCTACCGGATGCCAGCGACGGATGTTATATGGAATCTGCTTGTGATGGCTTTTGCTCCACTGATGATTCTTAGTATATTGAGAGGCGTACTGTATCATGCCCGCGCGCTGATTGCTCAGCAGAATAAAGTCGGCGATTGAAGCTGCGGCGACTGAAGATTTGATCGCTTCACCTTGGCAACGAAGCAAAAAACAGATAAAATTCAATCTTTCCCTCTCAGGCATCTGCGGGGGAATTTTTTGTGCAAAATCCCTCTTGCATCTGCGTTTCTTCGTGCTATAATTAAATTATCAAATCTTTCATTAACTTATGAACCGTAAATAACCATCAGCCAAAGGAACCGGATATGCGAAACAAGCAGGACGAAACCGTCATCCTCGACGCGGCGCTTCGCGTGTTTTCCCGCTACGGCTACAAAAAGTCCACGCTGGAGGACATCGCGAACGAACTCGGCATGACCAACACCGCGATGTACGCCTACGCCGACAGCAAGCGCGACCTGTACGAACAGACCGTGCGATATGTGATGAAGCGCTGGCAGTCGAGCGTGCAGAAGGCGGTCGCGAAAAAAAGCACCGCGCAGGAAAAGATGGCGGCGCTGTGCGAAAGCGCGCTGTATTACCTCGCGAAAGACGTTGAGTTCTGCGCGCTGCTTCGAAGCGACCCCGGCATCTTCCCGATGTTTCCCACCGTCGATCCCTACGAGGAAATCAACCGCGACTCCGTGCGTATGATCGAGCGTATCCTGACGTTTGGAGCGGAAACGGGCGAATTCCGCGCCGTGGACGCGCCGGCGGTGAGCGAAGTGTTTTTTTCCATCTATAAAAACTTCATCATACACACGTATATCAACAGCGAGGAAGATTATACCAGCCGCTACCTGCCCATCACGATGGAACTGATTTTTAACGGAATTAGAAAAAACTAACGTTTGCAAACGACAATTCGGGTCAATCGAATATAGATCACCCGCACATCGAGAGAATCCTTCTCTCCCAATAAAAACACCAAATCTGAAAGGAGCGACACATCACTATGGTCAAGTATCTCTCGGAAGAATGGCGCGCCGAAGTGGAAAAACGCCTCAGAGAACAGCTCACCCCGGAAAAGATGAACAACCTCACCTCCTCCATGAACAACCTCTACCTCAACTGCCCGGACGGCAAGAGCCACTATTTCTTCGTCGGCTTTGCGGAAGGCCGCGTGGAAAGCGTGCAGACAGGCGTCGGCGACGGCCCGAAGGCGGAATTTGTGATCTCCGGCGATTACGACGTGTTCGCGAAGATCAGCCGCGCGGAGCTCGGTGCGCAGAAGGCGCTCATGGGCGGCCTTTTAAAACTCAAAGGCAATATGGTGAAAGCGCTGAAGCTCGCCTCGCTGAGCGACCGGCTCAACAAGATCATTGCCACCATTGAGACCGAGTTTTAAAGGAGGATGCGCCATGTTTGACAAATCGAGCCCGTATTATATCGACTTTCCCGGACGCATCAAGGCGATTCAGGCTGAGATGGCGAAGGAGAAAATCGACCTGTATCTCGGTTCCCGCCTGCGCACGATGAGCTGGACAACGGACGCGTTCTTCCCCTGGCGCAGCTTTATCGTCATCCCCGCGGACGGGCTTCCGACGGCGTTTACGTTCGTCATCGACGCGGCGCGCGCGGCGGACGACAGCTGGCTGGACGAGGATCACGTAATGGGATTCGCGCCGATGGGCGGACAGGACCAGATCACGCAGATTTCGGATTTCATCAACGACCTCTTGCCGCGCGGCGGTACGGTCGGCGTGGAAGCCGGCATGAGCAACTACCTGCCGGAGGGATACCTGACCTATTACGAATATAAGGCGTTCGAGGCGGCGCTGCCGAACTGCAAGCTCGTCAACGCGCACCCCATCGTGGATCGCCTGCAGATGATCAAGGACATCGGCACGATCAACCGTTTCCGCGAAGCGTCCCGGATCGTGGATATCGGGCACGAGGCCGTGCTCGCCGCGATTCAAAACGGCGGCTGGAAGGGCATGACCGAGACGGAGATCGCGGGCCTCGCGGGTTACGCCATGCGCAAGGCGGGCAGCACGTTCGAGTGGTCGTTCACCGGCGGCAACGAGATCGCCGCGGGCTACCGCACGGGCCTCGCGGGCGGCGCCTGCACACCGGCGACCGCAAAGAAGATCGAAGCGGGCGAGCCGCTGATGGTGGATATCCACGCGCTCTTCGCCCTTGCCTGCGGCGACCACAGTCACAACTACCTGATCGCCCCCGCTACGAAACGCCAGCTCTGGCACGCGAAGAACTTTACGGACATGGTCGCGCTGACGCTGAAAACCTACCGCGCGGGGATCTCTCCTTCCTCCCTCGCGGCGGAGATGATGGACTTTGCCGAAGAACGCGGCTTTTCGGACTTTATGGTGCCCGGCTTCGAGCACGGCATCGGTATGCTCGGCGACGAGTGGCGCATCGGGCGGCATGACGGGCCGTTCGCCTACTGGACGGACCCGGATCACGAATACCGGGAGAACGAGGTGCTCATCTGCGCGATGCAGTACGCCTGTCCGGACGAGAACATCGGCTTCCGGTACGAAAACCCGATCCTGATCCAAAAAGACGGCTGCGAATACATGAGCAAGTTCCCGCTGGCGATCGAAGTGATCGAGTAAACAATACTTTACGCAAAAAAGCACGGCGTGCGCCGTGCTTTTTGATTGCGCCGTTATTCTTCCACCGGCACGAATACCTCCGCGCCGTTGTGACACACGGGGCAGATATAGTCCGGCGGGAGCTCATCCCCCTCGTAGATATACCCGCAGACCGTACAGCGCCATTTTTTCTTGCCGGACGCGGCTTTTTCCGGTTCTGGTTTTTTCTCCGGTTCCGGTTTCTGCTCCGGTTCGGGTTTCGGCTCGGATTTCGCTGCGGGGGCTTTTCCCTCCGCAACGGACGAGAGCGGCACGAACACCTCCGCGCCGTGCTTGCACACGGGGCAGATATAGTCCGGCGGAAGCACCTCGCCCTCGTAGATATAACCGCAAACCGTGCAGAGCCAGCCCTTCTTCTGCCGCGTCTCGGCGCTGGGCTTGGGTTTGATGTATTCGCGATAATACTCGTAAGTCACGGAAGGTTCCTTGGAAAGCCGCCGCGCTTCGGTGAGGTCGGCGAGGAACAGCGTGTGCGTTCCGCAGTCCATCGTGCCGATGATTTTGCCGCTGAGCAGTACGTTGACGCTCTCGGTCACATAGGTCAGCCCGTTGACGCTGCGCGTATAAGCCGCATAGCCCGCGAACTTGTCGACGTCCCTGCCGCTCTGGATACCAAAGCGCTGGTAGACGTCGAACTTCGAGCTTTCGGTCAGGATCGAAAGGTTGAAGATGCCGGTTTTGAGCACCATATCGTGGGTCAGGTTGCTCTTGTTGACCGTAAACGTGACACGAAGCGGCGTGCTCGTCGCCTGAATGACGGTGTTGATGATGCAGCCGTTGTCCCGTTCGCCGTCCTTTGCGGTGAGTACGAACAGGCCGTATTGGATGGCGAACAGCGAGGTCTTGTCGAGTTCCCCGGTGGGGATATCCTCGTTTTTCGGCAGGGTCATCGTGCCGGCGATCGCCATGGCCAGCGCGTCGATCTCGCTCATCTGGCTCTCCTTCAGCGAGGAACGGAGGCTCACCGTCTGTTCCAGCACGGTCATGTCCTTGAGCGGGGCGAGCGTATCGCGCATGAGTTTTCCGCTGACCGGCGCCCAGGAGCCGTTTTCGATGAAGGCGAGCGTCCGGTTCTGGATGTTATGCAAAACCAAATCGTGAATGAGCTCCTCCATCGTGATGAACACGCCGGCGTTATAAGTGGTCGCCGCGAAGACGAGGTGGCTGTAGCGGAAGCAGGCCGAGACGATCTCTGACATCGGCACCACCGAAACGTCGAACACCTCGACTTTGACGCCCAGATCGCGCAGACGGCAGGCGAGGATCTCCGCCGCGTTCTCCGTGTTGCCGTAGATGGAGGCGTACGCAAGCATCACGCCCGTCTCCTCCGGCTCATAGCTGCTCCAGCGAAGATATTTATCGATATATGCCGTAAAATCCCTGCGGTGCACCGGTCCGTGCAGCGGGCAGATGGTCTTTACATCCAGCGCGGCGACCTTTTTCAGCGCGGACTGCACCTGCGGGCCGTATTTTCCGATGATGTTGGCGTAATAACGGCGCGCCTCACCGATCAGCGTATTGTAAAAATCCAGTTCGTCCGCGAAGAGCGCGCCGTTGAGCGCGTTGAAGGTTCCGAACGCGTCCGCCGAAAACAGGATCTTGTCGGTCCTGTCGTAGGTGAACATGACCTCCGGCCAGTGCACCATGGGCGCCATGATGAATTGAAACTCATGTTTTCCCGTCGAGAGCGTGTCGTTCTCCTTGACGATGATCGAACGGTCGGTGACATCCTGCGCGAAGAACTGCTGGATCATCTCGCTCGTCTTCTTCGTGCAGACGATCTTGGTTTCCGTATAGTGGCAGAGAAGATCCATCAGCGTCGCCGAGTGGTCCGGCTCCATATGCTGTACGACCACATAGTCCAGCTTGCGGCCGCCGAGCGTATGCGCCACGTTTTCAAAGAACACCTTCCCGACGGCTTTATCCACCGTGTCGAAGAGGATGGTCTGTTCGTCCAGAACCAGATAGGAATTATAGGAAACGCCGTCCGGAATGGAATAGACGCCCTCGAACATCGCGAGGCGCCGATCGTTTCCGCCAACCCAGGTGATATCTTCGTTTACTTTCCGTGTGCAATACATGCGATGCTGCCCCTTTCATATGCCGGTCTATCTGAAACTCTTTAAATTCTTGTTTATTCCGCCAGATAGGCGGAAAATCCGTCGCTCATGAGCTGCGACCCGTCCGGCAGCACCCAGAGCGCTTCCGTTCCCGGCAGCGACTGCACGAGCGCCATGCCTTCCTCCGGCGGCATGCAGAACAGCCCCGTGGTCAGCGCGTCCGCCAAAGCGGAGTCCTCCGAAATCACCGTGACCGAGTCGTAATACGTCGCAGGCATCAGCGTCTCCGGATCGATGATGTGGTGGTAGCGCACGCCGTTAACGGTATAATACCGCTCGTAAGTGCCGCTTGTCACCACGTTTTGACCCTTTGCCTGCACGACATGGATATTTCCGTCCGAATGCGGGTCGCGGATGCCGACTTTCCAGCCCGTCCCGTCCGCGCGGGTTCCGATGGAACAGACGTTGCCGCCGATGCTTAAAAGCAGGGAGGTAACGCCCTCGTCCCGCATCCGTTCGACGGTCTTCTGCGCGGCGTACCCCTTGGCCACCGCGCCGACGTCAAGCTGCGTCCGTTTATCCGTCAGATACAGCGTACCCGCCGCGCGGTCGAGAACGACGTTTTCGATCTTCGCGTGCGCGCCGGCCGCCGTCAGTTCGTCCTTCGGCGGCAGCGCGGCGTTGTCGGGGTCGTCCAGTCCCGCGTCACGGTATGTTTGCCAGATGGCGAGCACGCCGCCCATGGCGACGTTCATCCTGCCGTTTGTCAGCGCATCCATCTCTTTGGCGTAATCGATCAGGTCGAGAATCCTGCCGTCCACCGCTACGGGAGTTTCCCCCGCGTTTTGGTTCACGGTATAGAGGTTGTTCATCCCGTCGTACGCGTGATAGATATCGTACAGCCGATGGTACTCCAGCAGCAGCGCGTGCAATTCGTCGATCCGCGCGTTCGCGCTCTGTTCGCTGCTGTCATAGATCACCACCGTGGTCACGGTGTCGAATACATCCAGAAACACCTGTTCGTAACGCTCCGGCGCGTTTGGTACCGAGCAGCCGGAGAAAAGGATCGCCGCGAGCGCGAGCGCGCCCAGCGCGAGAAACCTGGATTGTTGAAAGCGTTTGTTCGTTCTGTTCTCCTGATATTCCGCGGCGGTATTACGCAGCCAACTCGTTTTTCCTGTAGGCATTATTCCATGTTTTGACGCGTTTCGCAAGTGCGCTCCTGTTTTTTTACCGCCTTGCGCGCCGCCGTTTTCTTTCCCTGCGCGGGCGGGAACGCCTTTGGGTACAGCCCGTGGAACGTATACCGCGCGACGAGCCCCGTCAGCGTACCCGTCACCGCCGCCGCCGCGAGCAGGACGGGCAGGTACGCGAGGATCGCGCGCGTCTCCACCACAAAACAGGCGACCGCCATCTGCGCGGCGTTGTGGGACAGCGCACCGAGCACGCTGACCCCGATCACGCTCAGGCCTTTCGCCTTTCGCGCAAAAATCATGACGATCAGGCTGATTGCGCCGCCCGCGAAGCTGTAGAGCATCGCCGCGGGCCCGCCGAACAGCAGCCCGCTTAAACCGACTTTGAGAAGCATAAGGAGGATCGCGCTCGGGATATCCATTAGATACAGCGCATAGAGCAGCACCGTGTTTGCGAGGCCGAGCTTCACGCCGGGGATGCCCGTGATCGGCAGCAAGTGCTCCACATACCCGAGCACGAGCGCGACGGCGGTTAAAAGCCCCAGCCTGGCGACGGCGGAAGCGTCCCAGCGGCTCTTCATCGTCCGTCCTCCGCGCCCGTCACCTCAACGGAGACACCGTTCGGCAGGCAGATGATCCAGTGGTCGAGCAGAAGCTCGTCCGAATGATCCGGGTCGATCGCGCCGTGATGCACGCAGATCTGATTTTTACAGGTGGAGGATTCCATCTTCACGCCGTTTTCGTCGATAACGACGACGTTCACTTTTCCGTTTCCCTGATCGATCGTGATGCTCTGATACTCGTCCGCGCGCACCTTCTGGTAGACCACGCCGCCGACGTAGACCGTAACCATAGCGCCCTCGCTCTTTGGCGCAAACAGGCGCGTCGCGAGAAACGCAAGCAGCGCGAGCAGCAGCACGCCGGTGATGACAAACCAGTCTTTTTTCTTCACGTCCGCGCCGCCTTTCCCTCGGAATCGATCACGGGTATTGTAACACGTTTATCGCGCCGTTTGCCAGAGGCAGCGCCCGCCGGCCGAATGTGATCCGGTTGCGGAAAGTTTGATCGTATTTGATATAATAGAAACAGAAATTCACCGGAGGTGTGTTTTATGAAAATACTGATGATCGGCGGAACGGGGCTCTTGGGCAGCCAGGCCGCTCGGGAACTCATCTCCCGCGGGCACAGCGTACATTCCATCGCGCTGCCCCCCCTGCCCGAAGGCGCGCTTCTGCCGCCCGAAATGACGCTGACGCTGAAAAACAGCAACGATATGACGGATGACGAACTCAAGCAGGCGTTTGCCGGCATCGACGGGTTTATCTTCGCCGCGGGCGTGGACGAACGGATCGAAGGCCCCTCGCCCATCTACGACTTCTTTAAAAAATACAACATCACGCCGCTCGAGCGGCTGCTGCGCCTCGCGAAAGAAAGCGGCGTGAAACACGCGGTCATCGCGGGCAGTTACTTTTCCTATTTCGCCAAGAAATATCCGGAAATGGAACTCACGCGGTGGCATCCCTATATCCGCAGCCGCATCGATCAGGAGAACATGGCGCTTTCGTTTGCGGACGAAAACTTCGACGTTTCCATACTGGAACTGCCGTATATCTTCGGCGCGCAGAAGGGCAGAAAACCCGTCTGGGTGTTCCTCATAGAGATGCTCAAGGGCATGAAGGGTTCGATCCTCTACCCGCGCGGCGGGACCGCGATGGTCACCGTCCGTCAGGTCGGGCAGGCGTTCGCGGGCGCGATGGAACGCGGGCGCGGCGGAAACGCATACCCCATCGGCTGGTTCAACCTGACCTGGAGAGAGATGATCGCCATCATGAACAAGTACATGGGTGTGCCGGATAAGAAGATCATCACAATTCCCGATTTCCTGTTTGCCCTGAGCGCGAAGCAGATCGAAAAGCAGCACCGCAGCAAGGGAACGGAGGGCGGCCTGATGATGACGAAGTTCGTCAAAATGCAGACGATGAACCTCTTCATCGACAAAGGCGAAGCCTGCGTGCCGCTGGGCGTGACGGACGACGACATCGACGCCGCCATCGGCGAGTCGGTGCTGTTAAGTCTGGACGTGATCGATCAAAAAGCGAAGGTCATCGACATGAAGGGGGAGTAAAACTTACTCCGTTAAAAAGGCCGCATATGCGGCCTTTTTAATTTGTTTTTTACACGTTGAACCGGAACAGGGTCACGTCCCCGTCCTGCATGACGTAATCCTTGCCCTCGCTGCGCACGAGGCCCTTTTCCTTGCAGGCGGCCATGGAGCCGAGCTCCGCCAGCGTGGCAAACGGCACGATCTCCGCGCGGATGAACCCCTTCTCAAAGTCGGTGTGGATCTTGCCCGCCGCCTGCGGCGCCTTCGTGCCGCGCGAAATCGTCCAGGCGCGCACCTCTTTCGGCCCCGCGGTGAGGTAGCTGATCAGCCCCAGCAGGCGGTAGCACGCCTTGACGAGCTGGTCAAGGCCGGATTCTCTGATGCCGAGCTCCGCCAAGAACGCGCCTTTTTCGGCGGGGTCGAGCTCCGCGATCTCTTCCTCCAGCTTGCAGCAGATGGTCAGCGCCTCCGCCTTTTCGCTCTTTGCGATTTCATAGAGTGCTTTTACGTGTTTGCCCGGTTCCTGCCCGATCTCGTCCTCGCGGATATTCGCCACATAGATGACGGGTTTGCTGGTCAGCAGGAAGAAGCCGCGCATGAGCTCCGCTTCCTCGTCGGTGAGGTTGAGCGAACGGGCGGGTTTCCCGCTCTCCAGAACGGGCTGGATGCGCTCTAAAAGCGCCACCTCCGCAACCGTCTTCTTATCGCCCGCCTTGAGCAGCTTCCGTGCGCGGTCGAGGCGCTTTTCCACCGTCTCCATGTCCGCGAAGATCAGCTCCAGCGAGATGGTCTCCACGTCCCGCGCGGGATCGACGCTGCCGTCCACATGCACGACGTTTTCGTCCTCAAAACAGCGCACGACGTGCACCACCGCATCCACCTCCCGGATATGCGAGAGGAACTTGTTGCCGAGGCCCTCGCCCCGGCTCGCGCCGCGCACGAGACCCGCGATATCGACAAACTCGATGGTCGTCGGCGTGTATTTTTCGGGGCTGTACATCTTCGCCAGCACATCCAGCCGCTCATCCGGCACGGCGACCACGCCGACATTGGGCTCGATCGTGCAGAACGGGTAATTCGCGGCCTGCGCGCCCGCCTGCGTGATGGCGTTAAAGAGCGTGCTCTTGCCGACGTTCGGCAGGCCGATCACTCCAAGTTTCATAAGGGGTCCTCCTTTTTCTTTTCTTTCAAAAGAAAAGAAACAAAAGAAATTTACTCTTTACTTTTCTTAAAAGAAAAGTAAAACAAAAGAATTTATAGTTTCGCTCTTCCGAATTTTAATCTTCTGAGAGACTCTTCTCTGCCGAGAAGTGTCGCGATTTCGATCGCGCCGCCGGGGGTGACGGGCTTGCCCGCAAGCGCAATGCGCACCGGCCAGAGCAGCGTGCCGTTTTTCATGCCGTGCGACGCGGCCATGCCCAGCAGCGTCTCGTGCAGCGCGGTTTCCGTCCACGCGGGCAGCGCCTCGAGCGCGGGGATCGCCAGGTCGAGCACCGCGGCGGAGACGGCGGCGTCCGTCTTGCTCTTTTGATTCGTAAAAAGTTCCGCGCCGTATTCCGGCAGATTTGTTAAAAAGTCCACCACTCCGGGAATCTGGGTGAACACCTCCGTGCGCGGCTGCAGGATACGGCAGAGGATGTCTTTGTCCATCTTCTCCACGCCCGCCTGCGCATAATACGGCATGGCATGCCGCGTGAATTCCTCCGGCGAGAGGCGGCGAACATATTCCGCGTTCATCCAGGTGAGCTTGTTTACGTCGAAGATCGCGGGGGATTTGGACATGCCGGTCACGTCGAACGCTTCCTTGAGCTCGTCCAGCGTAAAAAACTCCCGCTCGTCGCCGGGGTTCCAGCCCAGAAGCGCGACATAATTGACGATCGCTTCCCTGAGATAGCCTTTTTTCAGGTAGTCCTCGTAATACGCGTCGCCGTCGCGCTTGCTGAGTTTATGGTTCGCGTCGCGCATGATCGGCGTCATGTGAATATAGACCGGTTTTTCCCAGCCGAACGCTTCGTAAAGCAGGTTGTATTTCGGCGTGCTGGCGAGATACTCGTTGCCGCGCATGACGTGCGTGATCGCCATGGTGTGGTCGTCGATCACGTTTGCGAAGTTATACGTCGGCATACCGTCCGCCTTGATGAGCACCATGTCGTCCAGCTCCGCGCAGTCTACAGTAATGTGACCGTAGAGCACGTCGTCAAACGACGCCTCGCCGGTCAGCGGGACGTTCTGGCGGATCACGTGCGGTTCCCCCGCCGCGATGCGCTTTTGTACCTCCTCTGCAGGCAGGTGCAGGCAGTGTTTGTCATATTTCCACACCTCGCCCTGTTGGGAGGCGGCTTCCCTGCGCGCGTCCAGCTCCTCGTTGGTGCAGAAGCAATAGTACGCCTTTCCCGCTTTCACGAGCTGCTCGGCGTAAGGCTTGTACATCGCTTTTCGCTCGCTCTGCACATAGGGGCCGTAGTTGCCGCCGACATCCGGGCCTTCGTCCCAAAGCATGCCGATATCGCGGAGGGTGTTGTAGATCACGTCCACCGCGCCCTCGACATAGCGGCTCTGATCGGTGTCCTCGATGCGGAGGATGAATTTGCCGCCGTGTTTTTTGGCGAAAAGGTAGGTATACAGCGCGCTGCGCAGGTTGCCGAGATGCATATAGCCCGTCGGCGACGGGGCGAAACGGGTTCGAACCATGAATGTCTCCAAACTTTATTTTCCTTTTTAAGAAAAACAAATAAAAGAATTTTTATGCTTTATAACTGTCTTTTAAGCCGACCGTGCGGTTGAAGACCGGCGATTCGGGCTTGCTGTCGAGGTCGGAGCAGAAGTACCCTTCCCGCAGGAACTGAAAGCGTTCGCCAACGGCGGCGTTCCCCAGCGCGGGCTCGACGTAGCCGTGCAGCGTCACCAGAGAGTCGGGGTTGAGCTTGTCGATGAAGTCCTTTTCGACCGCTCCTTCCTCTTCCTCGTCCTCCTGCTCCGCGCTTTCGCTCTTCATGAGCGTATCGTAGAGCCGGAATTCCGCCTTGACCGCGTCGTCCGCATTCACCCAGTGCAGCGTGCCTTTGACTTTTCGCGCATCCTCGCCGCTGTGGCTTGTCGGGTCGTAGGTGCAGACGATCTTCGTCACATTCCCAGCCGTGTCTTTTTCCCAACGCACGCACTTGACGATATACGCGCCTTTTAAGCGCACCTCGCCGTCCGGCTTGAGGCGGAAAAATTTGCTCGGGGGAACCTCTGCAAAATCGTCCCGTTCGATATAGACGCGCTTGCCGAGCCGCACCGTGCGCGTGCCGAGTTCGGGATGGTTCGGGTGGTTTTCCAGCGTAATGTCTTCATATCTGCCTTCGTCCCAGTTCTCGATTTCCACCAGCACGGGATCGAGCACCGCCATGCGTCGGATCGCGTTTTCGTTGAGGTCCTCGCGCACGCAGTGCTCCAGCATGGCCGCGTCCACGACGGAGTCCGCCTTGGCCACGCCGATGCGGTCGAGAAAATCGCGGATCGCCGCGGGCGTATAACCGCGCCGGCGCATACCGCAGAGCGTGGGCATCCTTGGATCGTCCCAGCCGGAGACGAACCCTTCCTCCACGAGGCGGCGCAGGTAGCGCTTGCTCATGATGGTGTCCGTCATGTTCAGCCGCGCGAACTCGATCTGCCGCGGCTTGGGGTTGAACTCGCACTCTGTTACCACCCAGTCGTACAGCGGGCGGTGCGCCTCATATTCCAGCGAGCAGAGCGAGTGCGTCACGCCCTCGATCGCGTCCTGAATCGGGTGCGCGAAATCGTACATCGGGTAAATGCACCACTTGTCGCCCGTCTGATGGTGGCGCACATGCTTGATGCGGTACAGCGCGGGGTCGCGCATGTTGATATTCGGGGACGCCATGTCGATCTTGGCGCGGAGGGTTTTCGCGCCGTCCGCGAATTCGCCCGCGCGCATCCGCTCGAATAAATCGAGGTTTTCCGCGATCGGGCGGTCGCGGTACGGGCTGTTTTTGCCCGGCTGCGTCAGCGTACCGCGGTAGGCGCGCATGTCTTCCTTCGTCAGTTCGTCGACGTATGCGGCGCCCTTTTGAATCAGTTTGACCGCGAGGTCGTAGCACTGGTCGAAGTAAGAAGAGCCGAAAAGCACCTGGTTCCAGCGAAAACCGAGCCATAGGATGTCCGCCTGGATCGCGTCGACGTATTCCACGTCCTCCTTGGCGGGGTTCGTGTCGTCGTAGCGGAGATTGCAGATGCCGCCGTACTGTTCGGCCATGCCGAAATCGATGGCGAGCGCTTTCGCGTGGCCGATGTGCAGATATCCGTTCGGTTCGGGCGGAAACCGGGTCTGCACGCGCGGCTCTTTCGTGCGCATATCCTCTTCGATAAACTCCTCGATGAAATTCTTCGAGTGTTTGACTTCTTCCATTGCCGTGTGCCTCCAAAATTACTTAACCTATTATCGGGTAACCGCCCTGAAATGTCAATTCGCGGGGGAATTCCTGTTTTCTTTTTCTTATAAGAAACAGAAACAAAAAGAATTTCCCGCTAGCTTTTTTTCGCCAGTTGCGTCAATCTCGCGAGATTATTATCCTTCGGGTGCCTCACGCAATGCAGATAGAGCTTCTTTTTCAGTTCGCCGAGCTCTTTGCCTTCCGGCAGGCCGGAGGCTTCCATGAGCTCTTCCCCCGTAATCGCGAGCTCCCGCTCGGAAAACGGCGTGCCGTCTTTTAGCATGGTTTCGTAAAGCGCGCGCCAGTCGTGCGCCACGTAATCCGTATCGTACCCGCAGCCGCGGATGTCCGCCTCCCGCAGCTGGATCTGCTCCAGCGTGCGTTCCCTGCCCCACGCGGCGAAGCGCAGCCGCAGCGTGTCCGTCTTCGCCTGATGCTGGATGTCGTACATATGCCCGCCGACGAGCGCGCCGACGTCGGAAACCGTCCGCGTCGGGAACCGCAGGTCGGACAATACGCGCTTGGCGATGCGCTCGCCGTATTTGTCGTGCTCATACTGCACGCCGGTCTCCCGCTTGCAGTCCGGCTTGCCGACGTCGTGCAGCATCGCCGCGAGCCGCAGTTTCTCCGTCGGGGGCGCGGCGGCGCAGACCTGAAAACTATGCTCCAATACGTCGTAGCGGTGGTGGTCCTGCCGCTGCGCCATGCCGCGCGCCAGATTGAATTCCGGCACGAGAAATCCCCAGACGTCCAGCTCGTCTAAAAGCCGCAGTCCGCGCAGAGGAGAGCGCAGTTCGTCCCTGCCCAGCGCGGGATAGCGCGCGTCGGTTAAGAGAATCTTGACGAACTCCTCGCGCCTGCGCTCCGCGGCGATGTCGGCAAGCTTCGGCGCGTTCCGTTTCGCCGCCGCCCAGGTAGGTTCGTCGATGGCAAACCCCAGCTCGCAGGCGAAGCGCACAAGGCGAAGGACGCGCAGCGCGTCCGAACGGAGGATGTCGTCCGGCTCCGCGCTCGTCGTGCGGATGACCTGTTTCTCAAGATCGGCGATCCCGCCGGTCGGGTCGGTCACCTCGCCCGTCGCAAGATCGGCGTACAGCGCGTTGATGGAACAATCCCGCCGCCCCGCGTCGTCCGCCAGACTCTCGCCGAAAGCGACGTCTCTGGGGCGGTGCGCGCCGCCGTCCGCGTACGATTCCCGCCGAAACGTCGTGTGCTCCACGCGGACATCGCCGTAATGCAGCTCCACCGTGCCCATCTCCGCCGCCTTTTCGATGACGCGAATGCCGTAGTTCGGCATACGCTCTATGACCTCCCGCGGCGTAAGCCGGGAGCAGACGTCGATATCCGACGGCGGCAGATGCAGAAGCGCGTTTCGCACCAGCCCGCCGACGGCATAAACTTTCGTATTCTCTTTTCCGAACGCCTCCGCGAGCGGAAGGAGTTCTGCTGGGATTTTTATTTTCATATATGCCTTTTACTTTTTCTTAAAAGAAAAAGTAACAAAAAGAACTTCTCTCATTCGTACCTTTTATTGTACAACAAAGAAAAGTTCTTTTGCTTCTTTTCTTTTAAGAAAAGAAGTTATTGCTTGCTCAATTCCTCATGAATGGCAGCCGCCGCGGTCTTGCCCGCGCCCATGGCGAGGATGACCGTCGCCGCGCCGGTGACCGTGTCGCCGCCGGCGTAGACGTGCTCGCGGCTGGTCTTGCCCGTACATTCGTCCACGATGATGCCGCCCCATTTTTCGGTGTTGAGCCCCGGCGTGGTGTTCTTGATCAGGGGATTCGGGCTGTTGCCGATGGCGATGACCACGGTGTCCACATCGATCGTGTGCTCGCTGCCCGGCTTGACGACCGGACGCCTGCGGCCGCTCTCATCGGGTTCGCCGAGCTCCATCTCCACGCAGGTCATGGCCTTGACGTATCCGTTCTCGTCGCCGATGATCCTGGTCGGGTTCGTCAGCATCTTAAAGATGATGCCCTCTTCCTTGGCGTGGTGCACCTCTTCCACACGGGCGGGCATTTCCTTCTCGCCGCGCCGGTAAACGATATAGACGTTTTCCGCGCCGAGGCGTTTCGCGCTTCTCGCCGCGTCCATCGCCACGTTGCCGCCGCCGACGACCGCCGCGTTTTTACCGACCCGCACCGGCGTGTCCGATTCGGGGAAATGGTACGCCTTCATGAGATTGATCCGCGTCAAAAACTCATTGGCGGAATACACCCCGTTCAGATTCTCGCCCGGAATGCCCTGAAAACGGGGCAGACCCGCGCCGCTGCCGATGAACACCGCGCTGTAGCCTTCGTCCTCGAGCAGTTCGTCGAGCGTGATGCTCCGGCCGACGACCATGTTGGTTTCGATTTTGACGCCCATATCCTCCAGAATCCGGATCTCGTCCCGCACGAGCTGCTTGGGCAGACGGAATTCGGGAATGCCGTACACCAGCACGCCGCCGGGGGTATGCAGCGCCTCAAAGATCGTCACTCCGTAGCCGAGCTTTCGCAGGTCTCCCGCGCAGGTCAGACCCGCGGGGCCGCTGCCGACGACGGCGACCTTTTTCCCGTTGTCCGGCATGGGTTTGGGCGTTTCCATGCCGTGCGCCATGGCGTAGTCCGCGACAAAGCGCTCCAGCCGGCCGATGCCGACCGGTTCGCCCTTGATGCCGCGCACGCACTTCTCCTCGCACTGCGTCTCCTGCGGGCAAACCCGGCCGCAGACCGCGGGCAGCGCGTTGGTGGCGCGGATGGCGTCGTTGGCCTCCATGAATTTCCCCGCGATCACGAGCTGGATAAATTCCGGAATGTGCACGTTGACGGGGCAGCCCGCCACGCACGGCTGATTTTTGCAATTGAGGCAGCGGGTCGCTTCGTCGACGGCCATCGCCTCGTCGTATCCCTGCGATACCTCTTCGAAGTTGCAGTTGCGGATATCCGGTTCCTGCTCGCGCGCGGGCAGTTTGGTCATTCTCATATTCGGCATGTCAGTTCCCTCCCCGCTTGGTCTGCAGTTCCACGTTCATGAGGTTGCATGCCTTGCGATCCATGCTCACGGCCTCTTCCTTGCGGTACATCCTGCTTCTTGCGATCGCCTCGTCCCAGTCCACCTCGAACCCGTCGAAATCCGGACCGTCCACGCAGGCGAATTTCATCTCGCCGCCGACGGTGACGCGGCAGCTGCCGCACATGCCCGTGCCGTCCACCATGATCGGGTTCATCGAGATCACGGTTGGGATGTTACGCGGTTTGGTCAGGTTCACGACCGCGCGCATCATGACCAGCGGCCCGATGGCGATCACGTGGTCGTACTCCTTGCCCGCGTTGAGCTGCTCTTCCAGCGCGGTGGTGACAAAACCTTTATGCCCGTTACTGCCGTCGTCCGTCATCACGTAAAGGTTCGTGCTCGCTGCCTTGAGTTCGTCGATCAGGATCATGAGCTCCGTGTTGCGGAAACCGACGATGACATCCACCTCCGCGCCCATGTCGTGCAGCGCCTTGGCCTGGGGATACGCGATGGCGACGCCTAAACCCCCGCCGATGACCGCGACCTTTTTCATGCCGCTCAGGTGGCTCGCGATTCCCAGCGGTCCGACAAAGTCGAGAAGGGAATCCCCTTCGTTGAAGCAATCCAGACGGCGGGTCGTGTACCCCACCTTCTGATAGATGATGGTCACCGTTCCGCGCACGGCGTCCGTGCCCGCGACGGTCAGCGGAATGCGCTCTCCGTTTTCATCCACACGCAGGATGATGAATTGTCCCGGTTTCGCTTTTTTCGCGATATACGGGGCCTCCACCTCCATCAGCGTCACCGTGTCGTGCAGCGCCCGCTTCGTTACGATTCGGTACATAGGGTCTCCTTTCCGGTCTCTGAAATAATATTTTTATCTGTAATTCCGTTTTACGGTTTTACTCGCGCCTAAAAACAGATATGCGTTTTTTGTGTTTTGTCTGTCTTTCTCTCGTGTGAAACGCATGCGCCTGTTTTCAATCGGATTTATTCTAACACGTCGTGTCTCTCCGCTCAATGAAAACCGCTAAATTTTTATAGGAAAAAATCGTTCGGCAGACGATGCCGGTGCTTGCCGGGGAATTAAAAATGAAATCCGTTAAGTTTTCACGGGAAAAAATCGTTCGGCAGGCGATGCCGGCGTATGCCGGGAAATAAAAAAGCGGCGCGGACAGATGGCATCCGTCCGCGCCGTGGGTTTTGCCGCTTCAGTCCCAGTCGATCAGCCCGAGGCTGTCGAGATAGCGTTCGTTATAATCCATGTAGTCCTCGACAAGGCGGAGCATATACATTTTATGATCCGCAAACTGTTCCGTCATTTTCGCATACATGTAGTCGTACGCCGCGTCGTCGTCGTAGATCTCCCCTTCGTCCGCGCCGGTCTCCTTCATAAACGCCGCGTCGAGCGCCATCACCGCGCTCACCATCTCGTCCAGCGTTTTCTCGTCCACGATTTCAGGAAAATCGCCCTGCTCGCGAAAGCAGTCGAGGATGTACTGCTTCGCTTCGGCTTCGTTGTATTCTTTGGTTTCCATCAATGACGCCCCCTTTGCAGTATTCTTTTTTTATTTCATCAGCTCGTCCAGCTCGTCGACATAGTGCGCGAACACGCCGAGCGAGGCGAGGATGCTCTCCTTTTTTGTCAGGTCCACACCCGCGGCTTTGAGCTCCTCAATCGGGTAATCGCTGCCGCCGCTCTTGAGGAAATCGATATACCGCTCCACCGCGCCGCCGCGCAGGATATCCTCCGCGAGCTTGACCGCGGAGCAGAGCCCCGTCGCGTACTGATAGACATAGAACGCATTGTAAAAATGCGGCACGCGCATCCACTCGATGGCGACGTTGCCGTCCACATGCGCGCCGGCGTAATAGAGTTCGTTGAGCGCGCGGTACATGTCCGAGAGGCTTTCCACCGTCAGCGGCTCCCCGCTCTCCGCCATGCGGTGCGCCTTTAATTCAAACTCGGCGAACATCGTCTGCCGGAAACACGTGGTGCGGAAGGATTCGAGGAACTGCGTGATATAGTAGGCGCGTTTCGTGCGATCCTTCTCGTTTTTCAGCAGGTAGTGCGTCATCAGCGTTTCGTTGACCGTGGAGGCAACCTCCGCCGCGAGGATGCGGTAGCCGGAGGTTTCATACGGCTGCGCGGTTTCGGAGTAATGCGAGTGCATCGCGTGGCCGAGTTCGTGGCCGAGCGTAAACGCGTCGTCCATCTTGCCCTGGAAGTTGAGCAGCACATACGGGTGCGTGCCGTAGGAGCTGGCGCAGAACGCGCCGCTGGTCTTGCCCGGCGTTTCGTAAACGTCGATCCAGCCCGTATCGTACGCCTCGTCCAGCAGCGCCGCGTATTCCGCGCCGAGGGGCCTCAGCGCCGCCTTGACCAGCGCCTTTGCCTCGTCGTATGGCATGTCGATGTCGCCGTCCGCCGTGATGGGCACGTAGAGATCGTACATCTCCAGCGTTTCCACGTTCAGCACGCGCTTGCGGATGTCCAGATACTTGCGCAGCACCGGCAGCATCTCGTGCACGGCCTCGATGAGCTGTTCGTAGACGGGCACCGGCACGTTGTTGCCGTGCAGCGCGGCCTCCAGCGCGCCCGCGAAACGGTGCGTCCGCGCGCGGAAGACGTCTCCCTTGACAGAGGCGGAATAGGTTGCGTTGAGGGTGTTCTTCATGCCGCGGTAGGCTTTGTAAAACGTCTCGTAGGCGTCCCTGCGCACGCGGCGGTCGGGGCTGACGAGAAACATGTTGTAACTGCCGTGCGTGAGCGTGACCGTTTCCCCGCTCTCGTTGACGATCGTGCCGTAGTCGAGGTCCACGTCGTTCAGCATCGTGAAAATGTTGCCCGCACCGGCGAGCGGCTCCTCCGCCATTGCCAGCAGCCGCTCCTCCTCCGTGGAGAGCGTGTGCGCGCGGCGGCGGTCGATGTCCCCGATATGGAAGCGAAAGCGGGAGAAGCGCTCCTGAGCCGCCCAGCGCAGCAGCGCGTCTTCGGGGATCGTCAATATCTCCGGCTCGAGAAACGAGGAAGCCGCCTGGGCGGAGACATAGAGCTGAATCGCCCGGTCGGTCATGCCTTGATATTTGGCGCTGCCGTTGTCCTCGTCCTTGTGCAGGTGCGCGTAAGCGTAGATGTGATCGATCAAAAGCGAAATACGGCTCTCGTCACAAAGCGCGGCGTAGAGCGCGTCCGCATTCTGCGAAAGTTTGCCCGCATGTTCCGAAAACGCGGTCACGAGCGCCTGCGCGGCGGCGTAGTCCGCTTCCCACAACTCTTCGGTGGCGTAAATGTCGTCAAGCTTCCATTTCAGCGGCGCGTCGATCTGGTCTCTTGTCTTCATATCGGTGTTCCCTTTCGTTTTCCGCTCCGGTTCCTTATTTTACGCGCGCCGACCCGGCGCGGCGCGTGATTTCCGTATCGCATGGTACAGTATAGCACACGGGCGTGCGCAAAGCGACCGGCACCGGAAACTTCGGCGAAAATCCGCCTTATTCCCGCGCGTGCCGCCCTTTCGGGCGCGCCGGAAGAACCGCTTGACAACGCCCGAGAATGCGGTATACTATAGATACGAACATTAGTTCGTATCTATCCTTGCCGCACTCTCCGTTTCGGGGAACCGCGGCGGAAAGGGCGCGGCCATGGGACGCAGGATCCTGCATGCGGATTTCAACGGCTTCTACGCCTCGGTGGCGTGCTTTCTCGACCCCGCGCTCCGCCCGCACCCCGTCGCGGTGGCGGGCAATCCCGAAGCGCGGCACGGGATCATCCTCGCCAAAAACGAGCTGGCAAAAAAATTCGGCGTCAAGACCGGGGAGGCCATCTGGCAGGCGAAGCAGAAGTGCCCGCTTCTCGTGACGGTCAAGCCGGATTTCGCGATGTATCAGAAATTCTCCGCGCTGGGGCGGGAGATCTACGGCGAATACTCCGACCGGGTGGAGGCCTTCGGCCTCGACGAAAACTGGATCGACGTCACCGCTTCCACGGCGGACATGGCGGACGCGAACCGTCTCGCGGACGTGATCCGAAACCGCGTCCGGGAAGAACTCGGCATCACGGTGTCCATCGGCGTGGCGGACAACAAGGTGTTCTCCAAACTCGGTTCGGACATCAAAAAGCCGGACGCGGTCACGCTCGTCTCGCCGGACAATTATAAGCAGGTCGCCTGGCCGCTGCCCGCGCGGGAACTCCTGTACGTCGGCCGCGCAACGGAGGCGAAGCTGTTCCGGTACGGCATCGTCACCATCGGCGACCTGGCAAACACGCCGGAAGCGTTCCTGCGCGCGCAGTTCGGCAAGTGCGGCACCATGCTCTACGCGTTTGCAAACGGCCTCGACGCGGCGCCGGTCATGCGCACCATCGACCAGCAGCCGGTCAAATCCGTCGGCAACGGGCTGACCACGCCGCGCGACCTCGTGAACGACGAGGACGTGTATCTGACGATTTCCATGCTCGCCGAAAGCGTCGCCGCGCGCCTGCGGGAACAGGGTGTGCGCGCGAACGTCGCGCACCTGGGCGTACGCGACAACGGCCTGTTTTCGTTTGTCCGGCAGATGAAGCTCGACAAGCCCACCAACATCTCTTCCGAGATCGCCCGCGCGTGCATGCAGCTCTTCCGCGCGAACTATGCCTGGCAGGCGCCCATCCGCTCGCTGACCGTGTCCTGCTCCGACCTCGTCGGCGTGGACAATCCCGTGCAGCTCTCGCTCTTTGACGACGAAGCCCCGCGCCGCAGGGCCGAGGCCGCCGAGGTTGCCGTCGACGACATCCGCCGGCGCTTCGGCTACCGCGCCATCGGGCGCGCGCTGTTCTTAAAAGACCGCGCCATCGGCCTCATGGCGCCGAAGGACGACCATACCATCCATCCGGTGGGATATCTGCAGAACGCGACGATGGACAGCGTGATCAAAGGCGGCGCAAGATGAAGATCTATGTCGCGGTGGAACTCACCATCGACGAAGCGGGCGTCATGCACCCGCGCAGCGTGCTCTGGGAGGACGGGCGGAAATTCGAGATTTCGTCCGTCTCGGATGTGCGGCGCGCGGCGAGCCTCAAGGCCGGCGGCAGCGGCATCCGCTACACCTGCCGCATCGGGCGCAAAGATACCTATCTTTATTATGAAGACCCGAAGTGGTTCGTAGACGCGTGAAGCAGTAATCTGTTTTTAAAGCTTAAAATATCAGTTGAGAAACTCCACCATCTCCGAAAGGGATGCGATGTCCCAGTCGGCTTTGACTTCCTCGTCGCGGCAGATGTGAAACGCGGTGAACCCCAGCGCCCGCGCGCCGTCCGCCTCCACGTCGTAGTCGTCCACGTACAGGCTCTCCTCCGCCGACACGCCGAGCAAGTCCAGCGCAGTTTGGTAAATCAGCGGCTCCGGCTTCATCACGCCCACATGGTCGGAACAAACGAAGCAGTCGAAATATCGATCCAACCCCACCGCTTCCAGTGTGAGCCGGAGGGAAGGGAACGTGTCGCTGATGACGCCCATGCGGTAGCCGTGTGCGGCGAACCAGTCGAGTACGGGAACCGTTTGGGGATAGACCACGCCGCCCTTGAGCCAGAACGCGTCGAAAAGCTCGTCCGCGCGGGCGAAGATCTGCGCCGTCAACCCCTGCGTACGCAGAAGCTCCGCGAAATACATCCGCCAGAATGCGATTTCGTTTTCCACCGTCATGAGCTGCCGGTTTTCGTAAAGCCGGTCGAACAGCCCATCCGGCGGTATCAGCGGCTTTCCGGACCAGCGCTCAATCATCTCCGTACGTGCCTGTTTTACGGCGGGGTCGCCGTGGAGCAGCGTATGGTCGCGGTCAAAAAACGCGGCTTTGTATATTTTGTCCTTTGCTTTTTTAAATTTCATTTCTATCTCTCAAAGCCATAAATAAAAAATACGTTCTTTCATATCTTTTCTTTCAAGAAAAGTTGGCTACCGTATCCTGAGTCCCTTCGGGATATGGTTCTTCAGCACGCCGTCCACCGCCTTGCCCCATCCGACCGGATAGCCAAACGCCGTGACCGCGCACCAGTCGGAAAGCTCCGGCGGGCAGGCGGTGGTTTCGCCCGCGAGGAAACGCGTCTGTTCGCCGCCTGCGAGCGGCACGCTCCGCCCGAACGCGCTTTCGGGGTATGCCAGCGCGAGTGCGTGATCCGGCGTAAACCGCGCGTTTTTGATCTCCCCCGCGAGCACTCCCGCGCGGACGATATGCAGCCCCCGAAGCTCGCGCGGCATCAGCGCGGGCGGGATCATCACCCTCCCGTCCGGCAGCAGCATGGCGCGCGGCGGATTGGCGGCGAACGTCTCCCGCCAGAACGACTCGAACGCGGGGATGCGCTCCCCTTCCGGCTCGGCAAGCGCGGCGGAATCGTTCCCTCCGCCGCCCGCGCGGTCAAGAACCGCCATGTACTGCCCCTCGCCGACGGACGAATGCGGATACATCCGCCGCGATTCGGCAAGCGTAAATTCGGGGTGCGCGGATGAAAACGAGCTGATTACGCCCTCGTTCTCCTCCGGCGAAAAGGTGCAGGTGGAATACACGAGCCTGCCGGAAGGTTTTAAAAGCAGCGCGGCACTCTCCAGAATCTGCGACTGCCGCGCGGCGCAGGAGAGCACGTGCTCCTGCGACCATTCGCGAATCGCCGTTTCGTCCTTTCGAAACATCCCTTCGCCGGAGCAGGGCGCGTCGGCGAGCACAACATCGAAACACGCGCCGAGCGCATTTGCCAGCGCGCCGGGCCGCATGCAGACGACCAGCGCGTTCGTTACGCCCAGCCGTTCCAGATTTCCCGCGAGGATCTCCGCGCGGCTCCGCACGGGCTCGTTGGCGACGAGCAGACCCGTGTTGTTCATCCTCGCCGCAAGCTGCGTCGTTTTTCCGCCGGGTGCGGCGCACAGGTCGAGCACGGCCATGCCCGGCCGGACGCCGGTCAGCGTTGCGGGCACTTGCGCGGCGGGTTCCTGCACGTAGCAAAGCCCCGCGGCGTGCAGCGGGTGTTTTCCAATCGCAGCCTCGTCCCCAAAGAAGAAGCTCTCCGCCAGTAATCCTGTCGGGACGAGCGGAAAATCCGCCAGCGCGGCAAACCTTTCCGGCGCGATTTTCAGCGCGTTCACCCGCAGCGCGCGCTTTGGGTGTTCTTCCATCGCGCCCAGATAACGGGCGAATTCCGTTTCACCCAGTTGCGTTTTCATCCGCGCAAGGTACGCCTCCGGCAGATACGGCATCCGGTTCTGCTCCTTTATTTTGCGATATCTTATTCTAACATAACAGCGGCCCCCCTGCAGGAGCCGCGTTTTGCTGTTTGCCGTCTATTCTTCGTGGTACGCAGGGATCGCGTCAATATCGTACGGCGTCTCCTGATACACAAAGTAGTTGAGCCAGTTGGAGAAGAGCAGCGAACCGTGCGCGCGCCAGGTGATCACAGGCTGCAGGGTGTCGTCGTTGTTCGGATAGTAGTTCTTCGGCACGTCGATCGGCTTGCCCGCGGCCTGGTCGCGGCGGTATTCCAGCTCCAGCGTCTTCGCGTCGTATTCGCTGTGCCCCGTGACGAACACGCGCCGTCCGTCGTGCGAGGCGGCAAGGTACAGCCCCGCCTCCTGCGAGATCGCGAGGATGTCGAGGTCGCGGATCTTCGCCGCGTCGGAGACATAGATCGTCGTGTGCCGCGAGTGTGGCGCCATGAACTGCTCGTCGAACCCGCGCACGAGCTTGTGCGAACGGTCCAGCACCGTGTGCGGGAAGATTCCGAACATCTTCTTGCCCAGGGGATGCTTCTCCACGCCGTAAAAATGATACAGCCCCGCCTGCGCCGCCCAGCAGATATACAGTGTGGAAAACACGTTATGATCCGCCCAGTCCATGAGCCGCACAAGCTCGTCCCAATAATGCACGTCCTGAAAATCGAGGTTTTCCACCGGCGCGCCGGTGATGACGAGCCCGTCGAAGCGCTCCTCCTTCACGTCGTCAAACGTGCGGTAAAACGAATCCAGATAATCCTGCGACGTATTCTGACTCTGATAACTGCCCGTGCGCAGGAGCGTCACCTCCACCTGCAGCGGCGTGTTGGCGAGCATGCGCAGCAGCTGCGTCTCCGTCGCCTGCTTGGTGGGCATGAGGTTTAATATCGCGATGCGCAGCGGGCGGATATCCTGCGTCGCCGCGCGGTGCTGCGGCATGACGAAGATATTTTCCTGTGCGAGCAGGTCGCCTGTCGGCAGCCCGTCCGGAATTTTAATCGGCATAAGGTTCCTTCCTTTATCTCTGTCGTTTTTTTAATCATCGAATTAACCGAGCCCGATCCGCGCGGCTTTCGCCCTGCCCGAAGGTTGTCCTGTTTCGCTTGAATCGGAAAAAGTCCGGCGGCGGGAGAAATAAAAAACCGCCGTCCGGCTCTTCCACGCTTCCCGTTTTGCAAGCATTGGCTCAGCCGCCGGCGCCCGTATTTGATTATTATGTTTCGCACGCTGCAAAAAGCGAATCGTCCCGGCAGGCGGGCGCAGTTACCCTGCCCGGCCGCGGAAGGGTTCGATTTCGCCGTTACGGTTCTGAAAGAACGCCCGCCGCATCCGCTTGCTCCGCGTGCTGTCGCATTCGCATGGCAGGCTGAATTCCGGTAAGATTTCCGCGCGCACCGTTCAAACCCGCGCGATTGCCGCGCAGGCCGCCGTTGCGGCTGTCCGGTTGCCGGAGTGTCGTCGGCAAGGGTTCGTCCCTCCCAAAGGTGGATTTGTTCTATCCTATCAGAGTTTTTCGGCGGTTTCAAGCGGTTTCGCCGCTTTCTTTCGCTTAACGCCCCGTCTTCTCCGTGTTGAAACGGATTTCAGGCGCATAAGTTAACATTGTTTTCCTTCGGAGTTTGCATTTGTTTCGCATTCCGGCAGGGCGGGAGCGTTGACAGGCGGCGCGGCGGGGCGTATGATGATATGCGTATTAGTACGAATAATACACTATTGGCGCAAGCCTTGACTGGCCACAGGGGGTACGATGCAGGAAAATCCGCTGATCGACGTTCGCAACGTAAAGAAGGTCTACCGCGTGGGCACTGTTGACGTGCACGCGCTGCGCGGGGCGGATCTGCAGATCGCCTCCGGCGACATTTGCTCCGTCATCGGGCGGAGCGGCTCGGGCAAATCGACGCTGCTCAACGTGCTCGCGGGGCTGGAAAAGGTAACGTCCGGCGAGATCGTCATCGCGGGCAAACACCTCGAGCGCATGACGCAGGGCGAACTCATCCTATTCCGCCAGCGGCATATCGGCTTTATCTTCCAGTCCTTCAACCTCATGCCGTACTATACCGCGCTGGAAAACGTGGCTCTCCCGCTCTCGTTCCGCGGTGTGCCGCAGATCGACCGGCTCCGGCAGGCCAAACACGCGCTGGAACTCGTCGGCCTTGAAACACACCTGAGGCACAAACCCGGCGAACTCTCCGGCGGGCAGCAGCAGCGCGTCGGCATCGCGCGCGCGCTCGTGACCAATCCGGACATCGTATTTGCGGACGAACCAACCGGCAATCTCGACTCCGCGACGTCCGACGAAGTCATGCGCTTCATCATCGACCTGCTGCGCGAACAAAAAAAGACGCTCGTCATGGTCACGCACGATTCCCACATCGCCGCGTTTGGCGACAAAGTCATCCACCTGCTCGACGGCAGGATCACGGATATCACCCAAAACCCGGCGAATTCCGCCGCTCAAATCGAACCGAACGTTCGGGAAACAGAGGTAAATCTGGATGCGTAACAGGAAAAAAATCCGGCTCTTCGCGCTCATTCTGACGCTTGCGCTCGCGCTGGGCGCGCTTCCGCTTGCGGCTGCGCTGGCGGACGGCGAGGTGGTTTTGTACACCGGCTCGGATACGGCCGACCCGATCGTGGACGGCCGCGAAACTAATTATCTGCAGACGCCGGCCGGACACGTCGGGGATACGATCAGCGTATATGTGCCAATTAAGAATACGGCGGGCGCGGCGATCACGGACGTTTCCTGCTCGCTCGCCGTCTCCGACGACATCACCAAGTACCCCTTTGAAAAACCGGATGCTTCTAAAACGGCTCTGGATTGGAAAGCATACCAGAAGGTCAGCGGCGGCGTACTTGTCGCATGGAGCGGCGATTCGCTCGGCAGCGGGGAACACGCCTATTTCAAGCTTGACGTGACGTTTGCCACCGGCGCATCGCAGGGTTATTACCAGGTTCCCTTTACGGTTACCTGCAACGGGGGCGCAACTTCCACCGTAAACGTCACCGTCTATTGCCGCGGCATCGACACCACCGGCGGCTCGAGCGGAGGCGGCGGCAGCACCTACCGCAGCAAGCCGAAGGTCATCATCGAATCCTACGAGTTCATGCAGGATCCGATCTACGCCGGCGATACCGTCCAGCTGCGGCTCGTCATCGCCAACACCTCGACCACCGAAGCGGTCACGAACCTCCAGCTCGACTACTCGAACGAAGCTGGCGCCATCCTGCCCGCGCCGGGGGGATCGAGCAGCATCTATCTCGGCAAGATCGATAAAAACGGCGTACGCGCGCTGACCGTAGAACTTATAATCGCGCCGGACGCGGAAGCCAAAAGCCAGGTCCTCGCCATCACGCTCTCCTATGAGGGAACGAAAAACCGCAGCGATTTCGAGGAGAAAGCCTCCGTCAGCGTTCCCGTGCTGCAGAAGGCGCGCGTGCGCATCAACGATCCCATCGTTTACGACGACGCGTGGGTCGGCAGCAGCGTCTCCGTAGGCGTGACGCTCTATAACCTCGGCAAGTCCACGCTTTATAACTGCATGGTGGACGTGGTCGGCGACGGGCTTACGCTGGAGGAAACCTATTTCGGCGGCAACGTCGCCTCCGGCGCGACCATGCGCGCCGACCTGAACGTTACCCCGTCCGTCGGCGGCGAGCTGGACGCGAAAGTACGCGTCGCCTATGAGGACGTTTACGGCAACCCGACGGAAGAGCTGCTGCCGCTCAAGATGGTCGTCAACGAAGACATGCCGTCCGACATGGCGTCCCCAGGCAACGGCATGGAAGCGCCGGGCGACAAACCGGCGAGCGCGCACATCGGCTGGATCTTCTGGACGCTCGGCGGGCTGGCCGCGGCGACGGGCCTCGTCTTCCTCGGCATCAAGCTCAAGAAAAAGCGTGAACAAGCGCTCGAGGACCTGTAAGCATCCGGCGATTTGAAGCGCAACTGGAGGAAGAATGAAGATCATCGATCTGCTGTCCACGGCGTTTTTAAACCTGTGGCGGCGTAAACTGCGGGCGTTTCTGACCGTGCTCGGCATGGTGATCGGCGTGGCGTCCATCGTCGTGATGGTGTCTCTCGGCATCGGCATCAAGCAGGCGACCATCGAGAGCTTTGCCGGAACGGGAAGCCTGACTACGATCCGCGTCAACTCCTGGTCCTATGTCAGCAACGGAAACGGCGGCGGCTCCTCCCGACAAACGGAGCTGAATAAAAAAGCAATCTCGGAATTCAAGCGAATCTCCGGCGTGCAGGCCGTCATGCCGCTCGTTGAAACATACGGCATGCTCAAGAGCGGGCGGTACGCGGTGGACGCTTCCATTCTGGGCGTTACAAAGGAGCAGGCGGAGCAGTTCGGCATCACGCTTGCACAGGGCGAGCTGCCCGGCGAAGGGAGCTCCACCACCTATGAAATCGCGCTCGGCGCCTGGACGCTGCAGAGCTTTTATAGCCCGGACAACTACCGGCAGGCGCTCGATAAAAAGGGCAATCCGAAGGTGACGACGGCGTCGCGCATGGAGCTGACCTTTGATTACCGCAACATCTTCACGCAAATGAGCATGGTTGTGACGGGCGACAGCGGAGGCGAAGAGGAAAAGCCCCCGGGCGATTTCTATAAGCTCAAGGTCACCGGCGTTATGGACCAGGACAATAACGATTTTTCTTATTATTGCCTCATGGACGCAACCGCGCTCGAAAAGCTCGCCAAAGCGAATAAGGACTACATAAACTTCAATGCGGGCAAGTATCAGACCGTCCTCGTCAAGTGCGCGGACATCGAGGACGTTAAAACCGTGAAAAACGCGATTTCGGACATGGGTTACGGCACCTACAGTCTGGTGGACGCGGTGGAGATGGCCGAGGAGAGCACGAAGAACGTGCAGTATCTGCTCGGTGCCATCGGCGGGGTCGCGCTCCTTGTCGCGGCCATCGGCATCATGAACACGATGATGATGAGCATCTTCGAGCGCACGAAGGAAATCGGCATCATCAAGGTGCTCGGCTGCCGCATCGACAACATCGCGGGGCTTTTCCTCGCGGAGTCCGCGTATATCGGCCTCTTCGGCGGCGCACTGGGGCTGGGACTGAGCTTCGGCATCTCGGTGCTGCTCAATCAGCTCCTCGCGAGTTCCGGCCTTCGCAGCATCATCCCCGCATATCTCGCATTCGGCGCGGTCGGGTTCTCGATCATCGTCGCGCTCGCCGCGGGCATGTATCCCGCCATCCGCGCGATGAAGCTATCTCCTCTCGCGGCCATCCGAAACGAATAATGCGCCCGTATCCTTCACTCCCGCGCAGGCGGGAGTTTTGTTTTGAATCGAAAGCGAACGGACCGACCGGATTGGTCTTAGGATTCCAGGCTCTTTAAAATTCGCTTTGCGTTTTTACTATGCAACACGTATAATGGGTTTTGCCGCCTAAAAAAGCGGGCGGCACGATAAGGATAACAGCATCGATGAAGATTTACGATATTTCACGGGATCTGATCAAGGCTCTGCCCTATCCCGGAGACGAACCGCCGCGCCTTCGAGCGATCCACCGAATGAAAGATGGAGAAAAATACAACCTCTCCCGTCTCGAAACGAGCATGCACGCAGGTACGCACGTAGACGCGCCGCTGCACTTCATTGCGGACGGGAAGGACGTCGCGTCCCTGCCGCTTGAACACTTCGTAGGCGAGTGCGTAGTGCTCACTGTGCCGAAAACACCGCTTGACTCGATGTATTTCATGAAACGGCCCTTCGCGCCGCGCATCCTGCTGCACGGCAAAGGACAGCTCACCGAGAGCGCGATCGGCTACCTCTTTAATCGCGGATGCATACTCATCGGTACGGACAGCCAGTCGATCGGCTCGTATTCGGACGAACTCTCGACGCACGCCGCGCTGCTGGGGTACGGCGTCGCCGTGCTGGAAAACCTCGAATTGAGGAACGTGCCGGACGGTTGGTATACGCTCTGCTCCGCTCCCCTGAAAGTCTCCGGCGCGGAAGGCGCGCCCTGCAGGGCGATATTAATCTCGCAGGAATAATCCGGTTGCACAAAACAGCGCCCAAGGGCGCTGTTTTTACGTTGATTTCATCATTCCTTCGCCTGCGGTCTGTCGAACGTAGCAAAATACGCGCCCGCAGCCATCAGCGCCAGCGCCGCGAAAAACACCGGATCCGGCCGCTCTTTCAGCAGGATAAACGACAGCGCGCTGCCGATAAACGGGGCGGCGGCATAGTATGCGCTGGTCTTTGCCGCGCCGAGCGTGCGCTGCGCGCGGATATAGCAGGCAATGCTCATACCATAAGCAAAGCAGCCGACGAGCATCGCAGAAAGGGCGCCGCTCCAGCCGGACGGACGTTCCCCGGACAACAACCCGATCGCCAGCGAGCACGCGCCGGAGCAGAGCCCTTTTACCATGACGATCATGATCGGATTATGATCCGCCAGCTTTCTTGTACAATTGTTCTCCAGCCCCCAGCAGGCCGCAGCCAGCAGCACAAACAGCGAGCCCGCGGAGAACGCCAGCCCGCCCTTCGCGTCAAACGTCAGCAGGCAGCTTGCGCCGGTGATCAGAGCGAGAGCGAGCCATAAGCGGGATGGAATCGCCTCGCGAAACAAAAACAGCGCAAAGAGCGCAGTCGCCACGATTTCAAAGTTATTCAGCAGCGCGGCGCTGGACGCCGGAGAACTGCGCAGTCCAAAAAGCAGCAGCACGGGGGCGAGTACGTCCAGCAGAACCATGCCGCTCACGAACGGGATATCGCGCCGTGTAAACGTCCGTTCCGGTTTCGCGCCGTGTATTGCGCGTCCGAACAACAGCGCGGCGCCCGCGCCGACGCCCGCGCCGAGATACAGAAGGCCAGCCAGCAGAACCGGTGGCAAGCGCGTCAGCAGAACTTTTGACAACGGCGTTGAGCAGGCGTACAGCGCCGCCGCAGCGAGCGCAAACAGAACGGATCTGTCGTACTCCCCGTCAAGTCTTTTTAATTTCATCTTTCTGAATCCATGCCCGAATCGTTTACCGACCGAAACGGCTCGCGATCCAGGCAATCATGGAAATACTCCCGGTACGCCCGCTGCAGCTTTCTTAAAAGCGGCTCATCCCGTCCGCAGACGGGCCTGCCTTCCAGCTCGCGGACGGGCAGGCCGTGCAGGCTTGTGCTCGTCACCATGAGTTCGTCCGAATCAAAGGCTTCCTCCAGCGTAAAAGCGGTCTCGTCCACGGGAACGTTGAGCCTCTTTGCGAGCATCAGAAAATGCGCCCTTGTTACCCCGGGGAGAATCTTTTCATCCGCGGGCGCGGTGCGCAAAACGCCGCCTTTCAGCATCAGCAGGTTGGAGCTGGAGCACTCCGTCACCACGCCGTTTTGGTGAAATACCGCTTCGCTGCAGCCGCGTTCCTTCGCGGCCTGCGCGGCGAGCACGCTCGGGATCAGGTTCAGCGATTTGATGTTGCAGTGCCCCCAGCGCGTATCCGGCAGCGCGATGAGCCGCCGCCGCTCGGCCAAATCCGCCAGCGGCACCCCGCGGGAAAATATCATCAGGTTCGGTTCCGTTCCCTCCGGAAACGAATGAGTGCGCATAGCCGAACCGCGCGTCACCTGAAAATAGAGCTGCTGGGAGTCGCTGTTCACGCGGTCCGCCGCTTCTTGCAATATGGCGGTAAGCGCGCCGTCCGTCATCGCAAACGGGATGCGCAGAAACGCGAGGCTCGCGCGAAAACGCGCCAGATGTTCCGGCAGCGCGAAGAAACGGTGCCGCTCCACGCGCAGTGCTTCGTATACCCCGTCGCCGAAATAGACCCCGCGGTCGCAGGCCGGAATCATGAGCTGCTCGATGGGGGCGAACGTACCGTTATAATAACCGATATTTTCCAATTGGCCTTACCAGCCTTTCCTGCGGCGCAATCCGGATTGTTTCCAAAAACGCCTTATTTTAGATGCGGAAAAAGTCCTGTTTCCGCGGTTTTTCAAGCGTTCGCCGGGGTGCGCGAAATTGACTTCCCCCCGAAATTGCTGTACCATATATATTACAGTTTTTCCCGAAGGGATGCAACGAATGAAACGAACGCTTCTTTTTCTTCCGGTGCTGCTTCTTGCCGTCATGCTTCTCATACCGGCGCAGGCGCGCGCCGAAGAGGGAAGCGTTTTCATTCGCGTTGAAACGGCTGAAGGGACGGCCGGTCAGGAAACCGACCTGACCGTCACGCTCGAAAACTGCGCGGGTGTGGATTCCGTGCAATTCGATCTCAACTACGACGCCGCGGCGCTTCAGGTCGTCTCCATGACACCCGGAGACCTCTTTCATGCCGAATATACGGTCGCGAACCTCGACGAACCGGGACGCGTGCGCATCGCATGCGCCAGCGCGCTCGGCATCGGCGACGCTGGCAGGCTGTTGATCCTGCGCTTCCGCGCGCTGACGGACGCGGGCAGCGCTGTTACGATCACCAACGGCATCGTCACGCGCGTCGACGCGGATTATAACCAGACCGCCGCATATGTTACGATCGAAAACGGCGGCATCACGATCGGCGGTGCACCGCTTCCCGAAGCCGCGGTAACACCGTGGGTCCCGGAAACGCCGGCGCCCACCCCGACGCCCGTGCCGACGCCCACCCTGACGCCCATGCCGACGCAGACGGCGGTGCCTGCAGAGATTTCCACGCTGGAGCAGCAGCAATCAAATGCCGCACAGACGGCCATCCCGACCGCGGCTTACTTTATCGCCGGCGGGCTGGTGCTCATCATCATCCTCATCGTATCCATCGCCGCGGCGAAACGCAAACGCGGCTGAATAGAAGCGGAATGCAAATCTACTCCTGAAAGGACGCAAAGCTATGTCTTTGAATCAACAAGGCGGTATTTCCCGCGCGGCTCGTCTGTTCACCGCTGCGGTGACGATTACCCTTGCGGTTTTCCTGTGCGGCTGCTCGATCCTTCCCACGCCCGCACCTGCGGCCGCGACGCCAACACCTGTCGAAGCGACGCCCGTCGTGACCGCGGCCCCCTCGCCGACGCCCACCGCGACGCCGATCCCGACGCCAACGCCCACGCCGGAGCCGCAAAACCGCTCCCAGACGTCCGGCCGCGTGATCCCCGAAGGAACACCGAGCAAAGTGTTCATCATGTCCATCGACAACGCGGACGGCGCAAAACCCCAGACCTCGCTGATGGAAGCGGACATTATTTACGAGTTTCTCGTCGAGTCAGCCATCACGCGGTTTCAGGTCGTGTTCAACGACACCTATCCGCTCTATGCCGGTCCTCTGCGTTCCACACGTTACTATTTCATCGATCTGGCGCACGAGTGGGACTGCATGTACCTGCACGAAGGGTATGTGCTGCTCGACTCCCCGTACCGCCGCATACCAAGAAAACTCATCTCTCTCTATCTGCCGAGCGGCGATTTCCCTGGCTACAGCGCGACTTTCAGCCTGAAGAAAGGCGGATATGGCGATTTTGAAGCAAAAAACGGCTACAAGTTCCGCGCGCCGGAAACGGGACGAGCGGATGTGCATTCGCTGTACTACCGCGTCGCAGCGCTGGTGAATCGATATTTCAAGGATTATGAATCCAAGGTTTGCCAGCGGTTCAACTTTATGGAGAACGTGTCCTACGAAAACGGAGAAGCGTTTACCACTGTTTCCCTGCCGTTTGATAACAAAACCAATCCGCAATGGATTCAGTTTACCTACGATTCGGCGGCCAACCGCCTCAACCGCAGCGAAAACGGCGAACCATTCATAACGCGCACGCTCTCCGCCGACGGGACTACTTTCGACCCCGTGCAGATGAACGTACAGAATCTCATCATACAGTATGTCGATTACGGCTCGGTCAAGGGCGATGCCAAGCACCGCCGCACCTGCGAGCTCATCGGAACCGGCGATTGCGATTATTTCATCAACGGCCAGCACGTGACCGGCACCTGGTCGCGGCCGAGCGAGGACGATTACACCTCCTATTTCCTGGACGACGGTTCCCTCGTCATACTCGAACCGGGCAATACCTGGATCGCCGTACACCCGTCGGATAACCGGGCGACGATTGATTAGCAGCGCGCAAAACCGAATCGGCGCCTTTCTGCGCAGGCGAATTTTTTCCCTGTTTGCGGCGGTTTTTCTGCTGTTTTTCTCCGGCTGTTCCGTCGTGGATACACTGATGGACAGCTCCGCCGGGCAGGACGACGCATATGACAACACCGCAGTTGTGGTCGTTACCGACTCCGCCGCGCAGGCCACCGTGCCAGCGGAACCGCAACCGGAGGGAACGCCGTCCGCCGACACGGCGGCGACGCCGGAAGCCTCCGAAGAAGAGGCGGTTCCCGAAAACGAAGACGTTTCCACGACGACGGGACGGCCGCTGCCGGAGGGATCGGTCTACCGCCCCGTTCTCGTGGTGGTGGACAACGCGGCGCAGGCGCGCCCGCAGACCGCGTTGATGCTCGCGGACATCGTCTACGAATTCCCGCTCGACCGCACCGACCACGGCACGCGTTACCTCGCGGTGTTTTCGGACGTGCTGCCGGAACGCGTCGGACCCGTGTGTACCTCGCGCGCCTATCTGGCCGACACCGCGCTCGAATGGGGCGGGCTCTATGTATCCCTGGGCGAACCGGAGCTCGCGGGCGCGAATTACCCAGTGCTTTCAGAGAGCGGCGTGCGATTCCGCGTGGAAAACGGGAACGATGCGGCGGATTATTTTTACCGTGATAAGACGATCACCGCCATTGAGGAACATACGCTTTTCTTTAAACTGCGTTCGTACGCCGAAGCGAAGTATAATTTCAGCGTCGTTTCAAACGCCAGCCGGTTCACGTTTGAACACGGTGTTACATACGAAAAAGGCAAGCCGATTGTCAGCGTAGGCGTCCCGTTTACCAGTTCGGATCCCGAACGCGTGCTGTTTACCTACGATCCGGCGCGAAACCTGCTGTTGCGCAGCGATAAAAACTCCAAAAACGTACTTGGCGAGAGCAAATCCCTCACGCCGACGGACGGCGTGCTCGGTTATGAAAACGAATCGATCGCCGTCCAGAACCTCATCGTGCAGTTCGTCCGCGTCTCTTCCTACGATTCCAATTACCGCAGCATATCGGTAGTCGGCGACGGAGACTGCATGTACTTCGTCAACGGCCGCGCGATCTCCGGCAGCTGGAGCAGACCGTCCAGCGGCGAACCGACGGAATATAAACTCTACGACGGCTCGCCCCTGCGCCTTGAGCCGGGCACGACGTGGATTATGATGATGCCGAGCACGCGCGATATCAAGGTCCGGTATTCAAACTAAAGCGTCCGGCAAGAATAAAACAGCGGGAGATCCCCGCTGTTTTTGATCGGTCCGCCCGTTACCGCGCCGGCTGATAGTCCTTCAGTTCTGTCGGTTTCAATACGCCGATATCCGTCGCAACACCCGTTACGAGTTCCGGCGGCGTGATGTCAAACGCGGGATAATATCCCCTGACGCCCGGTTTGCAGGTGAGCGCGCCCATCGCATGGCGCACCTCCTCCCCGTCCCGCTCCTCGATGCGCACGGAAGCGATATCCGGATGCGTGCGGTCCGGAAACCCCGCGACATAGTACGGCACGCCGTAATAGTTCGCGCAGAGCGCGATCTGAAACGTTCCGATCTTGTTCACCACATACCCGTCGAGCGTGATCACATCCGCCGAGGTGGTGAAGAGATCCACATTTTTGTGCCCCAGCACATAGCCGGGCATGTTGTCGGTGATCAGCGTGACGTCAAACCCCATGTCACAGATCACGCTCGCGGTAAGACGCGCGCCCTGCAGATACGGGCGCGTCTCCGGCGTATAAAACTTCGCTTCGTCCCCGCGCTCTTTCAGCGCGCGCAGAAGCATACCGACGTCCGCATCCCCGTAGCACTGCGTCATGATAGTCGGATTCGGGGGGATTTTCGCAAGAAAGTAACGCGCTTCCCGGTCGATACGGTCATATCGGCGGGAAAACTTATCGAGCGCACCACGCAAAATCGCATCCCCTGCGCTTTCGCCCGCGTCGAGCGCGGCAAAAGCGTCCCGTTCGCAGTCGTCCGTCCAGGTGCGCATCTTCCGCGCCGTGGTCGGGCGCGCATTGGCGATTCTGTCCGCCGCGGCCCGCAGGAACGCCTTCTGTCCGTCGGCCGGCAGGTCGCGGCACTCGTGCGCCGCGAGCGCCATGCCCATCGCCGCCGCATGAAACGGCCCGTAGCTCTGCGTCACCATATCGGCGATGGCCTTTGCGACCTCCCCATAGGTTGAGCAGACGACGAATTCCTCCCGAGCGGGATAGATTCGCCGGTCGAGGATTCGAACCTTTCCGTCTTCATACCAGGCGATATTTTCAAACCGGAACAGAAACGCGAGGTCGTGGTCCGCCCTTTGCATGTGTTTTCTTCCTTTCGATGATTCCTCTTCGCTGCGGGTTATACGATTCTTGTTCAATACAGCGCGGATCCGCGCCGCCGCGGTATCCCGGTTATTCAGGCCTCCTTCAGATAAACGGGCGGTTCGACGATCAATCCGGGTCTGCCGAGTTTTTTCGCCTCGACCAGTACCCGCAGCGCGTTTTCGCCGTTTTTCGCGTATACAAACTTCATCCGTTTCGGCTCAAACCGTTCGGCGCGCAGTGCGGAAAGCAGCGGCGCAAGCGCGTCCGCCGGATAGATCAAAAAAAGCTTCCCGCCGTTTTTTAACAACAGAAACGCCGATTTCAAAAATAGGTTCAGCGTATCTCCCGCGTCGTGCCGCGCGGCGGATCGGGACGGATTCTCACTTTGTTCCCCGTTTGTAAAATACGGCGGGTTCGTCACGGCGGCCGTGAACGCGCCGTGCCCAAGCAATTCCGGTGCTTTGAAAACGTCCTCGCAGACAAAGCGAATTTCCTGGCGGTTCAGCGCCGCGCTCTTGTTCGCAAGCTCAACAAGCCGCTCCTGCCGCTCCACGCCGCAGAATCGCGCGCCGGTGTTGTCCGCGCCGAGCACGCATATCACGCCCGTGCCGGAGCCGAGCTCCACGACGCGGTCTTTTTTTGTCAGGCGCAAAAAGCCGCAGAGCAACAGCGCGTCGGCATTAAAGCAAGCGTAATCCGTGTCCTGATAGAGCATCAACCCGCGATGCTGCAGATCGTCCAGACGTTCCATAGCGAAAGTATAGCATATCCGCAGGGGAATCGCCGATTTCATCGGCGGTTGTGTTTTCTTTTTTCGCCTGTCATGATATGATAATAAATACGTTTGAAGCGGCATACTCCTTCCGCCGGCCAGTAAAGGAACGACGCCATGATCACAAACGACCTGCAAAACCGTATTCATTTCGGCGACCGCGAAGCCTTTCTCGCGGTCTATGAGGAGTATGGCCGCGGGATATATGCCACCGCGCTGAAAACGCTGGGCAAGGCCGACCTCGCAAAAAGCGCGGTGAAACAGACGTTTTTAACGCTTTATCAGGAGATCCTGACCGATATGGAGGACTTCGACATCCCCGTTCGCATCCGCGAGCTCGCCGAGCGCGAGATTACGCTCCAGCGAATTCTCTGCGGCGAGGAATGTACGCTGCCAGGCGAAGGAGAGATCGAACCGGAGTTTTTCTCCGCACGCGGCGCTTTTTCCGCAGAGGGAGAACCCTCGGTCGAACTGCCGCCGCTGGAACGGGAGCGTTCCTTCCGCCGGCCGCGCAGGGCGCTCTTCGTCAGCAAGAAAAAGCGAAACCAGCCCAAAACACAAAAGGGCGGCGCGTTCATCAAAGCACTGATCCTGCTGATCGACCTTTTCCTGATCTGGGCGCTCGTCGGCGTGCTCATGGGGCTGGGTTACCTGCCCGCGGTCGATCTGGGTTACCGCTGGTTCCTCCAGCACATTATTCCGTTTTTCGCGCGATTCTCCTGAGAGAATCATTCGATATTACCAGAAAGACGCGATATATGATCGTACGCTTTTCCCTCGAAACGGCGCGGAGCAATATGACCCCCGTCGACAACCGGTTTATCCTGGATTATCTGCCGTATGCAAACGAACTTTGCATCCGGGTGTATCTTTACGGCCTCATGCTCTGTTATGCGGGCGCGGGTGCGGAGACGACGGTGTCCGACGCGCTGGGGCTCTCCGAGCAGGCGGTCACGGAGGCATTTGTCTACTGGCAGCGGCAGGGGCTCGTGCGCATCCGCGGCGAGGAACCGCTGATCGTCGAATATCTCGGCATCGAACCCTCGGAAGCGGGCGGCGTGGTACCGGGGAAATACGCGAATCTCGTCTCCGCGATCAATTCGCTGACCGCGCCGCGGCAGTTCGATTTTCGCGAACTCAAGCATGTTTACGACTGGATCGAGGTATACGGGCTGGACGAAGAAGCCGTGCTGGAACTCGTTCCTCACTGCATGGATCAAAAGGGCCGCCGCGTTCCGGTGAGCTATATCGACGCGGTCGCGCGCTCCTGGTCGGAATCCGGCGTGCTCACCCGCGACGCCGCGCGCGCGTATATCGCGAAATATGATCTGAAAAAACACGGTGCGAGCGGGATCCTGCGGCAGTGGAACAAGCTCCGCAAACCCACCAAAGCGGAGACCGCACTTTATGAAAAATGGGTTTCGGAGTGGGGTTTTTCGCCAGAAGCGATCCTCGCCGCGCTGCCAAGGCTCGCCGTTGCCGGCACGCCGAACTTCGTCTACCTCGACGAGCTGCTCGAAGGCCTCCGCAGGGAGGGGCAGACGAGCAAGCCGAAGATCGAACGCGCGGACGCGAGCACGGCGGAGGAGCAGGCCTTTGCGCGGCTCGTTTTCGAGCGCGCGGGCAAGCTCGAGCCCGCGACACGCACGCAGCGCGCGCAGATCAGCATGTACCTGAAGGATTACGCCATGCCGCGGGAGCTCCTGCTCTTCGGCGCGGAGCAGTGCCGCGGGGCGAACGAGCCCTTCGGCATGATGAAAAAGCTCTGGAACGACTGGCACGACGCGGGGATCGTTACGATCGAAGCCGCGCGCGCGCAGATAGAATCGCACGCGCAGAGCCGGAAGGCGAAACCGCAGAAGCAGCAGTATCCGCAGCACGACCTGACCGACGAGCAGCTCGAACACCTGCTCGTCGATCTGGACCGGGATCTCGAATAATTTTCATGACAAGTCAGGACGACGCATGATCAACGACCGGCTCGATAATCTGTACGCCCGCATCCGCGCGGAGGAACGCGAGGCGCGCGAAACGCGCATCCGCGACGCTTACGCGCGCGCGCCGCGCTTACGGGAGCTGGACGAAGAACGCGCGCGGCTTTTCATCGACCTCGGCGCACGCAGGATCACCGCCGAAGAAAGCAAGCAGCGGCTGGCCGCGATCTTCGACGAAGAAAAAGCGATCCTCGCTTCGCTGAACATGCCGGAGGACGCGCTCGCGCTGCACGTGCGCTGCGCAAAATGCGGCGACACCGGTTATATCGGGGCGAATAACGCGCCCTGCTCCTGCCGTCTATTACACCGCGAATCGCTGCGCGGCGCGGACGGGGTCAACGCGCGGGAAACCTTCGCGAACTTTTCCGCGGACGTCTACCCCTCCTCCGAGCAAAAGCGGCGGACGGTCAACGCCCGGCTGATCTGCGAGGCGTACGCAAAAGCGCTGCCCTCGCCGGAAAAACCGAACATCCTGCTTTTAGGCATGCCCGGACTCGGAAAATCGTACCTCGGCAACGCCATCGCCTACGAAGCGCTCTCCCGCGGCGTGGACGCGGAACGTGTTACCGCATATGCTTTCGTGCAGGCCGTGCTGAAGGACATCCGCGAAAAAACCGACCGCGCGCTCCGTTTCCAGAAGGTGCCGCTTCTGGTGCTGGACGATCTGGGCAGCGAACCGTTGATTTCCAACGTATCGATCGAGTGGCTCTTTGCGGTCACCAACGAGCGGACGCTCGCCGGCCTTGCCACCGTGTTCAGTTCCAATCTGACGCTGGCGCTGCTGCAGCAGCGTTACGACGAGCGTTTCATGAGCCGCCTCTGCGACAAAAACGCCACGCAGGTTCTCCAGCTCACCGGCGAAAACCTGCGGACTGTGAAATGACGCCTATGCTTCTTTTATGCGCAACACCGATCGGAAACCTCGGCGACCTCACCCCGCGCGTACGCGAGGCGATCGCTTCCTGCGACGCGGTCTATTGCGAGGACACGCGGCGGACGCTGACGCTGCTCAACCACATCGGGGTCAAAAAGCCTCTGATCTCCTGCTATCGCGAGAACGAACGCCAGCGCGCCGAGGAAGTCGTCGCGCGGCTGAAAGCGGGCGAAACGGTGGTCTACGTTTCCGACGCGGGTATGCCCGGCGTCTCCGACCCCGGCGAGGCGCTGATTCAGGCCTGCATCGCAAACAAACTTCCCTACAGCGTGCTCCCCGGCGCGTCCGCAGTTCTCATGGCGGCGGTTATGAGCGGTCTGCCCGCCATGCCGTTCACGTTTTTCGGTTTCTTCCCGCGCGAAAAGAAAGAACAGAAACGGATGATCGAACGGCTGAAACGCCTCGATCATCTCGCTGTATTTTACGAAAGCCCGAACCGCGTCGGCGCGACGCTCGCCGTACTTTCCGCCGCGCTGGGGACCCTCGACGCCGCGCTCCTTCGGGAGCTGACCAAGCTGCACGAGGAAGCCGTGCGCGGAACGCTGGGCGAGCTCGCCGCGCGCTATGCGGAGGCCGCCCCGCGCGGGGAATGCGTGCTCGCGGTGTTATGCCGCGCCGAACCGCAGGCGGGCGATACGCCCGATTTGGAATCGTTACTAAAAACGCTTCTTTCCTCCGGCGTCTCCGTACGCGACGCCGCCGCCGAAGCGGCGCAGGCCTGCGGGATTCCGAAAAAAGAAGCATACGCAAAAGCTCTGGAAATAAACAAAAACTGCTTTTCTTAAAAGAAAAGCAGAAAAAGAACTTTTGATGCAGGATTTCTAGAAAGAAATCCTTTTTTTATCCCCCGAATCCATGGGTCAAGTTAAACGTATGCATGAGCGTGTTCCACTCGACGCAGATAAACGCGGCGTACCAGTACGCGAGAGCGAACGCGCCGATCCGCAGAAACGGCGTCTTTTCACGATAAACGCGAACGACGCCAACGACCGACAGAAACACGAAATACGCCATCAGCCAGAGCGGCAGCACGCGGCGGATGGTCAGCCCGTACGCCCCGACATAAAGAAGCATGCGCCACGCGGCGGAGGCGAGCACGATCAGGCTCGCGGCGATCAGCAGGGTCTGCAGCGCTTTGATCGCCTTCACCGGCTCGCTCTTACTCAGGCTCACGCCGAGCACGGCGAAGTTGATCATGGTCACCGCGAGAAACTGTCCGAAGCCTTCCCTCGCGTATTCGCTGTAGGTCAGTTCCACCGGCAGCACGCCGCCGAAGAGATAAGTAAACTGCACATAGGTAAACAGCGCGTACGCCACCAGCAGCATGCAGATGACCACGGCGGGGCCGGCTGGCTTCCAGTTCTGCCTGACCGGCGCAAGATCCGCGTCCGCCTTTCCCCAGGTGAGATTGTAAAACAGCGAATAGAAGAGCATGCTGGCCGCAAACACGACGACGCCGCGCCAGATCCACTGCCAGACGTTGATCGTGTCAAACAATCCTCCGAGCAGCTTTGCGGTGCCCGCGTCCGCGCTGGCCAGCAGCGCGAGCACGACGATCATCAGCGGAAGCCCGACGGCAAAGCCCAGCCAGCCATACTTCGCGCCGGAATGCTCCTTTGCGCGGAACACGCCCGCAATCGCGCGGAAGAATGCGCCGATGGCGGAAAACGCTTTGACGAACACCGCGCGGAGCACGCCGAGCACGGCCTTTCCTTCGCGCCGGAAGGAGATCTCCTGCGTCGCAAATACGCCGATGGTGATCAGAAGCGCGGGGATAGCGAGCATCGTGAAGCCCAGCAGTTCCTTGTTCATATAATCGAACATCAGGATACCGCAGAGCACAAGGGTCGGCACGATGAGCCCCAGTACGGTCTTATTGGAAATCACGCGCTTCCAGTTAAACGCAGCGAATACTGCGAGCGCCGCGAGCCAGAAAACAGAGTAGAGGAAGAATTCATCCTTTTCCATCCAGAGTTCGCAGGCGACGCCGATCAGTATCGCACCGCCGAGAAGCCAGAGCTGCGCTTTCTTCGGCGCGGCTTGTTTCTCCGTGGGCTGGGCGTTATTCTGCGTCGGATTCTGTTCCATTCGGTTCGTCTCCTTTCACATAGACGAGGATGTCCCCCGCCTCGCAGTCGAGAATTTCGCAGAGGTTGCTGAGCGTCGAAAACCGGATCGCCCTGCATTTGTTGTTCTTGAGGATCGAGAGGTTCGCCAGAGAGAGATCCATGCGCTTTGCCAGCTCGTTTAAGCTGATCTTGCGCTTTGCCATCATCACGTCCAGATTGACCTGTATCATACCGCCACCCCGCTAGACCGTGAGGTCGTTTTCCTGCTTGTACGCGACCGCCTGGGCAAACACGCGGCTGAGCACCAGTGAAAACAACCCGCACATGGCGACCGGAAGCGCCGCGATCACCGCAAGCGGCACGGGATGCAGCAGCATGGTGCTCAATCCCAGCAGCGCGATGACGAGCGCTACAACGCCCATGCGCCGGAGCGCGTCCGCGTTTTTCTGTACGAACGGATCTTTCTCCAGCGTGCACATCATGCAAAAGAGCGTATAGGCGATATACTCTCCGCCGGCGACGCACAGCGACGCGATTACGCCGGAGAGCACCGCATAAATTTCCGGCTTTCCTTCCCGGACAAAGA
This sequence comes from Bacillota bacterium, assembly GCA_023459335.1. Lineage (GTDB taxonomy): Bacteria > Bacillota > Clostridia > Christensenellales > CAG-138 > UBA7703. The sequence continues at coordinate 92,828 of JAEWUO010000018.1, forward strand.
AGTCGGTGACAATCGGCATTTCAAACACATAGATGTCGACGATCAGCGCGATGCCCGCGAGCATGCCGAGTACGATGCACGCCTGCACGAAGACATAGAGGAACCGGTTGTTTGATTTCATTGACATACTCCTTTTTAACGAACGGCTTCGTATTCAGATTTCGGCGGAAAAAAATAGACCGCCGTTATTTCTGACGACAGTCTATCGCTAAATTTATCGTTTGTCAATAAATTTTTATTGTTTTTCGGTGTCTTCTATCGGATGCGGAATACGGTGCACCGGCCCGTACCGTCCAGGAGATCCTGGATGCGCTGCTGCGCGCCCGCGATATAGACCGTGGTCCCCTCGCGGATGGGCTGCTTGATGAAGTCCAGCTTCGCCCGCGCGCCGTTGGAGCCAACCCTGCTCGCGCCGACGCAGCTGCCGGTGAGTTCGTCGATCTTTTGGATCACTTCGTCCGCGTCCTTCCCCTCCACGGCGGGAACGAGCGTATTCGGATCGTTCGCGTCGCGATAGATGCCGTCCGCGCTGGTGAGGATCACGAGATACTTCGCATGCACGAGCGAGCAGATGACCGACGCCGTCTCGTCGTTGTCGATGCACTCCACGACGTTCTCGCCGTTTTTGCGCAGCGTCGCGAGCTCCATCTTGCGAATCTCCTCGATGCTCACGGGGTCGTTGTAGTTTACGATCGGAATCGCGTTCTGCTTTGCCGCGCGCAGGAGAAACGAGCGGATGTGCTTGCGTTTCTCCTCGTCGTTAAAGTGCGTGTGCTCCACGAGCAGCTGGCGTACGCTGTAGCGGTCCGGGATGTAGCGGCGGTACTCCATCATCAGGATAGTCTGCCCCTGCGACGCGTAGTCCGCCTTGATTTCCTCGATGTCGCCCGTGAGCTCTTTGCCGCTGCGGCGGATGTAGTCGAGGCGGCCGATTTCGGTCGCGCCGCTGCTGACCCAGATCATGCCGGGCCGAAGCTCCGCGCCGAGACGGGAGAAGATGTTATAATCGATGTCGTTGTCGGCCTTGCGGATCAGCGCCATGGAGCCGATCTTGCCGACGAGCTCATAATCGAATTTCATAAAGACTTCTTCTGCTTTTTCTTAAAAGAAAAAGCAGCAAAAAGAACTCACGCTTGTGATAAGGTTCAGGATTGCACGAGATACGCGTGGATGAACGGGTCGAGTTCGCCGTCCATCACAGCCTGTATATTGCCGTTCTCCGCGCCTGTGCGGTGGTCCTTGACCAGCGTGTACGGCTGGAAGACATAGCTGCGGATCTGGCTGCCCCACTCGATCTTCTTCATCTCGCCTTTGATCTGGGACATCTGTTCCTCGCGCTCGCGTTCCTGCACCTCCAGGAGCTTGCCGCGCAGCATGCGCATCGCCGTTTCCTTGTTTTGCAGCTGGCTGCGCTCGTTCTGGCACTGCACGACGATGCCCGTCGGCAGGTGCGTAATGCGGATGGCGGAACTTGTCTTGTTGACGTGCTGGCCGCCCGCGCCGCTGGAGCGATAGGTATCGATGCGCAGATCATCGGGATCGATCTTGACGTTCCCCGTGTCGTCGTCGAAGATGGGCGTCACGTCCAGCGAGGAAAACGACGTGTGCCTTCGCCCACTGCTGTCGAAAGGCGAGATGCGCACCAGCCGGTGCACGCCCTTTTCCGCCTTGAGGTAGCCGTAGGCGTTCTCTCCGTCCACTTCGAAGGTGACGGATTTGATGCCCGCGTCCTCGCCGTCCAGCACATCCAGCTCGCGCACGGCCCAGCCCCTGCTCTCGCAGTAGCGCGTATACATGCGGTAGAGCATTTCCGTCCAGTCCTGCGCCTCTGTGCCGCCCGCTCCCGCGTGCAGCGAGAGCACGGCGTTGGAGTTGTCGTACTGGCCCTTGAGCATCTGCTCCAGCCGCATCGCGGAAAGCGCCTGCTCCAGAGAAACTGCCTCATCCTTGATTTCTGGCACGAGGCTGTCGTCCTCTTCCTCTTCCGCCATTTCGATGAGCGCGCCGAGGTCTTCATAGCGCGTTTTTAGTTTTTTATAGCGCTCCAGTTTGTTCTGCAGCTGGCGCGCGCGCTGGCTGAGCTTGTTGGCGGCGTCCACGTCATTCCAAAAGTCCGGCGCGGCCATCTGCTCGTCCAGCGAGCGAAGCTCCGCCTGCAGGTTCTCCGGGTTAAGCGCGGTGCGGCATTCGTCCAGCCGCTCCTCGAACTCGCCCAGCTTCATTTTATATTCATCCAACGGGATCATATCGTTTTACTGGCTCCTCTCGATCGTACTGCGTTTATTTTTTCTCCCAGTGCGGTCCTGTTCGCGCTACCCGCCCGAAAACGGGGCGAAATGCGCCGTGTCGAGTCAGCCGTTTTTACCGCAGCAGTTTTTATATTTTTTACCGCTGCCGCAGGGGCAGGGATCGTTTCTGCCGACCTTCTTTTCCCCGCGGGAAAAGGTGGCGGCAGCTCCGTCGCTCTTGGGTTCAATGGGCTTGGCGAGCTGTACGCGGTGCAGCGGACCGCCGGTGACCTGCATCATGTACAGGCGGCGGACGGTCTGCTCGCGAATCTCCTCCACCATCGCGTCGAACATCTCAAACCCTTCGCTCGTGTACGCGTAAACGGGGTCTTTCTGCCCGTAGGAACGCAGCCCGATGCCCTGCTTGAGCTGATCCATGGCGTCGATGTGCTCCATCCAGTGCTCGTCGACGGTGCGCAGGAGCAGAACCCGCTCGTTTTCACGCATGTCGATTTCCGCCTGCTTGAGGCGCGTCTCGGTCTGCGCGTAGGCGACGTCCGCAAAGTCGTAGAGTTTCTGCTGTATTTGCTCGTAGGAAAGCTTTGTACATTCCTCCGGCGTAAAGAGCGGTTTGACCGGCTGAAGCGTGAGCTTGCAAATCTCCTGCGAGAGCGCGGTGAGGTCCCAGCTCTCCCGCGGCGCGTGCGGGTTGCATTTCTGCTGTGCGATGCTCTCGATGGTGCCGTAGATCATCGTCCTGATACTCTCGGAGAGGTCTTCGCCCATGAGCACGCGGCGGCGCTGCCCGTAGATGATTTCGCGCTGCTTATTCATGACGTCGTCGAAGCGCAGCACGTTTTTGCGCGTTTCAAAGTTCATCGCCTCGACGCGCTTCTGCGCCGCTTCGATCTGCTTCGTCAGCATCCGCATTTCAAGCCGGATCTCGCCCTGCTCCTCCGAAGACGTAAACCGGTTGAGCATATTGGTCACGCGCTCGCCGCCGAACCGGCGCATGAGCTCATCCTCAAACGAAACATAAAACTGCGTGGAGCCGCGGTCCCCCTGGCGGCCGGAACGGCCGCGCAGCTGGTTGTCGATACGTCGGCTTTCGTGCCGCTCGGTGCCAAGGATGAAGAGACCGCCGAGCGCTTCCACCTCGTCGTGTTCCTTGCTGGTGACGGCTTTGTGCGCGTCGTAGAGTTCCTTATAGCGACTGCGCGCGGACAGCACTTCCGCGTCGTCCGTCTCCGCGTGGCCGACCGCCTCCTCGATGAGCCAGTCCTCCATGCCTTCCAGGCGCATATCGCGCCGGGCGAGGAAGTCCGGGTTGCCGCCGAGCAGGATGTCCGTGCCGCGGCCGGCCATGTTGGTCGCGATCGTGACCTGGCCTTTTTTGCCCGCCTGCGCGACGATTTCCGCCTCTTTGGCGTGCTGCTTTGCGTTGAGCACTTCGTGCTCAATGCCGATGCGCGCGAGCTTGCCGCTTAAATACTCGCTTCTCTCGACACTGATGGTGCCGACAAGCACAGGCTGGCCGGTGGCGTGGATCTGTTTGATCCCCTGTACGATCGCGTCGAATTTGCCTTTTTCCGTCGGAAAAATCGCGTCGTCCAGATCGGTGCGGTGCAGGGTTTTATTGGTCGGAATCTCCACGACGTCGAGGTCGTAGATGCTCATGAATTCGCTTTCTTCGGTCTTGGCGGTACCCGTCATACCGGAGAGTTTCTGATACATGCGGAAGTAATTCTGGAGCGTGATGGTCGCCAGCGTCTGGTTCTCTTTTTCCACCTTCACGCCTTCCTTCGCCTCCAGCGCCTGATGCAGGCCCTCGCTGTAGCGGCGGCCGATCATGAGACGGCCCGTGAACTCGTCCACGATGAGCACTTCGCCGTTCTGCACGACGTAGTCCTTATCCAGCGTGAAGAGCGCGTTGGCTCTGAGCGCCTGCACGATATGGTGGTTGATCTCCATATTCGCCGCATCGCCGAGGTTTTCCACATTGAAGCGCGCCTCGGCTTTGCGGATGCCCTCCGCGGTCAGCTGCACGGTGCGCTTTTTAATATCGCACTGATAGTCCCCGTCTTCCGGGATTTCTTCGCCGAGAATCCGGTCGGAGCTGGACTGCTGGGTCAGGTCGGAACCGCGCGCAAGTCCGCGCACGAAGCGGTTGGCTTCGATATACATCTCGCTGGATTCTTCTCCTTCGCCGCTGATGATCAGCGGCGTGCGCGCTTCGTCGATCAGGATGGAGTCCACCTCGTCGATAATGGCGTAGCTCATCTCGCGCTGCACCATGTGTTCGCGGAATACCACCATATTGTCCCGCAGATAGTCGAAACCGAACTCGTTGTTCGTACCGTAGGTGATGTCCGAATTATAAGCAATCTGTTTATCCGCCCGTTCCATGCCGTTGATCACGCAGCCGACACTCATGCCGAGGAAACGGTAGATCTTGCCCATCCACTGCGCGTCGCGCTTGGCGAGGTAATCGTTGACCGTGACCACATGCACGCCGCCGCCATTCAGCGCGTTGAGATAGGCCGGCAGCGTCGCAACCAGCGTCTTGCCTTCGCCGGTCTTCATCTCGGCGATGCGCCCCTGATGCAGCACCATACCGCCGAAGATCTGCACGTCGAAGTGCCGCATATCAACGGTGCGAATCGCCGCCTCGCGCACGGTCGCAAATGCTTCCACCATCATATCGTCGAGCGTTTCTCCGTTTTTCAGCCGTTCGCGGAAGAGCTTCGTCTGCGCGCGCAGCTGTTCGTCGGTCATCGCACGCATCTGCGGTTCTATTTCGTTTATTTTCCTTACGTACGGCTGCAGCTTTTTCAGCCGGCTCGCGCTCGAATTGCCGAGCAGTGTATCCACTAATCCCATGCGGAAACTCCTTTGATATTCAATTCCGTGGGCGACTGCGTTTTTCCTTATGGTTTCGCGCGCCGCAGGCGTCTTTTCTTCCGCCTGCAAACGCATAAAAGGCATTCGTCCGCATAATACCCTAAATGTGAAGTATAGCAGAAAACCGTATGTTCCGCAATAAAAAGCCCCCGAATCCACGGGAGCTTCACAAAGCGGGCAACTCTTTGGCAAAAGTATGGAATACAGCCGGACCAAAGCGTTTCTGCAGCGATTTTACGGGTCACTGCTCCGGCTGCAGCTGTCTCGCACGCCGCGCCATGCCGACGCTGTACAGGACCAGCGCAACACCGATAAACGCGAACGCGACAATGCGGTCTTTTGTCAGCACCTCGCGGAACACCAGTACGCCGATGAACAACTGCAGCGTCGGGCTCACATACTGTAAAAACCCGACGGTAGTCAGCGGCAGGCGGTTGACGCCGTACGTAAAGAGGATCAGCGGCGTCGCCGTCACAATGCCGCTCAAGAGCAGCAGTACCGTCGTCAGCGCATTCAGGTTCGCAAGCGACGTGTGGCTGTTCGGGGCGAAGATCAGAAACGCCAGCGCAAAGGGCCCGATCAACAGCGTTTCGACCGCTATACTGGTTACCCCGCCCACGCCTGCAAGTTTTTTAAGCAGTCCATAAAGACCGAAAGTCAGCGCAAGCACGATCGCGATCCACGGAAACGAGCCGTATGCAACCGTCGCGATCAGCACGCCGGCGATCGCAAGACCGAGCGCGATCCACTCCAACGGTCCGCAGGATTCATGAAACAACACAATCCCGAACGCGAACACGACGAGCGGGTTGAGATAATACCCAAGGCTCGCATCCAGAATATGACCCGCATTGATCGCCCAGATATAAACGCCCCAGTTGATCGTGATTGTAATCGCGGCGGGAATCATAAAGCGCATCTTTCTTTTGTCCCGGAGGACAGCCTTCACTTCGCCGAACTGCTTTTTTGCCAGCAGAAGCGTCACGGTGAACACTGCCGACCAGACGATCCGGTTGCACAGGATAAATACGGAATCCAGTTTTTCGAGCTGATGCCAGTAAAGAGGCAGCAGCCCCCAGAGAATGTAGCACGCGAGTGTGCTCAACAGTCCTGCATTGCTTTTTTTCATAATTCGCTTACTCCGTTCCGATCATTCTAACATAACCGGATCGAAGAACCTACCGTTTTTTCAGAAACTCAATCGATTTTATCAGACCCGTTATATTGATCAATGCGTAATGTTACGTTTAAACGCCCGATGCCGGATCTGAAACACTTTCCCGGATTGAAATCCGGCAAAGAAAAATCCCCCGAGACGCCCCGGGGGAAATCAAGAACACATGCCGTCGCGCCGGACAGAATCCGGCGGGGCAGGAATGTCGGTCATGCTTCAGCGCCGCTTAGCAGCTTGCTTTCGCAACAGGGCGGCGAAATTTCATTTTGAACAGGTACGCCACGATGTACAGACGGTCTAACATGCTTTTCACGCTCTCTTTCATACATCTTGTTTCTACTATGGTCATAGCATACAACATATATGTGAACAGATTTTTATTTCAAAATGAAGATTCTATTATTTTCTGTAAACAGTCTGTTGCGGGCAAATGTCGAGTTTATGAAAAACACGATTTGAATTACCTGAAGCATCTGTTCTCGCCTGACGAATGAACCCGTTTATTCTTCCGCTTCGTCTTCCTCAGCCATATATGTTGCGCGTTCCGGACCATACTGATAATACGAACCGATCACATCTTCCCTTGCGCCATACGGGTCTGCGGTGTAGTCCTTTTCCGAGAGATAAATTTTGAAATTCTGCAGGTCAGGCATTTCCACATATTCGCGGAAGTGGTCGGCTATCGCATAGGAGTCATGCGCGTCTCCGTTCTTGTCGATACGCACCGTATCGCCGCCCGGGCAGTCCACCGCGGTTCCGGCTCCGATGCTCGCCGCAACGCGCGTCGAAACGGGACGCGTGGTCGTGCCGCTGAAATCCTTCTCCACCGCCCAGAATTCCGTCGCCGCATCGAAGAGGTACTTGGCCATCGCGGTAGTGTCGGTAATGTCCTCCGGTTTTTGCGCCTTGGCGGACGCAAGTGCAGGCGCGTCTTCCGCTGGATCGGTTGTCGGCGTTGCTTCCGCCGGTTCCGGCGCAGGCGTTGTTTCCTCTTCCGCCGGCGTTTCCGCTTCGTTCGCCGGGATCGTTTCTTCGGATGGCGCGGGTGTGATTGCTGGAGCGGGCGGATTCGTCTGTTGCGTCGCGGCAACATGAACAATGACGGGCACTGCTGCAGGTGTTGGTGTTGGTGTTGGTTCTGTCGGGGTCGCGATAGGATCGGAACTCAGTTCGCTTGTTTCTTCTGCGGTCGGCTTTGCCGCAGCCAGCGGAACCGCATCGTCCTTTATTTCCTCAAGCGCCTGAATGCCTGAATATGGTTTTGTGTACATTATGCTTCTTTGCATGGCATGACACGCAAGCGCTGCGCTGATCGCGATGATTACGAATAACGTCAACATACTATACAAGATGTATCTGCGATGGTTCCGCGTGTTTTTCATGTTTTGTTCTCCGAGTTCTGTTTGATGTTACTATTCTACCCATAAAGCGTTACATGCCCGTTGTATCAATAATATATTATCTGTAATTTTTCTATTTTTTTCATACGCTTTTATTGAATTTTTCTAATAAGAATTTGTTTGTTACATTTCTGTTGCATTCTTAATTGCCTTGTATTGATCGATTGTCACGTTTGTTACGTCAAAAATGATTTTTGTTAATTTCTATCTTGTAGCTGCCTGCTTACCTCGCCCAAGCTGCGAGGAATGTCAGCCCATTCGCACTTCTCAACAATCCACTGGATTGTTTCATGCCTTCGGCGCCAGTGCTCACCCTCCGCGGCGCTGTATCTGCCGCTGGCAGCGCGCCGCTTCGTCATGTTGCAAGTCAAGCGCCTTCGCGCGTTGGCCGGCAAGGTTTGAAAGAGCAGGTAAACACAAGAATGCGAACAAAACAAAGCCCCTGCTGTTGCAGGGGCTTTGTTTTGTTGGATCCCGGCGGCTACCTACTCTCCCGGACCGTTGCCAGTCAAGTACCATCGGCGTATGAAGGCTTAACTTCTGTGTTCGGAATGGGAACAGGTGGAACCCTTCAGCTAAACCACCGGAAAGCTTTGGCGTTTTGTGCAAACACCTTGAAAACTGCATAGAGCGTAATTCACTTTGATCAAGCCCTCGACCTATTAGTATCGGTCAGCTTCACG